>NZ_JBVJIM010000039.1:0-53123 GCF_055586305.1 Nonomuraea sp. NPDC051298
AGATCAAACCAGGCGTCTACACCGCCGACCCGATCTCCGCAACGCTCTTGCCAGCAGCTCAGAAACCTTAACTACCTGGCCTTGGAGGAACGCCCGCTTATCGACCGAACACCGACATTGTGATCATCCTGTGGCCAGGACATTCGTCGGGGGGGCTGGAACGGTTCAGTACGGCCGATGCTATCGTCGTCGACGATCACGAGGTAACCTCGTTTCTTATCACGATCTTGGATGTGATCCCTCGCGATGCGTTGCCGGGATCAACGCAGTTTCAGGGCTGGGGGCACGAGTTCGGATGCGCGGCATCGGCGAGTCAGACCGCATCCGGGCGGTCGTCACCGATGGGCAGTTGACCTCGGTGGCCTTGGACGCGCGGTCGTTGCGCCTCACTTCGGAGAAGCTGGCCGTTCACGTCTTGGTGGCCGTGAACGCGGCCTTGGACGACTTCTTCGCTCAGTCCGCTGGGCTGGATCCCCTTCCGGCAATTGACCCGCTGGCTGTAGCCCGGCAGATGCGCGAACTCCGTGACGAAATCGGTGTGCGGATGACGGCCATCACGAACTCGATGCGGGCGAGCGCGGACAAGCTTCGGCAAGAGGCGGAAGTGGCCTCCGATGTGCCGGCCTTGGACTTGCGGCATGCGTTCGACCAGGTGGCCGACCTCTTGGAGACGATCGGTGGCGTGCCTGACGGCGAGGCGAGGGAACTGCTCGGCGAGGGGTCTGCCGCCCGGGGCATGGTCCGGGCGACCTGTGGGCCCGGACCGCGGCTCACGGCCATGATGATCGACGAGCGGGCGATGCGTACGACGCCGGAGTTGAGCGGACGTCTGGTGAAGGCGGTCAACCGCGCCATGGACGAGTTCGCGGCGAAGCTACGCGAGCATCGTAGAGCCGCAGGTGCCGACCCTGACCTGGTCGAGGCTCGGATCCACGAACTCAAGGAATCGGGGATCGCTCAGATGCGGTCGTTCGGGGAAAGGCTGAGTTCGTTCATGGAAAGCGTGCGTCCCCGTGAGTGAGGGCGATGAGACAGGAGCGCTCATGGCAGGCGAGCTGGAGCTGGACTACGCGCAATGCCGCAGATCGGGTACGGGCCTGGCCGACACCCATGCACAGGCATCGGCGCAGGTTCAGGCGTTCTTTGAGGAAGTGAAGTCCTACGGCCAGCCGTGGGGAATGAACAATGCCGTTGGTCAGGCGATAGGTATGTGCTACGACATGGCATTCGGGCTGATTAATGACTGCTTTCAGAGCAATCTGGATGACTACAGCGGCTACCCGGTGGGCCTGCAGGTCATGACCGCCGACTACGAGTCGGCCGAAACGGAGTCCGTTGCCGTCATCGACAAAAGCGGGAAGGTGTAGTGACGAACAATGGGTCTTGAGCCTCCGCACGGAGAACTGGCTGCAGTTGAGAGTTTCCTGGGTTGTGTTTTCCCGGACGGCGACGAGAGCGCCTGCATGGCCTTGGGCAGGGCCCACGATGTGCAGGCCGCCCGGCTCCACGAGCCACTGACCGACGGGGGCGGCCACGTGCAGGCTCTTGCCTCCACCAGCCGTGGGGAAGGCATCACCGCCTTTACCCAGGACTTCTCTTCTCCGGAAGGGTCGAGCAACAACCTCATCGACGCCACTACGGGAGTGCGCGTTGCCGGTCTGGGGCTTCATGCCGGTGCGCAACTCGTACTCGCGCACAAAGGGCTCACGCTTTACTACTACGGCTTGGCCGCCGCTGCGCTCGCGTCTGGAGGGGCCATGGCCGCGCCCGCGGTCCAGACGGTCTTCCGACTTGCTATCGACAGGATGACCAACACCGCGGCCAACGCCATCTTAACCTGACCCCACGTCACCCGTCCGGGTCGGCAGGGTGAATCCAACTGGTGAGCGTTGATACCGATGTCTACGATTCTAGGTCCTCTCTTCAAGGCCGTCGGAAGGTTTCTGCGTGCGCCCGCGAAGGCACGTGAACGCGCTACGACCGGAGTGCGGATAAGCCCGGTACGGCCCGATGACGCGACAGGTATATTGCGCGTCCACTTGGCCGCCTTTCAAGACACCTACGCCAGGGTGCCAGGGGTGGACGGCAAAGTTCTCGCCAGGTTCGTCAGAGATGACCTCGCGCCCCGCAAGAAGCTTGAATGGGAAGCAAAGGCGCGCGGTGAGGGCTTGTTCGTGGCTCGATCTGGCAAGGAGATCGTCGGGTTCTGCGAGGTTCTGCGCAACAAAGCCGGGGCAACGATCGGCGGCTTGTACATCCTGCCCGGCAGCCAATCCCGCGGGCTCGGACGGCAACTGATGGAAAGGGCCATGAACGACCTTCCCCGCCCTGCGACCGTAACTCTTCATGTGGCACAGGACACGCCCGCGGTCGGGTTCTACGAGAAGCTCGGTTTCAACGCCACCGAGATCATCCCGACTCCGCAACCGCTACGCAACGCAGGTGTCAATCTCCCGCTGATCGGCATGAAACTCGAACTACCGTAAGGTGACGTATGCGATCGCCGCTCAGACGGTGGATTCGGCCGGGGAGACCGGCGGCCGACGAACGGCGGGAATGGTGCTGGCCCAGCCGGCGAGGAGAAGCATTCCTGCGAACAGGATCAGCACGGTGATGTCGATGCCCACGCGCTCCGTGAGAAGACCGCCGCAGAGAGGTCCTACCGCGTTGCCGACGAACAGGGCCATGAGCGTGACGCTGGATACCCGACCCAGCAGGTGTGGGGGCGTCTGCTGCACCAGGTAGGTGTTCATGGCCACGTTTCCCACAGAGCCGACGAATCCGACGATCAGCAGGGTGACCATCATCGGGAGGATGTCGACGCCCACCAGTGGGATGGCCAGCGCGCCGGCCCAACTCCACATTTGTGCGAGGACCAGCGAGAAGTCGAAGCGCCGGAAGAACGGGGCCGCGACGACTCCGCCGATCACCCCTCCGATTCCCGGCATCGACAGCGTCACACCGATCAAAAACGGTGACGTCCCGTTCTGCTGCGCACTTGCCATGAAGGTAAGAATCAGGGCGTGCACGAGGATGCCCACACCCACCGTCGTAACGAGGCAGGCTCTGAGGAACGGATTGCGTCCCACCCAGGTGAGCCCTTCGACCATTTCCCGCAGAACATGCCGTCGCTCGTGAGCCGGCCGCCTGGTGGTCACCACCCGCATGGACAGCAGCGTCCCGACCGAGACGGCATAGGTGATCGCGTCGACGACGAAGGGGACGGCTCGTCCGAGGCTGAAAAGAAGGCCGCCCAGCGACCGGCCCAACAGCATGGCGGACTGGGCGCGTGTCTCGTTCCCTGCCATGGCGCTCACGACCTGGTCGGCGGGCACGATCGATGGGACGGAGAGCCGCTCGGCCAGGCGGTAGAAAACGCCAAGGGCTCCTTCGACAAAGGAGACCGCGATGATGAGGGCGATGCCCGGAGTCCCGAAGACCAAGGAGATGACAAGGGCGCAGATGGCCAGCCCCCGCCCGAGTTCGGACAGCAGCATCACCCTCCGCCAGTCCCACCGGTCGACGAAGGGACCCGCCGGAACGTAGAGCAGGAGATCGGGGAGCACCCCAGCCAACGCCACCCAACCCGCCTGCACGGGCGAACCGGTCAGTGCCAGAACGAGCAGGGGAAGCGCGACGCTGGAGGCCCGGCTGCCGAGGATGGTCACCCCGGATCCGATCCAGAGAAGGACGAAGTTCCTGTTCCGCCACAGGGAAGGGGACTCCTGGTGGTCTGTCGTCATTTCTGGAGGGTTTTCAGCCGCTCGTCCACCAGCTCGGCTGTGGGATCAACGCGTTGAGACAGCAGGTAATGGTCACGAGCGAGATCCGGCTTGCCCTGCTGTTCGTAGACCCAGCCCAGGTAGAAGGCCGCTTCGGCGACCGCGATGCCTCCTAATGGCAGCATGTGCTCGAACGCGTACAGCGCCTCGTCGATGCGCCCCGCAGCCGCGAGGGCCTGCCCGCGCGCGCTCCATGTTCTGCGATCGTTCGGCTCGAGTTCGACCAATCGGTCCGTCGCAGCGACGGCCTGCTCTGGTTGGCCGAAGACGAGGTGGGTTTTTGTCAGTGTCTCGTACAAGGGCATGGCGTGGTCTTCCCAGGCCAGGAGGTGCAACGCCTCTTGGGAGGGCCGTGCGAGAGTGAGACACTCCTCAGCGCGGTCGAGCACCGCGAGCGTGGCCTTGGAGTCCGCCTTGAGGAAGGGGAGGTAGGCCACCGCGCGCAGCCAGGTGTGCTCGGCGAGAAGTGCGGCCGATTCCGTGTCGTCGATGGAAGCCAGCGCCCTTTTGCCCAGTTCCCCCGCCTGGTGCGCCTGCGGGGTGTCGGCCCCTCTTTTGCCGTGGCGTACCACGACGAAGTTCGCCAGCATGAGACGCGCGTACGGGTCGATTTTCTCGTCCGCTGCCACGTTCAGCGCGATCTGGTCAAGCTCGGCCGCGCCAGCGTGAAGTCTGAGGAGAACGGACATCTCCTGCCGGGCCAGCTGCGGGCTGAAGCGATGAGCGCTGGCCTTCGTCTCGGACATGCCGAGGATCTTGGCCGCCCGTTTCGGATACCCCAAGCGGAGCAGCAGATCACCAGCGGCCCGCAGTTCAGGAGTCGTGAGGGAGCCGCTGCCATGACACACTTGATCGACCTGGAACCAGAGATCCGACGCCAGATCGGCGGGCATATCGCCGAACTCCTCGGCGCAGGCGTCCAGGCGGTTCCAACTGGCGGCGGTGAGAATGCGTACATCGCCGGGCGGCCAGGTGTTGAAGGCCGGCAACGCGGCGGCGTTCCCCTCCACCAGGTGCTTAGCGATGGCGTGCGTAATGATCGCGACCGTGCTGGAGAGCGGCCGGGGGGCCGCGAGGCCGACGTGCACGGGGCAGGCGGCGGGCTGGTTCGCGGACATCAGCGCGCGCAGGCGACGAGCGAACGGCTGCACTCCCCCCGAATTCCGATACCTGGGAATGAGGAGCTCAGGCATCTGACGCTGCACTGTCCGCAAGAAGTTCTCGTCTCATGTCCTGCCGAATATGCGTAATCAGCCGCAGCAGATCGGCACAATAAACTGATGGGTTGAGGAAACCTGACCCGCGGCGATATCTGTGTGTGTAGAATCCGCCGCCACAGGTGTCTCTGACTGTGCATTCTTGACACGTCGCGCTGAGGCCCGAGACGCCTATCTGCCTGGCGATGACCGCTGGATGAGCCAGGGCGGTGTCGAAGTCGTGCTCGAATACATTCAGCCCGGTCTCGGGTGCTCCTGGGAAGGCCGATTTGAGCGAATCGCCCTGCTGCAGAGTGCCGTCGGTGTCGATGACGATGATCCGGACCGGCAGGAGTCCAATGGATTCCAGGGTGCTGGGCCCGCCCAGCAGCAGCCGGAAAATGTTTTGGAAGAGACGTATCTTGGTCTTCTGCGAGCTCCCCCGCCAGTGTTCGTAGAGCTGGATCAACCAGTCCGCGTACGGTGTGGGACCGGAACCGTTCTGGGCAGGTGGCGGGGTCGTCCAGTTCGCGTGCGGGAGCAGGAAGTCAATGATTGGCGGCGAAAATTCAGCCAGCGCCTCATAGCACTCTATCGGGTCGTTTCTCAGGTCGATGGTGCAGAGGATGCCGCCGAAGGACGACCGGAACCGGTCGGAGCGCAGAAGCTCCACCGCGCGCGCCACGTCCGAATAGCTGCCCCGGCCATTGCGGTATCTACGACTCCGGTCGTTCGCCTCCATGCCGCCGTCCAGGCTGACCCCGACGCGAACACCGTGAGCGAGCAACATGTCGAGCATTCGCTCGTCAAGTAGCAGACCGTTCGTCTGCACGGTGAAGCGCACATCGGCCCTGCCCGCGACGGCGCCACGCACGGTACGCACGAAACGGTCGATCATGTCAGGGCCGGCCATCAGCGGCTCGCCCCCATGAAGGAGAAGGTCAACGGTACGCAAGTCGTGTGCATCGACGTGCTCGGAAATTCGCCTGGCGAGCGTCTCGACTGTTTCATCGGCCATGGTCATAGGCCGCCCGCGCCATGACTGGTCCGCCATTTCATACATGTAGCAGTATTTACACGCCAGATTGCAGCGTTCATGAATTTTGACGACAAACTGGCTGAACGGCAGCGGCCGCCAGCCCTCGGCGCGCAGCGCTGCCACGTCAAGGCCGTTTTCTGGCCACTCTTTGCGTCGCGGCTCTTCAATTTGAATCAGTTTCGACACGCCTTATCCTCCACCATTATGACAGTATCCCTCTCCCTAACGAAAGGCGGAGGGATACTGTGGTTTCAGCTACTAGACGCCGGCGTTAAAGCCGGTGCCATACGCGCAGCTGGCAAAACCTGCGGCGAGCTGCTCCAACTCGTCCACGAAAGGCGTGTCGAGCACCCTCTCGGAACCATTCGCCGTCTTCATGCTGTTCTTGATCCGAGCAATCTCCGCTGGATTCATAAACGCCTCCACAGACTATTACGGATGGACCCTAACCCTCCTTTTCGGAGGGCCATTCATCACCAACCGTACGATTAGTGATCACGACTGTCAATAGAGCTGATCCAACTCGCACGAAAGCGCTCGTGGCGGCTCTGCGCCTGCCGAAAACTACGTCCATCCAGCTCAAGCGGCATGTGAGTATTCGTGGAGAACTCCGCCGAATCGATCTCGCCGACGTATGTCCAGGTCGTCCAGTCGCTTCGGATCGATGATCGGATCCGGGACGGTACGCAGCGGTGCCGCTTGAGCCCGGGCCTGGTGGGCTCGGTGCTCGTTGTAGAACCGTTCGTACTCGCGTAGGGCGTGCCGCAGGTGGCGCTCGTTCCAGATCAGGCAGCGGTCCAGAAGTTCTCGGCGGCACGACTGCACCCATCGCTCCATGACCGCGTTCATGCGTGGCATCCGGATACCGGTGAGCACGGTCTCGATGCCGGCATCGGACAGGATCGTGTTCACACAGGCCGGGAACTTGGCATCCCGGTCACGGATCAGGTAGCGCGCCCGGCAGCCCGCATCCTCTAGATCCATCACGAGATTCCTGACCGCCTGGATGACCCAGCTCGCGTTCGGGTGCGCGGTGGTGCCCAGCACGCGCACACGCCTGGTGGCGTGCTCAATGACCGCCAAGATGTACTGGCGCTGCCCGTTCAACATGATGGTCTCGATGAAATCGCAGGCCAGCAGGGCATCAGCTTGAGAGCGCAGGAAGGCGGCCCACGTGGTGGATGCCCTCTCGGGTGCTGGATCGAGCCCTTCCTGCTGGAGGATCTCCCAGACCGTGGATGGTGCGATCTTGATGCCGAGCGTGGTGAGTTCACCGTGCACCCGCCGGTATCCCCACGCCGGGTTCTCGCGAACCAGTCGCAGGATGAGGACACGGATCGAGCGGACCGTGGGCGGGCGACCTCGCCTGTTCGGCCGGCAGCCACGGGCGTGACGCCGTTTCAACAGATCGCGGTGCCAGCGCAAGACGGTGTGCCGCTCGAATATTGAGTTACGTGTCCTGAGCTGCGGTTACGCGGCGTGGCGGTATTCGCTGATCATGCCTGCGACGACGGGTTTTCGGTGGATGGATCGCAGGTCGTTGAGGTCGGTCACGTCGCGGGCGGCCTGCGTTGCGGTGTCCGGGGGCCGTTGGTGCCGGGACTGGTGCGGCCGGTGCCCGTTGTAGTGGATCAGATACTCCTGGAGCACGAGGGCCAGGTGGCGTTCATTGAGGATCAGAATCCGGTCCAGAAGTTCACGGCGCAGGGTGCCGATGGCCCGCTCGCAGATGGCGTTCATCCTCGGCGTCCGCGGCAGGATGGTGATGGTCCGTAGCCCTTCTGCTGTGAAGACCTCCCGAAAAGCCACGGTGAAGAGCGGGGCCCGATCGTGGATCAAGAACCGTAGCCCGGCGATGCACTCCCCCAGGCCCATCACCAGGTTGCGGGCCTGCTGCACCATCCACGCCCCGGTCGGGTGCGCGCTCACCCCACCCAGATGCAGTCGCCGGGTACCGTGCTCGATGAAGACCAGCACATACAGCCGTTTGAGCAGCAGCGTCTCGACCACCAGGAAGTCACACGCGATGATCGCATGGGCCTGAGCGGCCAGGAACTGCCGCCAACTCGGCCCAGCCCGGCGGGGCGCCGGATCGATACCGGCCGCGCCCAGGATCTCCCACACCGTGGAGGCCGCGATCGGGAACCCCAGCCGGGCCAACTCGCCCTGGATTCTCCTGTGCCCCCAGGTCGGGTTCTCCCGCGCCATCCGAACAATCAGTGCCTTGACAGGCCGGCGGGTGCAGGGCCGCCCCGGGCTCCGCCTCCCGGTGAAGGTCCACTTCCGCGCCACAAGGTTGCGATGCCAGCGCAAGATTGTCGCCGGGGTGACTGGGAACACCTCCGCCCACCGGCGGCGCTGGACCAGCCGTGACAACGCCGCAAGCCAGAGCCTGTCGGCGTGACCCCGCTGCGGCCGGACACCGAGCTGACGTCGAAGCACCTGGTTCTCGTGACGCAGCACTAGTAGCTCAGCTTCCTTGGACAAATCAGAGCGGACCAGCACCGCCACAAGGCTGCACAAGCACCGAACCACCCTGTAGATCAGCGACAACGACACCCCGCGATGGTGACAGCCGCCGCACTGATCGCGCAGCAGAACCCCAGCTCAGAGCCCGAAACCGTGTTTTCGAGCGGGACAGCGTCGCCTGAGACGTAGATCGCGGCCATTCCCGGGCGTTCGAACCGGTTGTCCTCGATGACCACCGGACGCCGCGTGGTCACGAGCACGGCGCGCGTGGGCACGTTTCGGAAGACGTTGCGGGCGATGTGCACGGCGGGCGTCCGGGTCACGTTCTCCACCGCGGCCCGCCCGGTGGGGTCGCCGGGAAGCTCGGAGCCGACGGTCAGGACGATGCCCCTGAGCGGGTGGGCGCGGTCCCGCCCGCTCGGCTGCCGTACGCGCTCCACCGTCGCGGTCGCGATCGCCTGGAGCGTCTCCCGCTCGACGATCTCGATCATGTCGTCGGGCGAGAACTGCGGGAGTCGTGCGGCCCGTCAAAGAGGCACTCGCGAACGGCCGCGACTCCCGAGCATCCGGAGAACTGGACGAAGTCGACGAAACCCGCCGTGTGCCGCCCGCTGCCCGGTGGGCTTCGGAACTCACAGCCCTCGATCGTGACGTCACGGCTCGCCTGTGCCACGACGCCGAAGCCGTGCAGGAACCGGAAACGCAGCCCGAACAGCGTCACACCGGAGCTGTCGAGCACGAGCGCGCCGGGATGATCACGTGTCGTCAGGCGCATCTGATAGACGACACCGAGGTCGGCCGGTTCCTCGCTGCGGTCGTAGTCGATCCGGATCTCGCGGTCCCCTACCGCCTTGATCGACCAGACGTCGTCGAAGAGCGGGTTCGGGCCGCGCCGCGTCCTGTGGCCGGACGGATCACGGATCTGCGTGTACTCGAGCGCATCACGGCCCTCCCAGGCGACGGCGCCCGAGCCGAGGGCCTCACCGTGCCAACAGATCGAGCGTCCTTCGACGGAGAACAGCGTGACCTCGGGCACCCGGATCACCCGGTACGCCCGCCCGCTTCGACGCCCCCGTCCACGACAGTGGCGTCGACGACCGTCGGCACCGCGAAATCAAACTCGAGTCCCTCGACGCGCACCCGCCGCGAGTCGATGACGGCGAAGGTCGTCTGGAGCCCATGAAGGAGGATGCGGGCGCCCTCCCCCGAGATGAGGAGATCGTCGACCCCCTCGACGAGTACGGCGATCGTCTTCTCGCGGTACCGCGGATCGTCCCCCACCGTGTTGGCTACGTAAAGCTCACGACGTTGAGCGCCATCCGGCCAGAAGTGATAGTCGCCCGGAGGGAATCGGAGGACCACCGGTCCCGCCACGGCGCCGGCGGCCCGGAGGGACGCCGCGACCGCGGGCGCGGCATCGGAGCGGCTGCCGGGAGCCGTCCCGAAGTCGGTGACGTCCACCGTCGCCGGCACCGGGCTAGACCCCCTCGCCGGCGAAATCGAGCACAAGCCGTGCGTGCCGGGGAGGGCCGGGGGAATCGTCTGTGAACGTCGTCGCGCAGACCTCCGTCATGTCGAGGGCATCGACGAACGGGCCCGGCGCAACCGGGCGAGCCCGCCGGAGGGAATGGCCAGCGCGTGCGGCCCGGAGGCCAGCACGATGTCCCCGTCGACGACCAGTCGCCCCCTGGCGTCCCAGACCTCCAGGCCGACGCTGACCTCGTCCCCCTCGTTCAGCAGGATCGGGGAGCTGTCGTCGGCATTCGCGACCAGCAGTTCCGTCCAGTCACCGGCCGGAATCAGGATGGAGTGCGGCGCGTACCTCGCGACGAAGTGCCGGCCGCCGTCGTGAACGCGGACCACCGGGTACATCAGTTCGGGGCGCTCGGGCACCAGCCGACCGTGCAGCAGCAGGTCGCGGTGCTCGCGCCAGACACTGAGCCAGAACGTGAGCGCCTCGGACTGGTCACCGGGAAGCCGCGTCAGGTCCACGGACACCTGCGGCACGCCCAGCAGCGAGTTGATCAGATGATGGGCGACCCGCTCCGGGCTGTCGCCCTCGGCCCACATGATCGGGTCGCTGTGGATCGGCGTGCCCGGCCGGCTCAGGCGGAGGTCGAGGATGCCGACGCGGTTCTGAACCGCATTCAGCGGGCAGTCGCCGACGCGGATCATCGAGGCGTGCCGGGCTGCTTCCGGATGCACGTACGGCTCGCGGAACTCGATCAATGGCTCGACTCCGAGCCCTCGCAGCCTTTCGACGATCTCGGACACGGTGTCGACGGCCGCGGCCACGGACCCCGGCACCCCCTGGTCCTGGAACTCCTCCAGGAAGTCCAGCTTCAGGCCGTCGGCCGCCGTCCGCGCGATGATCTCCTCCATCCGCCCGACCAGGTAGGCGCGAGTGAAGGGGTCTCTCGGGTCGAGGACCTCCGCCTCCAGCTCGGGTTTGTCGCGCAGCGTCGAAAGCCCCAGGTCGCGGGTCTTCGCCCGATAGCCCAGGAATGGTGTGCCGATCCACCACACGGTGCGCAGCCCTCGGGCGCGCAACGCTTCGACCAGGCCGGCCGCATCGGGGAACTTGTCCTCCGTGACCTCCCAGTCGCCGCACGATCCGTATCCCCGGCCGTGCGAGCTCGTCTGCCAGCCGTCATCGACGATCACGGTGCCGAACCCCATCGCGGCCGCGCGATCGACCTGCGCGAGTACGGTGGCGGCCGAGACGTGCTGGTGCGCGAAATACCAGGTGCACAGGACCGGGTCCTCGGCCCCCGGCGCCCCGCGATGGCCTTCCTTACCCTGGAGCCAGCGCCCCGCCTCGGGAACGGCTTCCGCGAAGGTGGCGCCGGACACGTCCAGGAGAAGCCGCACGTCGCCCGCCGTACCAGAGCCGCCGACGGCGACCTTGATCACAAAGTCGGCGGTCTCCTCCACCAGGCCGGCCAGCACCTGGGTCTCACTAGGGCCGCTGTCGACCGCGTAGACCAGACGGGCGACGTCGCGCGAGCCGAGCAGGGCTCCGAGCGGAATGCCCCGCAGGGCCGTCACGTCGACCGCCGCCCCCCACGATGGCGGGATCGTCGCGTGCGGCACGGTGCTGCCCGGGCGCCACCACGCGCCCGCATCGGTCGCGGGGATCGTCACGGTGAGACCGAGCGGCTCGCCCAACGTGCTGAACACGACCTCGAAGACTCCGGCCCGCAGTTCGCGCACGTCGCCCGGCCGCGTCGCCCGCAGCAGGAGCCCTGCGCCGGAGTGGTCGGCGCCCAGCGGGACAGGCGCCTCAGGCTCCGAGCGCGTCCACCCCGGTAGCCAAGAGGCATCCGTGGCAGGCATTTCGATTTCCATTATTTGATCCCCGTGAATGATATTCCGCCGATGATGTGACGCTGCGCGAAGAAGAAAAGAAGAACGCACGGAAGGGTTACCACCAGTGTGGTGGCCATCAGCAGCGGAGTGTTCGTGCCGTGCACGGACTGGAAACCCGCGAGAGCGAGCGGAAGCGTCTTCCACCGATCCGTTGAAAGGTAGATCGCAGCCTGGAAGAAGTTGTTCCAGTAGGACATGAACTGCAACACTGCGGTCGCGATGATGATGGGCTGGGAAAGCGGCAGATAAATCGAGAACCAGATGCGGAACCAGCCCGCGCCGTCGATGACGGCAGCATCCGTCAGCGCGTCCGGCAATCGCAAATAGAACTGCCGGTACAGGAAGATGAAGAACGAGGAGCCGAAAAAGGTCGGGACGATGATCGGCCACAACGTATCGATCATATCGAGATTCTTGAAAAGAATGAACTGCGGAACGATAGTCACCTCCCCGGGAAGCAACATCGTCGACAGCACGATCGCGAACAGCACCCCGGAGCCCCGGACCCGGATCCGCGCGAACGCGAACCCGATGAGCGACGACGAGAAGACCACCGCGACGACCGGGACGAGCGTGCTCAGCACCGAGTTGCGCAGGTAGGTCCAGAACGGGAACGAGCCGAGACCGTCGGAGAAGTTGGACCACTGCCACTGGATGGGCCAGAGCGACGCCCCTCCCTGCGACACGCCCGCCTGCGTCCGCAGCGCGGTCGCGATCATCCAGAGGAAGGGGTAGATGAAGACGACGGAGCCGACCACGAGCAGTGTGACCGCGAAGACCTTGGGCCCGAGTGGCCGGGGTCGCGTCCCCTCCGCACGCACCGCTCCCGCGCTAGCTGACATGGACACGCCGCCTCCGCTCCTTCGGCCGTTGCGATTCGTAGTAGACCCAGAAGGCGCTCCCCCGGAACACCAGCGCCGTGAGCACCATGATCATGCCGAACAGGATCCAAGCCAGGGCGGATGCGTATCCCATCTTGAAGAAGGAGAACGCGTTCTGGTACAGGTACAGGACGTAGAAAAGGAGCGAGTCGGACGGGCCGCCCCCGTTGTGCGTGACCACGTAGCCCTGGGTGAAGGTCTGCATCGCACCGATGAGGCCCGTGACCACGTTGAAGAAGATAACGGGGCTCACCTGGGGAAGCGTGATGTGCCACAACGAGTGCCAGCGCCCGGCGCCGTCGATCGCGGCCGCCTCGTAGAGGCTCTTCGGCACGTCCTGTAGGCCGGCGAGATAGATGATCATATTCCCGCCGACCGTCCAGAGGCTCATGAGAATCACCGCGGGCAGGGCCCAGTCGGCGTCGAAGAGCCACTTGGGTCCTTCGACGCCGAACAGGCGGAGCAACCCGTTGACGAGGCCGTAACTGGGGTTGAAGACCCAGATGAACAGCACTGCCTGGGCCACTCCCGTCACGAGCGAAGGCAGGTACCAGATGGTCCGGAACACGTTGACCCCGCGGACCCGGACGTTCATCAGGAGCGCGACACCCAGGGAGAGCACCGTCTGCAGGGGGACGCTCACGACGGCGTACGTCAGGGTGACCTTGATCGCCTGAACGAGTTCGGGGTCCGAGAGCGCTTCCTTGTAGTTGGCGAGCCCCGTGAACTTCGCCGGATCGATCAGATCCCAGTCCATGAATGACAGGACCAGGGAGTACACCATCGGCCCACCCGTGAAGATCACGAAGCCGACGATCCACGGAGAGACGAAGAGCCAGAACGCGGCGGTGTTCCGCGAGATCCAGCGCGCCCGGAGTGCACCCCACAGACCGGCGCCGATGAGGCCGAACACGATGGCCAAGATGATGACCAGGGAGAGGATGGGTCTGAGCCCCTCAACGACGTGCAGTCGTTCGAGGAATCCCGCAAGCCCGTCCACGATGCCCGACATCCCGCGATCCCCCTCTACGCAATCCGCTCGGTGATCGTCACTGCGCCGCGTCCAGCAACTTCTGGCAGTCGGCCTGAAGTTGCGGCAGCACGACGGCCGGATCCTCGGTGCCGGACCCGATCGCGGTGCGCGAGTTCAGGTCATCCGAGAAGGCCTTCTCGATCCGCACCTTGTCCTTGACTGCGGGCGTGGTCACCGCGTTCGTGACGGCGTCGATGAAGGCCTGCAGGTTCACCTTCGGGGCGATGGATTTGAAGGCGTCGAGTGATCCCTGGATGACGGGGATGCCGAGCGCGGACGTCGTCGTCGCCAGCAGGTTCTGCGCGTCGGGGGTCGAGCTCATGAACTTCGTGAAGGTCTTCGCCGCGGCGGTCTCCGCCTCGCTCGCGCCCTTCGCGATGCCCAGGCTGTCGACCTCCATGGGCTCGCCCTTGCCGGGCATCGGCACGAGGAGGAACTTCGAGGGGTCCAACGCGGCGATCTTGGCGATGTTCCACGGGCCGAAGTCGGGCAGCATCGCGAGCTTGCCGTCGGCGAGCCACTGGAACATGTCCTGACCCTGGGAGTCGGCCTGGTTGGGAGCGAAGCCGCCGGTCTTCACGGCGTCCACCACGGTCTGGGCGGCGCGGATCCCATCGGCGTTGCCCATCGTGCACTGCTTGCCGTCCGCGCTGTAGTACGAGCCGCCCTCCGCGATCAGCCAGCCGTCATACCAAAGGGACGCGGAGCCATACACCTTCTTTGCGTCCGATCCCGACGTCAGCTTCTTGGCCGCTGACACGAAGTCCGCGGTCGTCATCGGCGTCGCGCCGGACGGGACGGGGACGCCGGCCTTGTCGAAGGCGTCCTTGCCGACGGCCATGACCTTGCTCTTCGCAACGAAGGGCACCGCGTAGTCGGCCCCGCCGAACGTCCCCGCCCGCTGGACGGCCGGCGAGTAGTAGACGCTTTTGTCGACCTCGACCTGCTTGAAAGAGTTGGCGAAGCTTGGCAGCGAGGTGTCGGAGATCTCCGCCACGGTCGGGGCGTCGCCGCCGGCGATCGACGTCTGGAGCTTCTGCTCGTAGTCGCTCTGGATCCAGTTGGGCTCGACCTTGATCGTCGGGTTGGCCTTCTCGAACGCCGCGATCATCGCCTTCATGGTGGCGGCCTCGTCTGTGGTTCCCCAGAAGGCGTAGCTGATCGTGGTGGTCCCGGCCGAGCCTCCTCCATCACTGGTCTCACTGCTACACGCGGCGAGCGCGAGGAACGAGACGGCGGTGACGGCGGCGAGTGCCTTCCGGTGCAAGGGGGGTCTCCTTTATCAGTGATCTATCGCTGCCCGCGAAGCACGACGACGCTGCCGTCGGCGCCTGCGCGCACGCGTGAACCGTTCGGCACGTCAACCGTGCTGACGTGCCCGTCGTCCCAGATGGAGGTCCAGGTCACGCCTGGTCCGCCGGTCACCTGAAACTCGGTGGCTTCCCTGCCCTCGTGCCGCAGCCCGACGACGGAACCACCGACTGGAACTTCTCCGACCTCGATCCACTCCCCGGACGGAAGGTGCGAGCGGGTGTGGACGACGCCCTCCTGGGTGCCCGGCTCCAGCCCGGTCAGGCCGACCGCGACGTGCGCGACGTGCGTGAAGGGGACCTCCGGATAGTCCGCCCTGGAGCCCGCGAGGTATCGCATCCACCGCAACGCCTCGTCGTCCCACCCGTACCGGAGGAACGCCTCCGGAAGGTAGGTGAAAGCCTCGATATTGGACGGCGGCGTCGCCGCGAGGCCCGATCGGAGGAAGCCGAGATGCGCGCTCGAGCGCTGGTCCTCGCGCATGATCCCCTTGAGTGCGGGGAACCATGTGCTCTCCAGCCGGAACCCGCCGGTCGGCCCGTCGGCGGTGAAGCCCGCAGCATAGTGCTGGTCGCCGGGCAACCACCATGATGTCGAGAAGTGCTCATCCAGTTGCTCGGCCCGCTCACGATTCCACGCGGCGAACTCCTCGTCGAGCACCGCACCGGTGACGGAGCCGAGCGCCAGGTGCGCCGCCCATTGGCTCGCGATCCCGTCGGCGGCGACCAGGAGGTGCGGTGGCCGCTCCCCCTCGTTGTAGGTCGCCGTTCCGCGGAAGATGTCCCCGCTGCCGCCTTCACCCGCGACACCCGTCCCGAGGGGATCGTGGGCGTCGACGAACGACGTCATCGTGTTGCGCACGAACGCCGCGATCTCCGGAGCGACCAGGAATCGGTCGTCCGCCGTCCAGCGATATTGCTCGACCGCCTTCTCGACGAGTTCGAATGGCGCCGGGACCTCTCGTACGAAGTCGTCATCCGAGTGGTAGTCGATGGCGGCCGGGGTGCCGTCGAACTCGAACGCCCACAACGGATACCAGCCGCGGGCGCCGTTCGACGATCCGGCGAAATGCCGAAGCATCGAAAGGTTCTCCGTGTCCAGTCTCAGCAGATGCGCGCCGAGCATTTGGTGGGCGAGGTCCCTCGAATAGAACATCGGCCGGTCCGTCAAACCGGCCCAGTAACTCGGGAGATATCCGGGCTCCCGTCCGGTCTGAACCCACTCACGCGAACGATATGACGCCCAAATGAAAGACTCGATAAGATCGTGCATGCTCGAATCAACCCAAAGGTGCCATGGTGGGTGATTTTTTCCAGCCCGTGCGGTGTGCTCCACAGGCGGTAACTGCCTCATCATGAAAACCGAGTGTCACATACACGTCATAGACACGTCAACAGTCGGGCAAAGCAGTGCGTAACAAGACGGCAACACGCTCAAGGAGCCCGCGTCCCGGGCGACAGGACGGGTCCGTCGTGGGCTCGGCAGGAGTCACACAGCCCGCCGTGGCGGCAGGCAGCCCCCATGATCCGGGCATCCATCAGCGGAGGACACATCCCGCGGGCAGACACGATCGCCGCCGACGCCGTCTCGCTGGCGGCATCGGGCGAATCCTGCGAATCAGGCGAACAGCAGCGGCAGCGGCAGCGGCAGCGGCAGCAGAGGATCAGCCTGCTGAGCGATCGGCGGCTATGTGCGTGGGGCGGCCGTCGAGCCGCGGATTATCAGCTCGGGGTCGAACATCAACTCCCCCGCCGGCACCGGCCGCCTGTTGACCAAATGCACCATGGTGGCGGAGATCGCCTGCGCGATCCGCTCGATCGGCTGCCGGACCGTCGTCAGGGGCGGATCGACGAATCCCATGATCTGGGAGTCGTCGTATCCAACGACGGACACGTCGCCTGGCACGGACAGACCGCGACGCCCCGCCGTACGAATCGCACCCAGGGCCATGTAGTCGCTCGCCGCGACGATCGCGGTCGCACCCTGGTCGAGCAGGGTCTCGGCGGCCGACATTCCGCCCTCGACGCTGTACACCTGGTGCGCGACGAGTCGCCGCGGATCATCCACGCCACGTGAGCTCATCGCCTCGACGAAACCGTCGAGGCGCCGCTCGCTGGGCCGGTTCCCCACCGGGCCGACGATCATGCCGATGTCGCGGTGACCGAGCTTCCACAGGTGGTCGACGGCCAGCGCCGCCGCCACTTTGTCATTCGTGGAGAAGCTGGGGGCTGGGACTCCCTCGATCGCACCGTTCATCGAGACGAACGGGATCTGGCGTTCCTGCAGCAGCCGGTACGGCGCCGGGTCCGCGCCGATCAGGGTGTTGCTCGCCGAGGCGAAGACCGCGCCCGCGATGCCCAGATCCATGGTGGAGGTGATGAAGTCGATCTCCTGCAACCCGCCCACCGTCGTGGAGCACACGACAGCCTTGAACCCCTGGGGTGCCAATGCCGACTCGATCAGCTCGCAGAGCCGGCCGAAGAAAGGCTGGGCGAGGCCCGGGGTCAGGACGATGACGAGCTGGCTCTGTCCTCCGCGGTCGTATCCCAGCTCGCGGATCGCGTCCTCCACGACACGGCGCGTGCTGGCGGCAACCACACCCCGACGGTTGAGCACACGGCTGACGGTCGCTTCGCTGACCCCGGCACGAGCGGCGACGTCACTGATTCCGACCTTGGCCATAGCTCCCTTTGATCATTACGGACGACGCGTGATGTCACTATACGGCCAGACCTACTGCGCGAGCAGTTCGGCCACACCGCGGCGATGGTGTCAATCCTGGACCTGCCGTGACCGTGTGGCGGCTGACCAGGCAGAGAGGGATGGGCGGGCTGTTGGCCGGCCGAGGGCGCGTTTTCGTTGCATGGCGGCGGTCAAGGGGCCACAGTCGGGTGGCCAGGCTCCGGACCGCGATGCCGAGGAACGCGGCCACACGCTTGATGTTGCGCTGCTCGGCATACCGCTCGAATATCGAGTTACGTGCTTTGAGCTGCGGTTAAGCGGCGCGGCAGTAGTCGCTGATCACACCTGCAACGGCAGGTTTTCGCCGGGTGGCTCGCGGGTCGTTCAGGTCGGTCACGTTGTGGAAGGGCCGCATCGTGGAGTCCGGGGGACATGGTGCTGCGGCATGAGGTGGAGGTGCTGCGGCGTCAGGCCGACCGGTCGAAGCCTCATTGGGCCGATCGAGCGGTCCTGGCCGCGCTGGCGCGACTCCTGCCGCCGAGATTGCGGGCTCACCGGCTGATGACGTCCGGCGCCCTGCCGGCTTGGCACACCGCTTGATCCGAGATCGGTGGACGTATCCGAGTCGGTCCGGCCGCCCGAGGATGAGCAAGGAGGGGCCCGGCTCCCCGAGACGCCGATACCTCGTGGAGGACCTTCCTACGCGCTCAGCCCAAGGGAATGCTGGCCGTCGATTTCTTCCGCGTCGACACAATTTCCTTGAGACGCCTGTACGGGCTGTTCCTGATGGAGATCGCCACCCGGCGCATTCACATCCTCGGCGTGACCGCCCCCCTGATCGTCTGCGCCCGTTGCCACACCGACATCCACCAGCGACCACGCACGCAGTAGCACCACCGGAGAGCCGCGATGCGGGGAAACTCGCACGTCCGGTTCGGGGAGGAGTCGCGCGGAAACGACCCGATCAAGGGCACCGCGCCGCGCGGCTTACTCCACGCCCACTCTCCTGCGCCGGCTCAAGGCCCTGCCCTGGCGCGAGGCCATCCTCAACAACCGTACCGACGAGACCGGACACGGCCGCCGCGAGATCCGCCGCATGAAGATCTGCACCGCCCGCCCCGGCCTGCCCTTCCCCCACGCCGCCCAGGCCATCCAGATCAAACGCCGCCGCACCGACCACCGCACCGGCAAAACCACCATCATCACCATCTACGCCATCACCAGCCTGCCGCCAGGCCGCATCACCCACGCCCAGCTCGCCGCACTCATCCGCGGCCACTGGAGCATCGAGGCCCTGCACCACATCCGCGACGTCACCTACCGTGAAGACGCCTCCCGCGTCCGCACCGGCACCGCACCCCGCATCATGGCCAGCCTGCGCAACCTCGCCTTCGGCCTGGCCCGCCTGATCGGCTGGGCCAACATCGCCGCCGCCACCGACCACTACCGCAGCTACCCCGCCGACGGCCTTCAGCTACTCGGTTTCACGACATGAGAACGCTTCGGCCCTGGGACACACCCCGACTCGGCAGCGCGGCGGAGGAACTCAGCAGCATCCGTCCCAGCCTCGGTGGCCCTCCGAACGATGTATTGAGCACAGGCCAGATCTTCATCGGCCTGCCCATCTTCGCCGGTGACCACGAACGTGACGCTGTCACTGTTGCGTGTCCGCAAGAGCCGAGCCGTTGCCTCCGCCACCACGATGCTGGCGCACAGCACCAGCGGCGCCTCGTTGACAGCAAGGGCGCCGACTGTTCCTGCCGTGGTTTTCTGCACAACGATTCGTCCCGCCAAGGTCAATCGACCGCAGCAGGCCCGGCGAGTTGACGGTGTCGAACCCGAGCGCCGACGGACCGTCTTTGAGCGCCACCCAATCCGGGGGGCGAGCCTTGAGCGCCAGGGCTTCGTCCAGCGACTCAGCAAGAACGATCTTTTCCGCCCCCTGGGCAAAGGCCCAAGCGGCCACGGTGAAAGCACGCATGACGTCGACCACGACCGCCACGGGCGGGACTTCGACCAGATCAGCAATACCAAGGAAACGAGCGTCCATTTCTGACATGATCGCATATGCCCGACCCGGGGACCCGCTCACCCCGGGGAGATCGCACTCCATGCACGCCTCCAGGCCCCTGCACCGGTCATCGCCAGAGGTTCGGCTTCCACGATGAGACCAACAGCAGAGTCGCCGCCGGCGCAGGCGGAGCTTGGAACTACTACGCACCGACCGACCACTCAGAGTGGCCGACGTCAGGGGACTCGGCTCGAATACAGACCACTTGATCAACGACTCATGCCAGTCTCGACCCCGGTCCTGACCACGCTGCCCATCCTGATCCTGTACGTGGTGGGCCGCCGCCAGCTGCTGGCCGGCCTGACCGCCGGTTTCGGCAAGTGACGGCCGCAATCCCGTACCGGCTGAGAATTCGAGTCGCCCGAGGGAGCCTCACCCTCGGGCGACTGTCTTCGCGGTCGAGCGCGCGTCCCGCGGCCAGGCGACGGCCGGCCTCTTCTCGCTTATCGCCGCCTATTCGGGACAGTCGAAATACAGCGAACTGGCCCGGTTATCGAAGCCGTTATTCGTGAAATCCTTGTCCGAGCTTCTCGGCTGAGCCCGATAGTCGTCGCCCGTCCATGATTTCCCGGACCAAAGAACAACCGGGCAGTTCGTGTTGTTGACCATCGAGCTCGCACCATCATTGACCGAGCGCCTCGTTCCCGCCCAGTAGTTGTTCGACAGGTCTCGATCGTAATTAGGACTGGTGCACCACTTGCCGCCCTTGAAGTCGTCGTGCTCGTAGAGACAGAAGGTTGCGGCAGAGACGGCCTGGGCGGCAGAGGAGCCCGGCAGGCACGCAAGGACAAGTCCAGTGAGCGCCATGCCCACAGCGATCTTCTTCATGACATCCTGTTCTTTTGTCCAACGCCTTTTCCTGAAAGGCAGAAGGGTTTGCGAAGCGCTACTCCGAGCTCTCCAAGCGAAAATCACAACTCGCGAGCACGCCGTAAAGCAGAGCTTATCAACAAGAAGAATGGCCGTCTGTCAGAAGAGTTGTCAATCAAGAACCAGCCACCGCCAGCGGGGCAGCTCCAGGACCAGGGTGACCAAGGCCAGCACTGACACCATCTTGGTCTGAACGGTTTCGAGCGGAGTTGTTCTCTCGGGAGAGGTCTCAAACGTCCCGGGTAGTCGATCGGCATGAGCACCGATGAGCCTGGTCTTGAACCCTGTGACTGGTGTGGCGTGGTCATCACGAACGGGTCGCAGACTTACTCAGGAGCCGCCGAGTTCCTTGCGCCACGAGTCGAAGTCGATCTCCTGGGATCCGAACTCCTCCAGCCAGTCCACGAACCGGGCGCCGTACTTCTTGCGTCCCGACTTGAGAATCTCATCCCTTTCCGGTTCGGTGGGAGGGGGCAGGCCGAACGTCTCCTTCAGCCAAGCCACGTACGCCTCGTGCCCAGGGGAGTGCTCCTCGTCGGGGTCCGCCTCGCGCTCCTCGTCCCAAGGGGTGAACCACTCGTCGTCGATCGCGAGCAACCGGAACAGGTTGCGCAGGCCCTCGATGATGTCGAGATCACCTTCGTCGCCGAAGCGGATGACAGGAAGGGTGGCGAAGTCGGTGCGGTCGTCGCAGTGCCACAGGGCGTAGAACGAACCCGAGTCGCTGGCCCTAGCGAAGGGGGTGAGCCGGGCGAGGTGTCCTCGTACCTCCTCTTCCCGCCCCTCTAGGCACAGCCACTCCACCAAGCCGGCGTTGGGTCGGTCGTACTCGCAGAACTCGAACCCGTTCGAGAAGTAGGCATCTCCAGGGCCGTCGGAGAACTCCTTGAGCAAGTTCAGTTCGGGAACGGGCGAGTAGGCGTCGGTCATATCAGCTCCGGTGCGGCGCGCAAAGCCGTCATGGCTGAGCATTCTGCCCCATCAAGATCGGCGCCGAAGGCGGAATCCGACAACTCAACCTGAACACCGACACGAGCACCGACAACAACACGCGAACACCGACAGCTTCAACTGCAACCGACAGCGCCACCTCGCGGGGGTCGAAGTACAGCGGAACGAAAACGTCCGCTAAGCCTGTATGCGCAGGTCAACTGCGACGGCTGACGGCGTGCCCAACGACATGGGTGACGGCGATCGGATCGCCGTCACCCCGTCGGGAGGTTACGCGGAGGGCTGGGGGACGACGACCACGTGGGTGGTCTTCGCCGGCTGCCGTCCATCGCGACGATGGCCGGGTACTCCCGGGCACGCGACATTTCCGTCAGGGTGCATCAGGTGCCGCGCCAGTTCCCGTCCCGCCGTCTGGCAGTGCCGGCCGCATACCGCCTCGTCAGCTCGCGGACTATCCTTGGCCTTGGACGTTTCGGATGTGGTCTGGACACCTCCGGCATGCCATAGACGCACTCGTGAGCCGGAGCCGTCCACGGATGTGGTGCACGAGTTCTCACCAGTGACAGGCGTCGTGAAATATCGCGTGATCCTCGATCAGCGGAGATCGAGTTCGAGGGAGAATTCCCGTCAGGCGAGTTGGACCGTGACCGGGAGGCTTTTGATGCCGTTCACGAAGCTGGAGCGGACGCGGCGCACGTCCCCGGCCAGCCGGATACCGGAGATACGCGGCAGCAACTCCTCGAACATGATCCGGATCTCCAGCCGGGCGAGGGCGTTGCCCAGGCAGAAGTGCGGGCTCCCCTTGCCGAAGGTGACATGGTCGTTGTCCTGCCGCGTCACGTCGAAGGTGTAGGGGGACTCGAAGACGCGCTCGTCGCGGTTACCCGATGCGAACCACATCACGACCTTGTCACCCTCACGGATCCGCTGACCGTGCATCTCGACGTCGCGGGTGGCGGTGCGGCGGAAGTGGTAGACCGGGGACGCCCAGCGCAGGAACTCCTCGACCGCCGAGGGCATCAGGCTGAGGTCCTGGCGGAGCTTCTCCGCCTGGCCGGAATTGTCGATCAGGGCGAGCATCGAGTGCGAGATGGCGTGGCGGGTCGTCTCGTTGCCGGCCACGACAAGCAGCAGGAAGTAGTTGTCGAAGTCGTGCCCCGACAGCGGCACACCGTCGGAGGTGGGCTCGTTGACAAGCTTGCTGACCAGATCGCCGCCGGCGACGCCACGCCGCTCGCGGGCGAGTCGCCTGCCGTACTCGAAGACCTCCAGGGAGGCCGGGCTGCGGAAGGGCAGGTCCTTGTACTGCTCGCTCTCCTCGCTGTGCAACAGGACGTCGGCGTAGTCGGGGTCGGTGTTGCCGATGATCCGGTTCCCCCAGTCGATCAGTCTCTGGGTGTCGTCCTCGGGGACGTCAAGCATCTTGGCGAGCACGTTGATGGGGAAATCGGCGGCCACCTCCTGGACGAAGTCGAACGTGCCCTTGGCCAGCGCCGCGTCCAGGGTCCTGGCGGTGAGGCCGCGCAGGAACACCTCGTATCCGGCCACCGCTCGGGGGGTGAAGTCCCGCGCCAGGATGCGGCGGAGCACGCTGTGCCGGGGACCGTCGGTCTCCAGCATGGACCGGCGGATGGTCGCCTGCCGCTCGTCCACCTCCTCCAGGTTGACGAACTTGGCGGAGGTGAAGGTCGTCGAGTCCCGGTCCACGGAAACGATGTCGGCGTGCCGGGTGATCGACCAGAAACCGCTGCCCTGTTCGCCCTCGTCCTGCCAGTGAATCGGCGCCTCCTGCCGGAGCACGTCGAACATGCGCCACGGGGTTTCGCCGTCGAGAAACGTGTCGTTGTTCGCCAGGTCGATGTCTTCCAGGCGCATATGCTCCTCCAGCCAGGTCGATTACAAGTGGTAGGCGTACTCGCGGAATTCCCAGTCGGTGATGAACTGGGTGAACCGCTCGATCTCATTGCGTTTGTAGGCGAGGTAGGACGTGGTGAACTCCTTGCCGAGGACCTCGCCGAGGTCGGCGTCGGCGTTCAGCGCGTCCAGCGCGGCGGACAGCGACATCGGCAGCACGGATGCCCTGGCCGGGTCGTAGCCGTAGCCCTCCAGCGGGTCCGGGGGCTCAAGGCCGTCCCGGATGCCCAAGTAGACGGCCGCGAGGAGGGCCGCGATACCGAGGTAGGGGTTGGCCGACGCGTCGCCGAGCCGTACCTCCAGGCGGGTGCCGGGCCCGCGCTCGGGGGGCACGCGCAGCATCGCGCTGCGGTTGTCCAGCCCCCAGTCGATCAGCCACGGCGCGAGCGTGTCGGGGCCGAACCGCTTGTAAGAGTTGATCGTCGGGTTGAGCAGCGCCGCCAGCGCCGGCGCGTGCGCGAGCACGCCCGCGATCGCGTGCCGGGCGGTCCTCGACAGCCCGTATGGCTCGTCGGCGTCGGCAAAGACGTTGCGGCCCTCGGCGTCCACGCACGAGATGTGGAGGTGGAAGCCCGAGCCGCCCTCGTCGTTGAACGGCTTGGCCATGAAGGTGGCCATCAGCCCGTCACGGCGGGCCAGCTCCTTGATCGCCGACTTGAAGCGGAAGGCGCGGTCGGCGGCGTCGGCCGCCTCGGAGTGGTGCAGGTTGATCTCGAACTGACCGCCGGAGAACTCGTGGTTGCCCATCGTCACGCCGAGGTCCATCTCGCGCAGGGTGCGCAGGGTGCGCAGCAGGTGTGAGCCACGATCGCCCTTGTGCCCCGCCACGTACACGTTGCCGGCCGCGTCGTCGTAGCGTTTCCAGCCCGCGCCGTCCGGCTCCAGCAGGAAGTACTCCAGTTCGGGGCCGACCACGCCGGTCAGCCCGAGTTCGCCGAGCCTGGCGGCGGCGGCGCGCAGCACCTCACGCGGCGATTCGGGGAGCGGTTCGCCGTCGGCGGGGTCCACGGCGTCGCCCAGGCACGCCGCCACTCCGGGCTCCCAGGGCAGGGGGACCAGGGTGGCGAGGTCGGGCCGGACGAGGAAGTCCGGAAGGCCGGTGTCGAGGCCCCCGGCGATCGGGACCACGTCGCCCTGCGGGGTGGTGTGGTACACAGCGCGGCAGAACGCGGCGCCGTTCTCGGCGACCTCCGGGAACCGTTCCACGAGGATGTCCTTGCCGCGCTCGGTGCCGATCAGGTCGGGGTAGCCGAGCCGGATCATGTCGATGCCCTGCTCGGACAGCCGCTCGACCGTCGACCGTACGGACTCTTCACTCACTGGACTCTCCTCGGGGGGATGGGACCTGCCAGGGCGCATGGTTCGTTTGGGGCCAAACCATATGCGCTCGACGTGCGGGTAACAAGGGGCTCCGCGGGGGAATGTGTCCCGGCTTCGGTCGTGACATCCCCCAGTTCAGGGCATATCGTATGGACCCAAATGAATTCCTGGAACCTGGGAGGCCCGGTGGCCGAGGTACGCGGCTTCTTCACTCCAAAGACGGCGACCGGCCGTTCCTCGCTGATCCCCGCGCCGCCCTGGTACTACTCCGGAGACCTCCTCACCGTGGAGTACCGCACCGACCCGGCGCGGGTGGCCGAGCTGCTGCCCGAGCCGCTGGCGCTCGCGGAGGAGGACCCGGGGGCGGTCGCGCTGATCTGGGCGGACTGGCAGTCCTGCTCCGGCGGGCAGGAAGAGCTCCTCGATCCGGTGCGTGCGCAGTACAAGGAGTGTTTCGCGGTGGTGCGCTGCTTCTACCGGGGGCGGACGTTCTCCCGCTGCGTGTACATCTGGGTGGACAAGGACTTCGCGATCGCCCGAGGCGCGCACCAGGGCTATCCGAAGAAGCTCGGTTCGATCCACATGACCCGCCCGCATCCGTACGGGCAGGCCGCGCCGCGCATCGGCGCGGGCGGAGTCTTCGGCGCCACCCTGGCCGCCGCCGACCGCCGGCTGGCCCAGGCGGTGGTGCGGCTGCGCGAGCCGAGCGAGACCAACGGTTTCGTCAACGGCCATCCGATGGCCCACCATCGCTGGCTGCCGTCCGTCGAGCCCGGCAAGGGGCTCGCCCTGGACGAGCTGATCGCCACCTCCGGCGCGTCCTTCGAGGGTGGGCCGGCGTGGCGCGGTGACGCGGACCTCGCGCTGTTCGACGCGCCCACCGAGGAACTGGCGGCCCTGACCGTGGACGAGATCATCGGCGGCTACTACCGCCAGGTCGGGGTGAGCTGGAACGGGGGCACGCTCCTGGAGTCCGGCACGTCGGGCGCACGCTAGGACGCGGAACAGGCATCGGGACAAGCCCGTCCGGGACTCCGCCTCATCCCCGGCCCATCGTTTGTGCCCGTATGATTTTGAGGGGCGTCGCGACCATCCGCGTGCCAACGAAGGGGGCTGGTGTGCCCGCGCACCACTCGTTGTCGGAGTCCGAGGAGGCGGTCAAGCGCCGTCTCGGGCCGATTCCGGTCAATCTCGAGGCGCTCGCCGCCGTCTCCAACCTCTACCGGGCCGCCACCGCCGTGCGGCAGCACCTGGAGAACTCCGCGCTGCGCGCCGCCGACCTGACCTGGAGCGCGTTCGTCGTGCTGTGGGTGGTCTGGATCTGGGAGGAGATGGAGACCCGGCATGTCGCGGCCGAGGCGGGCATCTCCAAGGGCACGCTCACCGGCATCGTCAAGACCATGGAATCGCGCGGGCTCATCAACCGCCGCCAGCACCCTGACGACGGCCGGCGGGCGCTGCTGCGGCTCACCCCCAAGGGCGCGGTGCTGATGGAGCAGCTCGTCCCCGCGTTCAACGGGGAGGAGACCTTCGTGATCTCCGCCCTCGGCCGCGAGGAGACCCACCGCCTGGCGGACATGCTCCGCGGCATCGTCACCCACCTGGAGGACCACGGCGAGCGGCGCCGGGAGGACCTCCGGCGCGAGTCCCCCGTCCCGCCGCGCCGAGGCGGACGGCGCGGCAGCGCCTGACCCGCGTCAGGAGCGCGCGGCGGTCACCAGGGCGTCGAAGACGCGCTGGTTGGCGGGGTCGGCGGACGCCGTGTCCTCAGGGTGCCACTGCACGCCGAGGAACCAGCCCGCCCCCGAGGCCAGTTCGACGGCCTCGACGGTGCCGTCCGCGGCGTGGGCGGTGGCCACGAGACCCCGGCCCGGCGCCGAGATGCGCTGATGGTGGTAGCAGGACGCCTCGACCTTCCCGGCTCCCGTGGTCCCGGCCAGCAGTGAGCCCGGCCGTACGGCCACGGAGTGCACCACGTGGCGGTGGTCGGGGTCCATGTGCTGATGGAGCCGTCCGCCGAGCGCGACGTTGACCACCTGGAGCCCGCGGCAGATCGCCAGCGTGGGAAGGCCCGTGCTCAGCGCGTGCCGCGCCGCCGCCAGGTCGAACGCGTCCTGCTCGGCGTCCACGTCGTAGACGCTGCGGTGCGCCCGGCTCTCGCCGTACGACGACGGAGCCAGGTCACCGCCGCCGGGGAGCAGCAGCCCGTCGGCGACGGCGAGCCGGGAACCGGCCGCGTCCGCGCCCACCGGATGCATCAGGAACGGCTCACCTCCCGCCCGGTAGACCGCGTCGGCGAGTGCCCGCGCGGTGACCACGGCCGCGTGGCGCAGTGCGGACGTGTTCGCCGAAAAGCGTGAGGGGACCGCGATGACCGGCCGGCGATGAGGCAATCCAGACTCCAGGCTCGGAGGGGCCGCGTCACCCCTCATGGCATTATTTGTGTCCAAACGATAGGGCATATTGACTGGCCAGCGGCAGGTCTTCTAGGTTGTTTGGGACCAAACGATTTGGAGGACGGATGTCCACTGTCGCCGATGTCACCGTAGACGGCGATCACTGGATCGGGGGCGAGCGCGTCTCGTCGCCCGGCACGTTCGCCGACGTCTCGCCGATCGACGAGCAGGTGATCGCGCGGATCGCCCGCGGCGGCGCCGACGAGGCCGAGACGGCCGTGCACGCGGCGGCCAGAGCCTTCCCCTCGTGGGCACGGACCGGCCGCGAGGAGCGGGCCAGTCTGCTCCACGCCATCGCCGACGGCGTGGAGCGGCGACTCGACCAGCTCGCGATCGTGGAGACGACCGACAACGGGGCGCTGCTCCGCTCCCATCTGCGCGGCGTTATGCCGAGGGTCGCGCACAACTTCCGCTTCTTCGCCGATCGGCTGCTCACGCTCGGCCACGACGACTTCGACACCCGAGGCCACCGCAACCACGTCTCGTGGGACCCCGCCGGGGTCTGCGCCCTGATCACACCATGGAACGCACCGCTGATGCTGGCCTCCTGGAAGATCGCCCCAGCACTCGCGGCGGGGAACACGGTGGTACTCAAACCGGCCGAATGGTCGCCGCTGACCGCCTCGCTGCTGGCCGACATCACCGCCGCCGCCGGGCTTCCCGACGGCGTGTTCAACGTCGTCCAGGGGTACGGTGAGGAGATCGGCACCGCTCTGGTGGCCCATCCCGACGTGCGCAGGATCGGCTTCACCGGCTCGGTGCCCACCGCCCGGCACATCGCCCGCGCGGCGGCGGCCAACCTGACTCCGCTCTCCCTCGAACTCGGGGGCAAGTCCCCGTTGATCGTGTTCGCCGACGCCGATCTCGGACTGGCCGTGGAACTCGCGGTGGAGCAGTACGACAACGCAGGACAGGTCTGCCTGGCGGGTACCCGGCTGCTGATCGAGGAGTCGGTCGCGGCCGAGTTCGCGGAGCGTTTCACGGCCAGGGCCCGCACGCTGCGCCAGGGCGACCCACGCGATCCGGACACCGAGCTGGGGCCGCAGGTGCACCGTGAGCACTTCGACCGGGTCGACGGTTTCGTCCGGCGAGCCAGACAGGCCGGGGCAACCGCCCTGATCGGCGGCGAGCCGAACGACGACCTCGGCGGGCTCTACTACCGGCCGACCTTGTTCACCGGAGCCGCCGCCGACAGCGAGATCGTCAACGAGGAGGTCTTCGGGCCGGTCCTCACCCTGCAGACCTTCCGCGGCGAGGACCGGGCCGTCGAGATGGCCAACTCCACCAGGTTCGGGCTTTCCGCCACTCTGGTAACCGGCTCGCCGGAGCGGGCGGAGCGGGTCACCAGGCGGTTGGTCGCCGGGACCGTCTGGGTCAACTGCTTCTTCGTCCGCGACCTCCGGGCACCGTTCGGCGGCGCACGCCAGTCCGGTGTCGGGCGAGAGGGCGGCGACTGGAGCTTCGACTTCTACTGCGACGTCAAGAACTCGGTGTACGCGCCAGGAGGCTGGAATGGGTGAAATCGTCGGCGCGGGCATGCTCGCGCACGCTCCTACGGTGATGCTGCCGCCGGAGATCCGCAGAGAGCTCAACGACGGCAAGGAGATCAGCATCGTCCCCGGGCTGCACCGGCTGCGGGAGGAGATCTTCGAGGTCGCCGACTATGACACGGTCATCGTGTTCGACGCGCACTGGGCGACCACCGTGGAGTTCGTCGTGGCGGCGCATGATCGCCGCTCGGGGCTCTTCACCTCCGAGGAACTGCCGCGCGGGATGTGCCGCATCCCCTACGACTACCCCGGCGACCCCGAACT
This sequence comes from Nonomuraea sp. NPDC051298, assembly GCF_055586305.1. Classification (NCBI taxonomy): domain Bacteria; kingdom Bacillati; phylum Actinomycetota; class Actinomycetes; order Streptosporangiales; family Streptosporangiaceae; genus Nonomuraea; species Nonomuraea sp. NPDC051298. Next base: position 29,159 of record NZ_JBVJIM010000039.1, read on the forward strand.
CGCCCGCCTGATCGCCGCCCAGCAGGAGCGGCACGCCACCTGGATCACCGCCATTGACGACCATCACCTGCCGGTCTTCTACCCCACCATCAACCTGTGGAAGTACCTCGGCGTGCCGGGCAAGCGGTGGATCTCGATCGGCATGTGCCAGACGGCCGAGACGGAGGACAACCTCAGACTGGGCCGCGCGGTCGGCGACGCCGTCGCCGCGAGTGACCGCAGGGTCCTGCTGATCGCCTCCGGCGCGCTCTCGCACACGTTCTGGCCGCTGCGCCGGCTGCGCGCCCATGAGGCCAGCGACCCGGTGCACATCCGCACCCCACAGGCCCGAGCCGCCGACGAGGAGCGCATCGAGTGGATGCGCGCGGGTGACCACGCCCGCGTGCTCGACACGATGGACGACTTCTACCGCCACAAGCCCGAGGCCCGGTTCGGCCACTACCTCATGCTGGCCGGAGCCCTGGGCGAACGGGACCTCCGCGCGCCCGGCCGGTTGTTCAGCGACTACGAGAACGCCACCGGAACGGGCCAGGTGCACATTTGGTTCGACCGGCCGAGCGGCGGCTTCGCCGCGCCACGGGCCACGGACAGCTCCGGCGACCCGTACCCCTATCCGTTCAACCTCGAAGGGCCGGTCCATGCCTGAGTATCGCAGGATTCTGCTGGACGGCGCCGCGACCCGGGTGCGCCGCGAGGGCGGCGAACTGGTCAGCGCCGACGGCCGGGTGGTGGGCGTCGAGGAGGCCGTCCACCTGCCGCCGACCGTACCCACCAAGATCATCGCTGTCCACCTGAACCACCGCAGCCGGGTCGCCGAGTTCATGACCACGCTGCCACCCGCGCCCACCTACTTCCACAAGCCGACCTCCTCGCTCAACGCCCACAAGGGCGCGGTCGTGCGGCCCGAACGCTGCAGGTACCTCAACTACGAGGGCGAGGTGGCGATCGTCATCGGCCGCACCACGCGCAACATCTCACCGCAGGAGGCGGGGGCCCACATCGCCGGTTACACCATCGGCAACGACTACGGCCTGCACGACTTCCGCGACACCGACGCCGGATCGATGCTCCGGGTCAAGGGCTCCGACACGCTCTGCCCGCTCGGCCCGGGACTGGTCACCGACTGGGACTTCCGCGGCAAAGGGCTGCGGACCTCGGTCGACGGCGCCACAGCCCAGGAGGGCGGCACCGACGAGATGGAGTGGGACATGCACTACCTCGTCGCTGACATCGCGCGCACCATCACCCTCCACCCCGGCGACGTGCTGCTGTCGGGCACTCCCGCGGGCTCGCGTCCGGTCCAGCCGGGCAGCGTGGTCGAGGTCGAGGTCGAAGGGCTCGGCACGCTGGCCAACCACATCGTGCGCGGCCCGGCCCCGGTCCGGGACGACTGCGGCGCCCAGCCCTCCGAGTCGGAGGAGGTCCTCTCGACCGCCTTCGGCGGGGATTGGGAGTTCCGCGGCATCCGTACCCCCCAAGCGCTGATCACCAAGGAGTGAGGTCATGAAGGTCGTCGTCGACATGAACGTCTGCAAGGACCACGGGCAGTGCGTGTTCTCCGCGCCCGAGGTCTTCCGGCTCAGCGAGAGTGGCCGCCTGGTCTACGTGGCCGACCCGGACGAGGCGCTGCGCGACGCGGTCGAGGAGGCCGCCGACGTGTGCCCCCTCCAAGCCATCATGGTCGAGGGATAGGACGGCATGGTCCACCGGATCGTGATCGCGGGCGCCGCCATGGGCGGCCTGCGAGCCGCCGAGCGGTTGCGCGCGGGCGGTTTCACCGGCGAGATCGTTGCGATCGGCGACGAGACGTACCTGCCGTACAACCGCCCGCCGCTGTCGAAGGAGGCGCTCGCCACCAAGCCGACCCACGAGGCGGTCGCGTTCCGGCTGCGCCCGGCCGTCGCCGACGTGACGTGGCGGCTCGGCGTGCCGATCGCCGCCGCGGACCTGGCCCGGCGTGCCGTACGGCTGGCGGACGGATCGGAGCTGGCCTTCGACGGGCTGGTCGTGGCCACCGGGACCCGGGCCCGGCGGCTCCCCCTGCCGGAGCCCGCGCGGGACAGGCACGTGATCCGCACGCTCGACGACGCCTCGGCCCTCTGCGCCGAGCTGCGGCCAGGAAGGAACCTGCTGGTCGTCGGCGCGGGGTTCATCGGTTGTGAGATCGCCGCGACCGCGCGGCGGCTGGGCGTGGCCGTGACCGTGGTCTCCCCGGAGTCCGTGCCGATGCTGCGCCCGCTGGGCGTCGAGCTGGGCGCCGCGCTCCGGCGCCGGCACGAGGAGCAGGGGGTCCGTTTCCTGCTCGGCCGCACGGTCGGGCGCTTTCTGGGCGAGGCCCGGGTGACCGGCGCCGAACTGTCGGACGGCACCCTCGTGGCCGCCGACGTCGTGGTGGAGGCGGTCGGTGCGTCGGCCAACACCGAGTGGCTGGACGGCAACGGCCTGGATCTGTCCGACGGCGTGCTCTGCGACAACGCGCTGCGGGTCGGGGGCCACCCGGGCGTCGTCGCGGTGGGAGATGTCGCCCGGTTCCCCAACCCGCGCTACGACGGGGTGGCACGGCGGGTGGAGCACTGGAGCATCCCCACCGACACCGCCAGGCGCGCCGCCGCGACGCTGCTCGCCGGGCTCGGCGTCGCCAAGCACGATCCGGCGCCCTTCACCCCGCTCCCCACGTTCTGGAGCGACCAGTACGACCTGCGCGTTCAGTCCTTCGGAGCGCCCGCCCTCGGCGCCGATGACATCCGGGTGCTGGAGGGCGACCTCGACGGTGAGGTGGCCGCCGGGTACCACCGTGACGGCGACCTGGTGGGCGTCGTCCTCATCGGCCTGCCCGCCGCCGCCACCCGCTACCGCACCCAGCTCATGCAGACCCGCGCCTGAGGAGGCCCCATGGACGAGTTCCACAACATCATCGCGGGCGAGCGGCGCCGCGCCGCGCTCTGGATGGACCTGGTCAACCCCGCCACCGAGGAGGTGTACGGCAGGGCCCCGCGCTCGTCCGCCCAGGAGATCGTGTCCGCCGTCGGGGCGGCCTCGGCGGCCTCCGCCGGCTGGCGCAGGACGACCCCCGCCGAACGGCAGCACCTGTTGCTGCGACTGGCCGACCTCATGGAGGCGCACAGGAACGTCCTGGCCGACGCCGAAGTGCGCGCCACCGGCAAGCCGCGTCCCACCGCGCTGCACACCGACGTGGGCAAATCCGTCGACGCGATCCGCTACTTCGCGGGAGGGGCGCGGGTCCTGGAGGGCCTCGGCGCGACCGAGTACGCCGACGGGCACACCTCGTTCGTACGGCGGGAGCCGATCGGGGTGGTGGCCCAGGTGACGCCGTGGAACTATCCGCTGATGATGGCCGCCTGGAAGCTGGGCCCCGCCCTGGCGGCCGGGAACACGCTGGTCGTCAAACCGGCCGACACGACGCCCGGCACCACCGTGCTACTCGGCGAACTGTGTGCGCAGGTGTTCCCGCCGGGCGTCGTCAACGTCGTGTGCGGTGACCGGGACACCGGCCGGGCCCTCGTCGAGCATCGGGACGTGCAGATGGTGGCCATCACCGGCTCGACCCGCGCCGGCGCCGAGGTGATGGCGTCCGCGGCCGGCGACCTGAAGGACGTCCATCTGGAGCTGGGCGGCAAGGCGCCGGCCCTGGTCTTCGGCGACGTCGACCTGCGAGCCACCGCGCGCGCGATCGCCGAGGCCGCGTTCTTCAACGCCGGGCAGGACTGCACGGCTGTCACCCGGGTCCTGGTCGAGCAGCGGGTGCACGACCCGTTCACGGCCGCGCTGGCCGAGGCGGCGTCGGCGCTGTCCGTGGGCGGTCCGGACGAAGGCGCCTTCTACGGCCCCGCCAACAACGCCGCCCAACTGGAGCGGGTCATCGGCTTCCTCGACCGGCTGCCCGGGCACGCCCGCGTCGTCACCGGAGGCGTCCGGCTGGACCGCACGGGATACTTCTTCGCCCCGACCTTGGTCACCGGAGTACGGCAGGACGACGAGATCGTCCAGCAGGAGATCTTCGGCCCCGTGGTGACCGTGCAGCCGTTCACGAGCGAGGCGGAGGCACTGCGTCTCGCGAACGGCGTCGACTACGCGCTCGCCGCCAGCGTGTGGACCAGGGACACCGGGCGGGCCATGCGCCTGACCGCCGCTCTCGACTTCGGCGCCGTCTGGGTCAACTGCCACCAGGTGATCCTCCTTGAGATGCCGCATGGCGGGTTCAAGCACTCGGGCACCGGAAAGGACCTGTCACGCTACGGGCTCGACGCCTACACCCGGATCAAGCATGTGATGATCAGCCACACCTGACCGGGCCCCCGGCCGGTCAGGGCGGTCAGTAGCTCGCCCGGCCACCGGACAGGTCGAAGACCGCGCCGGTCGAGAACGAGCACTCCGGCGAGCACAGCCACGACACCGTGGCGGCCACCTCCTCCGGGCGGGCGATGCGTCCCATCGGTATCCGGGACGTCATGTACTCGAGCAGGTCCGCGGAGGCATGGCGGAGCATTGGCGTGTCGATGACCCCGGGTGCGACGGCGTTCACGAGCACGCCGCTGGTCGCGGTCTCGCGCCCCAGCGACTTGGTGAGCGCGATCATCCCGGCCTTGGAGGCCGAATAGGCGGACGAGTGAGGGTTCCCCTCCTTGCCCGCCATGGACGCGATGAGTACGATCCGGCCGGAGCCGCGCTCCAGCATCGAGGGGAGCACGGCACGGCACATCAGGTACGCGCCGGTCAGGTTGACCTCCAGCACCTCCCGCCACGCCCGCGGGTCGCACTCCCAGACGGGAGCGACCGGGCCTGGCACGCCATGGGCCACCACCACCGCACTCGGCGTGCCCTCCCGCAGCCGGACGTCCGCGACAGCGGCCTCGACGGCCCGCTCGTCCCGGACGTCGAACCGGATGCCGCGCGCGGGGACGCCCTCCGCGGCCAGTTCGCCGGCCACCCGCTCGACGCCCTCGTTGTGGTCACAGAGCACGATCCGCATGCCGTCCGCGGCGAGGCGCCTGGCCACGGCCGTGCCGACCCCGCCGGCGGCCCCGGTGACGACGGCGACCGGCCGGGCGTCAGGGGGCGCGCTCATGCGCCCGGTCCCGGATGGCGCGGCCTTCCTCGCCGGAGGAGTGTCGTGGCCGCCGTGCTCTCCCCGATCCGGGTGAAAGCCCGTGGGGTTCGTTCCGTCATGCGTGATCTCCGATCTCCTCGCCGCTGGACCGCTCGCGCTCCAGCCGTACCCGGGTGCGCGCGATGTGGCTGCGCACCAGCGCCCCGGCCTGCTCTCTGTCGCCCTCCTTGAGCGCCACCAGAATGAGGTAGTGCTCGGCGCGCATCACCTCCTCGTCGTCGGGGCGAAGCGTGTTGCGATAGGCCCTGCGCACGTGTTGCGTGGCGTTCCAGAAGTCGTTGACGAGCCGTCTCAGCCGGGCGGGCGCGCCCTCGTAGCAGGCGAGGTGGAACTCGCGGTCGAGTTGGAGGACCGTCTCGGAGTTGTGCAGGTTGGCCTCGATGCCGTCATGCAGGCTTCTGAGGTGCCGCATCTGCGTGTCGGTGAGCCGCGGCACGCTGAGCTCGATCGCGAGCGGTTCGAGTCGTTCGCGCATGAGGTAGATGTCGTTGACCTCGCCGAGGTCGAGTTTCGCGACCCGGGCGAAGCTGTTGGGCGTCAGGTGGACCAGCCCTTCGCTCTCCAACTGGCGCAGCGCCTCGCGCACCGGGATGCGGCTCACCTTGAGGGTGGCGGCGATCTGCTCCTGCGGGATCCGAGCGCCGGGCGCCAAGTGGCCGTTGACGATCGCCTCCCGGATCGCCCGTGCCGCGAAGTAGCTCAGCGACTCGCCCTCATGGCGCTCCGTCCGCCACTGCTGAGCGTCCAATGACATCGTTCTCCATTCCCCAGCCGACCCATCCCACACCGGATAATTGGATCCTAACGCGGGTCGCCGTCAAGGCGCAAAGAAAGATGATCTTCATCTTCACCACCCCCGGACTCGCCTCGGGCCACCCTCGCCCTGACCGGCATTCGAGCGTCTTCTCAGTGGTGAATCGCATGCAAGCGCCATCAGAGAGAGGCCGGGAGCCGGACTCCGCGCACCGCCGGATCCATCGCGAGGTATTGACACCCCTTTGGGCGAATCGGATACTCGGATCCAATTCCTTCATCTGGCACTCCCAGTAGACGGGGCCACCGCGGAGTGTAACGGCGAATAGGTGGAACCATGTTCGATCAAGAACACGAAAGATTTCAGCCGAGCCGCAGGCAGGTGTTGCGCGGAGCCCTGGGCGGAGCCGCCGCGCTGGCCGTACCCGGCCTCCTCACCGCATGCGGCGCCGGCGCGGGCCGCACGTCGATGACGGTGACCTTCGCCAGCAACGGAGGCGCCCTCCAGAAAGCTCAGGAGACGGCATGGCTCACCCCCTACATGCGGGACAAGCCCGGCATCAAGATCGTCCAGGACGTGGGCTCGACCGACTACGCGCGGATCGAGGCGATGGTCAGGTCGGGCAACGTCACCTGGGACCTGGTCGACGTGGGCGGCGACTTCGGCGTCGGCGACCAGGAGGCCCTGCTCGAACCGCTCGACTGCGCTCTCATCGACTGTACGGCCGGCGAGGGCGGCACCCGGTTCCGCGTCCCGCTGCACAGGTACGCCTGCGTCATGGGCCACCGGACCGACAAGACGCCCGAACCACCCAAGACCTGGGCCGAGTGGTTCGACCTGGAAAAGTATCCGGGAAAGCGGGCGTTCTTCAAATTTTCCGGCCCCACCGGGATCTACGAGCCGGCCCTTCTCGCCGACGGCGTGAAGATCGACGAGCTGTACCCGCTGGACATCGACCGGGCGTTCAGGAAGCTGGAGACCATCCGATCCTCGATCGTGTGGGCGGCCTCTCCCACGGACACCGTTCGACTGCTCGCCGACGGGGAGGTCACCCTCGCCTCCGTCTTCTCCAGCCAGGCCTACGCCATGGCCCAGGACGGCGCCAAGATCGGCGTCGCGTGGAACGAGTTCGGGCTGGGGAGCGACTACCTCGTCATCCCGAAGGGCGCGAAGAACAAAGAGGCCGCGATGGCGCTGGCCGCCTACATGACCAGCGCGGAGCACAACGCCCAGCTTTCCAACATCTACCCGGTCGGACCCGGCAACCCGAACGCCCGTCCTGACGAGTCGTCGCCGACGTACACGTTCCTCCCGTCGGGCAAGGCGGGCTCCTCCTACAACTTCGACAGCAAGTACTACGCCGAGAACCAGGCGGAGCTCACGAAGCGGCTCAACGAATGGCTGAAGCGATGACCGTGCCGTCCGCGGCGCCTCGCCGGACGACGATGAGGTGGGGGCTGCTGGCCGTCCCCGGTACCCTCTTCCTGCTCCTGTTCTTCGGCTGGCCAATCATCGACATAGCGACGCTCAGCCTCACCGAACCGTCACCGGCCAACTACGCGGTCTTCGCGGACCCCGTCTACCGCGACGCGTACGTCAGCACCTTCCTCGTCTCGGTGATCACCACCGGCGTCTGCCTGCTGCTCGGATATCCCTACGCCTACGTCATGCACGTCAGCGGTCGCCGGACGGCCCTGGTGCTGGGGTTCTTCGTGCTGTTGCCGTTCTGGTCGAGCATGCTCGTGCGCACCTTCGCCTGGTCGGTGTGGCTCCAGGACAGCGGCATCGTGAACTCCGCGCTGATCGGCGCCGGCGTCATCGACGAGCCGCTTCCTCTCATCCGCAACACGCTCGGCACCATCATCGGCATGAGCCACGTGCTGCTGCCGTTCATGGTGCTCTCCCTCTATGCGGGCATGCGGCGGATCGATCCCGACCTGACCCGCGCGGCGATGAGCCTGGGCGCGTCCCCGGCGACCGCGTTCCGCCGGGTCTTCCTGCCGCTGAGCAAGGCGGGTGTCTACGCGGGGAGCATCATCGTCTTCGTCATCTCGCTGGGCTTCTACCTCACCCCGGCGGTCCTCGGCGACCCAGGCGAACCGCTCGTCGGTCAGCTCATCGTCGAGCAGGTCAACGGCCAACTGGAGTTCGGCGTGGGCAGCGCGCTGGGCGTCGTCCTGCTGGTCGCGACACTGATCATCATCTGGTTCGGCACGCGGCTCGTGGATCTGCGCACCGTCATGGGATACGAGGAATGATGCGCCGCGACCTGTGGCCCGGGGGGCTGCGCCTGATCGTCGTCTCGTTGATCGCGATCTTCCTGCTGCTGCCCACGCTCATCGTCATACCGCTCTCTTTCACCGAAGGCAGTCTGCTGCGCTGGCCGCCACGCGGGTTCAGCGCGAAGTGGTACGAGACTCTCCTCACCGACCCGACATGGCGCGACGCCGGCCTGAAGAGCCTGGAGGTGGGACTCTGGACCGCGCTCGCGGCGACGGTCCTCGGCACCTTGACCGCGCTGGGGCTCACCCGTGGGCGCTTCCGCGGCCGGGAGTTCATGAGCTCGGCGTTGCTGAGCCCGCTCGTCGTGCCAACGGTCATCACCGCCATCGGGACGTACTTCGTGTTCGTCCGGCTCGGCATGATCGGCACGATCACGGGCCTGGTGCTGGCGCACACGGTGCTGTCGCTGCCGCTGGTCATCGTCTCCGTGACCAACAGCCTGCGTTCGTTCGACCGCAACCTCGAACTGGCGGCCCAGAGTCTGGGCGCGGGACCGTTCACCACGTTCTTTCGCGTCACACTGCCACTGATCGCGCCGGGCATGGTGGCGGGCGCGCTCTTCGCGTTCATCACCTCGTGGGACGAGATCGTCGTCGCGCTGTTCGTGACCGACCCGGTCGTCCGCACGCTCCCCGTGGTGATCTTCAACCAGTTGCGGAGCGGAGTCGATCCGACGGTCGCCGCGGCGGCAACGCTGCTGATCGCGGTCACCGTGCTCCTGCTCGGCGTCGCCCTGCTCGCCCGGCGACGGGCAAAGACATGAAGGACAACGGCATGACCAGAACGACGTCATCCGGCCGGCTCGAACTGCGGGGGATCGGCAAACGCTACGGCAGGGTCCACGCGGTGGACGATGTCTCCATAACGATCGCTCCGGGCGAGTTCCTGACGATGCTGGGGGCCTCCGGCTCCGGCAAGACGACGACCCTGAAGATCATCGCCGGTTTCGTCGAACCGGATTCCGGCGAGGTCCGGCTGCACGACCGGGCCATTACCAGGCTTCCCGCGCACCGCAGGGACATCGGCGTCGTCTTCCAGAATTACGCGCTCTTCCCGCACCTGACGGCCGAGCAGAACATCGCCTTCCCGCTACAGGTGCGCGGCATCGCGAAGGCGGCACGGCGCGCGCGGGTGGCGGAGGCGCTGGCCACCGTTTGCCTGGAGGGCATGGGCGACCGCTACCCGCGCCAGCTCTCCGGCGGGCAGCAGCAGCGGGTGGCGCTCGCCCGGGCGATCGTCTTCGAACCTCAGGTCCTGCTGATGGACGAGCCGATGGGCGCGCTCGACAAGAAGCTCCGCGAGGCGCTCCAACTGGAGATCATGCGGATCCACCGTGAACTCGGCATCACGATCTGCTACGTCACGCACGACCAGGAAGAGGCGCTGGTGATGAGCAATCGCATCGCCATCTACGACGAGGGCCGGATCAGGCAGATCGGCACCGCCGAGGAGCTGTACGAGCGCCCGGAGTCCGTCCACGTGGCTCAGTTCATGGGCGAGTCGAACATCTTCCACGGCGTCCTCCAGGACGACGGCGGGGTCGCACGGCTCGTCACGGACGAGAACCGGCCCATCGTGCTGTCGGGCAGGGCCGGTCTTCACACCGGCGCGCGCGCCGCCGTCGTCATCCGTCCCGAACGCATGCGCGTCACGAGCGACGAAGCGGCCGAGGATCCCAGGCTGGACTCCGGCCACAATGTGCTCACCGGCATCGTCCAGGACGTGATCTACCTGGGATCCGGGCGCAGGTACCTTGTCGAGCTACCCGACGGCAGCCTCCGCCAGGCCCGGGTCGGCGCCGCGGAGGCGGACCCCGCCATCACCCGTGGCGACCGGGTCCGGCTGTCGTGGCACTGCGCGGACGCCGTCCTGCTCGCGGGGGAAACCCCGGCCCGGCAGGTGGCCTCGTGAGCGCCGCGCTCACCGGCCAGGTGGCGATCGTCACCGGCGCGGGACGCGGCATCGGGCGCGGCTACGCGCTGCGACTGGCACGGCTGGGCGCGGCCGTCGCGGTGGTGGACCGTGACCTGCACTCCTACGAGGAGTTCGCGGCCGAGCGCGAGCTGATGACCGCCGCCGGCACCGCCGAGGAGATCGAGGCGCTGGGTGGCCACGCGCTGGCGATCGAAGCCGACCTGAGCGACGCGGGGGCGGCCTCGCGGATGGTCAGGCAGGTCGCGGAGGTCTTCGGCCGCGTGGACGTCTGCGTGTGCAACGCCGGCGGCGGCACCGGCGACCTGTCGGGGAACACCGCCTCGCGCCTCGACCTCGACCAGCTCACCGCCGTCTTCGACGGCAACCTGCTGACCACCGTCAACACCTGTGTGCCGGTCGCCGAGGTCATGCGCGGGCAGCGCTCGGGCAAGATCGTGAACGTGTCGTCGGTCTCGGGGCTGGAGCCTCGCGCGGACGGCGGGTACGCCCACTACGCCGCGGCGAAGGCGGCGGTCATCATGTACACCCGATCCCTGGCCCAGGAACTGGGCCCGGAGGGCATCACCGCGAACGTGATCGCGCCGGGCGCGATCGGCACCGGACGGCTGCTGCCGAAGATGCGCCGGCAGGGCCTCGACGAACTGACGCGAGACATCGCGTTGAGGCGGCTCGGCACCGTGGAGGACTGCGCCGGCGTGCTCGAGTTCCTCGCCACGAATCTGTCGGACTACATCACCGGCCAGGTGATTCGAGTGGACGGAGGTCTGCGCGGATGACCGCGTTCCCCGCGCTACGCCGTACCGGGCGGCTCATGGGCTATGCCGATCGCTGGTCGGTCGCTCCCGGCGAGGCGATCACGTTCATGGTGAGCTCGGAGCCCGCCCAATACCGGGCCGAGATCGTCAGGCTGACCCGTGGCGGCCCGCGCACCGGCGGCGCGGCCGAGACGTTCCGCTACGAGCACGTCGGCGCCGCCCTCGACGGTGTCCATCCGGGTGGCGTCCAGGAACTGCGGCCGGGTTCCTACGCCGTGGTCCCCGACGGCGGCCGGTTGCTGACCGGGCGCGGCTTCACCGTTCAGGTCTGGGTCTGCCCGACCGCGCACGGCCGCGGGCGGCGCTCGGGGATCCTAGCGAAGGGGGAGGGCTTCGGGCTGCTGCTCGACGAGACGGGCGCGCTCGCCTGCCGGGCCAGCGGCGCCCTGGTCAGTACGGGAGTCCCGCTGCTGGCCGGGCACTGGTATCTGGTGGCGGCGGCGGTCGATTTCGACCACGGCACAGTCCGCCTCCTCCAGCGGCCCGAGCGGCGCTACGCCGGTGACCCCGACCGCGCCGCCGGGACGTGGGACATCGCCGCCCAACCTCGGGTGGAGGGCGACGCACCCGTTCTGATCGGCGGCGACACGCTCTCCTGCGCGCAGGGAGAGCGGCCGCGTCCCCGCGTGGAGGGCGGCTTCAACGGCAAGATCGACAGTCCGTGCGTGCTCGATCGCGCGATGACGGCCGATGAGATGGCCCTGCTGGGCGAGGGCGCGGACGGCAGGCGGATCGCGGCCCAGAGCGTCGTAGCCGACTGGGACTTCAGCCTGGACCTGGAGCATCGCCGGATCACCGACGTCTCGGGTCGAGGCTTCCACGGCGAAACGGTCAACTCGCCCCTGCGCGCCGTGACCGGACACCGGTGGACCGGGAGATACCGCGATCACCGTCTGGCGCCGGAGGAGTACGGCGCGATCCACTTCCACGACGACGACCTCGACGACGCCCAGTGGGAGCCGGCCTTCTCCTACGAGGTGCCGAACAACCTGCCCAGCGGAGCCTACGCCGCGAGGCTCAACTCGGACGACGAGGAGTACTACGTCGTCTTCTTCGTACGCCCGCCGAGAGGGGGCGCCGGGCGGCGGGTCGCCTTCCTGGCCTCGACGTTCACCTACATGGCGTACTCGAACATCCAGCAGAACCCGGCGCGCATGCGGGAGATGACCGGATTCGCGGAGGTCGAACTCGACGAGATCGACTCGTTCATCGGGGAGCGGAGCGGAGACCTCGGGCGGTCGCTCTACAACCTGCACTCCGACGGCTCCGGTGTCGCGCACGTCTCACGGCTGCGGCCGATGCTCAACGTGCAACCCACCTACCGCTGGTTCCTGAGTGGTGGCGGGGGGTGGTGTTTCAGCGGGGACATGTATCTCCTCGACTGGTTGCACGCGCGGGGCGTCGACTACGACGTAATCACGGATGACGATCTCCACGAGGAGGGCGCCGAGCTGCTGCGGCGGTACACCGTGGTCTTGACCGGCATGCACCCCGAGTACGTCAGCGAGGAGATGCTCGACGCACTGACGGACTACACGGACACCGGTGGCCGCCTGATGTACCTCGGCGGCAACGGGTTCTACTGGGTCACGACGGTCCTTCCCGATCGCCCGCACGTGATCGAGATCCGGCGCGGCCACGCGGGCACGCGGGCGTGGGCAAGCCCGCCGGGCGAAGAGCACCATTCCAACGGGGAACCGGGCGGGCTGTGGCGGCACCGCGGGCGAGCGCCGCAACGCCTCGCCGGCGTCGGTTTCACCGCACAGGGAGGCGGCCCCTCGGTGCCCTACCACCCCACGCCGGCGAGCCGGGATCCACGCGCCGCCTTCGTCTTCGAGGGCGTCAGTCTCGACGAGCCGATCGGCGATTTCGGTAACAACGGGGGTGGCGCCGCGGGCGAGGAGGTGGACCGGGCGGACGTCTCGCTCGGCACGCCACCGCACGCCCTCGTGCTCGCCACGTCCCAGGGCGCGCACAGCGACCTCTTCCAGCATGTCGTCGAAGAGGTGCTGGCGATGAAGCCGGGACAGGGCGGCACCGAGTGCGCCGACGTGCGTGCCGACCTCACGTTCTTCGAGACGCCGGAAGGCGGCTTGGTGTTCTCGGTCGGCTCGATCGACTGGGTGGGCAGCCTTTCCCACCACGACTACGACAACAACGTCTCACTCATCACCGAGAACGTGCTGCGCCGTTTCCTCGACTCCTGAGCGACAGCGATTGCAGCCAACTATCCCTTTTGTCAGATATATCGCACATGTCGGACATGGCGGCGAAGCCTTGCCGCCCTCACGGGGCGGAAGTGGACACGAGGGGTCCGGCGCGCCCGGACCCGAAGGAGACCTTGACCAGATGACCGTTCGTCACCTCACGCCGACGAAGGCCGGCACCACCCGGTCGCCATGGGCGGCGGCCCATGTCTGAGAGCGGCGCGCGCAACGCCGGTCACTCCGTCGCGGACGAGTTGCGCCGCCACGGAGTGACCGAGATCTTCGGCCAGGATTCCCCGGAGTGGCTGTACGAGGCGATCGACCCGGAGATCATCCGGCCGGTGATCATGCGGGACGAACGGTCGGCGGGCTTCGCCGCGGACGCCGTCGCCCGGCTCACCCGGCGACCGGCCGTCGCGTGCGGCATCCACGGTCCCGGCGCGCTCAACCTGACCACCGCGCTGTTCGAGGCGCGGGAGGCGAACTCACCCCTCGTCGCGCTCGTCAGCGACGTCGAGACCACGGTACGCGGGCGCGGGGCCTTCCAAGAGGTCGACATGCTGGGTGTGGCCGCGCCCATCGTCAAGTGGGCGGTACGCCCCGAACGTGCCGCCGACGTGGCGCCGGCGGTGGCCAGGGCCCTGCGCACCTCGGTCAGCGGCTGCCCCGGCCCCGTGCTGGTCGCCCTGCCCAATGACGTGCTCGGCGCCGCCGTCGAGCCGGACCGGACGTCGCGCAACGCGCCGTTCGCCGCCCCCGCCGGCATCGCGCCGGCGATAGCGGCCCAGGCGGCCACGATGCTCGGCCAGGCCCGCGCACCCGTGGTACTGCTCGGCAACGGGGCCCGCATAGCCGGGGCCGGAGCCGCCGCCACCGAACTGGCCGAAAGGCTGGCCGCTCCGATCACCCTGACGGCGATGGCCCGAGGAGTCATCGCGGAGACCCATCCCCTCTACGCCGGTGTCGCGGGGTTCATGAGCGACGGCCCCGGCGGATCCGGCAGCGTTGCCAACCCGTGGCTCGCGTCCGCGGACGTCGTGCTCGTGGTCGGATCGGATCTCGACGGCGCCACCACCGACGGCGGCCGGCTGCCTGGCCCGGGGGCCGTCGTCATCCGCGTCGACGTGGATCCGGACCGCTTGGCCCGCTCGCCTCGAGACCAGTTCCCGATCGCCGCGGACGCCCGCGCGGCCCTGGAAGCGATCAACAGGGAACTGGCCGCCGTCCAGGGCGCGTCCCGGGACCCATCGGCGGTCACCGGGGAGCTGAGCCGGAGGTGGGCGGAGGTGGAAGCCTCCCAAGCCGCCCTGGCGTCGGCCGGCCCGCTCCTCTCACCCGCGCGCGTGTACGCCGAACTGCGTGCCGTCCTCCCGAAGGACGCGCTGGCCGTCTGCGACGCCGGATACTCCAGCATGTGGGCGCTCAGCGCGCTGAACGTCGGCAGGGACGTCTCCGCCATCACCTACGGACGCGCGGCGGGGACCCTCGGGTTCGGTCTCCCAGGAGCCATCGGAGCGCAGGTCGCCCACCCAGGCCGGCGGGTGGTGGCCATCGTCGGCGACGGCGGCATGGGATTCGGCTGGGGCGAACTGGAGACCCTGGCACGGGAGCGGCTGCCAGTCGTCGTCGTGGTGCTCAACAACGGCTGCTTCGCCTACCAGCGCCTGTGGCACGACCTGAACGACAGACGCCCGCGCTGGCTGGACTTCGCCGACGTCCGGCACGATCGCCTCGCTTCGGCGGTGGGCATCCCGGGCAGACGGGTGACCGATCCCAGCGAACTGTCCGGTGCCCTGCGCGCGGCCTTCGCCCAAGACGGCCCCACCGTGATCGACGTCGCCATCGACCCCGACGCGATGCCGCCGTTCAATGCCGGACGACACGTAGGCCGCTGACCTCCTCAACCCCGTACTCCCGAGAATGGTGCCCCGTGACCACGACCGACCTGTCCCCCGTACCCCCGTCGCTGGTACACGCCGCGGACGGCTCCGTCACGTTCGACGGCGTCGACCTGGCCGGCCTGGCCGCCCTCCATGGCACACCCACCTGGGCGATCTCCGGGTCCCAGCTCGAACAGAACTACCGCACGCTGGAGAACGCGCTCGGCGTGCGGCTGGCCAAGCCGGTGATCGCGTACTCCATGAAAGCGAACAACAACCAGGCGGTCGTGCGGACCATGGCCGGGCTCGGCGCGGCACTGGACTGCAGCTCCGAATACGAGCTGGCCCTCGCCGTGGCTGCCGGCGTACCGGCGGACCAGGTGATCGTCAACGGTAACGGGAAGTCGCCGAGCTACCTCACCGCCGCCGTCCGCCTGGGCGTGTGGCAGATCAACGTCGACTCGATCGCCGAGGTGAACCGGCTGGAGTCGCTGGCGAGCCGGCACGGCACCCGGGTGCGGTGCGCCGTACGGCTCAAGCTCTCCTACGCCCGCCTGCTGGAGAACGACCCCAGCTACGAGCGGACGTTGCGCGTCGCCGAGGGGAAGTTCGGGTCGAGTGTGGAGAGCGGCGACGCCGAGGCCGTCGTACGAGCCGTCGTCGCGTCCGAGCATCTGGAGTTCGTCGGGCTCAGCCACCACGCCGGATTTCCCGGGTACCGCGCCGACTTCACCGCCGAGCGCCAGCTCATGCACCAGACCCTCTGCGCCCAGGAGGTCGTGGAGTTCGCCCGGCTCCTACGCGACCGGTGCGGAGTGGTCCCCCAGCGGATCGACCTCGGCGGCGGGCTCCGCTCCGGCCGCTCGGTGTACCTGTCCACGCCGGGGAACGGCGCCGACGGGGAGTTCCGGGCGCTGCCACGTCCCGAGGACTACGCGGAGGCCGTCGCGGCCGGACTCGCGCGGGCGGACTGGAACCCGGTCGTGCAGTTCGAGACCGGCGGGTTCCACGTGGCCGACGCGGTGATCCTGCTCACCGGCGTGCAGGACGTGAAGGACGTGACCCACCCCAGGGAACGGCGTTACGTCACGCTCGACGCCGCGATGACGATGTTCGCCGGACGCGGGCTCAACCGGGTCGGCCATCCGGTGGTGGCCGTCGGATACCCGCCGGACGCCCGCCAACACCCGACACCGACGGAACTGGTGGGTCCCACCTGCGCCTACGACAGCATCGCCGAGGACATCGGCCTCCCCGACGTGCGCGAAGGCGACCTGCTGGCGCTGCTGAATCAGGGCGCCTACTGCGAGGTGCTGTCAACCCAGTTCAACGCCCTGCCCCGGCCGGCGGTGGTGTACCTGAAGAATGGCGACGCGCGGCTGGTGCGCAGACGTGAGACCCTCGCCGACATCTGGGCACGCGAGTCCGCACCCCTTGACCTGGGGGGAAGAGCCGGCGCCTGACGCGGAAGCCGTCGAGGAGCGCACGCTCGGCGCCGAGCGTGTCCAGCGGCACGACCGCCGGGGCTACCGAACACGGTGTGGACGGATAGGCGGGTGACAGCCAGGACGGGCGGCCCTGAGAGCTCGGGACCGCCGCCAGCACCCGCCGAACGGCGGCCTCCAGCAGTTAGGCCCGCTCTTCCTCCGGCAGTTCCTTCAGATTGGCGCGGCCGATGCCGGCGATCTTCTCCATCGCCTCGATGTTGTCGTCGAAGTTGCGGATCACCAACGGGTCGACTGCGGGCGCACGGTGGCGCTGGGCGCGCTGATCGTGGCCGCGGCCACCGGGAACGCCACCGTCGCGTGGATCTACGCGGTGGCGTTCCTGTGCCGGCGTGGGTGAGACCCTGTGCGACACCGCCACCGCCACGATGCTGCCTCCCCTCGTGGCCGACACCGACCTCGAACGGGCGAGCGGACGTCTGGTCAACGCCGAAGTGGCGGGCAACGAGCTGATCGGCCCGTTCGTCGGCGGCTACCTGTTCGGGGTCGCGGTGGTGCTGCCCTTCGCGGTCAACGGCGGCGTGCCGGCCCTGGCCGTGGCGCTGATCTTCAGCCTGCCGAACGTGTTCGCGCCCGCCTGGGACGACTGGGTTGCGACGCTCGTGCCGGTTGCTTCCCTCATAGCTGGAGCTGTTCTTACTATGCTCGGCCAATCGCTCACAGACCGGAGAGCATTGCGGCGCGAACGAGAGGCAAGAAAGGAACAATTTCACTCAAAGAATTTTGAGATCCACAGGGATGCCCTACTTAAACTACAAGAGATAGTCGTAGATTTTAGCTCAAAGATTAAGCAAGAAAATATTCGACGAGAGCGCGATGGGGACTATGAATTCTGGGACTCCCGGCCAACGAAACCCATAAGTACAGCACTTTTCAAGCTTCAACACTTTGTTTACGACACGCATGCGGCAACCGGAGACCTGAGGGACGACTTAACAAGAGAGGAGACAAAGACGCTCTTCAGGAGGTTCATGCTCAATGCTAGGGCAACAAGGCGCCAGGCCAAGTCTATTGGCTCGCAATTCCGAACGATGGGAAGCGTATTTACAAGGAAGCTCGCCTTTGCCGCAGCACACGACGAATTCAGTCAGCAACTTCACGTACACATGTACAGGAGTGGCTCCGACCGTGTCATCGAGGCGGCAAACAACCATCTGTCTGCAATATCCGAATGGGAGAATCAACTAGTATCAGAGAATCGCGACGAGCTATATTACCAAATTGCCGAGACTCGACAAGACTTGCTGGTAATCCTCGGAGAGGTCCTAAAAGACGGGCCGTTCGGCAATTAGCCCCACGTCCACAGATCCGAACGCTTCAATCAACCGATCCATACCGAGGCTCAGCATGCAAGGTCCGAGCTTCATCGATGAGACAGACGAATCCGACGAACTAGGCCGTCGGGTAAGCAGCCAAGTCTCGACTCACCGCACTTTGCCCGTTCAAACTCATGCTCAACCACCCGGCGGAGGCGATCCCCAGGGAACGACTCCAGTCCATCCGCCAGCTACATACCGCCGTAACGGAATCCGCCCCACCTGGTACCCCTCCTCGAACAGATCTTCACCTGGGTCACACCGATACCTCTATCATCATGCGCGCCCCTGTCGAACACCGAACCACGACCCCGACTTCTCTCGTACAGCGGTGAATCGGCATGGCATGGTATTCGCATGACGGTGCGCCATGCCTTGCTGATCGGTGTCCCCCGGTGCGACGACGCGGCGTTCACCGACATCGGCGACATCGTCAGAATGGACGTACGCGCAATGCGCCAGTCGCTCGACCAATCGGGGTACGCCAGCGTAGAGACCTTCGGCGTAGAGGGGCCAGAAGAGCCCACCAGCAACCGCATAAGAAACCGCATCAAACGCGCGTGTGAGACAGTCCCCGACGGCGGTGTCCTGCTCCTCTACTTCTCCGGGCACGGCATCACCGTCAACGGCACCGACTACTTGGTCCCCAGCGACGCCGACCGCGATCCCGGGGCGGCCGCACCCTCCGCCGAGGACCTCGTCCCCCTCGTCCCCCCTCAGGTGCAGAAGTGCCGGGCCAAGCTGGTCATCTTCTTCGTCGACGCGTGTAGGGACGACCCCGCTCAGGCGCACGCGCCTGGCGTGCGCGGCGGCATGCTGCCCTACCTACAGGGCGGTGACTTCGTTGTAGTCACGGGCTGTGGGGCAGGACAGCGCTGCCACTATGGTGAGTCAGGCAGTTTCTTCTCTCAGGCGCTGGCCCAGACGCTTGACCGCCGTAATCCAGCGCGTACGTTGCGGCAGGTCCTGGACGACGTTCAACGACAGATGGCACGCAAAACCGGCCTGAGCCACAACAGGCAGGAACCCGAGGCCCACTTCGTGGGGGCCACACTGCCCGGGGGCGACGTGGCCGTGTGCGACGGCGACGAACTGACCGTCGCCTGGCGCAGGGCGGTGGAGTCAACGCCGTTGTGGAACCGCGCCCAGGCGAATCTCGATGATATCTCTGCGGTCCGTGACACCGTGAAGGACGTTGTGGACAGGTGTGCGCGCCGGTGCGGCGAGGCCAGGACCGAACTGCTGCAATCTACCGGCATCGACGACCCTTGGACCGACCAGAACTACCCAGTCCGCGTCCTCGACCGAGTCCCGCTTCTGCTGACAGAGTCCGTGGAGCTCTCCCTGGCCGAGGTGGCCATGCTGGTGTCCGCGCCATTCCTGCGCGAGCGGGTCATGGCGGAGGGGGTACGCCAGGCGGCACGCATCGCGCCCACTAACTTTGAGCGAACATACGTCAGCGGTCCGCGCAGCGACCTCGAAGTGACTCACGAGATGCACCAGCACCTGGTGCAACGCGCCGAGGGTTTGGCAGCTCGAGGCGAGCACGAGGCTAGGGACGCGCTGGCCATGTGGCTGGTCCACCAGTGGCTAGCGGCCGGATCGTCGCTCTGGCGTGGCCCGGACGCAGAACGGGCTTTCAACGACGGGGTATCCCTGCTCAACGACCTCTGCCCTGCCACTACATCGGGCGAGCTGGCCAAACTGGTCGAGGCCGTCGTCCGAGCGGTAGGCGCCGACCCGGTCGACCATCAGGTGCATGAACAGCTCCGGAAGGTCTACGTGGACGACCGGTGGCGCGGGCTCGCATCGGTTGCGTGGCTGGCCGGGCTCCTAGCGGCCGACGCCCGCCGGATGCCCTCGGTCATCGCCGACCATCTTGGCACGCGACTCGAGCTGCCCCTGGCAACCGTCAGATCGGCTGCGGAGCGGCTCGACTGGAGGCGGTCGGAGGATCAGCTCGACCTGTACTTTATCTGCGATCACCCGGCACTCCACTTGGCCATGCAGGACCTGGCCGACCGGGCGACGGAGGCAGTGGAAACTGTACGCGAGCGCCTTCCAATGGCACAGGAACTGGCCAAGGCACTCCCAGAGCGGGTTACTACCGAGGGCCTGCGGCCCGAGCAACGCGGCGAGGAACCTGCCTACGCCACGCCGGTCACCACGTTCCGGCTGGCCGAGGAGAAGGTCCGCGAGCTCCTCATGGGGCGCCAACTCTATGACGATCCGGCGATGGCCATCCGCGAGGTCTACCAGAACGCGCTGGATGCGTGCCGTTACCGGCGCACCAGGATCGATTTCCTGCGCTCGAAGAAGGTGCCGTCGGGGACCTGGCAGGGACGGATTACGTTCCGCCAAGGCGTGGACGAGGGCCGCGCGTACATCGAGTGCACCGACAACGGTGTTGGCATGGATCCCGACACGCTACTGCATGTGTTCGCCAGCGCTGGGGAGCGCTTCGTGTACCGGCAGGAGTACCGCGCGGAGCAGGCCGACTGGCAGAGCGTCGTTCCACCACTGCGGATGGTATCCAACAGCCAGTTCGGGGTTGGGGTGTTCAGCTACTTCATGCTGGCCGACGAGATCACCGTGGTCACCCGGCCGGTCGGCAGGAATGCGATCGTGTCGCAGCAGGCCTACCACGTGCACATCGCCAGCAGCGGCAGCCTGCTCCAGATCACCCCGTCGGCGTCGGGGATGCCGGAGGGCGGCACGATGGTGCGCCTGTACCTGACGGGCGATGAGGACATCTCGGTCCTGCGTACGTTGCGGCAGCTGTTGTGGGTGGCGGAATTTGCGGTCGAGGCGGTCGAAGACGGGGTGGGCGCTGAAACATGGGAACCGGGGCAACTGCGCTACCAAGACGAGACGGTGGAGTCATTGCGGTGCGGAGACGATCTTTGGTGGGTGTCGGGGGAAGGGGGATTGATCGCCGACGGCGTTCGTACGAACGAGGAGATCTTCGGCCTGGTAGTGAACCTCAGGGATATGAGACGCCCCCAGTTCAGCGTTAGCCGCAAAGAACTGAGTAAGTGGGATAAGAACTGGGTGGAGGCAGAGATCGAGCGCTCGCTTCCCGCCCTGATGTCCTGGCCAGGGCTCACGCTGACGTGGTTATGGGAGGTGACGGACTCGGCCCCGCAGGTGGCTCAGCACATCTTCGACCACATCGTCCGAACCAGTGGGCAGCTTCCCGTAGGGGGTGCCCTGGCCGGTGGGGCTGTCGTCCGCTCGCCGGCGCTCGGTTGCCTGCCAGCTGACGAACGGCTCCTTGACCCCGTGGGGTGGGGAATGTTCCACGCCCGATGGTTCGCTGCATGGCGGGTTGGTGCCTGGATTCGTCACGCGGGCACTCGGCCGACCGGTACGCGCGTCAAGGCGGCAACCGAGGATCCCACCGGCTTTCCCACACTGGGTCCCATGGACGCAGACCTGTTGAAGCGTTTAGAGAGCTTCAGGTCCGATCTGCCCCTCAAGGTCAGTGAGCTCGTCCAAGCCCTTGCCGACGAGGATGAGGATGTCGCCACACGACTGAAGCGTCTGCGACGTTACGCGATCACCGGTCTCGACATCACAGCGACGCGCGATATCCCGCCCGTAAGGCACAGCTTCGATGACAAGACCCTCCCATTGTTCTGGGCCTTGGCCGCGTGGTTCCCTTCGGGCGAGCCCTCGCGACGGTACATCGCCCACCTCCTGGTGAAGGCGTCCAACGCACTAGACCAGCCGCTCGGGCAGGTGCTTGTCCGAGCGGCTGCCCTGGCGCCCGAGGGCTGGGCACCCCCGGAACTGGAGCTTGGGCCGCTTGCCGATTACACCTGCACAGCGGCCGACACTCTGTTGGCATGGCGGACCACTTGGCAGGAGTTATCGGGCGACATAACCATATGCCCCGCTCTGCTGGTCGAGATCGCCGCAGACACGGGCAGGACTGTCGACCAGGTTCTGCTGATGTGCGACAGGCTTCGGCCATTGGGCGTCGAGGTTGCTGAGCGCGCCCGCTACCCCCAGGAGTTGGACCTGTTGGAGGTCGAAGCGTTGCGCCAGGTGGAGTACGCGGGCCTGCAACTCGAGCCCTTGCATCTCGTGGTGATCGCCGCCAGGGCGGGGATCACCGTGCACGAGGCGCACGCGGGATTGGCCAGGCTTGCTGCGACTGGCCTGTTGGCGCTACCCGACATAGCCGGGCTGCCCGACATAGCTCCCGGCGAGGCGGAACTGGAGCTGATCGATGGTGATCTTCGGCATCGAGGCAGGTACGGGCGGCAAGTGTTGTGCAATCGCACGTCAGTGGTCACGGAGCTGATGTGGGTGTTGTGTGGCCGAGGGAACAGGGAAGGACGCTTGGTTGCGACAGCTCGCTCGCTCCTACCCTTTGTCAGGGCCGAGTTGATCGCGCCCGCCGAACTGTTTCGGGTGGCCCGACTCCTCCATTGTTCGATCGCCGAGGCGCGCGAGCATGTGTTGTCCATCTTTCCAGGGATCCGGCTTCCTCCGGAAGCTTGCGAGGAATCCGTTCTCATTCCGACAGACGAGCAGGGCTACGCGCTGGCAGGTGACCGATGGCCAAGTCGGTTGGAATCGGACTGGCATCTCGCCCCCGGTGAGATTGTCTGGGGCGCACTCGACGCAGGCCAAACGCTGGGCGAGTTCCTCAAGGCTTTGGTCCCCTACCGGGGGCTCGGTGCACCTGTTCCTGCCCCAGACGAGCGGGCAATGGAGAGCTTGGACGGCTACTACCCCGACGTCTATGACGCCTACCTGCTGTTTACGATCAATGGTGACCTCACCCAAGGCCCGGCTCTTCGGCGGGTGGCCGCGCTCGACCTGGTGCGGATCGCCGGACGTTATGGCTGGCCGGTCACGAAGGCCGATGAGCGGCTGCGTAGGCTCGAGACGCTGGGACTCACCCTCGATTACCCGGCCGATGCCTGCCCTGACGCGATTGTGTACTGGCAGGACCTGCTCGCGCTCACGGTCCACCTCGACGGCCATGCCCCCGCCATCGGTCCTACCGTCACCATGCATCACCTGACCCAAGCGGCCGACCAACTCGAAGAATCCCCTGCTCAGGTGTGCGACCGCTTGCGACGCTACACGGCCCTGTTCTGCCTCACCCTTCCAGAGGAGGAGCTTCTTGGCTGAAATCGAAAACCACCAAGTCATCGACTACCAGCTCACCGACCGCGGCCTGCAAGAGAAGGGGTTCACTGTAACCGAAGCGGCCGCTGGCGACCTGGAGGTTGTGGGGACCTGTCCGGCCTGCCTCGGCAGAACCGCCTCTCCCTGGACTTACGGGATAGCGGGGAGCAAGGGCGTGTTCAAGCGACAGGAGAAGGCCAAACCGAGCGGTCCGCGTACCGTCTACTGCGAGTGCGGGTACATGCACCCCCATCGTCCCGACGCCGCTTGGGATCTCGGGTGCGGTGCGTACTGGCAGGTGGAGTTGCCCTCGTGAGCGTTGACCTGTGGCGCTGGGCGCAACGTGCTCAGCAACTGCGTTTCCAGCAACTGGAGATCGCCAGAAAGCAGGCAGAGAGCTGGAGAACCGGGCTGGCCGGGATCACAACGCTCCTAGCGGCGGTGCTCGTCGTCAAGGGCAGAGAGACCATCGACGCGCTGGCACAGCCATTCTTCTGGCTGGTGCCGCTGCTCCTCGCCATCGCACTCGGCCTGATGGTCTGGGCGACACTGACCGCAGTGGGCGCTGCCTCCGGCTCCCCGTCGGACCAGACGTTGCTCACCGGCGAGGACCTGCGCGACTGGACGCGCGGCGAGGTCGAACGAGTGCAGGACGCTATCGTCAGGGCGCGGGTGCTTACCGTGTCCGGAGTGACGGTGGTCGCGCTCGCGCTCGGCCTGTCCTGGCTTGGACCGAAGGCAGCGCTCAATGCCCCACTGATCGTGGTGGAGTCGGCCGGCGGCCGGTTGTGCGGCTCGCTTGTTGACACCGCAGGCGACGGACTGATCATCAAGGTCGGTACGGATCACCAGATCGTCCAGTTGAAGGCTGTCACTCGGATCAGGCCGGTGCCTGCCTGCCCCGCCTAGATGATTGATGCCAAGGGGGATGGCTACGGTTAGTGGTCGTAGGCGATCAGGGATCGCTTGATCGGCTGGCCGGTGTTGTCGTTGAGCC
>NZ_JBVJIM010000040.1:0-49070 GCF_055586305.1 Nonomuraea sp. NPDC051298
TCGCCGGCCGCCCGGTGCGCGTCGTCATCCACCCCGCTGGTCTGCCCATGCAACACCTCCGGATCAAGGTGTTGCGACGACCGGTTGAATCCGCCGAAGGCGTGCACCTCATAGTGGTGGGCGTCGTAGGCAGCGCACTTGCGCCCAGCGCGGTCGCGTGGCGTCACGTGGACGATCGGCGAGTAGGTTCCGTGCTGCCTAGGTAGCGCGTATTCCAGTGCGCGTTTCAGTTCAGATGGCAGACCTAACCGATATGTGGCCATGGCGATCTCTCCCCGTCAAAGGGTGCGAAATGGAGGCTTTGCGGAGGCCTACGACATGACCGGCGAGCACGGACCCCTCAGCGTTCTGCCTGGTCAGCATGGTTGCCGCATGAATAAGAATAACGCAATAAGCGATAATTGGCAACCATTAATTTCTTAATAGAATGCGCCTTAATAAGCTCCTAGGTAATTAATGTTCTGCGTCGGATTTCTGTTAGTGCAATGCACGAAGAAGCTCGATGAAGCGAATCCGAACGCCCGACATCCGCGTCACCAACGAGGTGGAACACCACACCTAGGCGGGTCTGGTCCAGCGCGACGTTAGTGCCGCGTTCCGGCATGGTGCGCGCCGTGAACGACATCTCCCCGTCGCGGCTCCCGCTCGACGTGGCCGCAGCTACACGTCGAAGTCATCGGGACAGCACCGCGGTGCCATGGCCCGCGCGGTGAACTCGTCATGGCCGGTGCCGTGGCGCCGTCGAGAGAGCGAACGCCTGCTCGAGGTCCGGGAAGGTGTTGCTGACACAGTTGCGCAGGGATGTCATGTCGGCACACCTACCGGCGGTGACCCACACGTCGTGTGGGTAGCGCACGCGGACCCGGCTCGGCCAGGTGGGACCTACCTCGCGGAAGAAGCGTGCGACATCCCGAGCCATCTCGGCAGGCCCGTCACGGTAGAGGCTGAGATCCGCGTCCCGGAAGCGCAGCACGACCTCCAGCGGGGTCCACGTTCGCTGGGCGATCTCGATCCAGTAGGCCATCATGCCGGTCAGCAACACGGCCGCGACCGTTGCCATACAAACGGCAGCCCACCACAGCGGCCACCCGCGCACGACGGTGGAGATCAGCCCGATAAATGACAGAGCTGCGGCAGGGGTCAGATAGATCAGGTGGGGTCGGAACCGGCGAAGGGCGTACGTTCTTCCAGCCTTGACGGCGAGTAGCTCGACCGGGTCCTGGCGGCGGAACAGGCCGCGCAGCCCCCGCCAGGCACTGCTGGCAAGGTCGGCCCGAGCTGCGTCGGTGCGCGTCACGCCGTCATCGTGTCGTATCTTGCCCCGTTGCGCATCCGCATGCCGAGCAATCGTGCTCTTCGGCACCCGGGCTTCGACGATGGCTACGAGCCGGTCCACAGTCGCCCGGACCGCCTGCTCGTCTGTATTCTGTTTCCGCAGATCGACCATCAGGTCACCAGGATCAACGCCCAACACGTCGGCCAAGGCGTACAGCCGTCTTCCGGGCGGCAGCGGACGGCCTTCCACGGCAACGGCCATCTGGTAGGGCAGGCCGTTGTGAGGGTCGGCCAGCCGGTCGCGCAAACGTTCGTGCCAGTCCATCGGCGCTCCTGCACAGGGGTGTGTCAGCGAATGGATGCGAGGACGCCCGTCAGCCTAACGGCTCCATCGGTAGCCTCGCAGAGGCATCAACGGTCCTGCTGCCGTCGGCGCGCTCCTTGTCGGCCCAGGCTGCGGGGGTGAGATTACTCAGTGGGGGTCACTCTCAGCCTCGGTTTCGAGTGCGGGAAGGCTGGCGCTCATCGGGGTCAGATTGGCAGCAACTCCGGTGGGAGCGGATCACCGTCGGTGTGCTCCACCCGGAGACCGAGCCTGCGATACCACCAGCGGAAGGCGCTCGCGGTGGGGATGCAGTACTCCTGCACCTGCGCGTCGTCTCCGTCGAGGATGTCCAGCACCGCGTAGCAGCCGCTGCCGGCCGGGCAGGTGGCCGGGCGGACGTAGCCAACATGAGCGGCCGTGCGCAGCAGCCGGGCCATCGCCTGGCGGCCGCCCGTGACAGGCTCAGAGACGGTGTATTGGCGGCCGCGGACCTCGGTGACGGCACGGAAGGCCGTGTAGGCAGCGGCGTTCGCGTGGAGCGCCGGCAGCGAACCCGGATGCGCTGCCTTGACATCGATCATGGTGGGCGGCTCCTTCTGGGGTGACGGGGTGGGCGTCGAACGGCGCGCCGACTGTGCCGCGCGGCGATCAATCAGGGCTCCGCAGGGGCGTCGGCGTGCGCCGTGTCAGCGCGCAGGATCAACTCGCTCGCCCCGGGTAGTACATCACGGGCTCACCGTCCTCGGGCAAGCAGTTAACCACGGTGGCCTTCGCCGAGATGGATCGGCGGGAGTAGCGCCAGCCCGGCTGGTCGGCGGGCTATTCGCGCTGCAGTCAGTCGCGCACCCGTTCGATGATCGTCGGCGTTGTCGCGGCAGCCGTTGCGGGTGCAGGTGCGCGCGTGAACATTGCCGCCTGCCAGGTGTTGCTGGAGCGTTCGGTGAGTGCTTCGTCCACGACAGCGGTGGCGGCTTTCAGCCGTGCATTGCGGAGGCGGGCGACCCTCGCCATGCCACAGGCGCGGGCTGCTGATCCAATCGGCCGCCCACACCGCCGCCCGAAGCGGGGACCTGGCCGGGATGCACGAGCTCCGGATGGGACAGAATCCAGAACGGCAACGCGGTACGAGCGTCTCACGCAGGCATCAGACGGAACGTCGTCCTCCATCCCGTTCCCGCTCACCTCGTTGTGGCCAGAGATCGAGATCGCCTTCTTCTCAAAAGCCAATCGGGCCCTGTCTCCCAAGCGGGTGGCTCGGTGCCCAGCTCTGCCACGTACGCTCGCGGCATGGCAGTAGAAGACGAGAACGACCCCCGGGTCGTCATCAATTTCGAGCAAGGCGGGTACGAGAAGGCCACCGAGACAGTTGCTGCCCCTGACCTGGCCCAATCCCGGAGACCGGTGATGATCGTCGATATGGACCCGCAGCCGTCAGTGTCGGCCTGGGCCTTGCCGCCATCGTTCGACGCCTGATCACCGACTCGCCGCCCTCCCTTCTCCGGGAAGACCTCTAAGAACCGCCCGGGCCTCCCCGGCATGTTTCTCGGAGAGGAGGCCCAGCCTCGCCATACGTAGCTGGGCGCGGTGCAGGTGCCGGCCCTGGCCCTGCTGGTAGCTATCGTGCGTGGGGAAAGCGTCGCGACCCTCGGCCCCGCTTCACGTCAGGCCGAGCGCCATGCCAGCGACAGCCGGGCCGCGACGTCGAACCCCGCCCTGTCTACCGGCTTGACCACGATGTGCTCAACGAGCAGAGCGAGCAGTTCCTTCTGTGCGTCGGGGTCTGCGCTGGCCCACCAGCTCTCCCCGCTCGTCGTGTCCGGCGGCACGAGCTCGGCGCCGCGGCGGTGCGCGAGCGCCAGCAGAAGATCGGGCGTGGCGGCGGTGCGCAGTTGCTCCAGCACCTGCTCCACCACGGCCGGCACCAGTACGCGCGCCGCGATGCGCACCAGGCCGCACTCGTCGGCCGGACACGCGAAGGTAATGGCACCGGCGGTCATGTCGGGGGTCAGGTCACCGCCGCAGCCGCCGCACCTCAGCAGTCCTGAGAGGACCAGGTCGGCACGCCAGCCGTGCTCGATCGCCGTCTCCTCGCGGCCGGGGAGTGCGGCGATCATCTCGGCGGCCTGCTCGGCGGTCAGATCGCCGATGGCGTACGCGGCGTGCACGAGGGCGACCTTGTTCCCGGCATCCGTCGGCACGGGCGGTGGCGGTGGGTCGTCGGGAAGGGCTGGTACCACAGTGAGGCGGCGCCGGGGGATCGTGTCGTCGGGTGGTTGGTCGGCCATGGTGGCTCCAGGGGGAAGTAGTCGCCTGCCCAGCGTAGGGATCGCGGGAACGAGACGTCACCTGTAGGCCACAGCATGGCTGTGCTATCCCAAACCAGCGCCCCAGGTCGAGAGTTATGCCGCTACTGGCGCATCATTTTCACCGGCCCGTCGGGCAACACCTCGTAGTGCTCGATGAGCGCGTTCAGCAGCGCGCGCTTCAATCACCCACAGCGCCGCGCTCGCCCATCAGGTGTCCGGGTGTTGTCCTGTCCGAGCCGCTCCACCGGCCACCGTACCCACGGGCGGTAAGGACTCGGTGAGCCTCGGACTGCGGGCCCGCAGTCGGCTTGCTGAGGTTGGCCGGGACGCTCGATGCCATAGCATCCGCTCGGCCGTACCCGTCCGGTCGTCGACAGCGCGCCGTTCCATCGAGCATGATCATAGGCATGCTCCACGGAGACGAGTCGTCGAAAGAGCGAGCCCCCCGTGACCGCCAGCACGCCCATCCGCCGAGCGCGTGGGCGGCGGCCGCCGATGAACAACTGGCCGAGATCTACGCTCGTGTCCCTGCGGTGGCCTGCCGCGGTCTGTGCGGCACGCATGACTGCCACGACACGATTGACATGGGTGCACGCGAGCGTCAGCGCCTACGTGCCGCCGGGGTACGGCTGCCGGACCGGCAGGAGGCCAAGCGCCGCGCTGCGCTCGGCCACCCAGCCCCATGCCCGGCGCTCACCGGCGAGGGACGCTGCTCGGCCTACAACCTCAGACCTGCGGTGTGCCGCATCTACAGCGCCACCGAAGGACTGGAATGCCCGCACGGGTGCACGATCGTCGACGGATCCGCACTGCTCTCGGTTGCCGAGGCATACGCACTGGTGGAGGCGGCGCGCATGGCCGGGACTGCGAAGCGACCGATGACAACTCAGCAATTCCAGGAACAGCTTGACACCCCCCTGGGCAAGCGGTTCCTGAGCCGGCACGCGGACGACCAACGGAACCGGCGGGCTCAGGCCCGCCGGTCGGTTCAGAGCCAAGATCAAGGAGGTCGCCTCGAGATCTGACAGCACCTCCGCTCCGCGGCCCTGTGCACCTGCTCCGGATCGCCGGCGGTCGGAGGGCGGTGTCAGCCGACTCGGCCGCCCTGTCGCGCTGACGACGCCGTGGCCCTGATCGGCGGTCAGTTCGCCAAGATCCCGGTCTACCAGCGTCCACGGCTGTTCGAGGTCGTTGCGCCCACCGGCCTGCCTCATTTCTTGCCGAGGATCGCGCGGATCACGACGGCCACGCCGTCAAGCGCCGCAGGCAGATCAGCCGATCTCGTGCGGCGCGCTGCGAGCCAGACCATCACGACCGCAGCGACCGCCACGATGAAGACCACGCTGACGGTCGTCGCGGCGGCCAGAACTACCGGATCCATCCGAGCCCTTCCCCTCCCGAGACGTTACTGGTGAAATCCCAGTTAAGGGCGGAGTGCGTATGGACGGCCACGGACGCCGTACAGGTCGGATTCCCGGCGTTCAGGCGCAGGTCGAGGTGTGACCCGTGGCATGAACGGTCGTACGGATCGGACGGACGAGGTCGGGTGAGGAGGTAGGTGAACAAGCCGCGCAGCCGTCATAGTCTCCACCGTGAGCTCGTCAGCCTGGAGGAGCAGTCGAGGGAGCGGCCCGGCCGCTACAGCAGGAACGGGCTCCTCGACGATATTCACGATGGAGGGAACGGGCCGCGGCTGAGTCCGCAGACCGTGTCGGGGTGGCTGAAGCAGGGTCGGGTGCCCGATGACTTCGCCGATCTGTGGGCGTTCGTTGAAGCGCTGCTCCGGAGGGTTTCGCCGGGCGGACCGCAGGACCGTCACCGGTTAGTGCGGGAGAGGAACAGGTTCAAGGGCCTGTGGGAGGCTGCCAGGCAACAGGCGGAGCCCGGCCCGCGGCCGCCCAGCGCGTCCCTGCCGGGTGAACTCGCCGAATACCTCAATGCGATCCGCCTCGCCTCGCTCGAGCATCCGTATCCCGCAGTTCTGCCGGGCACCGGTCTTCCTCCGCTGTCGCAGGTCTACGTCCGCCAGCAGGCAGAGCTGCGGTCGGCTGGCGAACCCGGCAAAGGCCTGGACAAGGCCGCCTGGGACAGGCGGCCGGCTGAGGACATCGTCAAAGGGAACGTTCCCATGACGTGGCTGCTGGGCGGGCCGGGCGCGGGTAAGTCGAGCCTGCTGCGGATGATCGTTGTCAGGCTCGCGCAGGAGCGCCTCGCCGAGGATGGGAAAAGGGCCGGGCCCCGCCGGTCGGCGCATCCCGGCGTGATCCATATCTTGTCCTCGAAGGACAAAGAGCCCCCGGACAAGCCGCTCTTCCCGGTCTATGTTCCAGCGCACGCCCTGATGCAGCCGGGCTCGTTCACGCAGCAACTGGCGCACGCGATCGTGCTGCAGCTCAAAGGCCATGACTACATTCCGCCAGCCGACCGCTTCTTCCGTGACCCGCCCTTGCCGGGTGCGCAATGGCTGATCCTCATCGACGGCCTGGACGAGATCTCGGACATCGACGAACGCCTTCGGGTGCTCAAAGCCCTTAACTCCAACAGGAAAGGCCCCTATCGGTTCGTCATCGGCAGCAGGCCGCTGCCGGACTCTGAACTAGCCATCCTGGACGAGGACATTGACACGGGTCCGGCACGCGGGAAGACGGGTCGTGGTGGTCGGCGCGGGCTCGATGAGCAAGCTGGACGCCGCCACGATGGCGACGATCGCAGCGCGGGGAGCAGCCCTGCCGGACGGTACGAGTTGCTCCCCCTTGAGGTGAGCGAGCTACCCACGTTCGTCCGAGGTTGGATGGATGCGGCCCGCGTGCCCCGGCCCGCTCCTGCCGTGGAGGCATTCATGCACCAGGTCAACAGCGGAAGGCTTCGGGAACTGGTCAGGAACCCACTCATGGCCACCATTCTCTGCCAGCTGCACGCGGCCGATTCCACGCATCCCCTCCCCATGGGCAGGTACGCCGCATACCAGCGGTTCTACGAGCTGTTGTGCGACAGGTTCTACGACCCTTCCTCGACGGGGATCAACCACCAGCTCCACACGCAACTGCGGCGCTACGGCGCTCAGTCGTCGGCTGCGATCGACAACCTGCCGGGCAGGCTGTTGACGGCTTTGGGGCAGGCCGCCCTCCGGCGGCAGCATGAGCGCGCTGGCACCGGAGCGCTGGAGCAAATCAGGGCGTGCGTAGCCGGTCTTAGGCCCGATGACATGTCGGTGAGCAGGTGGGACGCGCTGACGGCGCAGGTGCTGCGCCGTACGGGTCTGGTGGTGGAAACAGCCGGCGACGTGGCCTTCGTGCACCAGACCCTGGCTGAGTTCCTGGCCGCCAGGCATGCCGCCCGCGAGCCGCGCATCGGCGAGAGCGAGTTGCTCAGGTTGTCGCACAAGAACGGCCTGCGCCCGCTGTCGTACCTGACTTCCTACGATCGGTTCCTGGTCGCCGCCTGGATCGCGGAGGATTGCTGCCTACCGGGCCTGGGCGACCTGCTGGTTCAGCTAGCCGGGAGCTACAGCTCGGCGGCCGGGATTGCGGAGCTGGTCCGCGACGGGGTGGATCTGGGGGACGAGGTCCGCGAAGCGGCGGCGGACACGCTGCGGAGGATGGCCAGTGGCCGTGACCTGTCAAAGACGGTGGTCGCCGCCGAAGATCTGGCCTCGGTCGACGTGCCGTCAGCAGTGGAGGTGCTGTCCATCGTCTTGATGAGCCCGGCGATCAGCTTCGTCGACCGCGCCCATCTGTCGAAGAAGATCATCGAGTTCGACCCGCTGCGTGCCGTGGACGTGTTCGCCGAACTGTCCATGAGCCGGCGGCTCAACATCATGTATCGCGACTACGCGTCCGACTACCTGATGGCGCTCGACCAAGAGCGCGCCGCTTCGGTCATCGCGGAGATGGTGAGGGAGCGGGAAGGCGACGCCGATGAGCTTGCGGTACTGATCAAGAAACTGGCCAACCTGGACGGGCCTGTCGCCGTTGCCATGCTGGCGGACGCGCTGAATCGCTGCGTCTGGAAGGAACCACATCGCCTGAAGCTGCTGAAGTGCCTGGCGGAAATGGAGTCCTCCGTGTGACGTACTGATCTGCCGGTGGCTACGGCCTCGACTGGTAGGACGGCATGTCATCGTAGTGACGACACATCTGTCATCAGTTTGACCACATCCGGAGCTGCGAGCCGTGAAGCCTGCCTACAACCTGGCCAGCCCCTGCTTGCCGAACTGCGCGGCTGGCTGACCGACATAGAACCCGACCTGATCGATGCGGCCCGCCAGGCCGGGGTCACCTGGAAGGAGCTCGCGCCTGTGCTACGCGTGGCCGACCGCCGTGCCGCCCAGAGGCGACGCGCCCGCCGTGGCTCGAGGGCTCTCTGACTCGCGATAACTAGCTTATCAAGGTCAAGCGCTTGGTTCGAAGAGGCCCCTGACCAGGCTCAGAACGGCCTGTCGCTATTGGCTGTTCGATTGTTCCCCAAGGCCGGTGTCCGGGCCGACCGGGTCAGGGCAGTGGCACTCGTCCTCGGGTCTCCGGTCCGACCGTACGCGCACTGGCGGGAGTGCCAGCGGTTCTCAGCGGTGGTCACGTCTCCTCCTCGGGTAGGGCTGGCGTCTCAGGCGCCAGGCTGGACACGGGCATGAGCGATGGCATCGGCGGGATCGCGGACGCAAGCCACCCGTCAGGCTGAGCGGTGAAGTGCAGTGCCGCCTCGGACAGCCATCGGGAGCGTAACGCCTTGGACGTCGTCTCTTGCTGGGTTCGCCGGTCGGTGTAGGTGATGTCCTGCTCTTCGGTGTAGCGGACGCACACCCGTCCGCGTTTGGCGCCGGCTGGGTAGTCGTTCCAGTTGATGCCGTGCTGCGACCACAGCATCTCCTGTATGTCGCCCGTGGACTTTCCGTGGAGCTGCTTGTGGGAGAACTTCGCCTGCGCCGCCATGGTGATGCTGTTGCGGACGCAGTCTCGCTGCCGCCAAAGGAAGTAGTTCGCCACCTCTACCGGGTCGGGGATGGCGAACACGCGGGCATCGAAGGTGGCGTGGGCGTCGTCGTAGTCGACGCCGTAGGCGCGGTTGAACGCCACGGTCGCGGTCGAAGCGGCGATGGAGGCGATCTTCTGGATGACTCCACCGAACCACGGCTGCGTGCCATGCGAGTCGAAGTCCGTCAGCAGCACCGAGCACTCATCCGACTGGGTGAACGCGAACGCTGCGCCGGACATCTCTGCACACAGGGCCTCCGCCACAGCGTTCATACTGGCTATCACGGTGTCGTCGAACGGCTTGTCAGCGTGCCGCAGGAAGGTGTGGAAGGCCCGGCCGTCCACTCGCATCACGGCGTACGTGCGGCGCGGCAGCACGGTTCGGGTGGCCGCCTCGTAGCCCTTCATCCGATCACCGAGAGCGGCCTTGTCAGTCACGTCCAGTCTCCTCTGTGGTGTCGTCGAGGGCGATCACGATGAGCGGGTCAGCCACGGCGTACCTCTCCGAACTTGCGCGGCCTCCGCCCTCCCTTGTAGGAGGTCCACCGGTTGCGCACCTTCGGCCGACGGCGGGGCGGCCCACCAGGGATGGGCTGCCACCCGGCAGGCTGCCCGTACTCGCCGCCGTTGGCGTCCTCGTCGAACGCCCACCGCACCCTGTGGGGCTTGTCCAGCACCTGCCAGAGGATCGGGCCGTCGTAGACGCTGGAGACCGTCCAGATGCCGCTGCAGGGCGCGATGTCGGGGCCGTGGTCCAGGTAGACGACGGCCGTCACCGTGTGGTCGGGTTCTCGGCGCATCCACACCGCCGTCGTGCCAGCATCCATGATGCGCCGGAAGCCGCTTCCTTTCGGCTTCCACAGGCGGGGCCTACCCACGGTCGGCCTTCGTCGTGGTGTCGTCGAGAGCGGCTCTGACGATGCTCTCAGCCTTCCAGCTCTTCCCTGAGGTGATGGCGGGGAGGGTGTCGCGGAGAGCGTTCACGGCCTTGTCGGCGCGTTGACGCCACTCCAGCAGTTCGCCCGTCCGTACCGTGTACTCCTCTCGGACGGCCTTGAGCTGGGCTCGGGTGGTGTCATAGGCGCTGCGGAGGGTCTCCAGTTCCTCGTCCCGTACGACCATCACAGCGTCGGCGAGGTCCTCCATGGTGGGACGCTCGCAGGCTCCGATGGCCTCGGTGTAGCGGCGGCGGAGGTCGTCGCTCATTCGGACCACCCGATGTTGTCTCGGTCGGCGTGCTGGCGGACAGCCTTCAGGAACTCCTTGCTGTCGCCCGGCACCAGCATGCGGTGGAGGACGATGCTGCCGCAGGAGCAGGCCACCTGTACGGACCCGTTCTCGTCGGGCTGCTCGCGCACCTCATGTCCTCGGGTGATGCCCAGCCATTGCGGGTTGGCGAGGGCTCGCGCCTGGCAGTGGCGCAGGTCTTCAGCCACGGCGGTCCCCGTCATAGACGCGCTTGATCTTCGGCGAGCGCCCGGGCGGCGGGATGTCCACCACGTCGATCGGCAGGTCCGGGCGCATCATCCGCATCTCATCGATCGGGCTTATCTGCAGGTGCCGCTCAGGGTCGATCGGAGCCACCGGGCGCGTCTCGCCGTACCGTTCGACCTGCTCGGCGAGCCACGTCCGCACGTGCTCCTCGCTGGTGAACTCGCCGGGCAGCGGCATGCCGGCGAGGTCGGGGTGCTGCTGAAGGAGCGGCCCCTGACACTCAGACTGCGCCCGGGGAAGTTGGTGGGTGAACAGGTTGTCTCCCGTCATCCAGTTCAAGATGTCGTAGACGCCGTCGAAGTGTCTGGGCGAGACGAGCAGGCCCGTCGTAACGGACAGGATGTCGCCTAGGTGAAAGTCGCGGGTCTCAGGCATCGTTGGTCTCCTCAAGTAGGGCGACGGGCTTCTCATTGACGGCGGCTCGGGCCTCTTCGTCGGCGATCAGGTCGGCCGTGCCCCGGTCTCCCATCGCCCGCAGGTAGCCCTCCTCATAACCTTCACGGTGGACCTTGTCCAAGATCTGCCGGATGACGTACACCCGCTCGTGCGGGGAGGACTCTGGGTGGCGAGTTTGCGGATCGCGGTGGTGAAGTCAGGCACGGTCTTCTCCCGTCTGACGGGCGACACGGGCGGCCCAAGCGCGTGCCCCCGAACGTGTCCAGTGGAACGGTGTGGCTGACCTGATCGCTCGCTCGATCTGTTCGGCGGTCTCTCGCCGCACTTGGGCGGCGAGGACAGGAGCAGCAGCCTCCAGAACCACCTTGGCAACGCACCGCTGGAAGTTGGCGAGCGTTGAGTAAGCGCCAGGGGTGTCATCCACAGCCTTCAGGGCCTCGGTGGCGGCTTGTACGGCTTCCTCAGGGATCTCAGGCATTGGGATGCCTCACCTCGTGCAGGGCCACGCGCTTCTCCCACGGCAGCTCGTGCTCGAAGCAGGCGTCCCCGAAGCGGGCATTCCGGTCCTCAAGCGCCTCGAACTCGTCAGCGCCGTTGAGTCGCACCCACAGGGCCGTGCACCAGGCACCATCCGGGAACTCTCTGGACGGAGTGAAGTAATGGAGCCTTCCGTGGGAGAAGCACCATGCGTACCACGTCGTCTCAGGCATGCTCAGCCACCTCTCCGTTGGCGATGGACAGGAGAACGCGTGCGTGACACCAGTCGGTCTCTCCCGGCAGTGGGCATGGGCAGGCCAGGTCCTTGCCCTTCAGGGCAAGGACGATTTGATCGACGTCGTCGAATTCGTACGCACCCATCGGGCCCGTGTGCAGGTCGTACAACTCGCACGCGTACTGGCGCGCGTCCCTTTCGGAGGAGAAGGAGTTGGGCCGGTCCGAGCGCTCCGCGACCCCCTCGGGGTCCTCGATTCGCCAGCAGCATCCGCTATCGCACGGACGGACGGCGAACATGTTCCCGTACCGCGAGGTCCGGTCCACGATCACGCAGTTGTCAGGTCGCTTCCAGCCCTTCACGCGTCTCCGCTGGATGCGCTGGGGCTCTCGGGCGTCAGCCACGGCGAGCCTCCCATTCTTTGTCGATCTCGGCCTGAACATCCAGCGGCAGTTCGTCGAGGAACCGTGCCATCCCGAAGCGAACCTGCTTCGCCGCCAGAACGTCGCGCTCCGCGCCGGTGCCGATGCGAACCCATGCCGCTCCGCACCATGCGCCGTCTGATGTCTCATCGCCAGGGACGAACCGGTGCATCTGACCGTGGGAGAAACACCAGGCGTACCAGGGCTCTGGAGAGGTCACCGTTCCACCTCCTCGACGACTGTCGACTCGCCGATAGGACTGGACGCCACCACGGCGTCAACGGGCAGCCCCTTACGCTCCTGCCACGCCCAGGTGTCCCTTACGATCGCCCGCGCCATCTCCAACCCGGTCTCGCCGAACCCTGCCCTGCTGCGGGCTTTCGGTTCCGAGGCCAGGCCGCAGCAGGCGGAGTCGACTGTCCACCGGAGGAGGGGTAGCAGGTCGCCTTTGAGCTGTTCCCGCAGGAGGTCGACGTAGACGAGGCCGGCGCGTAGTTGCCAGGCCGCTTGCTCTCGGTCGTCAGCCATCAAGGTCAGTCCTCCTCAGTTGTCTGCGAGGCGGCGTTGTGCCGCTCCGGGCGTGGTGTCGCGCGGCTGCTCCTCGCACATCTTCTCGAACAGCATCCAGCGCCGTTAATCCACTGGCGGACCATGATCCGCTTGCCGGACGGGAGGTGCTCTCGGACGTACTCGTATGCCTTGTTCTCGCTGCGGATGGGCTTCGGGTCGTCGTCTCCGACCGTGACTCGCCACTTGTTCGTCGGAGTCTTGGTCGTCATCGCTTGCTCTCTTCGGGGTTCCACGGGCCGACCACGCGAGCCAGCCGAACGACAAGCAGGTACTCGCAGCGTCGCCCCAGCGTGCTGGTGACTTTCTCGAACCGGGCCAGCGTGACGGATCGCAGATCGTCTAGGTCGCTGTCCGGTGTGCCGAGCGCTGCCGGGTAGCCGACCGTGCCTCCGTTGTAGATTGTCCCGTTTCGCGGCTGCGCCCCGGCGGGGGCCTTGCGGAAGGTCTTCCCTGCGGTGTTGGACTGGACGTACAGGTGGTCACTGTCCGCGAGGGCGAGGAACACGATCGGCCGCAAATGGTTGCCGAAGCGGTCCTTGTAGGCGTACACCTCGCCCGCTCTGATGTCTTTGGCCTTCATCGATTCAGTCCTTCACTCCGAGCGCCAGGACGGCGCACCGTAGGGCGTACGTTTCGGCGTAGTCGGGGTGGCCCGATGCGTACTGCTCAACAAGGCGGGCCTGCTCAAACGTGATGAGAGGGAGACCGTTCTCCGCTCGGAGTTCGTTGACGACGCACAGCATCTGCTCCACCTCGTAGCCCCCAGGCGGGCTCTCCGAGACGGTACAGACCGTACGGCCCGGGCTCAGCGTCCTCGCGTTCGGAGCGGTGCTTGGCAGCCTCAGCGAGGCGAGCGAGGAACGCGTCACGGGCGGCTAAGCGGACCTTCAGCGTGGCCATGGGGTCAGCCCTCCTCGGGCTCGGGCGGGCGCAGGAACACCAGACGGTTGGCCATGTCCAGTTCGCCAGCACGGACGAGCAACTCCGCAACCGTCTGACCGAGCGCGCGAGCGCGACCGCTGAACAGGGCGGCCGTGTCGTCCTCCGCGAGTGCGGCGGCGATCTGCTCGAGCTGGCTGGAGGCGTGCCGGACCTCGCTTTGTAGGTTGCGGCGGGCGTCGCCTCGCTCGCGGGCGTAACCCTGCGCCAGAAGATGGTCTGGCATCCTGTCTTGAGTCATCGCTCAGCCCTCCTCGGCCTCGGTCACGACAAGGCGGGAGGCGAACCGTCCGGGATCGTGGGTGACGATCCAGCCGTCCGCCTCCAACGCCGCGATCAGCGAAGCAGCGGCGGGCGACTCAGCGCGCGGGTCGTCGAACTTGTCGAAGAAGACCACCACCACTACCTGGTGGCGTCCGTCGTCGAGTGTGCGCGTGTCCCCGACAACATGGATCGCCATCCTGGTCTTCGTCTCTCGTACGGTCTGCTCCACAGCAGTGCGGGACAAGCGGCGAGGGCGCGGCTGACGGGTGGCCATCGGTCAGCCCTCTTCGGAGGTGGCGTCCGGGACCTCAAACCATCCGCGACCTGAGGACGGGTCACCCTCAACGCGGTCTTGGAAGACCAGAACGCCGCGGCCCTTCTCGGTTATCAGCGCTTTCGCCTTCTCGCGGGACGCCTCAGCGAACACCGGGCCGTCCGGCTTGAAGCGGATGCCGTACTGCGTGGCGACGGGCGGTTTGCTGGAGCCGTCGCATCGGTAGGTGCGCTCCGAGAGGAACGGCGATCTGCGTGAGCCCGGCGGGGCGTGGTGGCGCGTGGTGCCGTTCTTCTTCTTGCTGACGTCGGTGCGGCCACGGACGGAACAGCCGCCGGTCTGCGGGGTCGGGCTCATCTCGGGTCTCCTTGGTCGTTGGGGGTCCTGGTAGCGCCCTGTCCGCGCCAGGTACCCGAGAGACAGGGCGGGGGAAGGTCAGCGGTCGGCGTTGACGGACGCCGCTTCGTGCAGCACCCACTCCTCGTGCGCCGCGCGTAATTCCCGGCTGAACGACTCGAGGTCTTCAGATTGGCAGTAGGTCGGCCACGATTTGCCGAGCAGGGTGCGGACGAGGGCGTCGGCAAGCTGCGAGCGCGCCTCGGTATCGCCCCAGCCCCACGTGGCGGCAATCGCGCGGAGGTCGGGGCGAGCCGTGATCACGTGGTGAAGGAGCCGGGGGTCGACCTCGAAATCGACGAAGTAGCCGAGGAGCGCCTCGCGCGCCGCGGTGATGTCGTCAGCCCTCGTCATCCGGCACCTCCGGTTCGCGGCCGCCACAGTCGACCGCTCACGAGCGCGGCTCCTGCCGCGGCTCGCCGGGCAGATCTTCTGCGGCGGGCTCGCTGCTCGTCGGATCGAGCACCTCGTCCAGGTCGGCGGCCCAGCCAAGGGGCGAGCCGGCCACTGGTGCCGTACGACACGCGCATCCCGGCGTCGAGCAACTCGGAGAGGGGGTAAGTGTCGTGCGCCCGGCCTGTCTGCCCAGGACTGTGTGTGGGGGTGGCGTAGCTGCAGGCGCTGTCGTTGGTGAGCGTGAGCATGGTCCGCTCCGGACGTCGGGCCGACCGGGGCAGCCGCAGGGCGACGACGTGGGCCCGGGACAGCCGCGGCGGGTGTGAGGTCATCGGCTCGTTCCTTCCCGCCACCCGGGTTGGGCCGCGGCGGGGACCTGGCCAGTCCGCCCAGCGGCCGCTACGTAGGTAACGCTCACGGTCGGATGGCACAGGGCGCGGCTGGTGGGGTCGTCGTCGAAACGCACCAGCAGGTAGCCGCCGCGGAAGCCGAGGATGGTGCCCGGCAGGCCGTCGACGTCGACGGGCGCGGCCTCTGGTCCGTGCGGGTCGGGGCGCGGATCCTGCAGGGCGAGTGCGACGCGCTCCACGGCCTGGGACGTGTAGGGCGTAGCCCGCATCGCGCGCGGCTGCCCGCCGGTCGGCCGTGTCCCCGTGCCGGGCGGCGAGCCGGTGCGCCGCGGCGTGCTCGCGCCGGCTTTGCACGTCGGGCAGGCGAGGCTTGTCGTCTACGCGGAGCCTCCTCCCTCGATCGGATGCCAGGTCTGATCGTATGGCGCATCGCCACGAAATCGTCTTGTGTTTTTGCCATGAGGCGTCAGATGCCGGGCCATTGTGATCGCCTATCGGCCGATACTCTCAGCGTCGTCCAGATTCTTGTCGGGTGGCGTCACCACCGTGGATGATGGAGCCCATCGCCGCCCTGGCGGCAGGCCGGGGCCGGTCGCTTCGGCCAGCGCAGGCAGCATCTCGCCGATGAGCCGCAAGTCCCCCTCCGAGCCGGGTCGCCGTGCGCCGCGAGCGCCGCATCGAGGAGTCGCAAACGCCGGGCGCCCTT
This sequence comes from Nonomuraea sp. NPDC051298, assembly GCF_055586305.1. Lineage (NCBI taxonomy): Bacteria > Bacillati > Actinomycetota > Actinomycetes > Streptosporangiales > Streptosporangiaceae > Nonomuraea > Nonomuraea sp. NPDC051298. The sequence goes on from NZ_JBVJIM010000040.1 coordinate 15,796, forward strand.
GCGATACCCGCTCACCGTGGCCGAGCGCCCTACCGGGCCCCGCATAGCGCGGGCGGCCAGCACACCGGGCCAGATCGCTTGACCGGACCGTGCGGCACGCGGCCGGTGGCGGATCGCGCAGGGAGACAGGGGGCGGGCAGCGTGTCTTGTCGATGGTGGGGTGCGGATGGGCTCTGATCGGTAGGGTGCATGCTACTGGTGAGCGCGGAGGGGCTGGAGGTTCACCAGATCTCGCATTTGCGGAAGGTGTCCGATGCCCGGCAGGCAGCATGACCCGCGGCTAGTTGTTCGAGATCTCGTGCAGGCCGTCGTGCCGTATGACGAGCGAGAGTCCGCCGATCAGCGGTGGATGCTTGATTGGATCGATGCTGGGAACCCGCTGTTCCGCACGGCCAAGCCGGCGACTCCGCACCGTCATCTAGCGGTTTATGCCGCGCTCTTGGATGAGGCGGCGGGAACGCTCATGCTCGTGGATCACGCGAAGGCGAAGGCCTGGCTGATGCCCGGAGGTCACGTGGACCCTGATGAGGATCCGCGGGTGACGGTCGTGCGGGAGTTGGATGAGGAGTTGAAGATCGCCCCGTCCTTCCACCCGCGGTTCGGCTCGGCCCCGTTCTTCCTGACGGTGACCGAGACGCGTCCGCCGCACCCGCATACCGATGTGACGATGTGGTTCGTCTTCTCGGCCAGTCAGCAGCAGGAGATCGTCCCCGACCCGGTGGAATTCTCGGCGTGCCGATGGTTTGCCCTGGACGATACGGCAGCCTGGGTCGGCGAGTTCGACCCGCAGATGTTCCGATTCATGGCCAAGCTCACCAGCGCGCTGGAACTGGCTCCCGTCGGCTAGTACTCCAGTGACACTTCGCGATCACGGCTCGGATCTGCGCTGGTAGTGGCAGCGTCGGGCGGTGGCCTGGTGACGGCGGCGCCAATCTGACCAGCGGAGAACGCCCATGATCGAGCGGTGCCAGGTCAGCACGAGTGATCGGGGCGTGCATAAGGGCCTTGGCCAGGGCCAAGCGCAGTGCGCCCCCGTTCGTCGGTGGTGATGAGGTTGGCCTCCTGGGGCGCGATCAGCCCGACGCTGCCATTCGGCATGCCTCGCAGGGATGGTGAAAGCTTTCCGGCGCATCGGGCAATCAGGGGTGATGGCCTTGTCGAATTGGACGGAGAGCAGTGCGTGACCCAATCACGAATGCCAGCGGGGGCGCTCGCATGAACGCTCCCACCCATCTGGGACTGGACCTTGATCGCATCTTCGATGCGTACTTCGCCGAGATCCACCGCTACATCGCTCAGCGGCTTTCCAGAGACGACGCCGACGACCTGGCGGGCGAGGTCTTTCTCATCGCTGCCGGAGGGGGATATGAATCCTCGCGCGGCGAGGCCAGACCTTGGCTGTACGGCATCGCCACGAAGCTCATCTCGAGACGCCGCCGTAGCGAGATCCGCAGATGGAGAGCGCTCAGCCGGACATCCGAACGCGAGGCGCAAAGCCACGAGGACACGACGCTCACGCGTGTCACGGCTGGAAGGCTCACTGGCAGGCTCGCGGAGGCGCTTGCCGGTCTGAACAGCGGTGACCGGGACGTGGTGCTGCTGGTGGCGCTGGGCGAATTGACTCACCGGGAAGTCGCAGCCGCCCTGAAAATTCCCCATGGCACCGTCGCGTCCCGGCTCAACCGGGCACGTAAGCAGCTTCGCAAGGCATTAGGCGACGTCAACCCGCTAAAGGAGGCGCACGATGGATGAGATCACGCTGCTCGCCCAGGCGATCCCGGCTGAACCGCCGCCTTCCGCCGAGACCGTGGCCAGGGCCCGTGCGCGGCTGATCGCCCGCAAAGCTGGCGTACGTCAGTCCCGCCCGCGCCGGCAATGGGGCTGGGGCTGGACGGCGGGCGCCGTCGTCGTCACCGCGGCGGTCGTCATGACAGTGGTCATGCTGGTGTCGAACCTGATCGGCATTCCCGAACCCGCGCCGCTGGCCCCGCCCGCGCCCCCGCCGGCGTTCGAAGAGCCGCCACGCGCCTATAAGGGGCTGAACCGTCTATCGGCAACGACGGTGCCGCAGTCGGCGACAAAAGAGCGCCTCCGCTTCCGTCCCACAAGCGAAAACATCAAGATCGTGATCTTCTGCGAGAAGCCGGGCTCGATTTTCTTCACCAATGAGGGAACGAGCAGCGCCGGCGGCATATGTGGCCCGGAAGGCGGGCTCAGCATGCTCGCGGACAAGGCTCACGAGCCGGGCTGGCTCGGCCGCGATCACCAAATCACTATATGGGTCTTCCCCCCAGATGCCCCAGTCGCGCGCGGGCGCGGTTCGTGTCCATCCAAGGATGCGTGCAAGGGGAGGTACGACCTTTCCGACCCGAAGACAGCCGACCGGCTGGCCGCCAAACTCGGCACGCGTCCCGGGGCTTGGTCGATCGCGGCGTACGACGCCCCGGCCGCGCCAACGGTTTCATCCGTGGGTTAAGGGCTGTTTCTGAGAACCTTCCGGCCCAAGCCCTGAAACCGGCCTTGCCGATGTTCATGTCCGCAGTGTTCATGACCGGCAATTTGTCGCCCCGGTGATCGGGCACCCAGTAGTCGGCTGGGCACTGCTGGACCGGCGGCTTTACCTGCCCGAGCACACCTGACGGGCCAATCCCGACCGCTGCCGCGCCGCCGGCGTCCCGGACGAGATCGGCTTTGCAACCAAGCCCGCCCTGGCCACCCGGATGCTCCTGACCGCTCTGGACGCGGGCGTGCAGGCGGCCTGGGTGAGCGGGGATGAGGCCGCAGGACGGGTGGCGAACCGGCACTGGTACCGCTACAACGCCGGGGCAGGCGCCGCCGTCACCAGGCCACCGCCCGACGCTGCCACTACCAGCGCAGACCCGAGCCGTGATCGCGAAGTGTCACTGGAGTACTAGCTGGGTTGGTCCGGCTGGAGGTCGGCCAGCGTCGGCAGTCGGCCGTGCGGGGATCGGCTGCACCACAGGCTGCCCGCCCGGCAGGCGAACGCGGCGGCTTGCCGGCTGGCTATCCCTTGGCTCAGCGCGTGGATCAACGCGGCGCTGAAGGCTGATCCGGCCCCCTGTACCTGCTGGACGGCGACCGCCAGCGCCGGAACCGTGAAGCGGTCGCCGATGTGAGCGTGGCCGATCGCGCCGTTGCGTCCGACGGTGACCATGACGAGGTCGGCGATGCCGAGGTCGGTCAGTTCGCGCAGCGTCTGCTCGGCCTCGGCCGGGTGGTGCTCGTCTGCGTTGGTCTGCAGGACGCTGATGCGGCCGTGAGGCTGGACGGCCGCTGCAAGCCAGGCGGGGGCCGGTGATCCTCCGAGGTTCACGACGATTCGGCGTTGGGCACGCAGGGCGGCTTGGAGCAGGGAGCGGGGCGTTTCGCCCAGGACCTCGTAGCAGTCGAGGTAGACGGTCGGCGCGCGGGTGAAGGCTTCGGGGCCGATGCCGTCGAGTTCGGTGGTGATGCCTTTGAGCCCGGAAAACCAGGTCCGGTTCCCCGCCCCGTCGGCGATGACCGTGTTGATCCGGGTGTGTGCGGCGGTGCCTGGGGCGGGGTGGTGGCGAACGCCCCAGCGCTGTAGCCGCTCGATGATCGTATGGCCGTCGGGGTCGTCGGCAACCGGGTTGCTGAACAGGGCCGCCTGGTGGCCGAGCGCGGTGAGCATCCCCGCGATCAGCGGCCCGTCGCCGGCCATGAACCGGTCGGTGCCGTGGACCTCAACCCCGTAGTTGATCTTCGGGTAGTCCTGCACGTGCAGGGTGTGGGTGGCGGCGAGGTAGCTGAAGCAGTGCACGGCAGGGGGGTTCACGCGGGCGGGCCCAGGGTGAAGGTGGCGAGCAGTGCCGCATGATCGGTGATGTGGCTGGTGCGGGGGGTGTGGTCGTAGACGCAGCTCACCAGCGCCCCGGCCGCTGGGGTGGCGAACAGGTGGTCCAGGCGCTGGGCGCCGTAGCGGTCGCTGATCCAGCTGTGCTCGTGCATGGTGGGGTGGGCCTGCCGGAAGGCGTCGACCAGGCCGAGGCGCTGGAGGTCGGTGTAGAAGGCGTAGTCGTGCTCTTCGAAGGAATCCAGGGGCGGCTGGTGGCCGGGTTCGACGACGTTGAGGTCGCCGGCCAGCAGGAGTTTCGGGCGCAGGGCGGTGAGGAGGTATTCGAGGAATGTCTTTTGGAAGGCGCGGCGCCGGTCGCTGCTGTCGGTGGTCATTCCGTTGGTGGGCCCGTACAGGCCGATGATTCTGATCTGCTCGCCGTCATGCTCCACGTCGACTGCGGCGGCGCGAGGGTCGACCAGAGCGGCCACAGGTGTCTGGGGTAGGCCGCGGGTGGCCACCAGGGTGAAGTAGGAGGCGCCGGCCCAGCCTGGTGGAAGGCAGACCTCGAAGCCTTCGGCGGTCAGCCCGCTGATGACCAGCTTGGCGCCGTCGGAGGGCTTGAGCTCGGTCAGGACCAGGACGTTGCTGCGGCTGGCCAGCAGCCAGGAAAGGGTCTGTTGGGCGCGTTGCAGGCTGGGGTTGTTGATGTTGAGGGCGCATAGGCGCAGCTCGTTCTGCGTTGATGCGGCGTCGGCGGGCTCGTCGTCGAGACTGCCGAACAGGGCCCCCTGGATGAGGTCGTCGGGCATCTAGTGCTCCTGGCTGTTGGTGAGGCCGGTCAGGTGCTCGACGCGGCGGATGGTGTCGGCGAGCTGGCCGGGATTCATCTGCTTGGCAGCCCGCTGCTGGGATGTTTCCTTGGCCGCGCCGTACACCCAGAAGGAGGTTCCGCTCTCGGTGTCGAGGATGAGGAAGCGGTCGCGGGTCGCGGGCCCGCGCACCAGGATGGAGATGGTGTCGGCGTCGGCTTGGACGGTGTGGACGGTGGTGTGGTCCAGGGCGTAGCTGGATCCGGGGCGTTCGCGGCGTTCCAGGATCGGGGTGAGGGTGCGGGGGTCGGTGTGCTCGTCGAAGTCGGTGTCCGCTCCGAAGATGCGGTGCAGGTATTGGCCTCGGTAGATGCCGGAGAAGAACGACCAGCGGTGGTGGTGCGGCCGGTCGTAGTAGCCGGGCCGGTACAGGTGCAGCCGGATTCTGATGTCGCCGTCGGCGTACAGGACGAGTTTGTCCAGGAAGTCGTAGCGTTCGCACATGGGGGCCAGGGCGGCGTCGCCGGGGATTGCCTTCAGGAGGGCGGCCAGCAGATCAGGGTCGGTGATGATGGCGTCGTAGACCGGCTGGCAGCCGTCCAGGATGGCGCCGGTGTCGCTCCAGTCGAGGTCGCGCAGGCCGCGGAAGGCCGGGTGCGCGGTGGTGATCATCGCTGGTCTCCCGTTCCGTAGGGGGATGCGTTCATGATGCGCTTGAGGTGGGGGTGCAGGCGATAGAACTGCCTGGCCAGGTGCGGGGGCTGAGGGCAGCCGTCGGGCAGGCTGTGAGCCGCGGCGGTGTGGGCGGTGACGGCCGCCAGCAGGGTGAGCTGGGCGGACTTCACGCGTTGGCGCAGCGTCGGCGCCGGATGGAGCGGGACGGCTTGGCTGAGCAGGACGGGGCCGGTGTCGACGCCGCCGTTCACTTGGTGGACGGTGCAGATGATCGGGTCGTTGTTGAGCAGGGCCCAGCCGACGGCGTCCATGCCGCGGTAGGCGGGCAGCGCGCCGTTGTGGGCGTTGAGGGTGCCCATCGACGGGATGGCCAGGATTTCGGCGGGGACGATCGGCATGCCGAGCAGGATGAGCAGGTCTGGCTGCCACCGGGTCAGGACGGTCGCGGCTTGTTCCCAGTGGGTGGCGTGAGCTTGGGTGCCGGGCAGGTCGGGGGCTGGCAGGGGCTGACGCGGGGGAGCGGGAGGGTACCAGGCGCTGTCGTAGGCGGAGGTCGCCGTCTGCTCGGGGGGTGAGCCGTACCAGCACACCGCCGCGACTTCGGCGCCGAGGTCTCGTGCGTGGGCGAGGAAGGCCGGTGGGCTGCTGGATCCGACCCCGGCCAGGATCGCGGTCTTCAGCTTCCCGGCGCCAGGAATGTCGACGGGCACGACGGCCGGCACGGGGGCAGGCTGTACGGGGGCGGGCGGCGCGGGAATGGGTGGCAGCGCGCGGCGGGATAGGCGATCGGCCAATTGGGCGCAGGCATCGTCCAGAAGGGCGGCGCTGGCCCGGATTTCCGGCAAGAGATTCGGCGTGTTCCACCGGTCGGCGTGCTGGCGCATCCATACGGTGCCCAGGAGCTTGCAGGCGGCATTGAGGAAACGCAGGTCACCGCTGGCCGCGTTGACGCCGAGCCAGTGGTTGGCGAGCAGCAGCCACGCCTGGGCCGCGGCGGGGGTGAGGGCCCGGGTGTGGGCTTCCACCGGCGGCCGCCATAGTCGGGCGGTCTCGAAGCGGTGCAGCAGTTCCGCGTCGCACGCGCGGACAGGTGCCGCCGCAGTCTCGACGGCCGTGGTCTCGAGGGCCGCTGGTGCGGGCTGCGCGCCGGGCAGCGTGGCTGGGGCGGTGTGTCCGGGATGCCACCAGCGGCCAGCCAGGGCCGCTTCGGCCACCCCCGCGATCGGTTGCGGCGTCGGGGGGTGGCCGGTGCGGGGAAGCGCGGCGAGGATGTGCGCGGGGGTGAAGTCGGCGTCGACCTCGCCCTGTACCGGCAGGTGGCTCCCCGCGTCGCTGCCGGTGTCGGCGCCGGGGCCAGGGTCGGGAGTGGCGATCATCGGCTACCTCCGAGGAGACCCTCGCCTTCAGGCGGGGGAGAAATCGCACTTCTGCGGAGCAGGGCAGGAGCAGGCGATTCACCGCCAGGCGAACCGCCGTCTTCTACAACTGAGCGGTACTTAGCTGATCTTTCTGTGAAAATGTGACGCGTGGCGCAGCTGGTGAAGCGGGCCTACAAGTACCGCTTCTACCCGACCCCCGAGCAGGCCGAGGAGCTTGCCCGGACGTTCGGCTGCGTGCGCTTGGTCTACAACAAGGCACTGGAAGAGCGGACCCGCGCCTACACCCTGGAAGGCAAGCGGGTCTCCTATGTGGAGTCCTCCGCGGCGCTGACGGCGTGGAAAAAGACGCCCGAGCTGGCGTTCCTGGGCGAGGTGTCGTCGGTGCCGTTGCAGCAGGCCCTGCGCCACCTGCAGGCGGCGTTCGCGAACTTCTTCGCGCGCAGGGCCAAGTACCCGACGTTCAAGAGCAGGAAGAAGGCACGCGCGAGTGCGGAGTACACCCGCTCGGCGTTCCGCTGGCGGGATGGCCGGCTCACTCTGGCGAAGATGGATGCGCCGTTGGACATCGTGTGGTCGCGTCCGCTGCCCGAGAGGGCCGAGCCGTCCACGGTCACCGTCTCCCGGGATGCGGCCGGGCGGTGGTTCGTCTCCATCCTGGTCGAGGAGAAGATTGCGCCGCTGCCGCCGGTCGAGGCGGCGGTGGGCGTGGACGCGGGCATCACGGCGCTGGCCACGCTCTCGACCGGCGAGAAGATCGTCAACCCGCGTCACGAGCGTGCCGACCGGCGCAAGCTGGCCCGTGCTCAGCGATCGCTGGCCCGTAAGGAGAAGGGATCGAGCAACCGGGCCAAGGCCCGGCTGCGCGTTGGCAAGGTGTACGCCCGGATCGCCGACCGGCGCCGGGACCATCTGCACAAGGTGACCACACGGCTTGTTCGCGAGAATCAAGTGATCGCCGTGGAGGACCTGACGGTCCGCAACATGGTCAAGAACCGCTCGCTGGCCCGCGCCATCGCGGATGCGGCCTGGCGCGACCTGCGGATGATGCTGGAGTACAAGGCCGCCTGGTACGGGCGCACGCTGGTGGCGGTGGACCGCTGGTTCCCCTCCTCCAAGCTGTGCTCGGCCTGTGGGGCCCTGCAAGAAGCGATGCCGTTGAAGATCCGAAAATGGACCTGTGGCTGCGGCGCGGTCCACGACCGGGACGTCAACGGTGCGAAGAATGTGCTCGCCGCCGGGCTGGCGGAGAGCTGAAACGCCTGTGGAGCTGGTGTAAGACCTCAACGAGAGTCCTCTCAGGCGGGCGACCGGCGGTGAAGCAGGAAGGCCAACCGGCGACGGTTGGAATCCCCTCGTTTACAAGGGAGAGGAGGTCAACGGGCCACGTGCGCGCTGACTTTGGCCAGCGCGGCGAGGTAGCCGTCCAGCAGTTCCTCATCGCCGGGGTACCCCCATGCGGGGATCTTGATGAAGGCCTCCTGGAAGGCGGCGACGCCGGGCAGGCCGACGGCGCGGACCGCGGTGGCCCGCCAGGGCGCGGACGCATCTCGGCGGGCGAACAGCGGCTCGCCGGAGATGTCGCGGGTGGAGCCGGGCGCGTCGACCTCCAGAGCGCCTTCGGCGACGCACAGGCGGACGAACTCATCGCGGGTCACGCTCGCCTGGTCGGCGTGGAACAGCAGGCCGAGGACGTAGAGGCCGTGGGCGCCCCGTTCGGGCGGCACAACGATCGGAGAGATGACCGGGTTGCCGTCCAGGGCCTTGGTGAAGGCGTCGAGGTTGTGCCGGCGGTGGGACTCGATGTGGGCGGCCCGGGCCAGTTGGTGAACGCCGATCGCCGCGCCGAGCGTGGTCATCCGCTCTTTGAGTCCCATGCCGGTGAAGGCGAACGGGAAGTGCTCGGAGCCGGCGTCGATCTCAGCGCGGGCCCGTTTGTTGTAGTGGGCGAAAAGGACGGCCAGCTCGCGCAGGCGCGGGTCGCGGGCCACCAGCATGCCGCCTTCCCCGGTGGTGATCGCCTTCTGGTTGGTGGAGAAGACCGCCAGGTCTCCCCAGGTGCCGACGGGCCGGTTGTCCCAGCGGGCGAAATGGGCGTGGGAGCAGTCCTCCAGGAGGGCCAGGTCGGAGGCGGCGCAGAAGGCGGCGATCTCGTCCATCGAGCACGGGATCCCCCACATGTGGGTGACGATCACGGCCTTCACGTTCGGTTGCATCCGATCAGCTAGGCTCTGCGCGGTCACGTTCCCGGTCGCGGGGTCGGCGTCGCAGAAGACGACCTCGATCCCGTCGAAGGCGAACGGGGAGGCGGTGGCCAGGAAGGTGTAGGCGGGGGCCAGGATCGCATCGCCTGGGCTCAGGCCGAGGATGCGGCTCATCGCGTGGATGGCGGCGGTCCCTGAGGCCATCGACACGACCTGGCCGGGCTCGAGGCCGAGGAAGGCGGCGAAGGCCTGCTCGTACTCGCCGATGATGCCGGTGGTGTCGCGGTCGGACAGGGAGCGATGGGCTTGGTCGAGGATCGCCTTCTCCAGGGAGGCGTCGATGATGGGCCACTGGTAGTGCGGCCTCGGCGCCTGGAGGGTCATGGGTCCGCCGTGAGCGGCCAGCGCGTTGGTCACAGGGGCTCTCCTTCGGGTCGTCGCAGCGGGGCGATCAGGGGCCGCACTCGATTGAGGGTGTCGGGGACGGGCGCGGCCGCGTCGAGGTCGAGGACCGGCCAGCGGTGGTGGTCGGCGTAGGCCAGCAGGTTCTTCAGCCCGTCTTGCTGGTAGGTGATGAACGCCTGACGGCCGTAGGTGCTGACGCCGGCGTGCATGCCCATCTCGCGGGGCTGGAAGTCGCGGCGGCGGTCGTACAGGGCGCCGAGGTCGGCGGTGAGCACGATGACCGCGTCCGGGCCCGGCACCCGGCCGAAGATCACATCGAGGTCGGCCTGGGTCCAGCCCTGCAGCAGGAGCTTGGAGAAGAACTTGAACCACCAGCCGTCCATGATCACGTCGTGGCCGCGGGCGAGGACGGGGTCCACCACGGTGGTGCGCAGCGCGCTGTACCAGGAGGCCTGCAAGGTGACCCAGAAGGCGTCGGGCAGCTCAGGGCTGTCGCCCGAGTGCCACAGCATCGTGGCCAGGTGGGTCATGAGGGTGCGGGCGTAGGGGGAGGTCTGGCAGATCTGCCGGCGCGGCACGAACACCAGGCGCGACCCGGCAGCGGGGGCCGTCGCGGTGCTTGTCGCCTCCTGGTAGGTGGCGTCGGCCAGGGCTTGTGCCAGGGTCGTCTTGCCGATCCCGTCGGGGCCTTCCAAGACGATCAGCCGTCCCCGCTGCGCCTGCCGTATCGCCACGGTGGTCTTCTCCCCTCCGCCTGCCGGCTCTGGTGGGTCCTGGCTCGATCCTCACCCGGCGTCGGTCGCTTCGCCCGGCTTTTGCGCGCGGCGGCCGATACCGGTCAGGTGCCGCAGGCGTCGGCGGCGTTGATGAGCCGCCAGCCGCTACTGGACAGCCAGCGCCGGTGTTCGGCGTGTAAGAGCTCGGCGTTGTCGGGTGACAGCAGCGGCAGGGCCTGGCCGATGGGACAGCTGAGGGCGCCCTGGAGTCGGCGCAGCTCCTCATCCATCAGCGTGCACAGCACTTCATCGTTCAGCTCCGCGGTGGGGTCGGTGCTTTCGATGAGGGCGAGCATGGCGGTCAGCAGCGCGTAGGCGGCCGCGCGGATCGTGACGCGCGCGCCGTGCAGGACCGCCCGTTGCGGGCCGTCCACGATCTTCTCCAGGCTTTTGAGGGTGTAGTCGAGGGCGAAGGTGCGATCGACCCACATCTGCGCGTGCCGGGAGCAGGCGCCGATGCGCTGATCGGCGAAGCGCGCCTCGACGCGGCCCATGCTGGGGTCGATCGCGCCGGTCAGCGTGCGCGCTGCGACAGCGCGCGTGTAGGCCGAGCCGATCAGGCACTCCATCGAGACCAGCATGTAGGAGATGCCGATGTGGAAGGGACGGCCTGCGGTGTGCGCGGCGACCCAGGCCGGGTCACGGACGCCGTCGACGATCTCCTTGACGCTCAGGTGCGGTTGCGGGGCCAGCAGAAGATCGGTCCGGCCTTGGAAGGCGTGGGTGGCACGCAGCTCCTCCAGGTTCATCAGGTGGTCGAAGGTGATGTAGGTGAAGCGCGTGGGGACGCCCAGCGCGCTCAGCGTGCGGATCGCCAGGGCGTTCTGCTCGCCGGTGGTGTCCTTGTTGAACCGGGCGAGGACGGAGTCGACGCCGGACTCCACGCCGAACAGCATCCGCCGCAGCCCGAGCCCGTTCAGTCGCCGCCACATCCGGGCCCGCTCCAGGTGCCAGTCCCTGTCGCGTTCCGGTCTGATGACCTGGTCGATGCGGCAGGACGACTCCCACGCAAAACCCGCGCCATGCAACAGGTCCGCCATCTCCAAGCCGCGGGAGACGGCGTCCTCATCACGGCCGAAGAACTCCTCATCCACCAGATAGAGGGTCTTGGAGGTTTCCGGGTGGCGGTCGAAGGTACGCGTGAGCTCCGGCAGCACGATGCCGAGCTGCTGGGCCGAGCCCGGAGCCCACACACCTTTGTGGCCGCGCGGGCAGAAGCTGCACGCCGATGTACAGCCTCGCGACCCCTCCACCTGGGCCACCCCGCGGCACTCCAGGGTGGGCTCCAGCAGGTCGAGTTCGGGCAGGAAGTCCACCAGCCGGGCGTTGGGCACCTTCGCGGTCCGCCGCCGCGAGCCTACGGTCAGGCCCCCGCCGCGCGCGGCGCCGGCGTAGCCCAGGCCGGGGATGTCGGCCAGGAGCAGGTCGCCGTGGTAGTGACTGAGCGTGTCAGCGATCGTGGTCTCCCCGGCACCGCGGGCGACCAGCAGACGGGGGTAGGTGTCCAGCAGCAGCGCTTCGTTGCGAACGGTGAGACTCCCTCCGGCCAGGACCAGCGGCGGGGTAGGTGAGGCGTAGAGGTGATCCAGCAGAGCGATCATCAAGTCGTGCTGGCCGAACGTCGCCGACACCCCGACGATGTCTGGCTCGGTGGCGGCGATCGCCGCGAGCAGGTCGGTGAAGCTCACCTGGAGCTGCATGTCCACCAGGGTGATCTGGCCGAGCAGCGTACGGCGCGCGGCCCGCGCCAGATCGGAGATCGCCAGCGGGAAGCGCGGCAACGGGAACCACTCTGGGTGATACAGCGACGCCAGCAGCACTCGAGGTCGCTGCAACCGCTCGGCCCCTTCAGCACTGATGCGGCCGCCGGACAGCCATGCGCCCGGATGGTTGATCATCAGGTGCCCGGCCGTCCAGGCGGGCCAGTCCCGCTCCGCGTGCGCACGGCCCTGCAGATCGGCGAACGTCCAGCCACCCAGCTCCGGCGCCCGCTCAGCGACCAGCAGCCGCTGCTCGAGCGTGCCGGTCACGCTGACCTGCCCAGGCAGGATCTGGGTGAGGGCCTGGCGAAGCGCGTTCGGCTGGCTCGCAGGAATACGCAGCAGCCCTTCCCGGCGGGCCTGGCTCAGCGGAAGTCCGGTTGCGTGTTCGACGGCGGTGATCAGCCGGTCGCCCCATGCCTCGTCCACGACTGCTGCGCGCTGGTGTGACATGGTCGTTGTCATCGGCCTCGCTCCCCTCTGCCTCGGGCTGTGGAAGCCAGCACACGCGAGGAGGGGCGGGCACGCCAAGGGGCGCGGACGGACCCGGACTCATTCGCACCAGGTCAGCGCTTCCTGCCTGCGAATCAGCCTCCGCACGTGATCACATCGCTACACTTCTCGGACAGTTTCGGACAGCCGGCCCGCCCCAGGTCAGGAAACCTCGTGCCGCTATCAGAAGACATCGACCCCACGCAATCGCGCACCGTCGCTGACCTCGCGGTATGCCTGCGGCGCGTCCAGATTCAGGCAGGCAACCCCTCGTTGCGGGAGCTGGAACAGCGCGCTCGCCGACGTGGACGAAGGATGCCCCGCAGCACCATCGGCGACATGCTCACGGGCAAGAGCCTGCCGCGCCAGGCGCTGATGCTCACGTTCCTGCAGGCGTGCGGGATCAACCCCGGGGAGGATCCTCGCTGGCTCCTCGCCTGGAATCGACTGGCCGCCCGCGAGAGCGAAGCTCCGGATCAGGAGCACCATCCGCTGAGCGCGGATCTCCTCGCGGACGTCCGGGCCGCCGGTCTCACCCGGATCGGCACGACCTATCTCACCGACATGCAATGGAGCGCTCTTTTCGCCGGCGTGCGAGAGCTCGACATCTACATGGCCTACGGACAGACCTGGACCCGGATGCACGCTCGCGACCTGGCCCGCGTCGCCGCCCGGCCCGGCGCCCGCATCCGGGTGGTGCTGGCCGACCCCGAAGACGAGCGCACCGTCGCCGTGCTGGCCGACCGCTTCGACCTCACCGTCGCAGAGCTCCAGCGGCGCATCACCGACACCCGGGCCGACTACGCCGCGATGCGCAGCCAGACGGGCGCGACCATCGAGATCTTCTACCGGCCCGGTGATCGTATGTTCTCCTTCTACCGGCTCGATGACACCGCGGTGCTCGGCTTCTACAGCCACGCCCGGACCCGAGCCGCCAGCGTCCCCGTCTTCGTGTGCGAACGACCGGGTGAGCTGTACGACTTCATCGTCGAAGAATGGCAGGCCATCATTCGCGACAGCCGCCCCGCCTGAACCACTGGCCAACCCACTCGCCGACCCCGGCCAAACGTTGCCCATGACAGGGCCCGCGACGCTCAAGATGGGATCCCGCATCCCCGGCGAAAGGCTCCTTGGCAATGACCGCGCACCTGCTCCCCAACCGGACACTCGGACGGACCGGCATCACCGTCCCGGCCCTCGGCGCCGGCTGCTGGGCGATCGGCGGACCCGATCACAACCTCGGCATGCCGATGGGCTGGTCCACCGGAGCCGACCAGGCGGCCGCCATCGCCGGGCTGGAAACCGCTTGGGAACTGGGCGTCCGGCTGTATGACACCGCCGACGTCTATGGCCACGGACTGTCCGAACGGCGGCTGGGACACCTGCTCGCCCAGATCCCGCGCGAGCAGATCCTTGTGTCCTCCAAGGTCGGATACTTCGCCGGCACCGCAGCCCACGGCTTCGACCCCGCCCACATGCGCCGCCAGCTCGGCCAGAGTCTCGACAACCTCGGCACCGATCACCTCGACATCTACGGGCTGCACCACCACGACTTCGGCGAAGGCGACCAATGGCTACAGCCCGCGATCGAGGCCATGCACGCCTTCAAAGCCGAAGGCCTCATCCGGGCGATCAGCCTGCGCGGCCCCCACCGCTTCGCCCCCGACCGGCTCTCGACCCCACCAGCCCTGCGCGGCAACAAGATCGCCCGGTTCCGGGCGCTGTTCGACCAGGTAAGGCCAGATATTCTCGCGGTGCGCGACAACCTGCTCACCCCTGCCGCCACCTCCGAAGGGATCTTCGCCTTCGCCGACCAGCACCACTGCGGAGTCCTCATCAACAAGCCCTTCGGCCAAGGGCTCCTGACGCGCTCCCACCGGCCCGATCAGCCACCCAGCTTCGCCGACGGCGACCACCGGGCCCGCAAACGCTGGTTCACCGCACCCGCCTTGGCTATTCTCGACGAAGCTCTCGCCCACCTTCAAGACACCATCGCCCCCGACCGCCACGACCTCCTCGCCCTCGCCTTGTGGTCTTGTCTGAACCGCACCAGCAACGGCGTCGTCCTCACCGGATTCACCAACCCCGATCAGATCCGTGCGAACATCACCGCGATCAGCCGCATGCCCTCCGCCGCACAGATCGCTCAAGCCCGGACGATCATCACCGCCGCACAAGAGCGGCTCGACGCCGAAGGGCAGGTGTTCCTCGACGAATGAGCCACGCGGGCCCAGTCGGACGCTCTGCGGATCCATGCCCGACCAGCGCGCTGATCCGCCGCCGGTCCTGCGGATCCGGGCCCACACCCAGGGTAGAGCGTCGCGACGATCAACTGCAGATTCCGGTCACGCATCAGGCGTCACCGCCTCCAGCGAGTCCGCGAAGCGCGCGGAGGCGGCGGTCGCCGTCCTCGTCCTCGGCGCCCTTGAAGTAGAGGCCCTCCATCAGCCAGAGTCCGCCCGAGAAGACCCTCGTCTCCTCGCGCACGCACCTTGCCTGAACCATCGGGCGTCCCTTCCTCAGGCCCTAGCCGCGGACTACGGCCAGGATGTCTGTGACCGACCGTGTGCGCGGGGGTCCCCGCGTGGCGGCCTCGGAGGCGCGGCCGGAACCGGAGGCAGAGTTCCGCCACCTGGTATGAAGAGGGTGGCAGGTGCGGCCCTCCGGCGGTACGGCCGTGCCATCATGGCCGAGGACCGTCTGGTGGCCGGTCATGATGTCTTCCCCTCCAGCGAAGCGTTACCGCGGTCCTGCTGGAGGAGCCAAAGGCCGCGGAAGAGACCGGCTTGGGTCGTCAGCCGGGAAAACGTGCCCTCGGCCGTCACGCGCCCGCCTTCCATGACCACGATCCGGTCCGCGACGACGGTGTTGGCCAGGTTGTGGGTGACCAGGATGATCGCCCGGTCTGCGCGAGTTCGCGCAGACCGGTGAACACCAGATGCTCGGCGCGGGCGTCCAGGTCGGAGGTGGGCTCGTCCATCACCAGCAGGCCGGCGTCTCGGTGGATCGCCCGGGCGCCCGCGATGCGCTGCCACTGCCCGGAGGACAGGGCCTGGCCGCCCCACCATTCACGCGCCAGTCTTCACTATCGCCAGGTAGGCCATCGGGGAAGCTAGGCGCAGAAAATGGCGGTAGTGACCTGCGAGTTCTTGGTCCTGTTAGGCCTCTGTGACGGCTTGAAAAGCTGGCTTCTGTAGCGTCGCCACCTGGCCGCCGGCAACGTCGGGCGCGACGGTCGCCCGCGCCAATGGCGCCGGCGACCCCCACCAAGAAGGTCGCACCGCTGCCGCTGCCCGCCCTGCGGCCGCGCGCGCCTGCCGCGGTCCCAGGTGCGCACCGTGAGAATGGCGGCCCGGCATGCCGCCGCCCCCACCGCTCGGTGACGACCGGCCCTCGGCCGACATCCGCATCGTTCCTGGGTGAGGGCGGAGCAGCGGGCGTAACCACTGCAGTCGCAACTGGACGCCCTGACCGCGCATGGCATCGGCCGGGAGAAGATCTTCGCCGAGAAGATCTCAACCCGGGTCAAGGTACGCCCTCGGTTCGAGGCGGCGCTCACGCTGGCCCGCCAGATCAAGGCGCACCCCCCCGCACTGCCGCGTCATCCTGACCGTGTATGAGATGAAGCGGCTCGGCCGCGACGCCGCCGAGCTCACCGTCCTGGCCGATCACCTGACCGCGCACGGCCTGGTGCTGGAGATGCTCGCCGGGCCGCTGGCCGGCATCTATGACCCGTCCGGGCCGGGGTGGATGCTGTTCGCGTTCTTCGCCGCGATGGCCGAAACCGAACGTGAGGCCATCCGCGAGGCCACCCTGGAGGGCCTGGACGCCGCCGCCCGCAAGGGCAGGCATGGCGGCCGCCCCGCGGTGATCACCGACGACATGCTGCACACCGTGCTGCGCCGCAAGGCCGCCAGGGAATGCGTCGAGGACATCCGTAAGGACCTGATCATCCCCACTGGCAGGCGCAGGGGCGAGAACCCGTCTCTGGCCAGCATCTACCGGGCCTTGGCCGGGCACGACAAGACGCGGGCCTACCCCGAGTCCGTCGAGCAGGCCCACGCCGAGTTCGCCGTACTCCAGGCCGGTGGTCGTCCCTGACCTTTGTTCTCCAGGGCCACGAACTGGAGCATCGTCCCGGCCGCTCAGGCGACCGCTACCTGCGCCCGTACACCAGCCCGCCCGACGACATCACCGCCGGCTACGTTGAACATCGATGACCCCCCTCTACCGGCTCATCGCGCTCACACATGGAGGCCAGGATCTTCCGGCCTTTTCGGCCGCACCGCCCCGCAATGCGCGCCGGCAGAAGGTGCCTCACCTTCATACTGAACGGAAGAAGAGTTCATCGCGACAAACAGCCGGTCGAGGGGGAGTCTTTGCCTGACAGTCGCCACAAATATCTCTACGAGCGCCTGGGGGATCACGACTTCCAGCAACTCATCGGGGCTCTGCTGTCCGAGCGCTTTGCCGATTTTGTCCCGCTGCCGCTGCGGCAAGCGGACGGAGGCCGCGACGGCGTCCGTATCGCGCCCGGGAAGAAGCTGATCTACCAGGTCAAGTGGTCTGCCACGGCTAGCGAGAAGAATCCCGTCGCCTGGCTGGACGCGACGATCAGTCAAGAAGCCGGCAACATCAGGCGACTCGCGGCCGAGGGCGTCCAGCAGTACATCATCGTCACGAACGTCCCCAGTAGCGGCAAGCCGGGGACGGGAACGTTCGACAAGCTCAACGAGAGGTTAGCCAGCCACTCCAAGAGCTTCGGACTGGACATGAGCGCCATGTGGCGCGAAGCGATCAACTCCATGGTCGATGCGGCGCCGCAAGAAATTCTATGGTCCTACGCCGACATGCTGGCCGGGTGGGACCTCATCCGTTATCTCCTCAGCGAGGACGTCGCGGCCGTACGGAACTCGGCACTGCGCGTTCTTCTTCGCAAAGTCGCCGCCGCGCAGTGGGACGAGGACGAGCGCGTCAAGTTCAGCCAGGTGGATCTGGACCGCGAGCGCCTGGCCGACCTGTTCGTCGACGTGCCGGCGGACATGATCCAGGTGCCCCGGCGGGCGCAGCTGCTGGCTTCTGAGGCGCACCGGCCGGGCAATGTCTCCCCGCACCGGCTGGGCGGGGCCGCCTCCTACATCACCGGCAAGTCACCGTACCCGTTCACTCTCGTGCGAGGCGCGCCCGGCCAGGGCAAGTCCACGCTGGGCCAGATCGTCTGCCAGGCGTTCCGCGCCGCCTTCATGCCGGAACAAACGCCCACGGCCGACCTGCCGTCGATCGGCAAGCCGAGGTTCCCCCTCCGGCTCGATCTGGCCGACTACGCGGCGTGGACGCACGGCTTCGACGTCTTCGACAAGTCCGAGACCACCACCGTCAAGAAGGGGAAACGACGCCCGGCCCAGGAGGCGACCATCGAATGCTTCCTGGCCGCCCTGATGTCGCACTTGGCGGGGGGCCTCTCGCTGACGGCCTCGGATGTCCAGGATCTGTTCGACCGGGTGCCCAGTCTGATCGTTCTCGATGGCCTGGACGAGGTCGGCAGCACGGCGGCGCGCAGCCGCATCGTGCGGGAGATCGACCTGTTCTGTTCCCGGGGCAGGACGTATGCCGTCGAGCCCAGGGTGATCGTCACCTCGCGTCCCAATTCCGCCGGTCTGCCCGAGCCGGACGCGGACGTGTTCGAGGTCATCTCGCTCAGCCCTCTGGATCACGCCCTGCGCGATCAGTTCCTGCGCAAATGGTGCGCCGTCCACAACGTCCGAGGCAACGACAGCCGCACGCTGCGCCGTAACTTCAACGAAAAGACCCGCGAGCCCTACATCGGTGAACTGGCTGGCAATCCGATGCAGCTCACCATCCTGCTCTACCTGCTGCGCCAGCATGGGGATGCGACCCCGAGTCAGCGCACCGAACTGTACGACGCGTACATGAACCTGCTGCTGGCCCGGGAGGCGAACAAACACCCTGAGACGGTCCGGAAGTACCGGTCGGAACTGCTGGAGATCGTCCCGTTCCTCGGCTGGTACGTCCAGTCCAGGGCCGAGGAGAACGGTCATAGCGGACGCATGGCGCGCGACGAGGTCAAGGCCGCGATGAAGCACTTCCAGCGGACCTACGGCAAGCCCGAGAACGTGGTCGACGCGCTCTTCGAGGCCACGACCGACCGGCTGTGGGCGCTGACGGGCAAGGAACAGGAGACCTACGAGTTCGAGGTGCAATCACTGCGGGAGTACTTCGCGGCGCGGTATCTGTACCGCTACGCCGGCGAGGGCGACCACCGCTTCGACCGCACGCTCGTCTTCCGCGAGCTGCTGCGGCGGCCCTACTGGTTCAACACGGCCCGCTTCTACGGCGGCAACGCGACGGGCACCGACATCTACGCGCTGCAGGCTGGCATTACTCAGGAACTCGCGGTCAATCCGTCCAAGCACGTCCGCGTGGCATCGTGGAGCCTCATCACCGACGGCGTGTTCAACAGTCGGCCGATGGAGGCCGCCGCGATTGTGGACGCCCTGACCGACGACCTCGGCAGCAAACTCCTGCTGGAGGCACTGGACGGCAAAGCGATCACGCCGCTGCCGGAGACCTCGCACGCCGGCATGGCGTGGAAGCGTCTGACCCAGGCCATCGCCGCGACCCCCGAGCATGCGAACAACCACATCCGGATGCGCGTCATCCGCGACCTGCTCGGGCTGCGGCGCCAGTTCGCCACCTGGTGGGTCGAACGGCT
Organism: Nonomuraea sp. NPDC051298; assembly: GCF_055586305.1. Taxonomy (NCBI): domain Bacteria; kingdom Bacillati; phylum Actinomycetota; class Actinomycetes; order Streptosporangiales; family Streptosporangiaceae; genus Nonomuraea; species Nonomuraea sp. NPDC051298. The sequence goes on from NZ_JBVJIM010000040.1 coordinate 34,846, forward strand.
CACCCAGGCAATCGACACCAAGCAGGAGATCGCGTGGCTCAAGCTCGGAGCGGCCTGTGAGGCCATCGCCGGGGACCTCATCGACATCCCCGGCCTCGCCGCCCGAGACGGCGAACGGGCACAGCTGATCCTCAACACCGGAGGCCTGCCCCAGGAAGGCAGCATCCTCGAAAAGCAACTCCGTCACGCCGTCCTTGACGGCCAGTGCTCGGAGACGACCTCGGTCCGCTCCGAGCTCGCGCAGATCGCGGTGGCCGTCGGTGCCGCCGAGTTCTACTCCTTCGGCTCGGACACCGCGATCCCCGCGCCGAGAGCCTCCTCACCGGACCGCCGCTCACACGCCATGCAGCACCTGCGCAGATCAGGATCCGCCTTCGCCGACGTCGCGGGCCTTCGACGCTTCCAGCGAGGCGAAAAGGGCAGCACCTTCCCCTGGTCCAACGCCGCCACCGCGCTGTACGCCGAGGTCGGCCGCTGCTGGCTCGTCACAGAGATCGCCATCATCGGCGCGGCCATGCCGCACCACTCGGGATACGCACTGCTGCCAGGCGCGCAGGCCCTGGGCCCCGACGGCCACCCGGCGGCGCTCATCGCCCAGACACGGGCCCACGCGCGCGAGGTCACCTGGTGGCGCGAACGGCTCCAGGCGTGTGACGACGACCACTCCCAGGCCGAGTGGGCCCTCGCACTCTGGGCGATCGCAGAAGGTGACACCATCGACGAGCTCTTCCCCGACCTTGAACAGCGTGTACACCGCCTGCCGGTCAGCCGGCGGCGTGCCTTCCGCATCGCGGCTCTGCGCCTGGGCGAAGCCGGGCTCTTGACAAAACGACCGGTCACGGCCACCACCGCCAGTGCCCTGCTCACCGAGATACTGGCTGCCCGTGCCGGGCACGCGACCGCGATGCGGCAAACGGAATGCCTCGCCCCGGCTGCCGCCCAAGACCGCGGACCCCTCGCAGGCGTCGCCCGCACAGCCAAGTGGCTCAAAGTCGACCAAACCCCACAGTATCGATAGGAGGAAGGCGGGTCGCCGGCGCCGTTCAGCCAGGACGGCATCCTCCAGCGGCCCGCACGACCTACCCGAGCCCGGCGCCGATCACAGCCATGACACGTCTCACCCGGAGTTCGCGGGCAAGTCGTGAAAGGGACGCAACGCACCGCTGGTCTCAGCACGGGTGAAGGCGTAGCGGCCCAGGAAATTAATGTGCTCGTACTGGATCGGCGACAGCCGGGCGCACATCTCGTCGGTGACCGGGAAGCCTCGCTCGCGCAGCCGGGTGACGGCGGCGTCGATGTAGAGGCTGTTCCACAACGATGACCGCGTTCAACGCCAGACCCAGACTTCCCAGCTGGTTCTCCATGCCTTCGCGGTAGCGCTGGCGCAACTGGCCCCGATTACCGAAGGCGATCTTGCGAGCGAGCCGGTGACGGGCCTCCTGCACGTTCAGCTGCGCGCCGATCATCCTGCGATAGCCCCCGTCATGCAGGAACTGCAGCAGATGCAACGTCTTGAAAATACGGCCGTAGTGCAGGAACGCCTCCCCCAGGCCGGTGGGACGGCCATCGGCCGACAACATCTTGATCAAATCGTATGCGCGCACCGCGCCCATCGTCAGGGAGCCGGCCACGCGCAGCATGTCGTCCCAATGGGCGCGGATGCGATCAAGGCGGACGACGTGGCGGGACATGTGCTCCAGCGGCCCGTAGCTGGCCGCCGTGTTGGTCCGCCACAGCCGTGTGTCGGCCAGGTCGGCGATAGCGGGGAGAACTGGTAACCGCAGATCGCGAACAGGCCGAACACCAGGTCGGAATAAGGCCGTGTCGGTGACGACGGTCTGCGGCCGGGGGCCGCCATCCAGGTTGAAGATGACGTCCAGGATGAACAGCGAGTCGCGCAGCGTGCGGCCCACACCCGCGCCGCCACGTACTGGCGCACCTCGCTCTCACACGCACCGAAGTCGCGGTAACCGAGCAGCTCCCGGATCTGCCACGCGTGCTCATAAGCGGTCTTGGGCCGCTTCCCGTAATCGGCGAAGCAGGCTGGATCCACATCCAGCTGCTCGGCCACGAACGCGACCGCCCCCGACAGGACCGCGAGCGGGTCCACGGTCAGGAAAACCCCGAGCATCCGCACGGTCGCCCACTGCACGGCCCACCCCAGCCGGGTGGCCGGCCGGCGCTTGTCGGCCAGCGCCTCCAGCGCCACGCTGTCCAGCCGGAAGAACCGCTCCAGCTCCGATGCCGACGGCTCCTGGGGGGAAGCGACCGTAGCGGGCCGCCTGCTCATCAGAGAGAAATTCGAAAGGCATGAGCCAGGACCGTAAGCCCATCCACCAGGGCAAATCGTGCTCGTCATCGAACCGAAACGAAGATCAAGTTCCTAGCGCCAATTTCTGCACTCAGCCTCCTCGGAGGCCGGTAGGCGACCCGTTCACCGGCGAGGGACGCCATCGCTTGCGGGACGGTGGTCAGCACAAGCAGCGGCAGCAGGACCGGCGCCAGCGTGGCGATCACCACCGTGGCGGCGATCAGGGTGGTCAGCGAGGCGACCAGGTTCTGGGATTCGCCGATCATGTCCTGGCTGACGCTGACGCCCCGGTCGGCCTTGTCGCACCGGTCATCGAACCCCGGGTTCGCGTTTGACGGCGTCGAGGTCTGCTTGGCGCCCTGAGCTGCGCCACGGGCGCCCGGTGGATACCGGGCGGCGATGCGGCCTGGGCAAGCGACCGGTGTGCTGATCTCCCCCTCGGGCGTCACGGTAGTGCTGCGGCCGGGTGTCGGGGGCCCTTGTCGTTCGTACGGCGGCGTTCCAGTGCGGCGGCCAGGCGGCGGTCGGCACGGTGGGCGGGGCTGCGGGCCAGGTGGTCGGGGTGGGCGTAGGTCTGGGTGGTGCGCGGGTCGGCGTGGCCGAGCAGGGCTTGGACGACGTCGATGGGCTCGCCGGCCTCGAGCAGGGCGGTGGCGACGCTGTGCCGGATGCCGTGCGCCGTGACCTCGTCGGGCTTGTCGACGCCGACGGCCTTGGCGGTGCGCTGGATGAGCTCGGTGATATAGGTGCGCTGCAGCGGCGCGCCGGTGCTGGTGACGAACAGCGGGCCCGGCCGCTCTCCGCGCTCGGCGAGGTAGCCGTCCAGTAGGTCGCCGGTGAGGTCGGCGATGACGACCTCGTGGCGGCGGCCGCCCTTGGCGGGCAGGGTGAGAATGCGGTGCTCACCGCGGTGGCCGAGATCATCACGCTGGGCGCCGGTGAGTTCGCTGACGCGGCAGGCGGTGCCCTTGAGCACGGCGAAGATGGCTTGTACCCGGGTGCTCTCCACCGCGACGGCGTGGGCGAGCATGGCGTTCAGCTCGGCCTCGGTGATGTACCGGGTGTGCTTGTCCCGCTGCCGCTTGGGCAGGTCCATGCCGTCGAACGGGTCGTTGCCGAGGAGGCGGGCCCGCCGCAGATAGCGGTACCAGCTTTTCAGCGCCGACAGCCGGCGGCGCCGGGTCTCGGCGGCGTAGCCGGCGTGCCGCATGGCCGCGGCGAAGGTGTCGGCCTCGATGAAGTCGACGTCGGTGAGGTCCAGGCCGCGGGCCTGGATCCACCACAGCCACCAGGAGGCGTCTTTGATGTAGGCCTGCTGGGTGTGGGTGGCGGCGCGCTGGTCGGCGAGTAGCCAGCCGCCGGTGGCGCGCAGCACCTCGTCGCCGGCGCCGGCCGTGCGCAGCAGCGCGGCCAGGCTCTGCGGGTCGTGGGCCGGTGGCGGGCTGCCCCGGTCGGGCAGCCGGATCGGCAGCGCGGCCAGGGGGATCAGCTCGGCGAACGGCAGGTCCGCCTCCTCCCCGTCGGCCGTGTCCGTCGGCGGGCCGGCGACGGCGGCGGGAACGGGGACGCCGAAGCTGTGCATGGTGGCCAGCCGGTCGGCGTCCGGCTCGGCCGGGGCCAGGTCGTCGGTGCTGGGGGAGAGGCTCATCGCGGTGTTCCGGCGGCCTGGTGCTCATCGGCCAGCCACGCGTTGAGGTAGGCAAGCACCCGGTCCAGCCGCGCGGCGCAGCCGGGGGCGAGCCGGCCGCCGGTGCCCGGCAGTACCCGGATCCCGGAGTCGAGCAGCTCGGCTCGGGTGAGCACGATGCGTCCGGCCTGCCCTGCCAGCACGGCGTCGGGGGTGGCGGAGCTGAAGGTCGCGTCGTCGGTGAGCGTGAGCGCCGTGCGCGCGGGCTGCCCCGCGGGCTGGAGCAGCAGCAGCGCCACCGCGTGCGCCCGGCGCAGCCGGGGTGGGCGTCCGGTCACCGGTGCTCCTCCTGATCGGTGATGCAGGGCAGGGCCAGCGGCCCGCGCTCCCGCGCTGGGGGCTCGTCGGCGGAGACGTCCGCGACGTGCTGATGTGCTGTGCGGTTGGCCGCCATCATCTCCTCGAAGGAGCCATACAGCGCCGGCCAGCCAGGGGCAGGATCGAGCACGGTGTCCGGCAACTGGTCGAAGGCGATCGCCAGCCCGACGCGAAGGCTGTTGCGGCCCTCGACGGCGAGTCAGCCGGCGCAGGCCAGGTCGTCGTCGGTGCCCGGCTCGCCCGGATGGCAGCCGAACAATGGGGCGTCCACGCCGGTGTGGCCGTGGCCGTCGGTGGAGCGGCAGGTGGCACGCATGGCGTCGAACTGTGGGGGTGAAGGCGGCCCGCGGCGCGTCGCGCCGGAATGGGCAGACGCCGCACGGGGCGCCGCGGTGCTTGAGCAGGGCCTCCTCCGCCCCGCCGGTAGTGGAGTTGCCGGAACCGGAGTCAGCGGGCGGCGGTTGGGCCGCGAGGGCGCCGCCCGACCCACCGGCGGTGCCGCCGTCGGTGTAACGGTCCGTGTCGTCGCCCGCGCGGAACAGGTCTACCAGCGATACCAGTGAGCGGGCGTTGGCCCGGCTGGTGGACTCCTTCGCCGCGGCGTCGCGCACTCGCACCGCGCCCGCCGCGCGGCGGGGCAGGTTCTGGTCGGTCATGGTCAGCTCCTGATCAAGGGGAACGAGTGGCGGACGCGACGTGCGGGCGCCGGAGGCATCGCAGCCTGTTATGCCCGTGGGTGCCGGACGGTCACGGCGGCGTTGCAGCGCCGGCATCCAGGTACGTGATGCCCGCGACGGGGTGGCCCAGGACGCGGCGGTCCGGATCGTCGTCGAAGCGGACCCGCAGGTAGGCGTCGCAGAACCCGACGATGGTGCCGGATCGGCCTCTGAGTGCGATGCGGCCCAACCGTTGGCCGCGGGCTGACGGTAGCGGCGGCGCAGGTAGCGGCCCCCCGCGGCCCGCCGTCGAACGTCGGGCGCCAGCGCTGGGCAGCGGAGCGGCCGGCGACGGCCTCGATGGACACCAGCACGATCCCGGCCTCCCGGTTCGGCGAGGGCGGTCGCGGGGCTGGCGCACACCCCACACGAGAGTGCGTCCCCCGGATCGCTGGCGTCCCGGGCTGTCGAGGATGATGACGCCTGAGCCGGTCAGAGCGACCAGGTCGTCGCGCGGGTCGCCGGTCTGCTCAGCGGCGAAGGTGGAGGGGGTCATCGCCCATCGCCTGTCGGGCCGGTCGCGGCCGCCGGGAGGCCCACCAACGGGGTGTCGGCCGCGATATGGGCGGCGTAGCGGTCGGGCAGGGCCGCTTCGGGCAGGCCGAGCCCGTCAGCGAGCAGACCGGCGACCCGCCGTTGGAACTGCTCCAGGTCGCGGTTGGCTGGCTCGCCCTGGGCCCGGTCGTGGTGAAGCATCCCGGTCAGTACCACGTAGGTGGTCTCCAACTCGGCCACCGTCAGGATGCGGGTGGTGCCGCGTACGCCATGCAGCGGAGTGTAGTGACCCCACTGGTGGGCCGCCCGCCCGGTGGTGGTGATCACCCAGGGGGTGTGGGGGCCAGGCCCCCGGCGCCGGATGAGCCGGCGGGCCTCCAGCCAGCGCAAGGTGATCACATGGGCTGACTCCATGGCCTGACCGGCCGCGCCGCAGGCCAGGGCGGCCTTCTGCCCGGCGCTGAGCCAACCCAGAAGGGGACGGCCTCGACGCGGCGCCCGCTCGCGAGTGGTCATCATCGGGTCTCTCCTTCGCTGGAGATCTCGGCCGTAGGCCCTGAGGAGAAAGGCGAAGCTGAGCCGGGAGCCGGGGGACAGGTGGCGGGCCCCGCTGCGCGTTCGGCGGGTCGGCGTGCGTTCATCGGGTCGGTGTGTGGGTGGGGCGGGGTGGCGGTCATGGCACGCGACCTGTTCTCACAGCACGTCGTTGCGTTGCAGGTCGAAGAACACGACGTGGCTGGCCTCCATCTCCCGGCCGCAGTGGTCGTGATACTGATCGTGCAGCCAGTCGCGGATGCTCTTGAAGAGTTCCTCGCGGGTTGCGCCGGAGGGCGGGGTGAAAGCGCCCTGGCCTGAGAAGTATCCCTGCTTGCCGTCGGCCTCGAACAGGACGGTACAGATCCAGTGGTGGGTGGGAACGGGGCGTTGCGGGCTTGGCGGTTCTTCCCCGAAGGGGCGGTCAGTCATCGGGATCTCCGGGGAGAAGCGCGCGAGCAAGGAGTAGTTGGCCGAGGTCGATCCGGCTCAGCAGGGCGGGCAGGTCCAGCCCGCCGGTAGGGGTGCGGGGGTAGGTCGCGGGCCAGCTGCAGTCGTCCAGGTATGCCAGCCCCGCCGTCGACCGGCAGCTGCGGAGATGGCGGGACCAGCCCGACCGCCTTCAGCAACCGTGCGAGCTCGGCGGCGCTGTGACCGTCCGGGCCGGTGGGCGCGCCCATGGCTACAGCCCCATCCGGTCATACAGGCGGACCGCGAGCTCCCGGGCGAGCCGCCCGAGGTCCTCGCCGGGGTGGCGCGCGGCGAGCTCGTCCAGCAGCGCGGCGACCGCCTCGGCCTCGCCGGCCGCCAGCAGCGGCAGCCGCTCGCCAGGGGTGGCCGCCATCCGGGTGCGCAGGAATGCCTCGAGCTCGTCGCGGCTGAGCGGTCTGCCGGTGTGGTGGTCGCGCATCGAGGCGGCGAGCCCGTCATCGGCGGGGCGCGGGCGGCCCCACGCCGTGGCGTTCGGCTGCGGGTCGTGGTCGTACTCGGGCGGCTGGGGCGTCATAGGCGCGATCCTAGCGCACATGTAGATCGTCTACATGTCGATAACAGTGATTATCGACGTGTCACGATGTTGAGCATAGAAAGAATCGCATCGATTCTTTCTAGGATCCGCATTACCACATGCTTTTTTGCTATCGTACTCCTGTGAGCGATCAAGAGTCCGAGCCGACCACAAGCACCCCCGCAGGACCGGAACCCGCGCCCGGCGGCGCCGCCGCACCCGCCGCCGCGTCACCCGCCGCCTCACCCGTCGCGGCGGCGGAGCACCCGGACGCCGAGGGGGACATTCCGGGCACACCGGGGGGAGCCGGGCCGCACGCCCTGCCCCGGCCCGCCACCGACCCCGCCTCGCACGGCCGCTGCCTCTGGGACAACAAGCCGCTACCGCCCTCCCGCGGCAAGAAGCCGCGCACCTTCTGCGACAACAACAGCGCCTGCAAGAACGCCTACTACCGGCACAAGGAACGCACCGAGCGGGAGACCCTGACCGCCGCGGTGGCCACCACCGAAGGCGTGCTCACCGAGGCCCGGCCACTCGCCGACACCCTGCGCGAGCTGGCCGAGCGGTTCGAGGCGGGCACCCTGCGGGTCGAGCAGGGCGCGCTGCAGCGCATCGTCACCGCCCAGACCAAGGCCGCCGACGCCGAAGCCGACGCGCTGACCGCCCGCGAGCGGGCCGAGACCGTCGAGCAGGCCCGCCGCACCGCCGAACGCGAAACCCGCGACGCCCACACGGCGCGGCGCCAGGCCGAAGAACGCGAGGACCGGGCACGCGCCGACCTCGAACGCGTCCAGCGCGAGACCGGCGAACGGGTCACGGCCGCCGAGCGCGGCCGCGCCCGGGCCGAAAGCAACCTGGCGCACGCCGAGGAGGTCCGTGGCCGCCAGGCCGACGAGCTGCGCCGGATGCGCGCCGACCTGGGCCAGGCCGCCGCCCGGATCGACGAGCTCACCGCCGCCCTGGAAGCCCGCAAAGAGGAACTCGTCCATGCCCAGGGCGAAAACCGCCGCCTGACCGACCGGGCCGAGCAGGCCGACCAGCGCGCGGCCACCGCCGCCGAACGGCTGCAGGAGGCCGGCACGGCGGCCACCGAGGCCCGCGCCGAGACCCGGGCGGTACGCGCCGAGCTCGCCGCCGAGCGGGAGCGCTTCCATGCCGAGCGCGACCGGCTCCGCGAGCAGGCCGACCAGGCGCGTCAAGCCCAGGCCGAAGCCGCCACCGCGGCGGCGGCCGCCGTGGCCGCCGCCGAGACCCGCCTCCAGCTCACCCGTGAGGAGCTGCAGCAGGCGCGCCTCCGCGTGGCCGCCGCCCAGGCCGCCACCGGGCTGGTCCTACCGGACCCGGCCGACCTGGCCCAGGCGCTCGGCGCCGGGGTCCGCGGCGTGCTGCTGCCCGAGGCCGCCATCGACGCGGTCACCCGGCATCCCGACGGCGCCGTGGTGCTGTATCACCACGGCGACCAGATCCCGCTCGGCGCTTCGCCCGCCGCCGACGCCCAAGCCCAGGTTCTGGCCGCCGCGCTGCTCGCCGTCGCCGCCGATCAGCCGCCCGCCGCGGCGGCGCAACCACCACAATGAGACCAGAGACGACACCGCAGGGAGCGACCATGACCGCCGACCCCCCGGCCTGATCGGCGGCGCTCTCGGCTGCATCGGCGGCCCGGTTCTCGGCGGGGTGAAGCAGGCCACCTTCAACAGCGACTTCACCGTCGCCTGACGATATTCATCCCCGATCCGTCCACACGGTGTCACGGGCGCTGACGGTAAGGGGAAACATCCTCGACCACTGAGGAAGGCCGGCCCCGCGCTTCGAGAGGCGCGAGGTCGGCCACATCACCAGAAGAGCGATGGATCGTTCCCAAATCGTATTGACCACCTCCTGCCATGAGCCTTGCGCGAGAACGCCGGGTGGGAGAGAAGGGAAGTCTGCGACTCACGGGAGGGGGCGCGAATGAAGCGCGCCAGGACGATTTCAGCGAGCATCGGACCGGCTGTCGAGGGGGCGAAACAGGGAGAGGCTCTCAAGCTGGTCGCCCAGGAGCACACCGACCTGCCGAAGGGAGCTGTGGTCCGGCTGCTGCCGTGGATCTTACAGGTCCAGGACGCGCCCGCCCAGCCCGTCAGGGTCGGACGGGTGCAGATCAGCCCCACCCCCCGTACCCCGTCCCCTTACGGGAGCAGGATGGGCGACCACACGATCGCCTGGGCCGTGCACCTGGACGTGATCAAGGCGGAGCTGTACGGCAAGACGCTGGAAGAGGCGGTCGACTGGCTGGAGAATGCCCACAACGCCGCCGCCTTGTGGATGGAAGACAGCGCCAGCCCCCAGATGCAGATGCTGAAGTGGCTGAGCGACTACGAGCAGCGCATCCCGCTGCTGGAGGACTCCTGCCACCGCACGCGCGACTTCATCAGGGCCGCGCGGAACGGATTGGACGCCGGGATGCACCGCGAGACCGCGGCCGGTCTCAGCTCGGCCATCGCCCATCACCTGGCCTACGTCAACTACCTGCCGTACTCCACCGTACGCAACCTGACCTCGCGCGGGTCGATCGGCTCGGCCGAGGCCCACGCCCGCGGCGTCGTCATGTACTCCGAGCGGTACATCGTGAAGGAGCAGCTCGAGCACCAGCAGGCGCAGGCGCTGCACCCGGCGGCGGGCGGCATGCCGTCGCTGTTCAGGCAGGGCGCGGAGTACTTCGCGCGGCCGCCGGAGCCGGAGGCGGTCAAGGCGGCGCTGTGGCGGCTGTTCTCCTTCGAGGCCGCGTTACGCGAGACCGGCCTGGCCTACGCGATCGACCCGGACAGCATCGGCAAGAACCGTTCTGACAACCAGGTGCTGGGCGAGATGGCCGCCAACCTGACCGGGAACCTGCACCGCCGCGCCTCCTTCAGCCTGGATCTGCAGCGGATGCAGGCGACGGCGGACGAGATCGCTGAGAGGCTGCGTAAGGTCACCGACCAGCAGCACCTGTTCAAGGCCGCGCTGACCTTGCGCAACTGCGCCCGAGACCTGCCCAACGTGTGGGGCGACGAGCAGAAGGAACTGGCCAGGTCGCTCAAGACCTACCGCACCCAGATCGGCCGCTACCTGGGCCTGGCCAAGGTGGAGGCGACCGGCGAGCAGCACCTGGCCGCCTCGGCTCCGCGACGCGTGGTGCAGATCATGTCGTCGCTGCTCCACGAGCACCAGCGGCTGTGCGCCACGGCGTACCCCTGCGGCGTGGCCTTCTCCGGCTTCCTGCAGCCCAGCCCGGGGCAGGCCGCGGTGACCCAGCTCAAGCAGCAGATCGCGGCGCTCTACCCCAAGCTCAATCTCGGCACCCGGCAGGCGGGCGAGATACTGGCGGCCGTGGAGGCAGCGTTGGACGCGATGGCCCTGCCCGCCACCGACCAGATCAAGCCGTGGGTCGTCGACGACACCCACGACCCGCTTGTGGTGGTCTACGAGCCGGGCAAGCCGCTGGTGATCAACGGACGCCCGGGGGCGCCGGCCGGCGTCTCCGGCATGGGCTGCCACACCACCGCGTGGGTCATCCAGAGCACCGCCGTGCAGAAACTGCTGCTGCGCACGCGAACGGACGATGAGGCGCTGCTCACGCTGGACCAGGCCGTAGGCCGTGACCTGGCCTCACCGGTCATGGCGCTCGACCGGCTGCTGCCGCTGGCGCAGCTGGCGGGCGGCCAGCTCCGCGCGCTGTTCCAGGCGGCCTACGACACGCTGAGCGTGGAGACGCCCAGCGAGGCGGCCACCGCCTACCTGACCTTCCGCAACCTGCTGCCCTTCGCCACGGTGGATCCGGGTGACCGCGGCGGGCACGGCGAGAGCCTGACCGCCACGGAGGCCGACACGTTCGACGCCAAGGCGCTGAAGGAGCAGATCGGTCTCTCGATCGCCGAACGCGGGCGCGTCTGGGCGGCGCTGTGCCGGCAGCTCACGGCGGTGGCCACGGAACTGGAGGAGACCCTGCTGGAAGAGGACGAGGACAGCTGGAACACCGACACCACGATCATGGAGGCGGTCAACCAGTCGATCGCGAGACTGCGCAACCAGGCGCTGCTGCTGCGCGCGGGCACGGAAGGCGACGTGGGAAAGGAGATCATGGACGCCCGCCGGCAGGAGCACAGTGCCCTCTACCGGCAGGCCCACTCCTGAGCCGGGGCCGCCCGGGCTCCCCTCCGCGAGGGGAGCCCGGACAGGCGTGATCACTCGACGGCGCCCCACTACGTGCGGCGGCTCGACGGTGCCCGTGCCCAGTCTGCCGGAGACAAGAACGAGGACCGTGACGGCGAGGGCCGTGACGACCCCGGGCTCTCCGTACCGGCAGGTGCGTGACACGACAAGGGGGTTCATCCATGGCGGTGACGTTTCGCCCAGCGCTCGGACAGCTCTACGATCCGATGCGCGAGCAGCCCGAGGTAATGACATGGCGGCTATCGCCGCAGGACGTGGAGTTGCTCATTGCGGTGCCAGGGCCGAGACCGGAGGAGGTCGCGGCCACACGGGCGCCGAAGACAGCGCCCGCGACCTGGTCGACACGCTCAACGCGATCGACACCGAACCCGACCCGCCAGCAGAGACGGACGCTGAACAGGTCGGGCGGGCGGCTCGGCACCTGGCCGGGCAGGCCCATCTGGTGGTGCAGGCCCGCGACCCGGAGCCGTGGCGCGCGTTCCTGCGGTGGATCAGCCATGGCCGGTTCGGCCGGCGCCGCGGCTGGCCGAGGATCGAGCGGCTGGATGCGCCGTGGCAGGACACGGTCTCAGCGGAACGGAGCGGCTGGCGCATGCGCAGCGCCACCCTGAGCGGCGAGTCCGCGTTCGCGGTGGACTATCAGCTTTGCCGCCGGTGCCGGCTCGGCTGGGTCGAGCACCCTTACACCATGCCGGAGTACCAACGATGCGGACTGGCCAGCGCCGCCCTCGCCCAGCTACGCGCCGAGCACCCTGGACTGTCCTGGCACACCCTCGGCGGCCACTTCCGCGAATCCCGGCCATTCTGGGCCGCCGTCGGCGAAAACGTGCCCGGCGGCTATCAGCAGCGCGAGGTCTGCCCGCACATCACGCCCGGCTGACCGCCGGCGCGCCGGATCGGCGAAGCCCAAGGTCAAGCGGGACCTGACGGAGGTTGACCGGCCACAGCAGTACTTGAACCCACCACCGCGGGGATGCCCGGATCGGCGATCTATGAGGGGTGTGATCAGCCAAGAGCCAGTATCTCGGCTGCTGACCGGCGTAGCCGAACGAGTGAGGGCCGAACTCGGGCACGGTGGGCGAGTCCGGCTCCAGTGAGCCACGACGCTGCGGACCCGACGTAGGGAAAACTTCAGGGTCGGCCGACGCGGCACCCTGAGCTGGGCGCGTCCCTTGCTGGTCGCCCTGACCAGTGGCGGAACTGAGCCCGCCCATCGCCCACGCCCCGACCCGCTACGAACACGCCGGGACCCGAGCATGGCGGATCCCTCACGCCATGAAACGAGGCATCTACCAGCAGGAACGGCCCCTGCCGAGGAAATGGACCGAGAAATGATCACGAAGAATCAGGCCGTGGATCCTCATGTCAGCTATGTTCGTTCTGGAACTCGTGGTTGAGCTCTGGAGAGATCGTGCACCAATCAAAATTGAGATCGTCCATGCGCTCCTGGCGCGGCGCTGTCGTCATCGCGATCGCGGCCATCTTAGCGACGGGTGTGACCCCGGCGAGCGCCACCGCCCCGTCCAGCGCTCAGTGCACCCAGCACAAGGTGCCGGTGAAGGCGCCGGGGAAGTCCGATGCCCACATCGCGGGCACACTGTGCCTACCAGAGGGCCTCGCCCAGCCCAAGACAGTGCAACTGCTCATCCCCGGAGCGACCTATAACCGGATATATTGGGACTTTCCCAACCGCTCGTATGCACGGCACGCAGCGCAACGCGGGCAGGCCACGTTCGCAGTCGACAGGCTCAACACCGGCGCTTCCACCCAGATTAGCCCAGCACTGCTCACCATGAGCGTCGAGGCTTCCTCGATGCACCAGGTGATCAGCGCGTTGCGCGACGGCGTCGATGGGCACACGTTCCGCAAGGTCGTGATCGTAGGCCATTCGTTCGGCTCCCAGATCGCTTACCAGGAGGCGTCGACCTACCACGATGTGGATGCGGTCGTCCTCACCGGCTTCGGGCACCTGCTGCGGCCAGAGTTCGTGGCGAGCTTGCCGACCCTTTTCACTCCCGTCCAGCTTGCGGCTCAGGACGCTCAGCACGTGATCAACCAGCCGGCAGGTGAGCTGAGCATTGAGGCCCCAGGCCGGAAGCGCTGGTTCTACGCCAAGGGTGACACCGATCCGGACATCCTCGCGAAGGACATCCAAACCCGCGACACTCTTTCGGCCAGTACCCTCGCCACCATCGTCGAATACGAACTGATGCCCAACCGGATTCGGGTGCCGGTTCTGGTGGCCAACGGCTCCGAGGAAAAAATCTTCGGCTGCGGCCTGGCCGCGTTGTCGGACTGTACCGCTGCGACACTCGAGCGCAGCGAGAGGCCGTTCTTCGCCAGCTCGCCGTCTTTCAGCACCTACGTCTTGGCAGGCAGCGCCCACAGCGCGAACCTCTCCAACCGCTATCAGACCTGGTTCCGCACGCTTAGTGACTGGGTGGCCAAGTCAACGAGCTGATCCCCACGCGGCGCCCGGTCGGTGTCGAGCCATCGGAGCGCGGGATCCGTACGGAACCCGGCCTGCAACCATGAACCCTTAGCAGGCCCGCACCAAGACCGCCACGGCGTGGGCGTAGTTGGGGACCACCGAGGAATGCGGCGCCGACCTCGCGCAGCAACTGGCTCAGGCCCGCCGAGAGGAAAGCGAGGTCCGCGACCTCATCACGGCCCCTGCTGTACCTCGACCTGGCCCTCAGCCGCACGGTCGACCTCGCTGCCGACCGCGCCCGCAGCTTGGGGCCTGGGAAGTGCGCCGCGCCAGCAACTCATCGTCGGGCTGCGCGAAGCCGCGGGCCACCTCGACACCCCGGAGGGGCTCATGAACAACGACAGCATGGCCTGCGAGGAGCGTCTGCAGGCCGTCCGTGTGAGAGCGGCCGTGGAAAACTCCAGGTGAGCGGTCATGAGAGTCGAGTGTGGCGGTCATCACGGATTCCTGGCTGATGGCCATCGGGTCTAGGC
>NZ_JBVJIM010000041.1:0-48571 GCF_055586305.1 Nonomuraea sp. NPDC051298
GGCGACCTGCTCGATCTTCGCGCGGTAGGCGGCGCGGGCTTCCTCGTCGATTGGCTTCTCGTGTTCGGCGCGCAACCCGGTCCGGCCGTCGAGGCCCTCACGCAGGATGTCGGCGTGCCCGGCATGCCGGACGGACTCGCTGAGGACATGGAGCATGATGGCGAACAGGTTCGTGTTGGGATAAGGCTCCGGCCACCACGGCACGTGGCCGGGGGCGTCGAGGGGAAGCTCGTTGATCGTCGCGTCCGAGTGTTCCCACGTGCGCCGGTAGAACCCGATGATCTGATCGCGGGTCTCGTCCTCGGTCGCCCACTGATCGCTGCCGTCGGAGTCCTGCCACCGGGTCAGCGGTTCCGGGGAAGGACGGTCGAAGACCTCGCCGAAGTACCTGGCCTCGACGGTGGCCACGTGTTTGACCAGGCCGAGGAGATTGGTTCCGGTCGCTGTCAAAGGTCGGCGGGCGTCGTATTCGGACAAGCCGTCGAGTTTCCAGAGCAGCGCCTTGCGGTCCCGCCGCAGTCTCCCGTGCAGGTTGTCTTTCGCGAAATCGTCGATCACGGGTCACGATCCTGTCAGACTGCGCCGGTGGACTCAGCTGGCGGAGCTGCCTGGCGTCAGCTACCCGTCTGGCACGAGCTCGCCTGGCCAGGCGCTGCTCACCGCACCGGGGCCGTGGTCATGGCCGTCCGGGATCACCCGGGGAGCGGCGCGGGCTTGCCGGCCAGGCGGTCCCGTATCTCGTCCGGAGCAGCGTCGCCGCAGAAGCGCTCGGCGAGCACCTGGACGGGGTCGCCGCGCAGGGCTTGAACAGAAGTGCCGCCCGGCGTGAGAACCACGTGACCGGCCGGCCAGGACTCGTCGGCTTCGGGGATGAGGCCGGCCCTCAGCAGCGACGACTTGCCCGCTCCCGAAGGCCCGGTCACCAGCAGCGGCCCGTCGCGCCTCCCTCGCGTCCGACGGCAGGCCCCATAGAAGCCTTCTGTGCCGGGGAGAGGCGGGACGTGCGCGCCATCGTCGGCACCAGTCGGAGGCGGTCGGGATCTCGACCAAGTTGGCGAGCGGGCAGGGACGGCATTCATCGGCGACGAGTTGGTCGCCCTGCTGGCGTCGTTGTCAAGTGGCAACACTTGACAACCGTCCGCAGAAGCGGTGGCTTGCCGCGATGGCCGAGGTCGGCCAGTTGGACGCCGGTCAGCTCGCTGACGCGGCAGGCGGTGCCCTTGAGGACGGCGAGGATGGCCTGGACCCGGCGGCTCTCTGCTGCTTCGGCGTGGGCGAGCATGGCGTTCAGCTCGGCCTCGGTGACGAAACGGGTGCTCTTGTCCCGCTGCTGTGGGGGCAGGTCGATGCCATCGAACGGGTCGTGGGCCACGACGCGGGCCCGCCGCAGGTAGCGATTGACCTCAGCGCGACCTACTCGCCCAACTCGGCATCCCCATCCCCAAGAAGGTCGTCGACCTCCAGCCCGCACCCCGCTGACCAGCGCCAACACCCTCGCCTAGAGACACGCCCACCCGCGTGCCTCCCAGCGTTACCCCAGCTCAGACCCCGAAACTGAGCCTCTATGCCTCCGAATTGCGTCGAACCCGGGAGCAAGTGGCGGGTTCAAAGGCACCCTCTCAGCGCCGCGCCCGGACGTAGGCCCGGATAAAGAAAACGGCGAACCCTGCGGCGGCCGTGGCCAGAGCGGTCATGGCCTGCACGTTGTCCATGAGCGCCGCATAGACCGCCAGCACGAGGGAGACCGCCGCACCCGTCAGGGAGACCTTCCAGAAAATGGGCGGCGCGGGCGGCCGCGGAGGGCGGCCGGGAGGCATGATCGTCACCCTTCCCATCCTGCCTCACAAGCCGATCGGGTGCGGGGGGCCGATTCCGCACTTCCGGCTCGCAGAGTCGTGAGCGCTCGCCACCGTCCTGCCTGCCCCCTGCGACCACGGCGTCGCCTCGATCTACGCCGAGCTCGCCCACGATCGCGGGTGACTGCAGGCCGACCGAACCCTCCCCCTCGAACAGCACGCGTCCCTGCGCCGGAAACTCACCGCCTGGGCTGCTCACGACCGCACCCTCACCGACGTGCGAAAAGAGTTCGGCCCGCCTTCGGTTCTTCTCGGCGGGACCTTCACCGCGGCGGCTACGTACTCGACCGCCTCGTCCGGCAGCTCGCCACGCTGGCGTGGGAACCGCCCGTGGAGCTGGTGAAACTTCAGCATCAACGCGAAGGCCGGCTTCGTCGGCCCTCGGCGCCCTGCCAGGAGTTCCATCTCCTCATCGAGGAGCGTCCAGTGGCCGACCAGTTCGTCTTCGTCGAGGACACGCGCCACGGCACTCGGGCTTTCTTCTCAGGGGCTGCCGACGAGTCCAGGTCGGCCACCACAGACCAACCCCCGAGATTCGGACCAATACCTACCGCACCTGATCCGATACGTCCGGGAAAACCGCGAAAGATCCGGTAGAAGCTTCGCAAAGGGCCTAATGACCAGGGCGAACACGCTCGAATGTACTTGGTGACAGCTTCGTTGACGACAGGCCTTCTCCTGACGTTGAGGGCGGGGCGGGACGGCGGTCACGACCAGTCCGGGTCCTCGGCCAGCTTCTCGGTGATGCGGTCGTAGAAGCTCTTGCGGGTCAGGGCCTGCTCGATGTCGGTCACGACCCGGGTGAGCGGATAGGGGATCTCGGCCTCGATCTCGGCGATGGCCATCTCGGTGGCCCGCCACTCCGCGGCGAGGCGGCCGATGACGCGGCGGGCCTCGTCCGTGAGCGTCACCTCCTTGCTGCGCGCGTCGTCGCCCGCGACCGTCGTGACCCAGCCCGCCTCCCGCATGGCGGCCACCTTCTGGCTGAGGGCGGAGTGCGTGCGGCCGACCGACTCGGCCAGCTCGGTGATCGTCATCGGGCCGTGGGCGTGCAGGCGGAGCAGCTCCATCACGTAGCTCGGCTTGAGGCCCTTGATGCGCTTCTCGGAGTAGACGCGGGCGATGTCCGCGTCCATCGACGCCTGGAGCAGACGCAGGGGGCGCCAGAGGCTTTGCCGGGTGGGGTCGGATGCGTGCGGATCGGCCATTCGGCCATCCTAGAAGATTTTATATAAGCACTGTCACTTGCTCGGGCGGCAAGCGGGACCAGGGATACCGTGATTTTAGGGTTTTCCGGCGAAGAGGCCAGAAGTCGCGAGAAAGCCTCAACAAGCGGTTCAAGGATACCGTTGAAGGCATGGATTCTGGCATCAAGGACACCGCTCAGCCCGTCGAGGCCGCCGCCGTCATGCGGCTGCTCCCGGCCCGCCCCCGGCTGCTCGCCGTGGGCGAGCCCACCCACGGCGAGGACGCGCTCCTGGAGCTGCGCAACGAGCTGTTCCGGCAGCTCGTCGAGCAGGAGGGCCACCGCGCGATCGCCATCGAGAGCGACTGCCTGATGGGCCTGGTCGTGGACGACTACGTCACCTCGGGCACGGGCACCCTCGACGACGTCATGCGACGGGGGTTCAGCCACGGCTTCGGCGCGTCCGCGGCCAACCGCGAGCTCGTACGGTGGATGCGCGCGTACAACGAGGGACGTCCCGCGTCCGAGCACGTGCGCTTCGCCGGTTTCGACGGCCCGCTGGAGATGACCGGCCCCGGGAGCCCCCGTCAGGCCCTCACCGCGCTGCACCGCTACCTCGCGGCCCACGGGGACGCGGGCCTGCTCCCCTGCTCCGCGGAGACGCTCGACGACCTGCTCGGCGCAGACGACCGGTGGACCGAGCCCGCCGCGACCATGGACGCCGCCCAGTCCGTCGGGCAGTCGGCCGAGGCCAGGGAGCTGCGGCTGCTCGCCGACGATCTGGCCACGCTGCTCGACGTGCAGGCTCCGCACCTGATCGCGGCGTCCTCGCGCGACGACTGGGACCGGGCCCGCCTGTACGGGCGCACCGCCACCGGCCTGATGCGCTACCACTTCTGGATGGCCGACACGTCACCGAGCCGGGTGACCCGGCTGATGGGCCTGCGGGACTCGATGATGGCCGCCAACCTGCTCGCCGTCGCCGAACGGGGCCCGACGATGGTCCACGCCCACAACCGCCACCTTCAGCGCGACAAGAGCGTGATCCAGTTGGCGGGCCGGCCGCTGGAGTGGTGGAGCGCCGGCGCGATCGTACGCGCTCACCTGGGCGAGGAGTACGCCTTCCTGGCCACGGGGCTTGGCACGATCCGGCACCGTGGCGTCGACGTCCCGCCTCCCGACACCGTCGAGGGGCTCCTGTACGCGCTCCCGGCGGACCGCCACGTCGTGGACGCCCGCCGGTTGGCCGCCGCGCTCGGCGACGCGCGGCCCGTCCGCCCTCGCGCGTCCCCCTACTACGGCTACCTGCCGCTCGACCCGGCCCACCTCGGCGAGTGCGAGGGGATCGTGTTCGTCAGGGACCTCCCATCAAGTCAGAGCCCCTCCTACGATCGGGTCGTCTCGTAGTCCGGGCTCGGGGTCCGGCCGGTCGTGGCCGCCGGGCGCATGGCCAGGACCAGCACGGCCGTCCCGGCGAGGATGAGCGCGGCCACGACCCCGGTGACGTGCAGACCGGCGGTGAACGCGGCCCGCGCGGTGTGCAGCAGCTCCGCGCCCTGGTCGGCGGGAAGGCGTCCGGCGGCGGCGAGCGCGCCGGCCAGCGAGTCGGACGTGCCATCTGCGCGGCTGCGGTAGACCACCGCGGCCAGCACGCCGATCAGCGCGAACCCGAGCGAACCGCCGAAGAAGTTGCCGGTCTCCGACATCGACGCCGCCGAGCCGGCCCGCTCCGGCGGCACGGACCCGACGACCAGCCCGGTGCCCAGCGAGAACAGCGGGCCGGTGCCCAGCGCCAGCACGCTGATACCGATCATCGCCAGCGGCAACGCGCCGGAGCCGTCGACGCCGACCAGCAGCAGGCAGCCCAGCGCCGACACCGCGAGCCCGCCGGCGATCGCCGTGGTCGGCCGCATCCGGCGGGCCAGGGCCGGTGCGAGCATGGTGCCGACCGCCGTGGCCAGGCCCATCGGGGCGAACAGCACCGCCGACACGAAGGGCGAGAAGCCCAGCACGCCCTGGAGGTACTGGGTGACCAGCAGGCCCGTACCGGCCATGGCGACACCGGCGCAGACCAGGGCCACGAGCACGCCGGCGAACGGACGGTTGCGGAGCAGCCGCAGGTCCAGCAGCGGCGTCTCCAGCCGCAGTTGCCGCCGTACGAACAGGTGGCCCAGGGCCGCCCCGGCGACGACGGCCGCCGCCGGCACGACCGGCACGCTCTCGACGGTGAGCTGCTTGATGCCGTAGACCGTCAGGAGCACGGCCGCGAGCGACAGCCCGACGCTCGCCAGATCCAGCCGGCCGGCCTGGTCGCCGCGGTACTCCGGCAGCAGGAACGGCCCGGCGAGCAGCAGCAACGCCATCGCCGGCACGGCGACCAGGAACACCGAGCCCCACCAGAAGTGCTGGAGCAGGAACCCGGCCAGGATGGGCCCGAGCGCGCCGCCGGTGAACGTGCAGGTCGCCCAGATGGCGATGGCCCGCCCGCGCTGTCGTTCGTCCAGGAACATGTTGGTGATCAAGGCGAGCGTGGACGGCGCCAGGGTCGCCCCGGCGACGCCCAACAGCACCCGCGCGACGATCAGCATCAGCGGGCTGGTCGCGAAGGCGGCCACGATCGACAGCACCGCGAACGCCGCTCCGCCGATCATCAGCAGCCGCCGGCGGCCGATGCGGTCGCCGAGCGTTCCCATCGTGATGACCAGGCCGGCGACCATGAATCCGTAGCTGTCGCTGATCCACAGTTGCTGGACGTTGTCGGCGCCCAGGCCCGCGCTCAACTGCGGGAGCGCGAGGAGCAAGGCGGTCGCGTCCAGCGCGACGAGCAAGGTCGGCAGCATGAGGACGGCCAGTCCCAGCCAGGCCCGTTTGACGTGCATCTTCGAGGCTTCCTGTTCTCTCGGCGTTTCGACCGTTGGTCGGAACCGCCGGGAGCTTCTCGACATCGGCGCGGACGGACGTTTCCCGCCCTCCCGATCCCCCCGATCCCCGCCGATCCCCGTCAGGACTGCCCGGGCGCTCGCGGGACGAGCAGCCTCCGGTTGAACGCCTCGGTGACGGCGGCGGCGCGGTCCTTCACCCCGAGCTTGGCGTAGACGTTCAGCAGGTGGGACTTGACGGTGGCCTCGGTGATGAACAGCCGGGCGGCCACCTCGCGGTTGGTGTTCCCGGCCGCCACGAGTTCGAGGACCTCGAGCTCCCGCTGGCTGAGCAGTTGCGGCGCGGGCGTCCTGACCCGGTTCATCAGCCGGGCCGCCACCGAGGGGGACAGCACGCTCTCGCCTTTGGCGGCGGCCCGCGCGCCCCGCAGCAGGTCCTCCCGGGGGGAGTCCTTGAGCAGGTAGCCGGTCGCGCCCGCCTCGATCGCGGGCAGTACGTGGGTGTCGGTGTCGTAGGTGGTCAGCACGAGCACGCGCGCGGTGTTGCCGAGCCTGGTCAGCTCGGTGATCGCGGTCAGCCCGTCCATACCCGGCATGCGCAGGTCCATGAGGATCACGTCGGGCCGGAGCCGCTGGGCGAGACGTACGGCTGAGGCGCCGTCCGCGGCCTCGCCCAGCACCTCGAATCCGGGCGCGGAGGCGAACATGCTGCTCAGCCCGTCCCTGACGACGGGATGGTCGTCCGCGATCACCAACCGGATCGGGGCCTCGGCCGGGTGCCCGGTCATGTGCGGCTCCCTGCGGGCAGGGCGGGGACGCAGGCCGAGATCCCGGTGCCGGCACCGGGCTCGGACTCGATCCCCAGCGTCCCGGACAGCCCTTCGATCCGCTGCCGCATGATGGTCAGGCCGAACCCGCCGCCGCGGAAGTGCGGCCGCGGCCCGCCGGTCGCGGCCGTGCCGGTTTCGAGCCGCGCGAGATCGAAGCCCCTGCCGTCGTCACGTACGTCCAGCGCCACCTCGTGCTCCAGGTAGGACAGCGTCACCCCGACCCTGGTCGCGTGCGCGTGCTTGGCCACGTTGGCCAGCGCCTCCTGCGCCGTGCGCAGCAGCGCGAACTCCGCCTCCGGAGCCATGGGCCGTGCCGTGCCGGTCGTCGTGACCTGAACGGGGAGCCCGTGCAACTTCGACCACCGGCCGCTGACGTCGGCGAGTGCGTCGCTCAGGCGCGCGGTGTCCAGTGGTTCCGGCCGCAGCGCGTCGACCGAGCGCCGGGCCTCGGCCAGGCTCTCCCTGGCCAGCCCGGTGACGGCGGCGAAGGGCCGGACCCACGGCGCCGGGACCTCGTGCATCTGCTCGGCCGCCTGAAGCTGCGCGATGATGCCGGTGAGCCCCTGCGCCACGGTGTCGTGAATCTCGCGGGCCATCCGCTGGCGCTCCTCCAGCACCCCCGCCTCCCTGGCCTGGGCGAGCAGTTGGGCGTGCAGGCCGGCGTTCTCGGCGAGCGTCGCCTCCAGCAGCCGGTTCGTCCGGCTCAGCTCGGCGAGGGCCTGCTCGCGCCGCTCCTGCTCCTTGTCGGCGAGCCGGAGCACCCAGGCGGTGCCGCACATGAGGACGACGTTGGCGACGACGATGGCCAGGAACAGCGTCAGGCCCAGCCCGGTCGTCGGGTCCACGCCGGAGCCCTGCGCGGTGCCGGCCATCACGGCCGTGGCGGCCACGGCGGGCAGCCGCCACGGCCAGCGGACGACGGTGAAGGCGTAGATGTAGGGCGCGGGGGTGAGCAGCCCGAACACGGGATCGCGGACGACCAGGATCGCCGTGATCACCGCCAGCCCGGTGAAGAACACCCCCATGATCCGTGGCCGGTCCCACCAGGCGGGACGCAGGGTGAACATGGTGAGCATCCACGCCGCGGCCAGCCCGCACAGGCCGAGGTCGATGAGCGGGGAGTCGCCCGCCGCGGGCTCCTTGAACACCTTGTACGCGGCGAGGGCCGCGAGCAAGGTGTAGGGCACCGCGGTGACCAGGAGGGACGACGGCCTCTCCAGCGCCGCGGCCCAGCTCTCCGGCCCTTTCCGCCTGCTCACAATTCCCCTCCCCTCCGTGCCGAGTCTATTCCCAGCGAAACCAGCGGACCGCGATGATCGCGCAGCCGGCCGCGTACGCCGCCAGGGTCAGGAGCGGGAGCGCGGAAGGGAAAACCCCGAGGTACGCGTCCTGGAACGCCCCCATGCCCGCGCCGAGCGGGGTGAAGTGGGCGATGTTCCGCAGCAGCGGCGGCATCTGCGAGATCGGCACCCAGAGCCCGGCGAAGAACATCATCGGGAAGAACAGCACCGTGCCGATCGCCGTGGCCGGGCCACGGCCGGGCGCGAGGGCGGCGATCAGCAGGCCGATCGCGAGCAGCGCGGCCGCCGCGAGCAGCCAGGCGAGGGCGAAACCGAGAAAGTGCTTCGGCAGGCCGACGCCGAAGCCGAACCTGGCCACCGCGAGGAACAGGACCATCGCGACGACCGCGATGGCGAAGTTGGCCACGAGCTGGCCGGTGAGCACGCGGGCCGGGCCGACCGGCGTGGTCCGCATGCGCCGCAGCACGCCGTTCTCCCGGTATCCCGCGAGCGTGGTCGGGAGAGACGCGGTGGCCAGGACGGCCAGATTGAACAGGACCAGCACAGGGACATAGAGGTCGAAGTAGGTCAGGACGCCGCCGGGCTCCACGGGTTCCCGCAGGTCGGAGATGCTGCCGAGGACGATCAACAGGATCAGTGGGAAGCCGATGCCCCACAGGGGGGCGACCTTGTCCCGGAGGCACAACGTGCTCTCGGCCTTGATGAGCCGCCACGTCGCGGAACCTCGCTCGGCGGTGACGGGGGGCGCGTCGGCGCGCAGGGCTGGCATGGGTATGAGGTCCTCTCTGTGCTGTGTCAGCGGGGGCCGGGTTCGAGGCGTCCGCCGGTGAGCTGGACGAACGCGTCCTCCAGGCTCGCCTGCTCGACGCGCAGCCGTTCGGCCACGATCTGGTTGCGGGCCAGGACGGTGGTGACGGCGTTGAGCGCGTTGTCGCTGCCGTCGACGATGACCAGTTCGCCCCGGCGGGTCACTGCGGAGACGTCGGGCAGGGCCATGAGCAGGCGGTCGTCCAGCGGCCGGGACGGGCGGAACTGGATCCGCTGCCCCACGCGGGCCCGCTCGGTGAGGCCGGCCGGGGTGTCCACCGTGACGACGCGGCCGGCGTCGATCAGCGCCAGCCGGTCACACAGCCGCTCGGCCTCCTCCATGAAGTGGGTGACCAGCACGATCGTCACCCCGCGGGCGCGCACGCCCTCGATCAGGTCCCAGGTGTCGCGCCGTGCCTGCGGGTCGAGGCCCGTGGTCAGCTCGTCGAGGATCGCCACCCGAGGGCTGCCGACGAGCGCGAGCGCGATCGACAGCCGTTGCTGCTGGCCGCCGGACAGCTTGGCGTAGCGGGTCTTCGCCTTGTCGGCGAGGCCGAGGCTGTGCATCAGCTCACGCCAGTCGGCGGGCCTGGGATAGAAGGAGCCGTACAGCTCCAGGGCCTCGGCGACCTGCAGCCGGTCGGGGAGCCGGCCGGCCTGCGACTGGACGCCGAGGAGCCTGGTCAGCTCGGTGCGGTCGCGGCGGGGGTCGAGCCCGAGCACCCTGATCTCGCCCCGGTCCTGCGTACGGAGGCCCTCGACGCACTCCACGGTCGTCGTCTTTCCTGCGCCGTTCGGGCCGAGGATCCCGAAGATCTCACCCTCCTGAACGGTGAACGACACGTCCTCGACCGCGACCTTGTCGCCGTAGCGCTTGTGGAGGTCGCGTACCTCGATCACTGGTGGCATGTGGGGGTCCTTCCCGGGCTCGTGCCCATCGGTGGTCGGCTGGATCCAGCCTGCTACGAGCCCCACTCCCGCCGACATCGGCCGGTGGACGGGACCTGGCCGCCGAACGGTGGGGGAAGGCGATCCACCGATCGGTTGAGTCGGCGCCCCGGACGAGGCCGGTCACGGCCAGGCGGACCGCTGCGCCAGCTCCGCACCGCACCCTTCAGCCCCTCGCCCATGCCGCGCCACGGTGAAAGCCGCTCCCGTCTCCGCGCTCATGATCGGGAAGAACTTCTTGGCTTCCGGGGACTGGCCTGAGGTGACCCAGGCGTACGCCGGTCCGTCGCGCAAGGCACGGTGGATCAGGCGGCGGCCGGGATCGTAGACGTAGATTTCGCGCAGGCCGGGGCTCGTCCCTGTCACATCGGCCACGCCGCGTGGCGGACGCTCAGTCGTCGGCGCCGCTGGAGCCCGCCGCCCGGGGACGTCCGGGAGGAAGCCGTCCCGGCGTGGGCCGGGTTTCACGGCTCCAGGCGGGTGAGGTCGAGCCGGGCCAGCCGGTCGGGGTCGGACAGGATGTCGATGGTGGAGATCTTGCCATCGGCGATGGTGAAGCTCATGACGGACATGAGCCGGTCATCGACGGTGTTGACCAGGCCGGCGAGGCCGCCCGCCAGGCCGCAGCCAGGAGTCGCGCGAGGCGACGTTTACGCCGCCGATCGGCACCATGCCCGGAGACCGGCATCAGGCAGGTGTCGACGATCGGAATTTTGCGCAATGAAGGCTCGTTCGGCATCTCCCGGAGGCAGCGGCGTGGTCCTGGTGCGCCAGGACCACACCGTCGTCAGCGAGACCTTCCGCACTCTGGAGGAGTTCGAGGCCCCGGCCGCCACCACCACATGCCATCAGGTGCGGCACGTGTACTGGGCCGAGATCCGCCAACTTGGTCGGCCCGGGATGGTCCCCGGTGACGCCGCCCCGCTGCGGCCACATCCGCGGCCCCCGTCCCGGTGCGCGGCCGATCGTTCGACTGCGCACCGGGGAGGCTGGCGAACCTGTCGTGTTCGTGATTGCTGTTCAAGCTCAATCGTCGATCGTCGTCACGTCCGCGTCCCGAAACGGAGTGCGCCGCGCAGCAGGGGGCGGGCCGCCAGGGCGACGAGCGCCGCGGTGAGCACCCCGACGCCTGCCATGGCCACAGCCCTGGCAACCGCCCAACCGAGCCACTGGACCTGGTAGACGTCCAACGCCGTCAAGATCACCACCGCGACACCCGAGACGGCCGCCACCACGCAGACCGGGAGCGCAGCGATGGCCGCCTGGCGCACGAGCACCCCGCCCAGCGCCCGCTCCGGTACCCCGGAGGCGGCCAGCGCGGCGAACGAGCGGCGAAGGTCGATCAGTTCCTCCGCCTGATGCACCACCAGAGCGACCGCCGAGGTCACCAGGGCGACCAGGAGCGCGACGTCCACCAGCGCGTGGGCCTGGAAGTAGCCCACAACGGACTGCTGGGCCCCGGCTCCCGCGCCGAAGAACACGGTCAGGCTCACCACGGACAGGGCTCTGGCCCACGCCCGCGGGTCGGCCTCGACCAGACGTGCCGCCAGCAGCGTCTCAGGTGACCGCGCCCGCCGACCGGCGCGGCGGGCGTACATCCTGATCAGCCAGGTCGCGGCCAAGGTCACGCCGAACAGCAGCAGCACCAGCCCTGCCGCCATGGCGACCGCAGAGCCGTACTTGCCGACGAGCGGGAAGTGGCCCTTCACCACGACGCCGAGAACGAAGAAGCCGACCCCTGCCACGAGGATGAGCAGGTCTCGCACGCGTGGTCCCCGCACGCGTGCCCGACGGACCACTCCCAGCGGCGAGACCACGACGTGCCGCCCGGCGCGTGCCCCCGACAAGACCCCGCCGAGCGTCACCAAAGCCACGACCACCGGCACCTGAGGCAGCGGCCCGGCAAGATGGGTGACCACGTAGAGCGCGCTGCCGACGAGAGACCCGCCCAGTGCCAGTGAGCCTCCTTCCAGGGCGCCCAGCACGCGCACGTCAGCCGGCGTCGCCCCCGCCAGTCGCAGGGCGGCCAGCCGCCGCTCCCTGGTGGCCGAGGCCAGCCGGGCGGCCTGGTGGACCAGACCGGCGACCGGCACGGCCAGCAAAGCCAGGCCGAGCCCGGTCAGCGAGCCGCCCTCGTCCCTGTAGTCCGCCAGGCTGACGGCCGTGCAGACCAGGAACGTCGCCACCGCCGCGCCCGCGGCGACCAGCCTGGCGCGTACCCGCTCGGCCCGCGAGCGTCCCCTGTTCAGCATCCGCAGTACGGCGATCACCGGTTCGCCCCTGCCAGCACCGCTCCGTCGCGCAGGGCGACTTCCCGGTCGGCGTAGGCGGCCACCCGGTTGTCGTGGGTGACCAGCACGACAGCGGTACGGCTGGCGCGCGCCGCATCGAGCATTGCACTCATCACCTGCTCGCCGCCCAGCGTGTCCAGCGCTCCGGTGGGTTCGTCGGCGAAGACCACGCGCGGACCGGTCACCAGCGCCCGCGCGACGGCCACCCGCTGCCGCTGCCCCCCGGACAGCTCACCGGTGCGCTGCTCGGCGCAGTCGGACACCTCCAGCCGGGCCAGCCACTGCGCCGCGGCGGTCATCGCCTCCTGCCTGCCGTGCCGGTTGAACAGCATCGGCAACGCGACGTTCTCTACCGCAGTCAGCTCGGGCACCAGTTCGCCGAACTGGAAGACGACGCCGAAGCTCTCGCGCCGTAATCTGGTCAGCTCCGCCTCGGCAAGCGTGTCGATCCGCCGGCCGTCCAGGACGACCTCGCCGGACTCCGGCCGCATGACCCCTGCCAGGCAGTGCAGCAGTGTTGACTTGCCCGCGCCGCTCGGTCCCGTGATGGCGACGACCTCACCCTCCGCGATCTCCACGCAGACACCGGTCAACGCCCTGGTCTGGCCGAACGACTTGCCCAGGCCCCTGGCCTCAAGCATGGCTGTCCTCCTTCATCCGCGCGAGGGCGGTCTCGATCCAGCGCAGGTCGGCGTCAAGGTGCTGCAGCGCGTAGTCGGCCGCCAGCACCTGGGCGGGCGCGCCGGATGCCTTCTCTGCGGTCAGCTCCCGCATGCGGGCCAGGTGTGCCTCGCGTTGCCGCATGAGATAGCCGTCGGCGGCCTTCCCCGCGACGGCGACCCGGGCGAACAGCGGGCTGGCGACGTATGGCGCCGACGGCTCGACGGTGTTCAGCCACTGCTCCAGCTCCGCCCGGCCGCTGTCGGTGATCGCGTACAGAGTGCGCTCCGGTCCGCCCTCCTGCTGCGTCTCGGCGACCTCTGCCAGGCCGTCGCGTTCCAGGCGTTGCAGTGTGGCATAGACCTGTCCGTACGCCAGCGGCTTGGCACCGGCGAGACGGTGATCGTGCTCCTTCTTGAGTTCGTAACCGTGCTTCGGGCGCTCGGCGAGGAAGCCGAGTAGCACATGACCGGTTGACATGATCGCGACTATACATTCAATGAATAGTCGCGGACAACGGCTGGCCCTTCGCCCGCTCCACGCACCTGGGCCCCCACTCGGGTCCGCGTCACCAGCCGCAAAGTAACGCTGAGTGTCCACGCCGGTGCCACGGTGACGCCACGGTGGTCTATCACGATCAGGCATGAAGGAAGGCCTTGGCCGGCTCCCGGTGGGCGCGGCCGAGCCGGTCGTCAGACAGCTACGCGGCTTGACTACGGACTTCTTCGGGAGCCTGGCCCGCAAAGTAGCAAAGCGTTATGTCTCGGACACGTTGCGCCGCCATCACGGGTGTGACATACCAGTCGGTAGCCGAGCGGTTACAAACCATGTTTCTCCTGACCTTTCGTTGGAGGTCCGGGAGAAGGGGTGCGGGACATGCGACGTGAATGGGAGATAGAGGACCTGATCGAGTGCTGGACGCTGGATGAGGAGGAACTCGCGCTGCTGGCGAACAAGTCCGGGGCGACTCGGCTCGGCTTCGGCCTGATGCTGAAGTTCTTCGAGCTGGAAGCGAGGTTCCCTCGCAGGGAGGACCTGCCTCGCCCAGCGGTGGAGTTCATGGCGGGACAGGTCAAGGTGGACGCGGAGTTGTTCGCCTCCTACGACTGGTCCGGGCGCACGATCGAGTACCACCGGGCGCAGATCAGGAAGTTCCACGACTTCCGCGAGCCGACGGTCGGTGATGAGGACAAGCTCGCCGACTGGCTGGCCACCAAGATCTGTCCGGTGGAGATGTCACGGGACCGGTTGCGCGGCGCGCTGCTGGCGCGCTGTCGCGAAGACCGGATCGAGCCGCCGAAGACGACTCGGATCGAACGCGTGCTGGGCGCGGCAGAGGCGATGTTCGAGCGGAACTTCACCGCCACGACCGTGCAGCGCTTGTCCTTCGAATCGGTCGACAAACTGGAGGAACTGATCGTCGCCGAAGCTGCCCCGGCCGGTGCCCCGGTCGTCGCCGGCGGGGACGCTCCGGAAGGGGACGCGCAGAGTCAGGTCGCCAGTGGCGGCCGGCGCGCGTTCTTGCAGGAGCTGAAGGAGGACCCGGGGCCGCTGCAGTTGGAGACGCTGCTGGCCGAGATCGTGAAGCTGGAGCGGGTCAAGGCGATCGGGCTGCCGACCGCGCTGTTTGAGGGGATCTCGGAGAAGGTCGTGGCGGGCTGGCGGGCCCGGGCGATGAAGATGTACCCGTCCGATTTCGAGGCGGCGGCGCCGCCGGCGCGCCTCACCCTGCTGGCCGCGTTGTGCCAGGTGCGGCAGGCTGAGCTGATCGACGGGCTGGTGGAGCTGTTGATCCAGCTCGTGCACAAGATCAGTGTGCGGGCGGAGAAGAAGGTCGAGGGCGAGCTCAACGCCGAGTTCCGGCGGGTGCAGGGCAAGAACGGGATCTTGGTGAAGCTCGCCACGGCGGCGCTGGAGCTGCCGGAGGAGACCGTCCGCAAGGCCCTGTATCCCGTGGTCGGCGAGCGGACGCTGTATCGGCCCGGGCTCGGCGAGGACGAGGCGTGGCCAGAGCTGGAGGAGGTGCTGTCGAACAAGACGATCACTGGTGGAGGGGTGTTATTCCGACCGTGCGCTATTCCTTGGTCTGGAGGGACGCTCGCGGTGGCTCCGTGAGCAGTGCGGCCGCCCAGAGGAACACCTTGGGATCCCCGAGACCTGAGTCGGTGAGCCATTGAGCGGCCCGGCGCGCGTCTTGCTCGTCCTGGATCAGCCCATTGGGGTCCGGCTGGATGCCGGTGGCTTGGTGAACGTCGGTAACGAGGCACCCGATGCAGGTCCAGGTGTGCCAGCTTCCGGTGTCGAAGCCGACCAGTTCGAAACCCAGCCGCCGCTCGCCGGAGCCGGGGAACGTCTCACGCCGGATCAGCCGCTCCGGGAGGCTGCCGTCCCAGCCGCCGTCGGCCATGTCGGCCTGCAGCCCCGGAACATCGGCGGCAGCGAATCCGACCCCGAGCACGTGCAACCCCGAGTTTCCTGCCTGATTTCGGGCGATCTCAGCCTCCTGGAGACTGGCGAACCAGTGATCCCAACCACTGGAATCCACTGGCACCAAGTCCACCACGCAATCGCTCAGCGACAGCAGACTAGGGCCAGGCAGGCCAGCCTCCTGCCAATCTTGCCGATCAGTGCGCGTAGCGACTCGATAGCCGGCAAGGACGTAACCCAGTTCCATGGCACTATTCCCTCTCACTTGTTGCTGCATCACGGGTATGGCTTGCCTTCTGTTCTGCGGCGCGGTCGGCGAGATAGCCGGTCCAGTCACTGCGGGCGTAGGTGACCCATTTCTTCCGCTACTACAATCACGAGCACCGCCATTCCGGGATCGCGATGCACACGCCTGCCTCGGTGCACGACGGCACCGCCGCCCAGATCCAGGCCAGGCGGATCGCCACCCTCCACGCGGCCTTCCAGGCGCATCCGGAACGGTTCCGCGGCCGGCGACCCTATCCACCGGCACTGCCGACCAAGGTGTGGATCAATCAGCCACTCGTGGCCTCCGAGACCGGCACCTCACCACAAAGCACGCAAGTAGCCTGACGTCTCACCGGGTTTGACAGGTTCCGAATCGACGTCACGTGACGAGTACGGCGGTGAGCATCGAGAGATACGACTCGTGGGCGAGACGCAGGCTGTCAAGGTCGGACGTCTCGAACCACGCCACAGCGTCGTGCTCGTCCGGCGCGGCGTTGACGGGTGTTCCGGTCCACCTGTCGATCAACCAGATCCGCATGTCGAACGTCGCGGTCCGGATCTCATGCATCGGCGGGCCGGACGGCTCCGATGCGGTGATGCCCAACTCCTCCCGAAGCTCGCGGACAAGGCTCTCCTTCGGATCCTCCCCCTCCTCGACATGACCGCCCGGCAGGTCCCACACGTCGGGATACCAACGCCGTCCGGCGCATCGATGACACAGCAACACCCGACCGCCGTCACGAAGAACGGCCGTCACAATCCGGACCGGACCGGAGTTGTCAGCGGAGATCGTCATCCAGCACATTCTGACCCATGCGGATCCGAGTTCGGTCCGCCTCGCTCACCGGACCCGCACCATCTGGCAGTGCCGGCACGTCCCGGCTTTGTCAGGGCCGCTTGCCACCCTCCCCGGCATCACCCGGATCGAGCTGCCCTCAGCTTCCCCGCCCTGCCACGACAGGACAGACGACGGAGGTCTTACACCCTCGTACGGACCATCAACGCCTCACGGCGCACGTCTCTCCGGCGAAATATTTCGCCGCCCGGCGCAGGATGTCGCGTTCCAGCTCCAGCTCCCGAATCCGGGCCTTGAGCTGCTTATTCTCCTCTTCCAACACGTCGTCGGACGTTAGCGGGCCACGCGCCGCCTTCCTCGCCGGACCCCGCACCTTGGCACCCGCGCTGCCCTCCGCCTGCGCCTGACGCACCCAATTACGCAGCGTCTCGCGGCTGATGCCCAGGTCCTCGGCCACCGAGGCCAGCGTCCGTCCCGGATCGGACAAGTACAACGCGACGGCGTCCGCCCTGAACTCCGTGGTGACGAGGTGCGGCGCGGACGGCACGTCACCGCAGGGTGTGTTCGAGACTGACGGCCGGCACGTGGCTGTACTCTTCCCACCGACGCAATTCGTCGAAGTGGGATCCCGTAGACGTACGTCCCGATCCCTGCAGAGCCGGCGGCCACTCGGGCAGAATCCCTGCCTCGCCGTCCGCCGCCTCCCAAAGCCATGGACGTTTGAACCGCCACGTCACGCCTCGCGAGTCGAGAAGGACCGCTCCGTCCTCCAGAAAGGCGTACGGGCGAAACAAAAGTTCGACGCTGATGAACTCATCGCCTGGCAGGTTGTACGAGAATCCCTGTTCCTCGGAAAGCTCGGACCATTCCTCTCCCTGTGGTAGGAGTGAAACCGTCCTCATAGGGCGTGGCAGCCAGCCGATATCGAGTGGCTGGTCGAACTGTTCAATCCCCGCGACATAGGTGATCGTCCTGGGTATGGATAT
This sequence comes from Nonomuraea sp. NPDC051298, assembly GCF_055586305.1. Lineage (NCBI taxonomy): Bacteria > Bacillati > Actinomycetota > Actinomycetes > Streptosporangiales > Streptosporangiaceae > Nonomuraea > Nonomuraea sp. NPDC051298. Next base: position 17,235 of record NZ_JBVJIM010000041.1, read on the forward strand.
CGCCCGAGCCTCTCCAGGAACGAAGAGCATTGGATTCTCCTCGAAAACGGAACGGTGTGGCCGACCATTCAGCGGAGTCCAGGCGGCGCGGGAGTTGATGGCTTCCGTCCCATCCGTATTCGGACTCGGGATCGACCTGGTGCCACGGAAGTCTCACGGTGACATAGTGAGATGACCTATCGATAATCGGTACCGAAATTGGGTCGCAGGATAGCTGAAGAACGTCCCCAATATGCAGATCCATTGATCCCCGTTTCGTGCGCGGTGGAGCCCGGATCGGCCAGGATGCCGATCCGGGTCACCATGGGCACAATCCCGGACGACGCGACCAGGCAATGCCGTTGCGCAAAGGAGCGGCGATGGCATGGCTCGGTCACGTGCTTCAGCGGTATGGACTAATCATCCCACACGAAGCTTCGTTCTCGTGTTGTTGTATTACTTCCGGGATGGATCGGCCCGACGATTTCGCGCCCGACGCTTTGCTGAGCAGGGCGCTTTCCGCGAGGCGCACCCTGGTGTCAAGGAGGCGGCCGATCGCGGTGGATCACGCCGACCGGCTTTGACGGCGAGGGAGGCGGCCGGGGGCCGGGGCCGGGTGGGATGCTGGCGGCTTCTGGTTCCCCATCAGGCCATACCACATTTCTATCATCGGAATGATATGGCCCTTTCGGGTGGACCAGTTGTTTCCGCTGGCTGCACGTCCTCCCGCCGCTGCCGCTGCCGTCGTGGACACGCGGTCTCCTCTGCGTGGAACGTTCGATTAGGCCCTTGTCGCAGCAAGAAGCACAGGAGCAGGGCGAACGGCCGCCCACTGCGGCGAGCGGCGGCGGGACGACAGCCTTGCCAAGGGCGGATTTTGGTGATTTTCTGCGCCTGTCATCGGTAAGCCTTTTCTTTCGCTACCGGTATCTCCACGGGGGAGGGTCCCAGCGGTGCCCGCCAAAAGTCGATTTCGTCGTGCCCGTATTCAGGTTCCGTTATTGGTCTCGGTGCTGCTGGCGTCCTTGCTGACGGCGCCGGCACCGGCGTCCGCGCAGGCGGATCCGCCGCCGGTGCCGAAGGTGCACCAGGGCGACGCGCCGCCCGCGCGGCCGATGCCCGCCGGGATCCGTCCGGACGTCGCCGTCAAAACCGATCAGCGCCCGGCGGTGGTGCCGCCCGGCACCACCGCCGGCGGCGAACCGGTCAAGGTCGACAGGGGGCGCTGGTCCTCGCTGGCGACCCAGGCCGTGTCGAAGCAGGCCGAGTCGAAGCAGGCCGTGTCGAAGCAGGCCACGTCCGAGCAGCCCACGGTCAAGCAGACCGCCCCCAACAGCTTCAACGAACTGTCCCTGCGGCCCGGCTTCGTGCTCGGTGACACCTCGCTGACGCTGTACTTCCGCTCGGGACAGGCGGACCCGTCCTGGACCGGGGCCCGGATGCGCCTGTATGAGAAGGACTCCCCGACCGAGCAGGCCTCGGTGCTCGTGCCCAGGGCGGAGCTGGAGCGGGACAGGCTCACCTGCGGCGGCGCCGGCGACTACTGCCGCTCGTTCGGCACGACGGACGGCTGGGTGCTGGAGACCGGCAAGGAGTACTTCGTCACCGCGGCCGCGGTCTTCGACGACGGGAACGAATTCGCCTCGGACCCGTCGGACCCGTCGGCGCCGCGGCAGACGATCGACCCGCCGCCCATCCCCAACGAGCAGGCGATGGGCTGCGGCTGCGGCAACGCGCTGGCCCTGACCGCCGCCGGCCAGGCCCCGAGAGGACTCGGGGTCAACACCGGCACCGGCGCGTTCGTGCGCACCGAGCAGGACCTGGCGATGGCCTCATTCGGTCCGTTGTTCGCCAGCACGCGCACCTACTCCTCGATGAACCGCGGGGAGGGCCTGCTGGGGCTCGGCTGGGCGTGGTCGTACGACATGCGCGTCACCGAGCAGGACGGGGTGGCGATCGTGCGGGCCGAGGACGGCGCGCAGGCCCGCTACACGCCGCAGGCCGACGGCGCGTACCGGCGTCCGGCCGGTGTGCGGTCCACGCTGCGCAAGTCCGGCGACGGCTGGGTGCTGACCACGCCGCGCCAGGTGCGCTACCTGTTCGACGCCCAGGGCCGCCTGTCGGGCGTGCGCAACGCCCGCGACGTGGGACTCACACTGGCCTACGAGGCGCCCGGCATCAAGATCACCGATGCGTCGGGCCGGGTGGTGAAGGTACGCGTCGAGGGTGGCCTGATCAGGGAGATCAGCCTTCCGGACGGCCGTGACGTCAAGTTCTTCTACACCGGCAACCTGCTGACCAAGGTGCTGGACGCCCGGGGCTTCCCGTGGACGTACGCCTACCACGCCAACCAGCTCCTGGCGCAGGTCGGCGACCCGCACCGGGTGGCCATCGTCGTCAACACCTACGGTGATGACGGCCGGGTCACCTTCCAGAAGGACGGCCTGGGCAAGCAGACCGCGTTCGCCTGGGACGCCGGCAAGCAGGAGGCCGCCACCACCGACCCGGACGGCGTGGTCGTCTGGGACGGCTACCGCGGAAACAATCTGGTCTACTCCCAGCGCGCCACCGGCGACTCCGACAACCACCGCTACGACAAGGACCTCAACCGCGACCTGGTGGTCAACGGCAACCAGCACCAGCACGAGGCGACCTTCGACGCCAACGGCAATCGGATCCGGACCAGCGCGCCCAGGCCGTTCTCCTTCTCCGAGAAGACCACCTTCGACGAGCGCAACAACCCGACCGAGCACACCGATGCCAACGGCCAGGTGTGGAAGGACACCTACAACGAGTTCAACGAACTCGTGCGCAGCGAGGACCCCAACGGCAGCGCCATCACCCACGAGTACGACGCGCGCGGCCTGCGCACCTCCACCACCGACGAGCGCGGCAAGGTCACCCGTTACGAGTACCACCCGCCGGGCAACCAGAACGCGGGCCTGCTCAAGGCGGTGCTCTCGCCCTTGGGCCGGCGTACCGAGACCAGTTATGACGTCACTGGCCGCCGCATCGCCTCCGTCGACCCGCGCGGCACCGTCCAGGGCGGTAACCGGCTCGCGTACACCACCAAGTACGGCTACGACGCCCAGGACCGGCTGACCAGCACCCAGGAACCCGGCAAGAGCGGCGCGTGGCGCAGCGGCCACGACGAGACCGGCCGGCTGGTGCGCCGCCAGACGCCGACCGGCCAGACGACGAACTACGCCTACTTCGCCAACGGCCTGCTGAAGAAGGTCGACAACGAGCGCCGCACCACCGCGTACACCTACACCGCGGCCGGCCGCCAGGCCACCGTGGGGGTGCTGCTGCGCAGCCGCCCCGCCATCGTCACCAGCTACGCCTACGACGCCAAGGGCCTGCTGAAGACCGTCACGTCGCCGCGTGGAAACGAGCCGGGCGCGAACAAGGCCGACTTCACCACCACCTACTTCTACGACTTCGACGACAACCTGATCCGGATGCGCCGGCCGTACCCGGGAGGGGGGTTCACCGACCGCGACATCAAGGTCGACCCGCTGGACCGGACCACCAACCGGGTCGACGAGCTGGGCAAGTCGTCGTCCTTCGAGCGCGACAACGTCGGCCAGGTCACCGGCGTGACCGACGCGCTGGGGCGCAGTACCTCGATGGCCTACGACGACGCCGACCGACAGACCGAGATCACCGACGCGGCGGGCAAGACCACCAGGACCGAGTACGACGAGGCCGGCAACCGGGTCAAGGAGTCCAACGCCGTCGGTGGTGTCACCACCTGGAAGTACGACGACGACGGCCTGCTGACCGCGGTGACCGAGCCGCGCGGCAACGTCGAGGGCGCCGAGCCGGCGGACTTCACCACCCGCTACGAGTACGACCAGGCCGGCAACCTGGTCAAGACCATCGACCCGCTGGGCAACACCACCACGGCCACCTACGACGCGGTCAACCGGCCGACGACCGTGACCGATCCCAAGGGTCGCAAGACGCACCGCACCTACCGGGAGGACGACCAGCTCGCCACGGTGCACACGCCCGAAACGCCGTACAACCCGATCATCCCGTCGGCCGGCTCGACCGTCTACTCCTACGGCTCCGACGGCCTGCTCGAAGCCGTCCGCGATCCGATGGGCCGCAGCACCAGGCTGTCCTACGACGACGCGGGCCGCCTGATCACCAAGACCGACCCGCTCGCCCGCCGGGTGGAGATCACCTACGACGCCGAGAGCAACCCGCTGACCGCGATCGCGATCAGCGGGCTCGAGTGGGTCGGCCCGGAGGAGCGGACCAAGCGCACGATCGTCAACACCTACGACATCCTGGGCCGTCGCACGCAGGCCGCGCTCGGCTCCCAGGGCCCGGTCTACACCTTCGGCTACGACTCCAAGGATCGCACCACCGCCTACGGCGACCCCACCGGCGTGCGCGAGGTGGCCTACGACGACGAGGACCAGATCCTGTCGGTCACCCGCAAGAGCGCGGGGCTCGAGGACGAGACGTTCTCCTACGCCTACGACGAGCGGGGCAACATCACCTCCCGCACCTACCCGGACGGGACCAAGGTCACCGCCGGCTACGACGCCGACAGCCGCCTGACCTCGCAGAGCGTGGCCGAGGGTCTCGCGGGCGAGACCAGGACCTGGGACTTCGGGTACGACGTGGCCGGCCGCCGCACCAGCACCACGTTGCCCACGGGCGGGCTGACCGAGAAGCGCGCCTACGACAACGCGGGCCGGCTCACCTCGATCAGGACGGCCGACGGCGACGCCGCTCCGGTCTCGGCCTTCGACCTGACGCTCGACGAGGTCGGCAACCCGACCAGGGCCGTCACCACCCGCGGCGAGCGTGCCGAGTCGGTGGCCTACACCTACGACGACGTGGACCGGGTCACCTCCGCCTGCTACTCCGCCACCTCGTGCGGGCGCGGCTCTGAGATGGCCGGCCGCATCGACTACACCTATGACCTGGTCGGCAATCGCCTCAGCCAGAAGCGCACCGGTACGGCGGGCAACGACCTGACGACCTACGCGTACGACTCCGCCGACCAGCTCCAGCGCGAGACCATGGTCAAGCCGGGCAGCATCGTGTCCAAGGACTACGCCTACGACGTCAACGGCAACCAGGTCCGCGCCGGATCCGACCGGTTCGAGTACAACCTCGACAGCAGCCTGGCCAAGGCCACGGTCAACGGCAAGACCGCGACGTTCGCCTACGACGCGACCGGGCTGCGCCTGTCGGCGTCCGCCAATGACACGACCCAGCGCTGGAGCTGGGACGTCAACGGCAATCAGCCGCAGATCGCGCTCGACACCACGGTCAACGGCGCGGGCGCCGCGGTGGAGCGCCGCGGGTTCACCTACGGACCCGACGACGAGCCGCTGGCCCTGCTGACCGGTGGCGGCACGCACGCCTACACCCATGACTGGCTCGGCGGCGTGGCCAACATGCTCTCCCCGACCGGCCAGGTCGAGGCGGGCTACGACTACGACCCGTTCGGCAACCCGCGCGTCGGCACCACCCTCACCCAGGCTGTGCCCGCCGACAACCCGCTCCCGGACGAAGGCACTGAGGGACCAGGCGATGCGTCGTCGGCGCAGGCCGAGACCCCTGACAACCCCCTGCGCTTCGCCGGCGCCTACCAGGACGACAGCACCGGCTCCGGCAACTACTTCCTGCAGGACCGCAACTACAACCCCGGCACCGGCCGCTTCACCAGTGCCGATCCCATGCCCACCGGCACCGTCAAGACCTCCGCCTACACCTACGCGAGCAACAACCCGCTGGTCTTCACCGACCCGACCGGACTGATGCCCGACGCGGGCCCGACCACCGGCGGCGGCGACCCTACCGGAGCCCCGACCGAGACCGGCCCCAGCCCCGAGGACGTCGCCAAGGCGCACCAGCTCCAGAGCAAGAGCATCCTCGACGTGATCCTGGAGGCCGGCGGCCAGATCCTCATGGAGGTCCTCGGGGTCAACGACATCATCAACTGTCTCAAGGGCGACCTCGGCGCCTGCGTGATGGCCGTGGTCGGCGCGCTGCCCTGGGGCAAGATCTTCAAGGCCAAGAAGATCATCGAGGCGATCTGGCGCGCGGGCAAGGCCGTCATCCGCTTCTTCGAGGAGCTGAAGTGGGCCAGGTCCGTCCTCGCCGGCGCCGCCCGCGCCGCTGAGGCGGCCAAAGCGGCGGCGGCCAAGGCAGCGAGGGAAGCGGCGGAGAAGGCCGCGGCGGCCAAGGCGGCGGCCGAGGCACAGGCCAAACGCGTCGCCGCGGAGGCCAAGGAGCGGGCCCGGGCCTTGGCGGCCAAGGCCAAGGCCAAGACGAGGGCTAAGGCCGGGGACTGCAACAGCTTCGTCGCCGGCACCCTGGTTCTGATGGCCGACGGCAGCACCAAGCCCATCGAGCAGATCGAACTTGGTGAAGAGGTCGTCGCCACCGATCCGGAGACCGGCGAGACCGCGGCCAAGCCCGTGGTCCAACTGATCCTCGGCGAGGGTGACAAGGCACTGGTCGAGGTCACCGTCGACACCGACGGCGACAAGGGCTCAGCGACCGGACGGCTGACGGCCACCGACGGCCACCCGTTCTGGGTGGAGAGCGCAGGCAGGTGGCTCAAGGCCGACCAGCTCCGGCCGGGCATGTCGCTGCGTACCTCCGCCGGTACGTACGTGCAGGTCACAGCGGTCAAGAAGTGGACCCAGCACAGCCGCGTGCACAACTTCACCGTCGCCGACATCCACACCTACCACGTCCTGGCGGCCTCCACACCCGTCCTGGTCCACAACACCCAGGGCTGCGTGCGGGCGTACAAGCAGGCCAGAGACCTGGCGGCGACGCGGGCCGACCCGGAGACGGCGACGGTCGCGGTGGCACACGTCCGCAGGGTCAACGACCCGTCGGTCACCGACACCTGGGTCGCGACGGAACAACGTGGCGTCCCGGACGAATGGCGCGGAGCGAACTCGCCGAGCATGGACGCCCGGTATATCGTGGGTGACGGCCATGCCGAGGACACCATCATGGATGCCCTCGGCGACGAGTGGGAGCTGGTCACCATGGCGTCCTCCACCCGCATGTGCCTGCCCTGCTTCGGCCGGGCGACGGGCATGGGGCTGGAGACCACCAACATCGGCCTCGGCACGGGCGTCTCCCGCACCGGCAACACCCCGTACCGCGTCCTCACCCGACGTGATTGAGTCCTGAGTGGAACTGTTCGATCAGCCATCGCCGAGGCGCAGGGTCACCGTTTCCGGTGCCCTGCGCCTCGCGCGGCTCCTGCCGATCCTCGACGTCCTGTGCACACCGTTCCTGCCCGACCTACGGTCGGTCGTCTCCGGGTGCGACCACCGCGATCCCGCTGCCCTCGCCAGCGCGGTGATGTCCCTGCGCCACTGGCGCGCCCGGCTCACGGACGCGACCGACGTAGCCCTGCCGGCCTACTACCAGTCCACCGCCGCGGGCGTCGCCCTGCTCGTCGCCACCTCCGACGCCATGGAGGCGCGCGAGCGCTTCGCCCGGATCAACGCCGTCGTCGGCAACTTCTGGAACTGCTGCGACGACATCGTCCACCGGGCGGACGGCTTCCGCTCTCCTCCGCTGCGCACCCTCAAGACCACCCTGCGCGGCGTGGAGGACCTGTGGTTCGACCGCGACGTCGCCCTGCTCGCGAGCCCCGCCGACCCGCGCGAGGTTCTGGAGGGCCGGCTTCGCGAACTCGCCCGCAAGAGCGAGGCCAGGCGAGCGGTGGCGGAGCTCATCGTCCGGTGCGCCGGCTGGCCGCTCCCCGGCGCCGGTGACCCGGGGAACCGCTCCTGACCCGGGGGCGCCCAGTCGGGTAGCCGGGAGGGATCTCACCTCCCGGCTCCCACAGATCCGTACGTATGACTCGCCACCCGCCGCGCACGCCGCGCTGCGCCCCAGAGGCGCGCGGCGACCACCGTGAGGCCCGCGGCCGCGGCCGTCACCAGCCAGAGCATGAACGTCGGGTAGAGGTAGGCCAGTTGGACCCAGCCGGCGTCGCGGCCGCGTGCCAGTATGCGATGGATCGGGACGATCGTCGCGCACAACCCGATCGGGAGCAGGTATGGCGCCAGCCGCCACACCTGCCATCCCGTGCGGCGCGCGGCCCATTGCCGGGCACGTGCCGTGCCCCGTACCGCGAGCCCGATGGTCACCAGGGTCAGCAGTGCGAAGAGCGCGTCGGTGGGGAGCGATCGCTGTCTGGAGGGCAACTGCGGGGTGCCGCCCTCGATGATGGGGACCAGGCTCGTCATGAGGGTGTGCGCGTCGGAGAAGGCCATACCGGTGTTGGCCATGACGGCGATGCCGTAGCCGTAGCCGGGCATCAGCAGTTGGTGGGCGGTGGAGGTGAACAGGTCTCCCCCGTGCTCGAGCACGAAGGTGCCTCGTTCGGTCTTGTCGATCATCCAGCCGAGGGCGTAGTACTGGTTCTGCTTGGAGGCGGTGCGCATCTCCTCGACGCTCTGCGGGGACAGGAGACCCGGGAGACCGGTGTTCTGCGCGATCAGCCATCTGGCCATGTCGTTGGCGGTGCTGATGACCCCGCCGGAGCCGTTGCCGAACGCGGAGGGCTCTGGCACGGCGACGGCCTGGCCGAGTACGTACAGGTGGCCGCGGGCGCTGTCGGGGAGGTCGCGGTCGGTGTCGATCGTCGTGGTGTTGCGCATGCCGAGGGGTTCGAACACGTTTGCGTCGAGGTAGGCGGCGAACGGCTGGCCGCTGACTACTTCGACGAGCCGGGCGGCGACTTGGTAGTTGGTGTTGTGATAGCTGAAGGCGGTCCCGGGATCCGCGGCGAGCCTGGCCGTCCTGAGCCGGGCCACGGCGCCTTTGAGCGTTTGAGGCTGAGTCAGGCTCTTCTCGTGGAAGGCCGAGTCGGCCATGCCGGAGGTCTGGTTGAGCAACTGCCGTACGGTGATCTTCGCGGCCCGGGGGTCGGCCATCGTGAACTCGGGCAGATAGCGGCGCACTGGCTGGTCGAGGGCTACCTTGCCCGCCTCGGCCAACTGCATGACGGCCAAGGCGGTGAAGGACTTGCTGACCGAGGCCACCGCCATGGGGGTGTCGGCTGTGACGGGCTCACCGGTGGCGGTCTTGCCGTATCCGCGGGTGTGGATGACCCTGCCCTGTTTCGTGATCGCCACCGTGACGCCAGGCAGGCCCGTGGCCGCGCGGTACTCCTCGACGTAGGCGTCGACCGACGTGGGAACCGACGTGGGAACCGACGTGGGGACCAGTGCGAGGCAGATTGCGGCAAGGGCGGTTTTGAGCACCTGCCGAAGCTACTGGGGCCTTCTCTCATGCACTATTGCGAGAAACCTCCGCGTTTGTTACGGGGAACCGCTACGAACGCGTGGGCAGTGTGCTGCCTGGACTCCAGGCCGTGTCAGGCCGTCGTGGTGCGTGCGCCTTGGTGGGGATGTCGGTGGGCGCGGTCCTTGATGTGGTCGAGCTGGTATTCCTCTGCGTGCCCGGCCCGGTCCCGATTGATGTGACCGGGTGTGGCATGGCCGCCGGACTGTTCTTTGGCGGCCCGCTCTTGTTCGGAGGGTTGCGGGACCTGCTCACCGGCGAAAGCGAGTCCGTGCCGATTGACCTTCCCGGTGCGGGAGGCGATCGAGCGGGAGGCGGAGAACTCCGGCACCCGAGTGCCCCACTGGATGGACCAGCCCAGACGGCTGTGCAAGCGCCGTTTGTCCCGCGCTTCCTTCAGCGCGGCGGCGTCCAGGAAGAAGAACTTCTCCAGTTCCTCCGGCGTCCGGGTCCGCCACGAACCGGCCATACCGGTTAACTTGTGCGGCGGACAGATACTCCTGTGCCACAAAGCGTTACGCTACGCGCACCTGATGTCACTATCCGCTGGTGCGCCCAAGCCCGCGCACCCCCCAACCCGGCCTGGCCACCCCGGTGGCTCGGCATGATCGGTGTGCTCCTGGCCCCCGGCACCGCACTGCGCCGTCCGCGCCGCCGCCGCCCACCGGCGACGGCTTCCCGGCGCGTGGCCGCCTCTCCCGGTGTCCGCGCCGCCGACGGGCCGCCACGTTTCCACTGACGGCGGCGGCGACGCGGACGGGCCGGGGCAGGGTCAGCGGCCGACCGAGCGGGCCAGGCGGCGGCCGAGGTTCTGGGCCGGAAGCTCGACGAACCGGTACGTCAGCGCGGCGCAGCCGACCACCACGCCCAGCAGCAGGATCGACGCCGCGATCCGCCCGCCGAGCGGCACGGGCGCGGGCTGCGGGATCAGGCGCCGCAGGACCTGGATCCCGAGGGGGTGCAGCAGGTAGAAGGAGTAGCTGATCAGCCCGAGGCGCACCAGCAGACCCGGCCAGGCGCGCGACCGCAGCGCCCGGGCGAGCAGGAAGGTCAGCCAGGCCGCCGCCACGGCGGCGCTCCAGCTCCACCTGAACGCCAGCGCCTTCTCCTCGGACATCCCCCAGCCCGGGCCGAACCAGATCGCGGCGGCGATGCACACGACCGGCACCAGCGCGATCAGCCAACTCGTGATCCCCCGCCGCAGGCGGCCCTCGTCCAGCCGGGAGAGCGCGGTCCCGGCGAACATGGTGGCCACGATGGCCAGGCTCTGCCAGGCGCCGACCCGGCTGTTGACCGCGAGCAGCACGATGGCCAGGGCGGCGACGGTGATCGCGCCGCCCATCCGTACGCGGTGCCCGCCGCCCAGGACCGCGGCCAGGCCCGCCATCAGCACCACGGCCACGATCAGTACGACGACGTCACCGCCGAGACCGCGTGAGAGCGCGCCGGCGGGCAGCGTGCCGCCCACGAGCACGGCCGCCATCGCGAAGGTGAGCGTGCCGGCGGTCCCGCCCCCACGGCCCCGCCCGAGGACGAAGATCGCGGTCACGAGCAGGTAGAACACCATCTCGTACGACAGCGTCCAGAACACGTTGATGACGCTGACCACTTGGACGAAGTCCTGCAGCATCGTCAGATGCGCGAGACCGGACACGACCGGAGACTCGCCCAGTTGGGCGGGTAGCGACGAGTAGACCTGGACCAGGCCGAACACGGTGGCGAGGACCGCCGCGAGCAGGAACAGGGGATAGAGCCGGAACACGCGGCCGATCCAGAACCCGGCGACGCTGCCGCGCCGTTCCAGCGAGGCCGGCACGACGTAGCCGCTGATCAGGAAGAACACCATCACGCCGTACTGCCCCAGGTCGAACCAGGGGCTGACCGTCGCCCGCACCTCGGGAAAGATCGGATCCAGCAGGTGCTCGAAGAGCACGGCGAGTACGGCCACACCGCGGAGGGCGTCCAGCCACGTCTGCCGGCGGGCCGACGGGGGCCCGTGCGTCTGGATCGGGGTCTGCAGCCCGCCTTCCCTGGCGGCCAGGTTGATAGACACTCAGGTAACGCTATGCGGTAAACCTGGATGCTCGCTGACCGCGACCGAAGCGCGACCTGTGCGGGCCCGCCCGTCATAACCGTGCCCACCCTGGCCGGAATGTCAACCGATCTGGTCAGAAAGGCCCTTTCCCGAGCCCTGGGTGGGGTCGGCGAGTTTGCGGTCGAACCACGCGCGGGTGCGTTCGAGCACGTCGAGCTGGTGGTCACGGCGCTGGATCGCGTGGCCTTCCCGTGGATAGACGACGAACTCGTGTTCGATCCCGAACCGCCGCAGCGCGCGGTGGAAGTACGTGGCCTGGCCGACCGGCACGTTCGTGTCGTCCTCGCCGTGCAGGATCAGCACCGGGGTGCGGATCTCGGACGCGTACGAGATGGGGCTGAGCCGGTCGTGCCGGTGCGGGCCGGTCCCCTCCCAGCCGCAGCTCCCGGCGAGCCCGGCCTCCAGGGTTCCGCCTTCGCCGGTCGCGACGAGCATGCCCCAGTCGCTGATGCCCGCGCCCATCACCGCGGCCTTGAACCGGCTCGTCCGCCCCACCGCCCAGGCGGCCATGAACCCACCGTGGCTCCACCCGCCGATCCCGAGCCGGTCGGGATCGGCGACGCCGTCGGCGATCAGCAGGTCGATGCCGGTGACGATGTCCGTCCATTCCTCCATGCCGACCGCGCCCGCGACCGCCGCCGCGAACGCGTGCCCGTGGCCCTCGCCGCCGCGTGGATTGGGCAGGAAGACGGCGTACCCGGCGGTCGCGAGCCACTGCCCCGAGGGGATCACGCCCAGCATGAACTGGTCGGCGTGCCTGGCGTACGGGCCGCCGTGCACCAGCGTGACGAGCGGGAACGGGCCGTCGCCTCGGGTACGTCCGGGCGGCAGGATCAGCAACCCGTCGAGGCCGAGCCCGTCGGACGCCCGGTACGACAGGCGTTCCTGCCTTCCCCACGCGACCTCGCGCAGTTCCGGCCTGGTGTCGCTGAGCCGGAGGAGGCGGCCGGCAGGCGGCCCGGCGTGCACGTTCATCGGCTCGTACGCCGTGCTGACCAGCGCGGCGACGACCCCGCCCGAGCGGCTCGCGGTGAGCGAGGCGGCCAGGCCCTGAAGGGAGGACACCCGCTGGAACCGGAGGGTCGCGGGGTCCAGCCGGTGGATCGCGGTGTCGAGCCCGTCGGCGAACAGCGCCAGCGGCGGCCCCTCCCCGACCCCCGCCAGGCCGGTCGGGCAGACGGTCATGCCGCTGGTCACCGGGAGGTGTTCGGCCGCGCCGCCGGTCTCCGGCACCACGAGGTCGAAGACCGCGCGACCTCCCACCGGGCCGGGCGGGGTGGTCGCCAGGTAGCACAGGTGCCAGCCGCCGTCCGCTTGCCACCAGGTGGGCGCGGACGCCTCCAGCTCGGCCCGCCCGAGTTCGCCGACCTTGGCGGTCTCCGGGTCGACCACGTGCAGCGCGCAGGTTCGGCGGCCGGGATCGGGCTCCGGGGTGGCCTGGCTGAGCACCGCGAGCGGACCCCCGTCCGGACGCTGCGCCAGCTCGACGACGTGCCTGTCACCGAGGCCGTCCACCCCGTGCGGCTGTCCGGTGTCCAGGTCGAGCAGCCACAACCGGCTGTGGGGCACCTCCTGTCCCCACACCTTGACGTCTCCCCCGCCGGGGCGATCGTCGTCGGCGGGCTCCTCAGCGAACACCGCGACCACCGCGACCAGCCGCCCGCCGGCGAGCGGGAGGTGGTCGGAGATGCCGCCGGGCCAGGCGGTCAGCGCCTCCGCCGCGCCGCCGTCGAGGGAGATCCGATGAAGCTGGACGGTGCCGCGGCTCCCCCGATCCGAGGCGAAGAAGAGCGAGGCCGAATCCGGCGCCCAGCGAGGGAGGAAGTCTCTCGCCGTTCCCTCGGTCAGCTTTCTGGGCGGGGTGCCCGCGTCGGCGGCGGCGATCCAGATCGCGCTCTGCGGATGGTCTCCCGTCCGTCCTACCGGGGTGACCGGGTAGGCGACCCAGCGACCGTCCGGAGAGATCACGGGATGCAGGGGTACGGCGCCGTCCACGACCGACCGTGGTGTGATCTCGTTCATCTCCATCGTCCCTCCAGCGTCGGGCCCGGCACTATGACGATCACGCCGCAGATCGCCGAGGTGCCCGTCGGGGGACGATCTTCAGCCCGCGGCGAGGTCCATGCGGAGGAACTCGGTGATGCGGAGCACTTTCGGCGGGCGGGCCACCTCGGCGGGCAGGGCCAGGAACGCCTCGTCCCTCCCGACCAGGCGCGGGGCGGCGAGCGCCACCTCCCTCCCGTCGACCCGAAGCCGCGCGCCGTCGGCCGCCAGCACGTTCCGCACCCAGTCGGAACGCGATCCGTACACCAGTACGAACAGGTAACCGCCGTCGACGGGGTGCGCGTCGAGCGGCGTACGGTACGTCGCGCCGGACACGCGACCGACGTGAATCAGCACCGGCCACTTCCCGCCCGCGATCGCGCGACGGTTGAACACCTTCTTGTTCACGTGCCCCCACCACTTGGGCATCGGCATCGGGACCTCCTCGTCTCGTGGCGAACGGTTGCCATCCGAAGACTTACACCAGTAAGGCTGCGTACGCCTGTAAGGTTGGCTTACGCTCGTAAGGCTGTCAACCCGTCCAGCACCCCGGAGCCGTCATGACACCGCCACCGCAACCGCTCAGCCGAGGTCTCGTCCTGCAAGCCGCGATCCGGGTCGCCGATCGCGGCGGCGTGGAGGCGATCACGATGCGACGGGTCGCGCAGGAGCTGGGCGTGGAGGCGATGTCGCTCTACCACCACGTGCCGAACAAGGACGCGATCCTCGACGGCGTGGTCGACATGGTGTTCGCGGCGATCGAACTCCCCAGGGCCGGGTGCGACGACTGGCGCGACGCGATCCGTACGCGCGCCTCCTCCGCGCGTACGGTCCTGTCGCGGCACAGTTGGGCCCTCGGCCTCATGGACTCGCGGCGCAACCCGGGCCCGGCGACGCTCCGCCACCACGACGCCGTCCTCGGGGTCCTGCGGAGGGCGGGGTTCACGCTGCCGATGGCCGCCCACGCCGTCTCGCTCATCGACAGCTACGTCGGCGGATTCGTCCTCCAGGAGGCGAACCTGCCGGTGACGACCCCGGACGACGTCGAGGACGTGGCCGGCGGCATCCTCAGGGACCTGCCGGTGGACGAGCTGCCGTACCTCACGGAGATGATCGTCGACCACGCCCTGCGGCCGGGCTACGACCACACGGGCGAGTTCGACTACGGCCTGGACCTGATCCTCGACGCCCTCGAATCCCGCCGCACCGCCGCGTGAGGCTCACTCCGGGTCACAGCAGCCGGTCGACCAGCCCGTCCACGTAGTCCGGGGTGAGCGGGCCCAGGTCGAACAGGACGCGGATGTACATCGGGGCCATGAGGTGGTCGAGGACGCCGAGCGCGTCGGGCGCGTCCTCGCCGCGTTCGCGGGCACGGTCGAGCATGGACTGCAGTTGCCGGGCGCGTTCGGCGAGGAAGTCGTCACGCGCCTCCTCGCCCTGCTGGCCCTTGCCGGACAGGGCGATGACCAGGCGCAGCACCGCCAGGCCGTCGGGCCCGGTGATCTCGCGGGCCACGTTGGCCGCGTAGGCGCGCAGGTCGCCGGCCAGGCTCCCGGTGTCCGGCATCGGTGACCGCGCGTTGAGGCGCGTGAGTGTCACGTCGGTGAGCAGGTTTTCCAGGTTGCCCCACCGGCGGTAGACGCTGGTGTCGGCCACGCCCGCGCGGGCCGCGACCTCGCCGACCGTGAAGTTGCCGTAGCCGCGCTCTCTCACCAGGTCGGTGACGGCCTGGTGCACCGCCGCGGAGACGCGGGCGCTGCGCCCGCCGGGCCGCCGGGCTCGCTGTCGCTCGTCCATGCCTCCCACCTTAACGCAGCGTTCACTTGCGTTTGCGGGACGAGCAGCCCTACAGTCCTCCTTAACGCAGTCGATGGCTGCGTTTGACGTGTCTCGGGCGGCCCTCGCCGCCGCCGGGACTTCGAACGCATGGGGGGAACCAGCGTTGACCGCACACGAAAGCACCACCACGAAGGCGGCGTCGCCGGTGGCCGCGGGCGTGCCACCGAACCGGGCGGCGTTGCTCGCGGTGACCTGCCTGGGGCAGTTCATGGTGCTGCTCGACAACACGATCGTCGGTGCGGCTCTGCCCGACATGCAGGAGCGGTTGCAGGTTCAGTTGACCGGGCTGCAGTGGATCGTGGACGCGTACGTGCTGCTGGTCGCCATGCTGTTGCTGTCCGGCGGCGTCTTCGC
This sequence comes from Nonomuraea sp. NPDC051298, assembly GCF_055586305.1. NCBI lineage: Bacteria > Bacillati > Actinomycetota > Actinomycetes > Streptosporangiales > Streptosporangiaceae > Nonomuraea > Nonomuraea sp. NPDC051298. Next base: position 32,857 of record NZ_JBVJIM010000041.1, read on the forward strand.
CGACCGCTTCGGCCGCAAGCGGGTGTTCCTGGCCGGCGTCGCCGTGTTCACGGTCGCGTCCGTGCTGTGCGCTTTCGCGCCCTCGATCGGCTGGCTCATCGTCGGACGGGTGCTGCAGGGCATCGGGGCCGCGGCGCTGAGCCCCGCCTCGCTGGCCCTGCTCGCCAACGTGTATCCCGCTCCGCACGAGCGCGTCAGGGCGATCGGGCTGTGGGCGGGGTTCAGCGGAATCGGCCTGGCCGCCGGGCCCCTGGCCGGCGGCGTGCTGACGGACGCCTTCGGCTGGCCCGCCATCTTCCTGGTCAACGTGCCCATCGGCGTGATCCTGCTGCTGGCCGGTCTGCGCATCCTGGACGAGTCCCGCAACCCGGCCGCCCCCGCGATCGACGTCCAGGGGACGGTCCTGTCGGTCCTGGGCGTGGGGGCGCTGACCTACGGGCTGATCGAGGGCGGCTCGCGCGGCTGGACCTCGCCGGTCGTCCTGGGCAGCTTCGCCGCCGCGATGCTGATCATCGCCGTCTTCGTCGTAGTCGAGGCGCGTAGCTCGACGCCGATGCTGCCGCTGCGGCTGTTCCGGCAGCGGCTGTTCACGGTGTCCAACGCGGCGATGGTCGTGGTGGGGTTCGCGCTCATGGGCTCGTCGTTCTTCTTCTCCCAGTTCTTCGTGTACGTCCAGGGCAGCTCGATCCTGCTCGCAGGACTGCAGACCCTGCCCACCGCCCTCGCGATGGTGGTCGTCAGCCCGTTCGCGGGCCGGCTCGCCGCCAGGCACGGCTTCCGGGTCGTGGTCACCGTCGGCCTGCTCCTGGCCGGATCGGGGCTGCTGGCGCTGGGCTTGGTGCACGCCGACACCGGCTACGGGAACGTGTGGTGGCGGCTGGCGATCGTCGGCGTCGGTTTCGCGTTGACGATGTCCCCGCTGACCGGCGCGACCATCCAGTCGGTCAGCCCGCAGGAGGGCGGCCTCGCGTCGGGCGTCAGCAGCACCACCCGGCAGATCGGCGCGGTGCTCGGCGTGGCGGTGCTCGGAGCCGTCGTCCGCACCCGGGAGTCAGGAGGCGCCTCCTTCGAGGACGGTCTCAACAGCGCCTTCCTCGCGGCCGGCGCCGTCACCTTGGCCGGTGCCGTGTTCACCGGCCTGTGGCTGGTGAAGTCCAAGCCCGCAGCAGACTCCGCACCACGGCGCTGACCCGCCGACCCCCGCCGCTTCGCCGACACGGACCTGGGCAGGCTCAAGGCCCATCAGCGCAGCTTCGTCTCCGCCGCCCTCGGCGGCCCTCAGGAGTACCGGGTCAGATCGTGGGCAGCGGACTGCCCGCGCTCTTCGACCGGGAAGAGGATCGGGCTGAGCAGGTACTGGGCGCGTTCCGGCGTCGGCTCGTTGGCCAGCACGGGCAGGATGGCCCGGCGCATCTCGCCGATCAGCTTCTCCAGCTCGTCGTGGGTGAGCCAGACGGCGTGCTGCCGGTAACCGACGAGGTCGGCCGTCGGGTCGGCGTCGTCGCGGTCGAGGTAGGCGTTGAACTCGGCCGTCAGAACGGCCATCGACGTGGCGAAGAGCCGCCGGTGGTCGTCGGCCGACAGCGCCGCGACCGCCTCGGCGTCGACGACGGCCCGGTCGAGGCGGAGCCGGTAGCGGCGTTCCACCGCGCCACGCACCCGCCGTTCGCCGGCCACCTCCAGGATCCCGCTGGCCGCGAGCAGGTCGACGTGCCGGTAGACCATGGCCTTGGATGCGTCGGGGATCCGCTCGCACAACTGGGCGGTGGTCAGCTCACGGCCGCCGCGCATCGCGTGCACGATCCGCAGCCGCACCGGATGCGCGAGCAGTTCCAGCAGCTCCAAGGTGTCCATGCCAGAACGATCTCATGCGGTGCTAACGTTCGCCAAAACTGCGAGCGACCGCGCGGACGACCCCGGCGGGACAGGCTCGTCCCGAGACGACAGCCTCTCAGGTCAGCGTGGGCGGGGTGTCGCGCAGGGTGACGCTGGCGTGGTTCTCCTGGAAGCTCTGGTCCGAGACCAGGGTGAGCCGGGCGGTGGACTGGAACTCCGGCAGGGTGACGGAGCCGCAGGAGACCATCGTGGTCTTGAGCTTGGCGATCGTCAGGGCGAGTCCTTCGTCGAGGTCGCCGGCGTAGGGGACGTAGCCGTCGACCCCTTCCTCGAAGACCAGCCCCTGGCCTCCCTGACCGTAGCGCTGCCAGTTGCGCTCCCGGGAAGGCGTCCCGAGCCGCGGAGACGTCGAGAACCGCGCTGGCCTGGCCACGGCCGATGCCCTTCTGGTCGCGGGTGACGCAGATGGAGCCGCCGCCCACGCCGACCTTGACGAAGTCGGCGCCGGCCTCGGCGAGGAAGGTGAACGCCTCGCCGTCGACCACGTTGCCGCCGCCGACCGGGATCTCCGGATAGTGCTTCTTCACCCAGGCCAGCGCCTGTGCCTGCCAGTCGCTGTAGCCGTCGGAGGAGTCGAGGCACAGCACGTCCGCGCCCGCTTCGAGCAGGGCGGGGACGCGCTCCCGGTAGTCGTGAGTGTTGACGCCCGCGCCCACCCGCAGGCGCTTGGCGGCATCCACGACCTGGTGCGGGAAGCGCTTGTTGTCGGTGTAGTCGGAACGGAACACCAGATGCAGCAGGCCGCCCTCGGCGTCCAGCACCGGCAGGCAGTCCAGGCGTTCGTCCCACAGCCGGGCGTTGGCCTCGGAGAGCGTGATGTCGGGTCCCGCATGGGGAAGGTCGGCCAGGGCGGTCATCCGGCCGCTGACCGGTCCGTCGAGGTCGTGGCGTTGGGGGTGGAAGTCGCGGGACGTCACCAGCCCGAGGAGGCGGCCGGTGGCGGTCCCGTCGTGGGTGACCGCGGCGGTGCTGTGGCCGGTGCGGCGCATGACGTCCGCCAGGAGGCTCAGACTGTCGTCGGGGCGGACGTTCGTGTCGCTGGTGACGAACCCGGCCTTGAAGTTCTTCACCTGCCGGACCGCGGCCGCCTGGTCCAGGACCGGCTGGTTGTGGTGCAGGAAGGAGAGACCGCCGTTGCGCGCGAGCGCGATCGCGAGATCGGGCGTGCCCACGGCCTGCATGATCGCGGAGGTGAACGGGACGTGCAGCTCGATCGCCGACACCTCGCCTCCGAAGTGCCGCACCAAGGGCGTGCGCAGGTCGACCGTCGCAGGCGAGCAGTCGGTACGGGTCCGGTTCGGCAGGAGCAGATACTCGTTGAACGTCCGTGAGACCTCGGCGATGATCTGTGCCACTCGTTCCTCCTGATCCGTCGACCGGGGCCGGACCGCCCCGATGTCGGAACAGGGTGCGGTCGTGACCTGGCACCCTATCGATCACCTCATCCCTGACGAAATCAGGGGCGCCGACACCCTCCCGCAGCAGCTCGGCAACCCTCTGTAAGTGAACGTTCATTAAGTGTTGGGGTGTGGCGCTTCCAGACAAGGCCCGGCGCGCGAAAACGGTGCAGGCGGCGTCGGCCGTCCGGCAGGCGCGGTCGTTACCGGTTACAGTGCCTCGTGGCCGAGACATCGCAGCGCGCGCGCAACCCACGAGGGCAAGGTGACCGGCTCCGTCTGGAGATCCTGGAGGGGGCCGCGCGCCTGCTGTCCGAGCTGGGCGGCGAGGAGGGGTTGACGATCCGCGGCGTGGCACGCGCCGCAGGCATCTCGCCGGCCGCCATCTACCAGCACTTCGCCGACAAGTCCGCACTGGTCAAGGGCCTGATCGGGTACGACTACGAGCAGATCTCGCAGGCCATGGCCGAGGCCGACGAGTCGTGCCCGAGGGACGCCGCGCTGGAGCGGGTGCGGGCCCAGGTGCGGGCCTACTGCCAGTTCGTGGTGGACAACCCCGGCCACTACCGCCTGATGATCAACCATCAGCCGCTGACGACGCCCAGGACCGGGCCGATGATCGACCTCGTGACCAAGGTGGCCACGGCGTTCGAGGACTGCCGGCGGGCCGGCGTGCGGCTGCGGCTGCCCGCGCGGCGAGCCGCGGTCCTGGTTTTCACGGCCGCCCACGGCCGGGTCGCGCTCTGGCATGCCTCCGGGGACCCGGTGGCGGCCGAGGTCCTCCTCGACTTCGTCGACGAAGTGGTCTGGCTCGTCACGGAATGACCTCGGTCACCTGCCGTCCGTGCGCGCGGGCACGCAGGGCTGCGCTACCCTCCATAAGTGAACGAACGTTAAGTCACGGAGGGCAAAGGATCTCTCGCCATGCAGTACATCCGGTTGGGCAAGAGCGGGCTGTCGATCTCCAAGGTCGTGCTGGGCTGCATGAGTTTCGGCGATCCGGCTCGCGGCACCCATCAGTGGTCCTTCGGCGTCGATGAGTCACGGCCGTACTTCAAGCAGGCCATCGAGTCCGGGATCACGACCTTTGACACCGCCAACATGTACGGTCGCGGCACCAGCGAGGAGATCACCGGCCAGTTGCTGCGCGAGTTCGCCCAGCGGGACGAGGTGGTCATCGCCACCAAGGTGTACGCCACGATGGGCCCCGGGCCGAAGGGCGGTGGCCTGTCCCGGGCGGCGATCCTCACCCAGGTGGACGAGAGCCTGCGCCGGCTGGGCACCGACTACCTCGACCTGTACCAGATCCACCGGCTCGACCCGAACGTCCCGGCCGAGGAGATCATGGAGGCCCTGCACGACGTGGTGAAGGCCGGCAAAGCCCGATACATCGGCGCGTCCTCGATGTGGACCTGGCAGTTCGCCCAGTTGCAGCACACCGCGGACCTGCACGGCTGGACCCGGTTCGTGTCCATGCAGAACCAGTACAACCTGCTTCAGCGCGAGGAGGAGCGGGAGATGCTGCCGTACTGCCTGGACCAGGGCATCGGCGTGATCCCCTGGAGTCCGCTGGCCCGCGGCCAACTGACGCGCGACCGGAACGAGCAGACCATGCGCAGCCACACCGACAGCTCCGGCCAGGTTCTCTACGGCCAGACCGCGGAGGCCGACCGGCAGATCATCGACGCGGTCGCCGCCATCGCCACGGAGCGCGGCGTCAGCCGCGCCCAGGTGGCGCTGGCTTGGGTGATGCACAAGCCGGCCGTCACCGCGCCGATCATCGGCACCACCAAGCCGCACCACCTCACCGACGCCGTCGCCGCTGCCGACCTCAAGCTCAGCGCCGAAGAGCTGACCCGGCTGGAGGAGCACTACACCGCACGCCCCGCCTCCGGCTTCTGACCCGCGCCCGACCCGGCTCCATCAGCGCGCGGCCGACCGTGCGGTGTCGGCGGGCGCCGCCAGCCAGGGCATGCGGTGGACGAGGCTGTCGCGCAGCCGAGTGAGAGCGGCGATGCGCTCCTCCAGCTCAGCCACCCGCTGCGCGGCGACGGCGTTCCCGGCGGCGCACGGCGGCACGTCGCAGAACACCTCGGGCAGCTCGGCGTCGAGGAAGTCCAGGAACGACTTCACGTCTTCCACGGTGAACCCGCAGGCCAGCAGCACGCGGATATTGCGGACGCGGAGGGTCGCACTGGGCTCGTACACGCGATACCCCGCAGTCGTACGGCCGGACTCCAGCAGGCCCTGCTCCTCGTAGTAGCGCAGGGCACGGGTCGTGGTCCCGGCCTCCGCGGCCAGTTCACCGATGAGCATCACAGACACCTCCGAGTCCAACCGCACGGCTTCGCGTACACATCAAGGTCAAGTCCCGAGCCGCACCACCGTCTTCCCGGTGTATGCGCCCTTCACGAGACCGAGGAGGGCCTGCGGCGCGTTCGCGAGCCCGTCGATCACCGTCTCGTCGTAGACGATCGCGCCTTCGCTCAGCCAGGTACGGAACTGCCTGTCGAACTCCGGAGCACGGTCAAGATGATCGCTCGTGGTGAAGCCGCGCATGGTGAGACGCTTGCCGATCACGCTGAGCAGGTCGCCAGGCCCGTCGCCAGGACTGCTCGTGCCCTGCCGGCTGAGGGCTCCGCACAGCGCGATGCGGCCATGCGGGTTCATGACCTCGATCGCGGCACGCAACTGTTCGCTGCCCACGTTGTCGAAGTAGACGTCGATGCCTTCGGGGGCGGCCGCGCGCAGCCTGTCCGCGATCGGGCCGTCGTGATGGTCGAAGGCCGCGTCAAACCCGAGTTCGCCGGTCAGACGGGCGACCTTCCCGGGTGATCCGGCGCTGCCGATCACCCGGGACGCCCCCTTGAGCCGGGCGATCTGACCGGCCAGGTTTCCGGTCGCTCCGGCCGCGCTGGAGACGAAGACGGTGTCGCCCGGCCGTAGCTCCGCGGCATCCATGAGCCCGACGTACGCGACCAGCCCGGAGCCGAGGTAGATGGAAGGCGTCGAATAGGCGTCGCGGCCAACGCGGCGAAACAGCCCGGCTGGCGCCACGGCGTACTCGCGCCAGCCGAACCGATGCCTCACCAGGTCGCCTGCGCCCAGTGACGGGTCGGCAGAGGTCACCACCTCACCGATGGCGGCTCCGTACAGCACCTTGCCGACCTCGTAGCGGGGCATCGGCAGACCAGAGATCCCCGCGATCAACATGAGCATGCCGGGCTCGAGCGACATGAACAGATTGCGGACCAGTACCTGACCCACCGCCGGATCAGGGACGGAGACCTCGGCGATCTCGAAGTCGCCGGGAGCGGGCAGGCCCTCCGGGCGTGCGGCAAGCCTGACCTCCAGCCCGGTGCGGGAGGTGCCGGAGAGCATCGTGCCTTTCGAAGGTGCGTCCATACCGATGACCGTAGGGATTGACCCATACGTGAAGGTCAAGCCGCCTGCCCGCGGCTTCGCACGGGGCGGCGGGCTTTGCTCGGCCATCGTCCAAGCCCGCACGGCGTAACCGCGTCCTCGTTTCGGTCCATCGGGCCTGACATTCCGGGGTGCTGTGCCGTCGGTCTGGTGAAAAGCCGAGATTCCACACCGATGGGAAGTGATGGGTAGCGATGTCTGCGCACCGCGAGGTAGACGAAGCCAAGATCAAGCAGCAGGTGGAGAGGATCGTCGAAGGAATCCGCGCCAAGGACCTCGACGGCCTGAGGCGGCTTTACGCGACAGACGTCGTCTCCTTCGACGTCGAGCCGCCGCTGCAGCACGTGGGGGTAGAGGCGAAGATGGAGAACTGGACGAGGGCGTTCGCGTTCTTCCAGGATGTGGATTATGAGCTTCGCGACCTGACCATCACCGTGGGCGGTGACGTGGCATTCGGCCACGGTTTCGGTCGGCTCAGTGGCACGCTGCGGAACGGGACGGTGACGAGTGGCATGTGGGTCCGGGCCACGTTCTGCTTCAGGAAGAGCGACGACCATTGGTTGATCGTGCACGACCAGGCCTCCGTGCCGTACGACACCGCGAGCGGCAAGGGCGTGGCCGACCTCGAGCCCTGACCAGTCGTACAGGTCGTAACATGATCAGGGCTACGGGTCCGGCGATGGAGCCGGCGACGGTGAGAGCAAGCAGTACGGCGCCCGACCACAAACGTCCGGCCAACCAGGGCAGCCGGGTCAGCAGGTGAAATGACTGCGCGACAACCGCCGACAGTACCGAGACGATCGGAAAGGTCACGATCCGGCTCAGAGCCCAGACGGCACCGGCGAACTTCTCGCCGGAGCTCAGGTCGCCCAGGCAGTAGAGCTGCGCGCGAGCCACCAGGTGGATGTCGAGGAAGGTCCCGAACGTCGCGCACGCGATGGCGATGATCGCGGAGAGCCCGCATCCGAACGTCCAGTAGACCTCGCGCGTTCGTGGCGTTCTCCGCTCGGTCACGGCGTCATCAAAGCAGACGTGTTTGCGGGCGATGCGCAGCATTGGTGCGGATCCGGTGCAGGGTTCACCCGCCGTCGACGCGGGTGCCGCAGGAGCAGGTCCCCGCTTCGGGCGGAGACCTGGCGGCACAGGGCGGTCGGGCTTGGCCCGTTGCCGCCGGGTCTCCGGAGAGGTCCGGTTGGACCTGGTCGGGATCAGGACGTTCGGCTCGCGCGTGATCGACGAGCGTTGCACGCACCCACGCGGCGGTGACGTGGCCACGGCGTCGATCACGTCGGAGTCGGCGGACTCCCTTTGGGACGGTGTGAGCGACCCGTCCGCTACCGCCGGTATGCGGTGACGCCGACCGGCACCCGGCTGTCCACGGCGCGTATGACCGGTTCGGCGCCCTCGGGCCCGGATCCTCCGTACAGCTCGATCAGTTGCAGCTCGCTCGCCATCTTCCCGGCCACCTCGCCGGCGACGGTCTCGTCGGGGACCGCGACGAGAGTCGTCCTGCCACCGTCACCCCTCTCGTGCACCACCACGTCGACCGCCGGATCGGCACCTTCGTGCACGATGATGAACGCCTCCGACAGCGTCTCCCCCGCCTCGAAACGCGCCTTGTACGAGGCCACGCCCGTCAGCGACTCGAACCCGTAGTAGACGGCCCCCACCGGCACCTCACCGCCGACCGCCCGGCCGGCCTCGGCGTGCCAGACCGCGCCGAACGCGCCGCACAGCTCGACGTGGTCCACCCCTTCGGCGACCAGCCGGGATACGAGATCCACCATCTGCCCAGGCTCGCCGACGGCCCGTACGCGCGTGCGCCCGCTGCCGTTCTGGACGGTCATGACGTCGATCGACGGGTCGGCGCCGACCTCCTCATAAATGATCACCCTGTCTTGGCTCATGCCCAGAGCCTTTCACCTCAACCAAGCTTGAGGTCAAGCCGATCGGCAACGCGGGTGCGGTCGCCGTCCGGACCGGCCACCCGCCCCAGCTACTACCACCGCTGAAAGGTCGCTCCCGGCGGGGACCGCCGGGAGCGACGTACCACTACGGCGCGGTGATCCGGTAGGCGCGGATCACGCTCTGCTCCACCGTGTTGCCGTGAACATCGGTCGAACCTGCCCGAAGCGACACGAACCCGCTGCGCCCGGGATGGTCCAGGACGACCTTGGACCCGGCGACCTTCGCCCGACTCCAGGTCACGCCGTCGTCATAGGACACCTCCACGACCACCTCACGCGCCGGGCCCGCCGCGCTCCCGGCCAGCCGCTGCACGGTGAACGGCACCACGAAGCGCCGCCCGGCCGGAGCGGAGTTCCGCGCGTCGAGGTCCGGGGTGAACCGCACCACGGACAGCGGCAGCCGGGTCGGCGAGCTCGTACTCTCCGACCGGAACGTCCACGCCGCCGAGCTGCGCGTGGACAACACGGACTTTCCCCGCTCCGCGTCCGCGACCAGCCGGTACGTCCCCGCGCCCGGCGGCACGGTGAACCACTCCGTCAGCCAGTCGCTCTCGCCGACGAGCGCGCCATCACGGTAGAGGGATACATGCTCGGTGGCCGGCCCCGAATCCCCGATCGACCCGCGCCCGTCGCCGAACATCGGCAGATTCACCGCGATCACGTCGCCGGTGCGGCTCGCGGGCTCGCGCGGCTGGTCCCCTGACGGGAGTGAGGGGCCGAACACGCCACGGTTCCACAACTCCGTGGTGACGCTGCCCGGACGCAACCGCACGGGAGCGGACGAGAACGAGGTGACCTGGCCGTCGACCCCGAGCTCGGCCATGATGGCGGACCAGCGGATGCCTTCGTCGGTGTTGACGTACTCGGTCGACGTCGACGGCGAGGTGAGCTCGTTCACGCTGGGACGCGTCAGGAAGACGCCCTGGCTCGGCACGGCCTGACGGCCCACCAGCACGTGGGCGCCCGGCAGATGCTCCGCGACGTCGACACGTACGCGCGCCAGATCCTTGGGATCCACCGCCCGGTCATAGCCGGTGATCATGCGGTCCCGCTCGAACCAGGCGAGCTGGTAACTGTCCTCACCCGCCTGGTAGTGCGCGCTCACCCGGGTGAGCAGGCCTTCTTCTGCCTGCTCGGGGCCGAGCTGCGCGGTGAACGCCCTGGCGAAGTTCCGCGGGTACCAGCCCCTGAAGTGCGACCGGTCGGGCGTCCTGAACGAGTACGCGACGCTGCCCTCCTTCAGCACCGCGCCGGACGTGGGCGGGCGGATCGACGTGGGTCGGCCCAGCCGGGCGTCCGCCTCGACGGTCCACGCCCTGTCCAGGCGCAGGCGTGGCTGCACCAGCAGCGCCACGCCGTCCTCGCTCAGGATGGTGGTGTCCAGCAGGTACTCGCCCCTGGGCAGGCGGAAGGTCATCGAACTCTCGGTCGGCCAGAACACCTGAGGCGACGGTTCCGCGGCGTCCAGCCGCCAGATCACCATCTGGTAGCTGGCCGTCGGCTTGCCCGACCGGTCGGTCTGGTTGACGGTCAGGTCGTAGCTCTCGATCTCCTTCTCCACCGCGGCGGGCGTGCTCACCACGACGCCGCCCGGCCCCTTGGCCTCGACGAAAGCGCCGAGGAAGCCGTCAGGCTCGCCGGTACGCGTGTCCGCCGTCACCGTCGCCTCCGCCTGTCCGTTCGCGGGCACCGTCAGCGTGGCCGGGCTCACGGAGAAGGTCGTGCCCGACGTGACGCCGAGGTCGAGGGTGACCGGCGTATCACCGTGGTTGCGGTAGGTGAGCTTCCTGGTGAGCACCTCGTCGTCGGTGTGTGGCCAGCGCTGCAGGCCGAACCCCAGGCCGGGCGGGTCCGCGGTCACCGCCTGCGTGACCGCCCGCTCGGCGTCCACGCGTCCCGCTCCCTGGGAGAACACCTCCGTCTGGGGAGCGGGCCTGGCCGAGCCCATGAGCGCGGCCTTCAGCTCCGCCGCCTTCCAGCTCGCGTGCGCGCCCGCCAGCAGCGCGGCCGTTCCCGCGACGTGCGGGGTCGCCATCGAGGTCCCCGACATGGCCACGTACGGACCGCTGCCCGCGCTGTCCTTGCTCCGCGCGGCGGTGATCTCCACGCCCGGCGCGGTGATCTCCGGCTTCAGCCCGGAGTCGCCCACGCGCGGACCCCTGCTGGAGAAGCCCGCCAGCCGGTCCGCCCTGTCCACGGCCCCCACGGCCAGGGCGGCGTCCGCGCTGGCGGGGGAGCTGACCGAACGGTCGGCCCCGTCGTTGCCCGCCGCGACCACGAACAGCGTGCCGTGGCTCTCGCTCAGTCGCTGGACGGCCTCCTCCATCGGGTCGAGACCGGGCTCGTCCGGGCCGCCCAGGCTCAGGTTGACCACCCGGGCGCCCTGGTCGGCGGCCCACTGCATCCCGGCCAGAATGGCGGAGTAGGTGCAGAAATCCGATTCGCACACCTTGCCGTCCAGCAGTTGGGCGTCCGGCGCCACCCCGCGATACCTGCCGTCGGAGGACGCTCCGGAGCCCGCGATGGTGGACGCCACGTGCGTGCCGTGCCCGGCCACGTCCCGTTCGTCGGGCGTCTCGGTGAAGTCCGCCCGCGCGACCACCTTCCCGGCCAGGTCCGGATGGGCACTGTCGATGCCGGTGTCCAGCACCGCCACCTTGACCCCCGCGCCGGTCAGCCCCTTCGCCCAGGCCGCGGGAGCGCCGATCTGCTTGACGCTGGTGTCGAGGGACAGCTCGACGCGCGCGTCGAGCCAGATCTTGCCCTCGACGTTTCTCAGGTCCTGCCAGAACCGGACGGCCTGCGCCCTGTCCTGCCGCACGGCGAAGCCGCCGACCGCGGCCAGTGCCCGCTGCCCCGTCCCACCGCGCAACGACCTGGGCGCGGGCGCGCCGGTGACGATGAGCGGCAGGTCCTGACGCCGGTCGTCGTAACCGGACTCGGCCAGCGCGTTCACCTCGAACAGGCGCGGATCCAGGCGGCCCTGCCGCAGGGGCTCGATCGCGTCACCCGGCACGACCCGCAACCGCTCGCCGCTGCCGAAGGTGTGGAAGTCGACACCCTCCCTTCCCTCGCCCGGCGCGATCAGGGGACTTCCGTCCGGTGCGAGGACCACCCGGTCGCCGGTGATCAGGGTGACACTGCGGGCGTTCCCCGCTCCCCCGGCGCTCGCGTGAGCTGCGGGTAACACGATGATGGACGCGGCGACCAGCAGGAACGCGCCCGCCGCTCTCGTCGTCGTCTTTCGCACTCCGTCTTCTCCCATTCCGAATCCGTCGGCGATGATCACTCGCTATTGCCATACGCTCGGGAGGCCGTGCCAGGTTGCACGGCGCCAGTGATTTTCCGGGTGACGGTGACGGTGATGGGCGGGTGAGGTCTGGTTCGCGCAAGACTGCCGCCGTCCGGCCGAAAACGTTGACCTGGTCGGCGCGGCCGGGGAGCAGGACGTGGTAGGGCGAGATCCACCAGCGCTTCTACAAGGGCATGCGCTGATCTGGTGAATCAGACTGCCCATCTCCAGCTCGGCCTGAGCCGTTGCCGCCTGGATCGCAGGGTGGCCTGTGGCGAGTTCGACTACATTGGGGCTTCGCACCTTTCGTCTCTTCCTTCACATCTGTCCTTGTCGCGTGCCGAGGAGCGCCCCTAGATGAACTGGCTCTACGTCGTGGGGATCATCCTCTTCCTCCTCGGGTTGATGATGTCCATCGCGCTGCACGAGCTCGGCCACCTGGTGCCGGCCAAGCTCTTCGGCGTCAAGGTGACCCAGTACATGGTGGGCTTCGGCCCCACGGCCTGGTCCCGGCGCAAGGGCGAGACCGAGTACGGCATCAAGTGGATCCCGTTCGGCGGCTACATCCGCATGATCGGGATGCTGCCGCCGCGCCCAGGAGAGGACCCCGCCAAGGTCAGGAGCACGGCGACGGGACCATTCCAGGGGCTGATCGAGTCCGCCCGCGAGGCCGCGCTGGAAGAGGTGCGTCCAGGCGACGAGAACCGCGTCTTCTACCGCAAGAAGTGGTGGCAGAAGGTCATCATCATGTCCGGCGGGCCGTTGATGAACCTCGTGCTGGCGTTCGTCTTCTTCACCATCCTGCTGGTCGGCATCGGCCTGCCCGCCGACGCCCCGATCGTCGCGCCCACCACCAAAACGTGCGTTATCCCCAGTTCCGAGCAGCGCACCGTCTGCGAGCCCGGCGACCAGTCCACCCCGGCAGCGCAGGCGGGCCTCGAACCGGGCGACCACATGGTCTCCTTCGACGGCGCCACGATCGCCTCCTGGGAAGACGCCAAGCGCCTGATCCGCTCCCACGGCGCCGGCCCGGTCAAGCTCGGCATCGTGCGTGACGGTGAGCCGATGACGTTCGACGTCACGCTCATCGCCCAGGACCAGCCCAACCTCGAAGACCCCGAGAAGACCGACAAGAACGTCGGCTTCCTCGGCGTGCGGCCCACCAGGGTGATGGAGCGGCAGAGCGTCGGCCAGGTGATCGGCTACATGGGCGAGCAGACGGCCAGGGTGGCAGGCTCGATCTTCAACCTGCCGGAGAAGATGGTCGGCATCTGGCACGCGGCCTTCTCCGGCGAGGAACGCGACCCCGAGGGCCCGGTGGGCATGGTCGGCGCGGGCCGCATGGGCGGCGAGATCCTGACCTCCGGCCTGTCCAACGAGGAGAAGATCGCCACCTTCGTCAACCTGCTGGCCGGCTTCAACCTGGCGATCGGCCTGTTCAACCTGATCCCGCTACTGCCGCTCGACGGCGGGCACATCGCGGGCGGGCTCTGGGAGGGTCTCAAGCGGGCCCACGCCAAGGTCATGCGGCGGCCGAAGCCCAAGCACGTCGACATCGCCAAGGTGCTGCCGCTGACGTACGCGGCGGCCCTGGTGATGATGGTCATGGCGGGTCTGCTCGTCTTCGCCGACCTGGTCAACCCGCTCACACTGACGAACTGACAGCCCGGTTCGTGCCGATAGACCCGCGCCGGGCTCTTCGACTCATGTGGAACGTCTGCCACCTCGGAGACGTCATGAGCATTCCTCTGCGGGCGGCCGGCCCCCCCGCAAGGTAGACCCCTACCAGCTTGTGGGGGTCGGTTGGGCGGGCGTGTGGTAGCGGTCAAGGTGCTGCATCCCGAAAGCCGGTGACCGAGATCATCGCCGAACGCAAGGCAGCGATCCTCACCACGCCGTCAACCATGGACACGCAGCCCACAGAGACGGGCAACGACGGCCGCCCCTCTGGCCAACCGCCGGGTTGCCTGCGTGGCCGCGGGCTGGTCCGTTACCCATCGAAAATGGCAACAGTACGTACCTGCCGGATCTGCACAACCCTCGGCGGCCACCACGTCACCACGCCCTGCCTCACGTCCGAGACCAGCCACGGTTTGATCACAGCACGCAGGGACGCACAAGCCGCACGGGACGCTCGCGAACAGCACCGATGGGGGACACGCATGAGGAGTGAGCGGGATGGGCCGCATCTATCTCGCACGGCAGGAGGAGGCGGCAGCGGGCGCCGCCGGACCCACCGGAACTGTGGTGGACCACCCTCTGGTCGCGGTCAAGACGCTCCTCGCCGAGGGCTTCGTCAGCAAGCCTGACCGGGACCGGTTCGCCCGCGAGGCGGAGCTGGCCGGACGCGTCGAGAGCACGTACACGGCCAAGGTCCTGGCCTCCGACGCGACGGCGAAGCGCCCCTGGCTGGCCATCGAGTTCATTCCGGCACCCAGCTTGGCCGAACTCGTCGGCGAGGCAGGGACCTTACCTGTTGACGCGGTGCGATGGATCGCCGCCGAGGCCGTCACGCCGACGAGGTAGCGCGAACGCAGCCGTTCCGTGTCGGCCGACTCGACGGTCACGCCCTCGTCGTCCTGCTCGAAACCGGGTATGGGGCCCGGGGGCACGCTGGGTGCTGGGACGGCGAGTCGCCAGGCGCGTCCTTCGTCAGCTTCGCTTCGTCCGGCTTCGGCGCTGTGCGCACCCTGGAGCCGCAGATAGGTGCTACCAGCAGGCCAGCGCGGGAGCCTGTCCGTCCCGGACCTCATACAGGTGCGCGACGGAAGCCGCATGCGGTAGCGGGCCGCGTACCTGCTCAGGTGTCAGCCGGATGCCAGTACAGCGTTCGGCCAGCGCCAACGCCGCCTCGACGAACCGCCCACCGAGCGCTTGCCATTCCTCGTCATCCTCATCGAACTCATCGACCAGCCCGAGGTCTTCCAGATGTGACAGGAGCCGGTCCGGTTCGGCACCCCAGCGCGGCTCGTCCGGGAACATCGGATCGAGACCAGTGACCACCTTTCCATCGACGGCGTAGATGAACCTGGCGTGCTGATTGACATTGTTGTGAACACTGGCCAGCACAGTAGCCGTCGACAGCGGGCGAACCGCGTCGCGCATGATCCCCATGTAGCCTGCAGGCTCGATGATGACCGAGCCGCCCTCAGCAGGGCCCACCTCGATGTAGCCCGGTGCCTGTAGAGGTTCGTCCGGTTTGACCGCGAGGCGCTCCAACACCTCCGCGGGCTGCAGACCGGCAACAAGGGTGAAGCAGAACCCCGAGACGCCAAGGCTGCTTCGGAACTGCTCCCACCACAGGTAATCCTGCATTGTCGCACGTGTCACGGATGGCCTCGCTCGATCGGTGGTAGCTGTGTTCGACGGTGCGGACGTCACGCTACCGGCGAGCGCCGACGTTCCTGATCGACGTGATGGGGAGTCTGGAAAGTGCCTCCGAGCCCGGGAAACGATCACGGGCAAGCTGGGAGGCGATCTTCTCGGTCCTCACTCCCCCTCGTCCGTGCCATTCGTGAACGCCCCCGTCTGGAGTGCACAGGTAGTTCGCCCACGACGCACCGGCGAACTCGGCACAAAACATCCTTCGTGTGGCTGGATCATGTCGCGGAGTTTCCCTGTAGGGTACGGGGGTCTGTCCAGTGATCGACTCTGGCCCACTTTCGGTGGTGACGGACCGTGATAGTTCGTGTCGGTACATGGCTATCTCGGGGTGCTGTGTCAGCGTGACGCCGGTGTGA
>NZ_JBVJIM010000042.1:0-40548 GCF_055586305.1 Nonomuraea sp. NPDC051298
TGCTACGGCTCGGTGAACCCGCCTCGCCCGTTCCCGCACCGGTCGCCGCTCTGCTGCTGGAGCACATAGCGAACCGCGACAACATGAACACCGCCTCCTCTTCAAGGGGCGTGACTGTCAGTCTTTAGCTGACATTCTTGTTTGTCAGTTATACGCTGACGACGAGAAGGGGAGGTGTCCATGGAGGACAAGACCGAGCCGACGTACGAGGACGCCCCGTACACCGAACAGTCCCTCGCCCAGCTGGCCCTGGCCGCCACCGCGCAAGACCTGGCCGACTTCCTGATCGGCTTCGTGGCGGTCTGGTCGGACTACAACCCGCGTCCGGTCGAGGACGCGGCCAGGTTCGTCAGGCGGGCCCAGGAGCTGCTGGACCGGGCGGTAATTGTGGAGAAGGTCGGCGGCGCCTCGTGGGAGGACATCGGGGACACCCTGGAGATCACCCGGCAGTCCGCCCACGCCAAGTTCCGCCAGGCCGTCGAGGAGTGGGAGGAGGCGGTCAAGCGCCCGATCGTCACCGATGAGATCCACGGGATCAGCGGCGGGCTGGAGACGCGCACCTACAACCGGATGCCGGCGGGGACCTCCACACCGGACGAGACGGCCGCCTACCTGGACACGTGGGCGCTCGCGCACGCCCAGGCCGACGGCCGCGACGTCGGCGAGCGCCCGGTGTCCGGCGGGCTGGCCCGGATGACGCCCCTGGTCGAGATGATGAGCTTGTCGAGCGGCCCGCTGTTCGACGAGTTCGTCTCTCCGCCCCCGCACCTCCTGGCAGAGATCAGCGAGCGGGAAGCCGTCCTGTGGGAGCGTCTCGCAGCGGGCCCGCGCCCCTCGCGGGACGCCAAGAAGCACGCCGCCGCCGCGCGCCAGAAGGCCGCCACCTACCGGGCCCAGGACGCCCACGCCAAGTCGATCGCCGAGACCCAGACCCCGGCCCAGCACGCCGCCGAGCACGAGCGGCGCTGGCCCAAGAAGATCTACGGTCCGTACCGGGTGTTCCCCGACCTGGCCACCGCACGCGACTGGTGCGCCCACTGCAGCGTCTGGATTGGAGGCACTTCCTGATGGCATCGCCCGGTGAGTACCCCGAAGAGAAACCGCTGCCGCTGGCGATGCGGCGCGAGGATGGCGCCGAGCCGTGGCCCGGCTATCACGACGATCTGGAGATGCAGTTCGCGCTGTTCGACTCCATCGTTGGCGAGCATGGCCGATCGATCGGTTCCGCGGGGGACCTGGCCGATCTCCTGGCCGCCCTGCCCCGCGACACTAGCGTCCACCTCGACCCGGTCGTGTGGGCGGCCGGGCCCGCGCCGTGGGGCGTGAGCACGATGATCGCCCGCCGGATCATGCTGACCGAACGTCACCACGAGCCCGGCGGCCCCGCCTACCCCGATGGGTGGGAAGGCTTCGTTCCCGGGATTGAACTCCAGACCGTCTACCTGCCCGAAGGCATCCCCCACAACCACGTACCCCCGGCCAAGGAGACGCAGCCGGCCTCCGTCTACGACCGCACCGAGGACGCCCTCGACCACTGTCGGCTGGCCGACGGGCTGCGCGGCATCGCTGGCCAACTCAACCGGATCGCCGAACGGATCGAAACCGACGTCCTCGCCTTCGTCCCTGAGGACCACTCAGCCCACGAGGATCTGACCGTAGAGATCAAGCTCATGCTCACTCAGGCCAAGAGCCTCCTCGCCCTTGCCGACCCCGTGGAGGAAGCCGCCTCTTAAGGGCCGTCCCGAAACGAACCGTTCGATGGACGGTGGCCGTGTCACGTCCCCTCGACGACCCCCTCGCGCACCAGGATGACGGCCGCGCTGCTGACTTCCGGGAATGGTGATTCCCGGAAGCTGATCAAGGTTAGAGTGAGGGACACCAAGCAATCCCCCAGCCCCCGAGGAGGGCCTGTGGCCAGGTACGCGCACGAGCGCTACGACATCCCCGCCGACACCTACGTCCCCGCCGGCGCCGGCCGCGAGACGGGCGGCCCCGGCGGCCCCGGCGGCCCCGCGGTCACGTTCCCGTTCGACAACGCCGCCGAGTACGCCGCCGCGCGCAGCCTCGCCGCCGCGCGCCAGCAGATCGCCCACGAGGCCACGTACCTGGACACGTGGGAGGAACTGACCGACGAAGATCGGGAGGCGGCGGCGGTGGACGCGCTGCACTGGCTCCGCGCCGGCCGCCGCATCGGCATCTTCGTGGAGCGGCGGAGCATCGACGAGTACGTCGGCGCCTACGCCCGGCAGATCACCGACGCGCTCGCCGCCGAGGACATCGTCGCCGACCAGCACGAGTGGCTCAGCTCGGAGGCGGACGACGGCCCCGGCATGTACTGGATGTTCGACCCGCAGACCCCGCCCACCGACGACTCGTGGACCGAGGGCGTCACCATCGTCTGGGACTGGCGCCAGGGGTGGATCGACAACGCCGGCGGCACGCTGCCGCTGACCAGCCTCGCCGCCGTGGTGGACGTCGTGGCGGCGATCAGGGCGCACATCACCGCCCGGCCCAAGGTGACGAGCACGGACGGGCCGCAGTGGCACAACGCCGCCCCGCTGGAGGGACTGCTCGCCGAGCTGGCGAAAGAGGTCGACGCGTGATCGAGGGGGAGGGAGAACGGGCTGAGGCCGTGATCGTCTCGCTGCTCGGCTCGGCGGAAGGTACCGAGGTCCGGGCGATCATGCGCGCGGCGGTGCGCGCCGGCCTGATGTGGCAATGCGTGTGCCAGCAGGCCAACTACCCCAGCCACAAGTGGTGCGGCACGTGCGGGGAGATCCGGAAGCACGGGGAGACCCAGCCGAAGAAGAGGGAGAACCGGGCCAGGCATGACCGAGCTTGACCGCCTCGACGACGGCCAGGAGCACGCGCTCCCGGCCGTCGTCGACGTGCGCCCGGCCGACAACAACCCCTTCCTCGTGTACATCGGCGGCCTGGACTCGGCGGAGTCGCGGCGCACGATGGCCGGCTGCCTCGCCGAGATCGCGCGCATGCTCGGGGCCGACGACCCGGTCGCCGTGCCCTGGGAAGCGCTGCGCTTCCAGCACGTCGCCAGGCTCCGCACGCTGCTGGCCGAGCGCACCACCCTGCGGGACGGGGAGCCGGTGCCCTGGGCGCCGTCGACCATCAACAAGCACCTGTCCGCCGTCCGCGGCGTGACCAAGACCGCATGGCGGCTCGGGCTCATGACCGCCGACGACCTCCAGCGCGTCCAGGACATCAAGGGCGTGAAGGGCACGCGCGTCCCGGCCGGACGCAACATCGCCGCCGCCGAGCTGGCCGCGATGCTCACGGCGTGCCTGGCCGACGACACGCTGATCGGCATCAGGAACGCGGCCGTCCTCGCCGTCCTCGCCTCGACCGGCGCCCGCCGCGCCGAGCTGGCCGGCGCGCGGCGCGAGCACTACAACCCCGGCGAGCGGTCGCTGCGCATCGTCGGCAAGGGCAACAAGGAGCGCGAGGTCTACCTCACCGAGGAGACCGCGGTCTACCTGGGCGCGTGGCTGGCCCGCGCGGCCTGGCGCATGGGGCCGCTGTTCGCGCCGATCGACCGCTGGGGCAACGTGGCCAGGCGGCACCTGACGACCAAGGCCATCGCCGACGCGGTCAACACCGCGCGAGACGCCGCCGGGCTGCCCAGGCTCACCGCGCACGACTTCCGCCGCACGTTCATCGGCGACCTGCTCGACTCCGGCGCCGACCTGGCCACCGCCCAGGCCCTCGTGGGACACGCGAGCCCGACGACAACCGCCCGATACGACCGCCGCCCCGCCGCGACCCGGCGGGCCGCCGTGGCGCGGCTCCACATCCCCCGACCCGAGGACCTGGAGGCGCCCAAGGCCGCCGACGTCGCCGAGACCGAGTGACGGCCGGGAACGCGCGGGGAAACGTCACGGGGTCACGGCAAATTTGCCGTGACCCCGTGACGGTAAGCCGGGAGAGGTGGCAGCATGGGATCGTAACGCGGGGCAGCGGAAATGCCTCCGTCACGCCACGGTGTGACGGAACGCAAACCCGCCGACCGTCACAGCCCTCCGGAGGAGAAGCGACGATGACGACAGACCGCCAGCACGCCGACGGCGCGCGCCGGTGCGCCTCCCCGTTCTGCCGCAAGGCGCTACCCGCCGACGCCACTCCCCGCCGCCGCTACTGCTCGGGCGCCTGCCGCCAGGCCACCTGGCGCATCGACAACCCGGCCGCCGTCCCATCGCCCGCCCGGCCGAGCCCGGCCGAACTGGAGGAGCTGGAGAACGCCGTACGCCGGCGCGCCGGCCACCTGGCCGTCCACGCCCAGCACATCGCCGACCCCCAAGCCGGTACCGGCAAGCAGGCGGTCGCGCTGCGCGTCCTGCCCGGCCTGGTGGACGGACTGCTGGCCGCGCACGTCGCCGCCCGCCGCGCGGCCGGAGACACCTGGGAGCACATCGGCCAGGTCCTGGAGATGCACCCCGACACCGTCCGGCGCCGCTTCGGCCAGCAGCATGCCGACACCGACCATGCCAGCGACCACAGCGACCGCGGCCGCCAGGAGCACCGGCACGAGGACCTGGACGACCAGCCCGCCCGCGTGCTGCGCGCCGTTCCCGAGTTCGGCGAGGACCTCGCGCTGCCGATCGACAACGAGCTCCCTGCCGCCAGCACCGCGGCGGCGGCCGACGACCGCCAGGCCCTCACCGGCAAGCCCGGCGAAGGCCTCGCCGAGCAGGACGCAGCGGACGCGCCGGCCGCCCCCAGCACGGCTCCGGCCGCGCCGATACCGGAGCTGTACCTGGCGCGCCTTCACGGCGAGGACTACCTCCTGCTGGCCGACGGGACCCGGGTGGGCTGGCTGCGCGCCACCCCCGGCGGCTGGCAGGTCCACGACGGCGACGGGCAGCTCGTCACCACCGTGCAGGCCGACGACGGAATCGGGCTCGGGCTGGCGGCCGCCGCGCTCGCGGCGGCCGCGCTGGGCATCCCGGGTGCCGGTCAGGCGGCGGTGACGGTCGGCCCGCTGACCGACGAGCGCGGCAGAGCCATGGACACCACGACGGCGGCGCTGGCGTCCTGGAGCCTGCTCAAAGGCCGCGTGCCCGGCCGCGTCGACGTGATCGTGCGCAGCCGCTGCGTCGGCTGGCTCCAGCGCGACGATCGCGGCCGTGACGTCGCCTGCACGATCGACGGCCCGGTACCCGGGTCGGCCAGCACCAGCCGCGTGCACGCCGTGACCGCGCTACTGGCCGCGCTCCTCACTCCCGCTCCCCTGCCCGACCTCGGCCCCGAGGCCCGCACCCCGCGCAGGCCGCGCGCCCGCTCGCCGCGGGAGCGGCCGATCAGCCCGTTCACCCCGGAGCAACTGGCCGCCGCCGCGCTCGCCGACAACCTGCCCCGCCTGCCCGACGGCTCCTACCGCGTGCACATCCACGACGGCCTGGACGACACCGAGCTGGGCCGCGTCTACCGCACCGGCAGCCGCTGGCAGGCCCTCACCCCGGACGGGCGCACGGTCGTACGCCGCGCCGCCACCCGTACCGAGGCCGTCGACCACCTGCTGGCTACTCCCGGCCCGCTCTTCGGCGACCCCGGCGACACCGTCCTTCACGACCTATAACCAATCGCGCAAGCATCGGTCGCTACTGACCTGGTTTTGTTCGTGGGAATTGACCGCACTTGCTTGTGAATTTTGACCGCACTTGGCGGCCGGAAGCATGATCGATGTTCGCGAGAAGTGACCGCACTTTGGCGGCTTGCGGCTCTGCGGGCGGGGGTGTCCCTATGGGATTCGTCAAGCGACGATCTGCAAGCGCTGGTGCCGGTAATCGTCAGACGTCGCTCTCCACCCCGGGCAGCCGCCAGAGAGTTCCCGGCCCTCTTGGCTCGTGAGGGGGCGGGGGCTCTCTGGCGCTCCGGGTGCGTGCCCGGCTCGGGCAGACGAACCTCGAAGATCAACCGACATAGACAGCCAAGATCCCATGGACCTCAACATCGAATGATCTTGAAAAGTGAAAGGAGCAAAGATGGTAGATCGGGGGCCCTGATCTCAAGTAGCGATCACGCAGGAACCTTCAAGGTCACAAACTGCAAGATCAAACTGAGTGCTAAGGTATCGTCGCTTCGCGCCGATACGTCCGGGACGGAACTCGGTGAATCCCCTGGCCGCAGCGCCCCCGCCTGATGCCCTCGGTGGGGCGGTGGGTGGCCTCGATGCGGGGAAGAACGGGTACACGTTCGCCCCGGAGCAAGTTAGTGCAAAACTCGGAGTTCACGATTCGCCCGGGACGAAAGCCCGGTGCGGACGACGCGCCCCGAGGCCCCCCGGTCGGCAGGCCATCCGCCATCCCCGTGCAGCGCGCCTGCGCCCCCGAATCTCATGATCATGTCCATGCTCTTGAGGAGCAAGTTAGAGGTTTAGTCGGACTTTCCGTTCCGTCCGGGACGGAAAAGGGCGTAGCGCAAGATAGTGGAAAAGACAGTCTTAACCTTCCGTCCGGGATCAAACACGGACTACTGGTAGATGTCATGACCGACATCCACGAGGTCGACAGCATCGAATTCCGGGACCGGCTGCAGGGCCGCACGTGCGCGTGGTGCGCCACCTACATCACCTACTCCGGGCGCGGCCGGCCGCCGAGCTACTGCAGCAAGTCATGCCGTAACCGGGCCTGGGAAGTGCGCACCGCCGAGCGCCGCCTGCAGCGCGACATCGCCGCGGCGGCCGTGCGCGCTGAGCCGGTACGCGAGGTGCACACCGAGACCATCACCCGCACCCGCACGCGCGTGCAAACCCGCCTGGAGCGGCGGTCGCCGAGCACCGCCCACGACTGGGTCAAGCACCTGGCCGCGCTCACCGACCAGCTGCGCAAGGACGGCACGCTCGCCCCCAGGTTCTGGGATCACCACAAGCTTTATGCGGCCCTGGTCGACGCCGTCGTCGTGCTCGGCGAGGCCCATCCCGGAGGCCTCGACGAACTCCGGCGCCGACGCTGAACCCGGGGAACGGCCGCGTTGTACGACGACGCATCTTTGACGTGCTGGTGGTTCCGCCTTGTCGCGATGCCGAACACCGGCCGGGTAGGCCGAAGGGCATGAGCAAGCACACTCCGTGGGACAAAGAGGCCGCTGCGAGAGTGCAATCCAAGGCCGCCAAAGACCCCGACAGTCCCAGCGCGCGTGACGGCCTGGACCGCGAAGCCCAGTCGCAGGCCGACAAGAACGAGCACCAGGACGACGAAGACGACGAAGACGACGAAGACGACGAAGACGACGACTGAACCGGGCTTGGCACCCATTGGTGCCAAGGCGGGGCCGATCGAGCTGCTGAACGCCAGGTGACCATCGGGCCTCAAAGGGTTAGGTTCGTCTCTGTGACCCCAGCACCCCGCGGCCATCACGATGATGAGGAGATCCCGGCCCGGCACCTGGAAGTCGTGGCCGTGATCGTCGGGGCGGTTTTCCTGGGGGTCGTGGTCTACGCCCTGCGGCCGTGGGAGTCAGGAGAACCCGCCCCGAGCCCGTCTGCGGCGGCAGTGACCAGTGCGCCGCCGTCGCAGTCCCCGCCCGCTTCTGCCCCGCCGACGTCGGCGACGTCGCCGGGCGCGTCGACCGCGGCCGGCGTCTCGCCGTCGACGGCGGACAGCATCTCTCCCCCACCATCGTCGACGTCGGCGCCGTCGCCGGCGCGGCCGGTGGTGCGGTGGCGGGGCACGATCACCGTCAACGGCCTGTACGCGCACACCGATCTGGACAAGGTCCCGGCGCGGATCGCCCGCGACGAGCCGGACGCCGACATCGTCGGGGACTGGCTGAAGACCTCGATCAAAGCGGCGTCGGCCGGGGTGCGGGTGGCCCTGCTGCCGAGCGGGACGAAGCCGGGAATGCGGGCCTGCCAGGACGCGGCCGCCGCGGGCGCCGACCAGATCGAGCAAGTGCGCGACGGTGATGTGCTGTGCGCCATCACCACGCAGGGCCGCACGGCGCAGCTGCGGGTGCTGCAGGCCACGCAGCTCAGCACCCGGCCGACCGTGCGGCTCGCGGTCACGGTGTGGGATCCGCCGACGTCGTAGGAGCGTGGCAGAGAAGGGGTGAGGGGCGCCGTGACAGACGTGGTGCCAGCCGCAGTCGCCGCCGCAGTCGCCGCCGCGGTGGTGGACGCGGCAGCGGATGAGGCGGCGGGCGCAGTGGCGGGTGAGGTGGCGGTGCTGGGCATCGACCCGGGCCGGCGGTGGACGGCCGGGGTGCTGCGCCGCGGGGCCGAGGCGGTGCACGGCTGGACGATCGGCCCGGTCGACGCGAGCGGCCGGCCGTCGGCGGCGGCCGCCGACAACGTGCACGACCTGACGGCGTGGGCGCGCTACATGGCCCGGCTGATCGACGTCGTGGAGGCCACCCTGCAGCGGTACCGCGACGCCGGCGGCGGCCCCGTACGGCTGGCGTGCGAGGTGGTGCTGCCGCCGGGCGGGCGGATCGCCCTGGCCGACTGGCTCATCCCCCGCCAGATCGTGGCCGGCCTGCTGGCCTACGACCCGGCCCTGCTGCTGGTGCGCCCGGACGGGCACGGCAAACGCCACTACGACCGCGACGGCGCGGGCCGGCTGGTGCGGGCCCGGCCGGTCAACGCGAACTACCCGCCCGCGTTCTGGCCCGCCAAAGGCAGCCGGGGCGGCCGCCCTGCCGGGTGGGGGCCGTGCGAGGCCCGCCGCGGCGAACGTGACCACGAACGGGCCGCCTACGACATCGCCGGTGCCGCGCTCGCCCAGATGCGGCACTCGGCACCGTGAAGAACACCACCGACAACAACACCGAGAACGGCACCGTAAGGGGCGGCGCGGTGAGGACGGCGTGGTGAAGACGACGGCCGAGCTGGCGGCCTGGGCCGAGCGTAACCCCTGGGCCCGCGAGGCCGGCCACGCGGTCCGGGACGCCGCCCACGTGGCCTGGCTGGTCGCCGTCGTCGCCGCGGTCATGGTGTGGATCGCCCGGGGCATGCCCTCGCCGTGGAGCGCCGCCGCCCTGGCCGCCGTGGCTCCGCTCGGGGCGGCGGCGGGCGCCTGGCGCGCCGCCCGCCGCTCGAGCGGCGCCGAGACCGAGCGGCGGGCGGCCGCGGCGATGGCGTTCCGCCGCTGGCTGACGGCGTACGCGGTACTCGCCGCGCTCATCCCGGCCGTCTGGGCCGGCGCGCTGGTGCCGGTCCTGCTGGCCGTGGTCGCGCTGGTCTGGCTGGCGGTCGTCACCATCCCGGTGCGGGGGCGGCGTCGGCTGCTGGCCCGGCTGCGGATCGGCGCGGCCGCCGTCGCCGGTACCGAGGAGGTCCAGGTGGGCCGGGCGCTGTGGGGGCGCGACGGGCGCACCCTGCGCCAGGTGTTGGTGGCCTACCCGGCCGGCTGGGCCGCGCACAAGAGCACCAAACGCGACGAGCTGGTCGAACGCATGATGTGGGAGCTGTGCGGGCCGCCACCGGCCACCCCGGCCCAGGCCCGCCGCCGCCCGGACTACCTGACCACCTGGGATCACATCCGCACCCGGCTGGAGATCGAGCGGGTGCCGTCCCTGCCGCGCCTGCTGCCCGCCCGCGACTGGCCGCGCCCGGCCAGCGCGCTGGTGCTCGGCCAGACCACCCCGGAGCTGGCCGACCTCATCGACGACGGCCGCCCGCTGGCGCTGTATCAGCCCGCCGCGCACGCCCTCATCGTGGGCGCCACCCAGCACGGCAAAAGCTCGGGGGTGCGGGCCTGGGCCGTCGACGGCCTGACCCACCAGGCGTTCCCCGGCGGCATGTGGGGCATCGACGGCAAAGGCTCCGGCTCGCTGGCCCCGCTGACCGGCCGCGCCGGCGTGCACGCGATCGCGCACAGCCCCGACGAATGGCGCGAGGTGATCACCGGCGCGGTGGCGCCGGAGGTGGCCCGCCGCTACGGGCAGATGCTCGCCTGGCGCTCCGGCCAGGCCACCGCCCGCCCGCACCACCCGCGCGCCCTGCTCATCCTGGACGAGATCCAGCAGGTGCTGCTGGCCTGCCCGGACCTGGCCGACCCGCTCAACACCCTCGCCCGCCAGGCCCTCGAAGCTGGCGTCATCATGTGGGTGCTCACCCAGCGGCCCGACGCCAAGGACGCCGTGCCCGGCGCCCTGCGCGACCAGCTGGTCGACCGCATCACCTTCGGCCCGCTGTCGAGCGCGGGCGCGAAGATGGCCTTCGACATCGGCGAGGACTGGCACCGCGCCCTCGGCGTCGCCCCGATCCAAGGCCGCGCCCTGACATGGCTCAGCGGATCCTGGAGGCCCCTGCAGGCGCCCTGGCTGCCGTTCCCGGCCGATGATCCCGACTCCGAGCCGCTGTATCCGCCACGGGCCCCTCAGCGTCCCGCACCCCGCCCCGCACGGCGCGACGCTCCGCCGCCCGACGATCCGCCGTCCGATGACCCGCCACCGGCCGGGCCGGCCCCCGCGCCCCGTCCCAGCGACCCCGGCGACGACTCCAGCAACGGCCCCAGGGACGGCGGGGAAGCGTCGGCGGCCGGTGCGGTCTACGACCCGAACAACCCCTACGCCAGCCGTCGCCGGCGCCGCCGGACCACATGACGAGAGATCACCAGAAGTGACTGATTTGGCGTGATCATGGCCAGGGAGTCGACACGCTGGTCTACGCCGGAGTCCCAAAGGGACTCCGGCGATCTTACCACGCGATTCGCTCACCGCCTGCTGGGCTTCCGCCCGCTCTCATGCTCGCTGTCCGTGTCCCCATCCCGCCCTGTACCCCCCCGCCCCTCCCCCGGTTCCCGGGCCTTCGGGGTTGTCTCGGGGGATGATGGCGCGCATGGGCGATGTGTGGGGATGGGTCTCAGCCGCCGCGGTGGCCGGCGTGATGGTGCTCGGGTTGCCGGTCCTATTGCGCGGCGGCCGCCGCGGCACGCGACGGGTCGAACGCCGCGCCGCCCGCGTCGGCGGCCGCGGCTATCGGGTGCGTGTCGGCCCGAGCCTGCCCGCGCTGGTGGGTCTGGGCCTGGCCCGCCGCTTTGACGGCCTGGTCCTGGCCGTCGCCGCCATCGCGGTCGTGGTCCTGGTGGTGGTCAACGCCCGTGGCTAACCGCGTTGGATCCCGAGCGCGCCGGCGACGCCTTCGGCGATCATCGTGATGATGCCGGGGAAGTAGAAGATCAGCGCCACGACCACGGCCAGCAGAATGAACTGGATGAACCGCGTGATCTCCTTGGTGAACAGGAAGAACAGCGCCACGAGGCTGATGACAACCAGCAGCAGCGGCCCGAACAGATCCCGCAGCCAGTCCGCCAGGCCGGCGGTGTCCGGGGCCCCACCCGCCGGGGGCGTCGGAGTGACGGCCAGCACGGTCGTCACCAGGTGAGCCAGGTCATGCATCGTCGGTTGCCCTCCTGCTGCGCGTCACGAGGACGAGCTCGGTAATCGCCAGAATGCTCGCCCCCAGGCCGAATGCCACGGCCGCCGTGCCGCGCACGACGGTGCCCGCGCCGGCGACGAGCGAAATGATCAGGACCAGCGCCCCCGCCACCACCAGCAGCAGTCCTGCAGTCTTGCCGTGCGCCATCAGGCTTCCTCTCATCGCCGGAAAGTCAGGCCGGGGCCGGAGGGTCATGCGGGCACACGCCCGCTCGTCAGGCGGCCGGTCTCCTCCGCCCACTCCAGGACATCGGCGAGCCACCACCAGTCCCGGCCGGAGACCTTGCCCTCGGCCGCGGGGAACTTGGCGACCTTCACCCACTCGGCCGACCGGCGCCGCCAGGCGATCACGGTGTTCTCCGACACGCCGAGATGAGCGGCGATGCCGTCGATGCCGACGGGGATCCACGGATGCGTCGGTCGTGACATGGCATCAGCGTATTGATCATCAA
The DNA here is from genome assembly GCF_055586305.1 of Nonomuraea sp. NPDC051298. Taxonomy (NCBI): domain Bacteria; kingdom Bacillati; phylum Actinomycetota; class Actinomycetes; order Streptosporangiales; family Streptosporangiaceae; genus Nonomuraea; species Nonomuraea sp. NPDC051298. Next base: position 11,844 of record NZ_JBVJIM010000042.1, read on the forward strand.
GGCGCATGGCTAGCACGTATGCCCAGATGCATTGGGCGCGTGGGCAGAGCAGGCGCACTGCCAAGCCATGCAGCCAGCAACCGGCCGCCGCGAGAGCCAGACGGCAGGGTGTCGGACGCAATCAGACATGTGTTCCCTATCGGACGCCTTTGCGCAGGTCGCGACCACCTTTCAGTGATCATCTTCGGGTAAGCTGATGGGGTTGACGGTGTTGGATTAAACCCATGCGAAGGAAGTGAACTTCGTCCGATGCCCGCCATGGTCGTACCTGCCGGCCCTCTCCCCGACGACGCCACCATGCCGCCGAAAGAACTGATGCAACTGGTCGGCGTGCGCGCCCGCGCCACGTTGTGGCACTGGGACCGCAAGGGCATCGGGCCGACGAAGTACGTCGTCAACGCGCGCACGGTCCGCTACAGCCGCTCAGAGGTGCGGGCCTGGCTGCTGGACGGCGCCAAACGGGTGCCGCGTGGCGGTGATGCCGCCTTGGCCTGACGCGTTCTGGGCCGTGCACGCAGAAGGCCGCCCCGGGCAAGGGGGCGGCCATCGCGTCAGGCCCGTATGAGGGGACCTCGATCGTCACGCTGCTGCCAAGTGTTCTCGCACGCCTCAGCAGCGCCCACAACCTGAGGGGATCTTAGCAAAATGGCCGTAGGCCAGCCTGTTTTCTGCCGTCATGCCCGCACTCGCCGTATCGCGCGGCCCGGCGGGAAGGCGGGCTCCTGATGGACACGCTCGCCGGTTCGATCGACGACACGCCGATGCCCGCCTGGGCCGCCGACCACCTGACCACCAGGCAGCAGACCCTCTCGCCGGTCATGCGCTGGGTCACGCTGATCTACCAGCGCGCCGGCTGGGAGCCGTCGCACGTCACCGTCGCCCAGCGGCTGTGTCTGTCGGTGCTCCTCAAGGCCAAGGGCCAGCCCCTGCTGGACTGGCACAGCGAGGGCCAGCTCGCCGGCGACCTGAACCTGTCGCGCACCACCGTCAACTCGGTGCTGCAGGACCTGGAACGCGAGGGCTGGCTCCGGCAGCGGGTGCGGCCCGGCGCCTCCGGCCGCAAGGAACGCTGGCCGACCTGGCCGCCCGCTGACTGCCTGACCCCGGCCGACGGCCCCGAGCTGTGCGCGGCCCCGACCAAGGCCGGGATGCTGTGCACCCGCCGGGCCGGATGGGGCACGCCCACCCCCGGGGCCGGCCCGTGCAAGCTCCACCAGGACCAGGACCAGGACGTGCTGGCGGAACGGGAGCACCCCGCTGGTCACGACCACGGCCAGGCGGCCGATGTCCAACCGTTGGACACCGCCGAGGAGAGGGCGGCCTGTTCAACGGTTGAACAGGCCGGTGTTCAACCGTTGAACAGGATGTTGTCCAACGGTTGCGCAGGGACCTGTTCAACCGTTGGACACAAGTGTGAAAGGGAAGGGGGAAGAGAGTGTTCTCCGTCAGTGAGCGCCGCGCCCGCGCCGCCCGGGGCCGGGCCGCAAGTGCCCCGCCCGCGCGCCGCGACCGATGAACACGACAACGATCAGGCGGCCAGCTCGGAGGCGACCGGCACCGCAGACGCGGCGCCCGCGCCCCTCGCGCACGCCGTCCAGGTCCTGCGCCGCCTCTACCCCTGCGCCCAGGCCGACGCCGAAGCGATGGTCAGCCTCATCACCAAGGACAAGACGATCACCAACTGGGAGCGCTACCTGGCTTCCTGGACCCCCGACAGCTGGGCCCACTGGCACGCGCGCGTCCGGTCCACGCCGCTGCCGCCTCCGGCCCGCGACCGCATCGCCTTCCAGCCACCTCGTGAGCCGGATGACGCCGTGAACGTGCTCCCCGTCGACGAAGCCCTCGCCCGCCTGCGGGACAAGATGGGCTGGAAGCGCCCCGAGCCCACGCCGACGTAGCAGGCCCGGCGCACCGCTCCCGTCGTGTGCGCCGCCCCACAAGGCCCGGCGACGCGTCCACGGAGCTGTCCAAGCTCGGTGCCCGCCGTCGTCGTCGTGGTGAGCTGACGACCAAATGATCATCTGACAGAGTGGCTCCACGTCCGAAGTACCAGCCCACAGGGCTGGGAAGCACACGGAAGAAGGAGAGCCATCCCATGGCGAAGGTCCACGCCGTCGTCAACCAGAAGGGCGGCGTCGGGAAATCCACGAACGCCGTCCAACTCGCAGCGGTGAACGCCGACACCGCCGGAGAAGAAGACTCCACCGTCGTCCTCTCGCTTGACCCCCAGGGCTCCGCAGTCTGGTGGGCGGACCGAGTGGTCAGTGTCTACGAGGAACTGCTCACGACCGACCCCGACAAGGCCGCCGGCCGGGCGCTGCCGTTCCACTTCGTGCAGGGCTACGAGAACCTGGACGAGCTACGAGACCTGCCGAACCTGCCCGGCATCAAGCACATCTGGGTAGACACTCCTGGCTGGATGCCGACCGACAATCTCAACGCCCAGGACCCCTTCGACGACTCGGCGTTCGCCGACGCACTGCGGGCCATCCTGGAGATCGCGGACGACGTGCTCGTCCCCATTGAGGCTGAACCGCTGGCGTTCGATCCGACGTACAACACCATCGAGCACGTCGTGAAGAAGCGAGGGCTGCCGTACATGGTGGTCGTCAACAACTGGGATCCCCGTGATGGAACTCGTTCCCGAGACGAGACCATCGGGTTCGTGGACAACCACGGCTGGCCTCGCGCCAAGACGGTGATCCGCCACTACCGCGTCCACACGGACGCTTCGGCGAACGGTCTGGTCGTCACCACATACCCCAAGAACAGGGTGTCGCTGGAGGCCCGCCAGGACTTCTACAAGCTGGCTCTGGAGTTCGAGAGGCTGCCGCGGTGAGCGTTGCAGCCTCAGGCCGCCGCACCAGCCTCTCATCGCTCAGGGTTGGCAATCTTCATGAGCCCCGCTGGCCGGACAAAGTCAAGTTCGCCGACATGGCCGACAACCCCGACAACCCCCGAGACGCGCTCCGCGATCTGGAAGGGCTGGCCGCCACCATCAAGGAGAGCGGCATCCTCCAGGACCTCGTTCTCGTCCCGCGCGAAAACTGGCTCGAGGCTCACCCCGAACACGACAAGCCCATCCAGGACGGCGGGATCGGCGACAAGCCATTCGTCATCCTCATCGGCCACCGACGCCGCCACGCAGGCGAACTGGCAGGGCTGAACGAGGCGCCCGTCAAGGTCCGGGAGGACGCGGCCGTGGCGTCGCGGCGGACCGCGCTGATCGAGAATGTGCAGCGCGACGATCTGTCGCCGTTGGAGGAAGCACACGCGATCCGCGACCTCATGGCGGAGGACGGCTTGTCTCAGGGGAAAGCAGCAGCTCTCTTGGGCAAGTCGGGGGCGTGGGTGTCGTTTCGGCTGGCACTACTTGGCCTGCAGCCGGAGCTCCAGCAGGCACTCATCAAGGGTGATCTCAAACTGGAGGACGCACGCAGGCTCGGCAGGCTGTCACACGACCAGCAGATCTGGCCAGAGCCAGAGCCGGACCCAGGCATGCTGTCCCCGGCCATAGCGCCCATCACTGAGCCGCTCTCTCAGCCTGGACCAGCACCGGTCTTGGGTACGTCGGCCCCGGGCCCCAAGCCTGAGCGGTCGGCTCCCGCATCGTCTGACGGTGGGAGAACGACTCCCCCTTCGCCCGCCCAGCCGCAGCCCGTGAACCCGGAGCCGCTGACCGCGCCCGGCCGCGGGGAGCCTTTCCAAGAGGTCAGCCTGAACGAGGCACTGCGGCTGGAAGGGGCCGCCAACGTGGTCAGCGATCAGCGAGCACTCCGTCAGATGGCTCACCGCCATCCCGCGAAAGCTCGCGCGATCCTGAAGATCCTTGAGGACGCAGCCGCCATCTTGAGGAAGGGACTGAGCGACGATAAGTAGGCTGTCTACAGGTCTTAACGCCGTTAACGGGCGGCCCTCGGAACCTCACAGCTATTTGTAGGACACCTACAGGCCTTAACGCCGTTAACGACGTAGGGCGCCCTGGGCCGTCAGCTTCGGGCAGGGACCAGCGGCAGCCCGTCATACACAAGTTCGGTTCGCGCTGGGTCGATCACCATGCGGAGGAACTCCAGAGCCTGGCCAGCGTCGTCGCGGGTCACACGGTCAACCGTCAGAACGAAGGCGCCAGGGGAGAGGGCAAGCTCAGCCGCCTCTTCCGAGGCGGCTGGGCGGGTTCCGATCTTCTCATCAGCTCTGGTCGGTTGCATGCCCACGGCGCGCATCGCGCCGTATACACCGCCCGTGACCTTGTCCGCCCCGGCGAGTGGGGTCCCTTCCACAAGCTGGGCCGGGTAGTAGGCGGTGTGGAGTTGAACGGTCGCCCGGTCGATGGTGGCGTGACGGCTTCGGCGTACCACCTCCTCGCCGGGGCTGATCCCCAGCGCTTCGGCGACTTCGGCATCGGCGGGCTCGCGGTCGACCTCGACCGTAATCATGCCGCCGGCGACCCCGGCTCGCTGACAGGCCGTCTCCCACGGGCCCAACTGTCCCCCGGGCTCCAAGACGGCTGCGTAACGGCTCAAAGCAACCCGAACGGGACGCCAGTCGAGGACGAAGACGCCCTGACCGGGCACCCCGCGAATGAGGCGTTCTGCCTCCAGAATGCCAAGGGCGGTGTTCATGGTTGTGCGCGAGACCTGGTAGCGCTCGAGTAGCTCCATGTGGGTCGGCAGGCTCGACCCGGGCAGGTACTCGCCTGCCTTGATCGCGCGGCGCAAATCCGCCGCGATCTCGCGGTACCGGACAGCCATCATGAGCGACACCACCCTTCTGTGCGCATCCCGTCCCGGACAGATTGCGATCCTTGTGACTTCCGAGACTAATACCGGTCTTGCGATCCCTTGACAGCGCCTCGTGTCCGTTTCATTATCGTACTTGTGGATCACAATACCGGTATTGCTCGAAGCGTAGGCGCTGCTGCCCTCGCTGAACAGACGATCGGTCTCGGCATTGACCTGCCGCGAGGGCACCGCATCTGCCCCTATTGCGACGTGACGTGGGCTGCCTATGGCGCTTTGACGTGCTGGATTTGCCAGCGTCCAGGTCTTTCTGCGACCGACTACGACCGCGAGCGCACACGAAAGAGGGTGATCACGAGCCCCTGACAAAAGCGTGTGGCCCCAGCGATTCCAGCGCCGGGGCCACCTGGATCGCTTCATGTTCCCCACCTTGCGAAGCAGGAGAAAACGACCCGTGAACAACATCATTGCGCAGGTAACGGCCGACGAACAACTGCTCACGCCGGTTGAGGTGGCGCGGATGTTCCGCGTCGACCCCAAGACCGTGAGCCGTTGGGCGAAGGCCGGCAAGCTGCGTTCCGTTCGCACCCCCGGTGGCTTCCACCGGTTCCGTCCGTCCGAGGTCCTGGCCCTGTTGGGCTCCGAGTTCGGAGCGGCAAAGGCGGTGTGCGCCTGATGACCTCGACCGCTACCCCCACCACCGCTCCGCCTATCTCCCTGGACCCCGTGCGCTACCCGGTGTTGGCTGAGCTGGCTGCTCGGCAGCCTCTGGCCGACGTCGTGGTGACCATCAAGCTGGAAAAGCCCAGCTTCCACGGTCAGACGGAGTTCCGTCTGCGCCCGGGTGTGGTCGACGCCGACGCCGTCGAGCTGTTCGGGTTCGCTCAGTGCCACCGCCTGGCCGCCGCGATGCATGAGCGGACCGGTTGGCCGTTCGCGCTGGTTCAGCAGCTTGTTGACGGCGTCTGGAAGTGGGCGCACGTCGGCGTGTTCACCTCGGCCGGACGGATGCTCGACATTCACGGCCCGCGCGAGGTGGCCGAGGTCGAGCGGCAGATGAGCGACACCTACGGTCCCCCGGCCCGGGTGCGTTCACTCGACACGCTCGCCGACCTGCGCGACGCCATCGCCCCCACCAACGGGCTGGCGAACTGGAAGAACGACATCGACGGCGCGGCCGGGGTCGAGATCGTCATGCTCCTGGCCGACACGCTGATCGCCAAGGCGAACGCGGAGAGCCAGGCAGAGAGCCGACCGGTCACCAGGTCCGCTGGCCACGAGGCCCGTGCCCTGCTGGCTGACGCGGCGAACAAGGACCGCTTCTACGACAACTCCTCCACGTACAACGAGCGGCGTCGCCAGGCGTTGCGCAAGGGCGACGACGCCGCGACCGCGTTGTACGCGGCGCAGGCCGCGACCGGGCACGCGGTGCTGGCCGTGGCCGGCGAGCTCGCCGAGCTGCGCGGCCAGGTCCACGAGCTGCGCGCGGTGCGTGAGGACCTGGCCGACATCGCCGACGCGGTGCGTGGCCTGGCCAGCGCCCTGACGTCCGGCGTCGAGCAGAGCGCCGGCGTCGCCGACCAGATGGCGGAGCTGACCGCCGTCGTCGACCGGGGCTTGATCGACGTGGCCCGCGAGGTCGCCGACGTCGCGGCCGCCGTCAACGAGCACCGCGGCCGTCGCCGGTCGTGGCGCAACCTGTTCCGGCGCCGGCCTGCTGATCAGGCACCGGTCGACGCCGGTGTCGTCTCCGACCGTGAGGGCCCCACGTGGGACCCCACACACCCTCCCACGTGTGACCCCCACACCACCCCTCTGACCAGCGAAAACGGTAGCGACCGGGGGGTGTGTTCCTGATGACCACCTACTGGGACACCAAGGCCGCCCGGGCGGTGGCGTCCGCCGACGCCGAGACACGCCTGGCGGAGGCGGAGGCGACGCGCGCCGAGACCATGCTGCGCGTCGAGGCGCAGCGGATGGAGCTGCAGGCGCGCCAGGCTGAGCAGGCCGCACAGGCGCGTGCCGAGCGTCAGGAGCGCAAGGCCCAGGCCCAGCGGGCCCACAACGCCGAGATGGCCAGGCTGTGGCAGAAACGCCGGGCCTGGCTGGGCAAGGCAGCCCAGGCGAGTGTTCGTGCGGTCGCTGGGCGGGTGCCGCTGCTGGTCGGCGCGATCGCCATGGGCGCGCCGATCGCGATCGCGTGGGACGGCCAGCTGGAGTTCGGCACGCAGGTCATGCAGCTGGGCGGGCTGGCGTTCACTGTGCCGGTGGCGCTGGAGGGCAGCGCCTGGTACCTGGCGTGGCTGACGCACAAGGCGCTGGAGGCGGAGAAGCCGACCGGGCGCCTGCGGGCGTGGACGTGGCTGCTGGCGCTGACCGCCGCGGCGATGAACGTCTGGCACGGGGCCGTCGGCGAGGCGTTCGGCTCGGACGGGCTGCAGGTCGGCATCGTGCGCGGCCTGGCCTCCCTGCTGGGGGTCGGGCTGTGGGAGCTGACCGTGATGGCCCGCCGGCAGCGCAAGAGCGGTCGGTCGCTGGCCGAGCTGCGGACGGCGCTGTGGCGGCGGGTGCGCTACCCGCGGCTGTCGTGGCAGGCCGCCAGCATCGCCGCCGCTCGTGGCCCGGCATGCTCGCCGGATCAGGCGTGGGAGTCCGCGTGGATCGACCGGTACGGCGTGGGCCCGGACGCCAGCCGCCGCGATCGCCGGCTGTCTCGCCGGATCCTGGGCCGTCAGGCCAAGGCCGATCGCCGGGCGGTCAAGAAGGGTGAGCTGTCGATGGTCGGCGGGCTGGTGATCGGTCGGCCGATCCCGATCGTGCCGGTCAATCGACCCACGCATGCCCTGGTCGCGCCTGCCTCGATCGCGCCGACGCCCGCCGTGTCGATCGACTCGATCGAGACGGGTGCGTGGATCGAGTCGATCGAGACTGTCCGGATCGATCCTCGGGAGCGTCGATCGATCGAGCCGCCGAAGGGTCGATCGATCGAGGGGGCAGAGTCGACCGGGTCGATCGATCGGACGCGTAAGCCTGCCGTCGATCGTCCCCGGCGTCGATCGATCGAGCCGCCGCGTGAGGCCGATCCCGCGCCGCGTCGATCGATCGATGAGCACCGGGAGATCTTGCGCGGGCTGATCGGCCAGGGCGAGATCGGCAGGCAGCCGAGCGCGGAGGAGATCCGCAGGACGCTGCGATGCGCGCCCGGGACCGCCGCGACGCTTCGAGACGAGCTGGCCGAGGGGGCGCCGGTATGAAGCCGATCGTGACCGAGCACCTGACCCTGTTCCCGGCCGGCCGGCCCGACGATCGGTACCTGGGGACGCTGTTCTACGACGCGGCTGACCCGTACGCGGTGTCGCTGGCCTACGTCGACCACGGCAGCGAGCTGGCCGCGGGCGCCACGTTCTCCCGCACGCTCCTGATCGACTACCTCGACTCGGCGCGGTGGATCGGGCCGGACCGGGTCGTGTTCGGCCCGCACACCGAGCCCGGCCACACCGTCATCACGATCGCGCCCGACGACCCCCAGGCCGGCGGCGGCGAGGCGGTCCTGTACTGCTCGACCAAGGTGCTGGAACAGTTCGTCAACGCCACGCTGCGCGAGGTGCCGCTGGGTGACGAGGACGACTTGATCGACTGGCACGCCGAGCTGGCGATGCTGCTGCCCGATCGGCAGCGCACGATCGCCGTGCGCCAGGCCGGCGGCATGTTCGGCCGGTGGGGCACGGGTGTGCTGACCGCCCACTGGAGCCGGGCCGACACCATCGTCGTGCAGGTGCCCGACGCGGCCGGTCTCCTGGTCACCTGGCTGGCGAGCGGGGTGAGCCTGGCCTGCCAGGCGGTCGTGGCCCGCCACGCCGGCGAGAGCTGGTTCCGGCTGGATGTGCCCGAGAACGACTGTGACGTGCTGGTGCGCTGCGCCGACGTGCACGCCTTCCTGGCCGGGGTGGGAGGTGCGGCGGCATGAGCACCACCACCGTTTCCGCTGTTCAGGGGCTGTCCCACAACGAGCTGGTGATGCTGGCGGCCGCCTACAGCGAGCTGCTGGCCGCATCCAGGGCGAGCGTGGCGGCCGCCGTGCTCGGCGAGCCGGATCCGCTGGTCTACGTGCGCGAGCACCTGGCCGAGCACGGCCAGGTGCCGCCCGCGGGGGCGCGGCCGGTGGTGCTGCTGGCGCAGGCGGCCGTCCCGTCGACGCACCGGGGGGCGGCGTGATGGCGGCCACGATCAGCGTGCCGACGGCGTGTGCCCGCTCGTTCGACGGCACGGCGGCCTCCATCGGCCAGGCTCGCGCCTGGGCGCGTGAGGTGCTGCCCGCCGGGTGCGGCCGCGTCGACGACGTCGTCCTGGTCGTCAGCGAGCTGACGACCAACGCCATCCTGCACTCCGTGTCCGGCGCGCCGGGCGGCCGGTACGCGCTGCAGCTGGAGGTGGACCCGAACGCCCATTCGGTGGGGGTGACCTGCATCGACATGGGGCCCGTCCTGGTGAGGGCGGCTCGGGGCGAGGGCGAGGGCGGGCACGGCCTGGCCCTGGTCAAGGCGCTGGCCGACAGCTACGAGGTGCGCGCGGAGCCGACCTGCCGCACGGTGTGCTGCTGGCTGGACTGGCCGTCGGCGGAGGTGCCCCGATGAGCCGGGCCAAGCGACACCGTGCCGAGTCGGTGACGGGCCACCTGGTGGCCATCGCCGTTTTGTCGGCCGCGGCCTGGTGGGGGCTGACCTTCACCCCGCTTCCCGAGCCGATGGTGGCGTGGCTGTCCGGCCTGGTGGCCGGGCTGTCGGCGCTGCCCGCGATCAACACGGCCCGCCACCGGTTGGCGGCCGCCGTCTCTCCCCCACCGACCCCCAAGCCCCGGCCCCGCCGGACGGGAGGTGAGCACTGATGACGCACGAGGACCCGATGGTCGAGCCGGTTGAGCCGGTCGAGAGCTTCGAGGAGACCCGCCCGGCGCCGCAGCCGGTCGAGGAGCTGCCGGTCGACGACGTCGACCAGGAGGCCGAGCACGAGGAGCACGAGGAGGAGGTTGAGGAGGACCCGGAGGGGATCCCGGCCGGTCACCTGGCCGTCGGTGGCGCGACCGGCGCCACGGTGGTGCTGGGGCTGCTCTACCAGCTCACCGGCCTGGCCGGGCTGGTCGCCGGTGGTGTGCTGGCCGGTGGCGGCGCTGTGGCCTACATCCGCCACCGGCGTGGCCAGGGCCGGGCGCAGTCCGGCACCGGCTGGACGACGGGGTCGAACTCCAAGAGCGGCAAGTCGGCTTCCGGCGGCCTGTTCGGCGGCCGGAAGCCGTTCGGCAAGTCCGCTGGTAGTGCGCTGTTCAGCACCGGCTCCAGCAGGTCAGGCCGCGCGGGTGCGCCTCGTGCGGGGCGCACAGGCCGCCCGGCCGCGGGCGCGCCTGCGGCTGCTGGGCACGCCTCCCCCTCCCGTTCTGCCCGTCCGGGCCGGGCTGGTCGACGGGGCGCCGGCGGGCACGGCAGTGGTCACAGCGGTGGGCACGGCAGCGGCCGGCAGGCCGCGGGCAAGCGCCCGACGGCGATGGGCACAGTCCGTCGTCAGGTCGTCGGCGCAGGCCAGGCCACTCGCACAGCCACCCGCACGGTGGCCCGCAAGACTGCTGCCGGCGCCAAGACGGTGACCCGAGGTGCCCGCCGCGCCGCCACCTGGGTCAACCGCAAGACCGGCGGCCGGGCCGGTCGGGCCGCCCGCGCTGCTGCCCGGGCCGCCGTGATGGGTGCTCGCAAGGCGGCGGTGTGGGCTGACCGCAAGACCGGCCGTCGTGTGTCGGCCGCCTATCGGGCCGCCACGGTCGGCGGCCGGGAGGGCAGCTTCCGCGCTCGCCGGCGTCGCGCCGCGGCCATCCTGGGCTGGCATGGGCCGGTGACCGGCCCGATCCTGGCTCTGGTCGCGGTGCTGGCCGAGGCCTGGCGCCGCCGCAAGGCACGCAAAGCCGAGGCCGCCGAGGCTGAGACCGGCAGCCAGGCCGAAACGGCCGCTGAGACGCCGGAGACGACGTCGGCTGGCGACGGCGACCCGGCCCTGAAGGCGAGCGCCGAGTGCCCGCGCTGCGGAGCCAGGAACACCGCCATCATCCCCAGCGACAAAGACGACGTCTGGGTCACCTGCCCCTGCGGCCATCGGATCCGGTTCTTCCGCGCGCCGATTGAAGACCCGCCCGACGACTGGGACCGCGACGGCCAGGCCGTCACCGGCAGCGCCAAGTGCTCCAGTTGCGGCACCTGGCACACCACCACGATCCCGCCCGGCCAGGACGGCCGGACGGTCCGGTGCGCGTGCGGCACCGAACTGCGCTTCTTCCGCAAGCAACCAGAGGAGACCCAGGCCATGGCGACCGGTCAGGACCGGCGCCGTCACCCCCACACCGCATCCAGCACCTACACGAGGAGGACCCGCATGAGTGCGAACCCGCTTGCCGCCGCGGCTGCCGAGCTGAACGCCGCCGCGGCCGCGCACGCCCCGATCGACATGTTCCAGGTGGCCCGGGAGCTGGACCAGCTTCCGGAGGTGCCGGCGAACGTCGGCATGGCGTTGCGCACCTACACCGTCCGCCTGCAGGGCGAGTACCCGATCCACGAGTCCGTGGTCGAGGCGCTGGGCCAGCTGTACATGGCGCACGCCCAGCTCGTCTCGCAGGCCGAGGAGATCGGCGCCCTGTTCCGGCAGGTCCACGCCGAGGACCTCAAGCGTGAGGAGGCCCCGCGCACCAACGAACAGGCATGGAACGTCTGACCCCGCCCGGGTGGGGTTGCGTACGGCATCCCGGCCCTGACCGGCCGGGATGCCGGGCGGAACCGACCCGAGCGTGTGGAACCGATCTGGATTTTTCTGCTGACGACTTGCACCACCGATGACTGGAGATCGTTGTGATGGCCGCCAAGACACCCGCCAAGACCACCGTCAAGGCCGACTGGTCGCTCAAGCCGCGCGGAGCGGTCACGGCGACCGCGCAGGGCGCGCTCGCCCTGGCCGCCGTGGCCGTCGCCGGCGACCTGGCCGCTGTTGACCCCTGGTGGGGCGGGGCCGCCACCGCAGTCGGCGCCGTGGCCAGCGTGCTGCGTTCGGCCCACCTGGCCCACCCGCCCGCCGGGCTGCTGTACCGGTTGTGCTGCTGGCTCGGGGCCGGGTCGTGGGTGACCTACACGCTGGCCGCCGGCCTGTGGAGCCAGGGCGCCTGGGCCACGCTGGGCCTGGGCGCGATGGCGGCCGGGGTCCTGGCCCCGGTGGGGCGCACGACCGGCCGTAAGGCGCGCTCGCAGGGCACCGGCCGGGCGCTGGTGCTGAGGCGGACCGCGCAGGCCGGGGAGGAGTGGGAGCGCCGGATCGAGCGGGTGTGCCGGATGCGGGTGCAGGTCACCGGCGTGGTGCCGTGGCCGACCCGGTGCGGCTACGACGTGCACGTGGACCTGCCCGGCGCGGGGTCGACCCGCGCCCAGCTCGCCGCGGCCGCCGACGCGCTGGCCACCGATGCCCGCCTGCCCCAGGGCTGCGGCGTGGAGATCACCCCGGGCGAGCACCGCGGCGCCGTCGTCTTGCGGGTGGCCACGGTCAACCGGCTGACCGAGAACATCGACTACCCGGCCGACTACCGGCCCCGCTCGATCCTGGAGCCCTTCGCGCTGGGCGAGTACCGCGACTCCAGCCCCGCCGAGGTGATGCTGCGCGAGGCGTCCGCGCTGGTCACCGGCAAGAAGGGGTCGGGCAAGACCACCACGCTGCACGCGCTGACCGCCGGGATCGGGCTGTGCCGCGACGCGCTGGTCTGGCACATCGACCTCAACGGCGGCGGCATGAGCCAGGCCTGGCTGCACCCGTGGTTGGAGGGCGGCTCGGACCGGCCGGCCGTCGACTGGGCCGCCGCCACCCCCGAGGAGGCGGTGACGATCGCCGAGACCGCGCTGGCGATCGCCAAGGACCGCAAGAAGTCCACCCGCGCCCTGAAGATCCAGGCCAACTCCAGCTTGATGCCGGTCAGCCGCGAGCTGCCCGAGATCGTCGTCATCGTGGACGAAGGGGCCGAGGCGCTCGCCCCGGCCAACCGCGACCCGGTGCTGCGCGCCCTGCGCGAGGCGCTGGAGGAGCTGCTGCGGATCGGCCGCAACGAGGCCTGCAACGTGGTCATCAGCTCTCTGCGCGCGACGCAGGACATGATCTCGGCGAACGTCAAGAAGCAGTCCGACGTCCGGGTCGGCATGTATGTGACCGATGAGGAGGAGCTCTCCTTCCTGTTCGGCTGGAACCGCGGCCTGTCCCTGGCCGACCTGCCCGGCGTGGGCTGCGGCTTCATCCAGGCCGGCCAGGCGACGCCGCGCCCGTTCCGCTCCTACTTCATGCGGCCCGGCGACATCGTCCAGGCCGCCCAGGCCGTGGCCCGCATCCGCCCCGAGCTCGACCCGGCCGCCCGCCAGGTGGCCGGCCAGGTCTACACCACCCGCTACGCCCGGATGCGCAAGGCCTTCACCGACCTCGATGGCGTCCAGGAGGAGCTGGCCGGGGTACGCCAGACCCCTCCCGCCACCGCGCCCGCCGCTCCGCCCGCCCGGCCGCACCTGGCGCCCGTGCCGTGCGGCCCGGACGCCACCTCCTGGCCCGACCTGCGCGAGCTGACCCGCAAACCCGCCCCGGCGATGAGCTCGGCCGCCTCCTGGCCCGACCTGCCCCGGCCGCGCCAGAGCGACGCCCTGCGCGCTGAGCACATCCGCCCCCTGCCCGCCGCCCCCGCCGCCCCGGCGGCGGCGCGGCCGCTGCCGGAGATCCTGAGCCGCGCCCTGGCCGTCTTCGACGCCCAGCGCACCGGACGGCTGCACAGCGAGGAACTCGGCGCCGCGCTCGAGCTGAGCACGACCGCCCTGGCCGACCTGCTGCGCCCGCTGACCGTCACGCCGCTGCCGAACGCGTTCCTGCGCAACGGTGAGCGGGGCCGCGGCTACGAGCGGGCTGACCTGCAGACGGCTGCGGAGCGTATCGCCCGCGGCGAGCTGGACGTGCCGGCGGAGGTCGCCGCGTGGCCCGCCGCGTGAGTGTGGGGGTCCCACGTGCGGCCCCCACGCCCCCACACCCCCGCACGTGTGCCCCACACACCCATCCGACCAGCGGAAACAGCCGCCTGTGTGGGGGTGTGCGGGGGCCGGGAACTTGGGGGTTCCCGGGTCTGGGAGCCCGCAGACCCCCCAACCTTCCAGACCCCCACACCCCACAACCGTCCCGGGATCGCACCGCGCCACCAGCCCGCCGAACATCACGCACCGTCACCGAATGGAGGACCGATGACCGTCAACCCGATCGCCGCCGCGGCGGCCGACCTCAACGCCGTGGCCGCCGCGCACGCCCCGCTCGACATGTGGCAGGTCGCCCACGAACTGGACGAGATCGCGGCCGTGGACGACTTCACCGCCACCGCGATCCGCACCTACAGCCGGCACCTGGAAGGCGAGTACCCGATCGACCAGGCCGTGCTCGACGCCCTGGAAAACCTCGCCCGCGCCCACGCCGACCTCGTGACGATCGCCGAACAGATCGGCCCGCTGTTCCGCCAGGCCCACGAGATCGACCTGAGCCGCGGCGAGACGCCCCGCACCAGCGAGCACCTGTGGAACGTCGCCGGCGGAGCCCCGCACACCGAGCCGGACCTGTGCCCCGGCTGCCCGCCCGACTGCCCCCGCCGCGGCACCCCGCACAGCCGCCCGTAGACCCGAGCCCCCTACCTGCGCCTGAAGGAGGCAACCACACCATGACCGTCAACACCGCCTTGCCCGACCGGCTGGCCGAACCCCTCACTCAGCGAGCCATGACTGCCCAGCCCACAACCTGCGTGTTTTGCGCCATCGCGGCCGGAGAGGCCCCGGCCGCCATCGTTCGGCGGTGGGACGACCACGGGGTGCTCGCCATCCGCCCACGCGGCGGCGTCAACGACGGGCACGTCCTGGTCATCCCCACCACCCATGTGGCGGACGCCGGAGTCGACCCCGATGTGTCCGCCCGCACCATGGCCTGTGCCGCCGAGCTGATGGCCGGGCATCCAGACGCGAACATCATCACCTCCAAGGGCAGCGAGGCCACCCAGACCGTCTTTCACCTGCACATCCACGTGGTCCCCCGCGAACAGGGCGACGGGCTCCCGCTGCCCTGGACCACGCAGCAGACCACCGCGACGCCTGGAGGTATCCGATGACACACACCATGACCGTGATCTACGCCCGCGAGCCGATCCCGGCCTGCGGCCCGACGGTCTTCCTTGCCGGGCCGACCCCTCGCGCCGGCGGCGACGTCGAATCCTGGCGTCCCGCCGCCATCGAGGAACTGGCCGCCCAGTGGACCGGCCAGAAGCTCATCGTCCTCACGCCCGAGTCGCGAGGCGGCAAGCGCGCCGAGCACTACGACGATCAGGTCGGCTGGGAGACCGACGCCCGCGCCGCCGCCGACGCCATCCTCTTCTGGATACCGCGCGACCTGCGTACCCTGCCCGGTTTCACGACCAACGTTGAATTCGGCCTCGATGTCGCGACCGGCCGCGCCGTCCTCGGCTGCCCTCCGGATTGCCCGAATCCCGAGCGGAACCGGTACCTGATCTATGTGGCCCGCCGCCACGGCGTGCCCGTGCGCACGACGCTGCACGAGACCGTGGCCGCCGCCCTGGCCCTCATCGCCACGCCGGCCACCCGCAGCACTCAGTACGGGGGTGAGGAACCGGTGGATAGCCGTTGGCGCTGAGAACGATCAAGGAGCGCTCACGGCTGCAGGCCCCGTTCGGTGCCGCTGCTGACCACCAGCCGGCAGCCCGGACGACGACCCGCACGAACGAACCACACCACCACCGGAAGGACGATCATGACCGACGACACCGACTGGACCACCTGGTTCGCGGAGACCGAGCCCGGCGGCCAACCCGCCGAGCCGCCCGCCCCGGCCACGCCGCCAGCCACGCCGCCGGCCCTGCTGGCGAACCTGCGCAGCCAGGACCCAGCTGCGCTCAACCTCGCCCACGCCCGCGCCGCCGCGCTGAACTGGGTCAGCCGGCTGACCACCGGCAGGCACGACCCGCTCGCGGTGCTCCGCAACGCCGAGCCGGTCCTGGAGTTCCTCGCGGCCGCCACGGATGAGGACGATCTGCGGCTGCGCCGCATGGCGGCGGACCTGCAGTCGGCCAACGACGACGAGCGCGAGCCCGACGACGACGGCGCCGGCTTCGCGCTGCGCGCCGCCGTCCTGTACGGCGCCATGACCGGCACCGCATGAACACCGCGTACACCCCGCACACCGCCCCCGTAGACCCGGCCACTCGCCGACTCAACCGAGGAGACAGATTCCCGATGACCACCACGACCATCCAGCGGCCGCCGCACGCCGAAGCCCGGCACCTGCTGGCCTGCGCCGCCGAACGCGCCCGCCAGAATCCCGGCCTGCTGGCCCACCCGATCGACCACGCCGTCCTGCAGGCCGTGCTCGGCGCCACCGGCGCGCTGCTGGGCGACCGGCGCGGCGGTGAGCGCCTGGCGGAGGCTGGCGACCAGTTGCACGCCTGCATCGCGGACGGTCAGGCCGACGCGCAGGAGGCAGCCGTCGCACACACCCTGCTGGCCCTCCTGTACGCCCTGGCCCTCGACGTCGACGGCCGGGCACTGAACCACCTGCAGGAGGCCGACGACCTGGCCGACACGAGCTTCACCGACGGCGACCTGCTGGTGCAGTCCGCGCTGGCCGCCCTGGCCTACGCGCTGATGGCGACCGCATCGCCCTGGCAGCGGCTGAAGACCCCGGCCGCCAGGCGTCCGTCCGCCTGACCACACCCCGGGACGGGCGCGCATCACCGCGGTCTATCCGCCAAGACCGGCCGCGGTGGGCGCGCCCGCACAACCCCATCCACCCGATAGATCAGAAAGGGCTGTTCCCATCATGACGCAAACCACCGATGCGGCCGTCTTCCCCGGCGCGCTGACGGTGCTGGCACGCGAAACCGACGCGGTGCGCGCCGAGCTCGCCCGCGTCGACGCCAAGGCCAACACCCTGCTGGCGTTCACGCTCGGCTGGTTGACGGCCATCGTCGCGCTGGCCGCGGCCGGCCCGAGCACGCCGGCGTGGGGCGCGGTCGCGCTGTGGCTGGCTGGGCTGGTCCTGGCCCTGGTCGCGGTCGTGCTGCTGCTCACGGTGCGGCCGCGCCTGCCCCGCACCGGCGGGACCGGCTTCGTCGCCCACGCCCGCGCCCGGTCCGGCGCCGACCTGCTGACCACCCTGGCCGGTCAGGGCCGCGGCGCCCGGGAAGCCGCCGACAACCTGCACCTGCTGTCGAGGATCGCCCAGGCCAAGAACGGCCTGATCCGGCTGGCCGTCGACCTCATGCTCGCCGATCTCCTCCTCCTGGCCGCCGCGCTGCCCCTGATCATCGCCGGGAGGATCGCATGAGCCCGCAACGGAACGACGACGCTCGGCAGCCGTCGGCCGCCGTTACGGTGCTGCTGGGTGAGTACGACGCCCTGAAAGCCGAACAGCGCTCCCGGATCGGCTTCCGCGACAACCTGTTGTACGCCACGCTGACCGCGGCCGCGGCGATCGCCGCCGTCACCGCCACGGCCGGACGGCTGGAGCTGCTGCTGGTGCTCCCCCTGGCCGGGATCGTGCTCGGCTGGACGCACCTGCACAACGACCACATGATCACCGCGATCGGCCGGTACGTACGCGACCGGCTCGGGCCGCGCCTGCAGGCGCTGGTCGACGGGGTCTCCGACCTGCCGATGTTCGAGTGGGAGAGCGACGGCCGCGGCGATGTGCGCCGCGTCTCGCGTAAGTGGCTGCAGCTGGCGGTGAACCTGGCCGCGTTCTGCGTGCCGCCGCTGGCCGCCCTGATCGTGGTGTGGGCCGCGGGCCCGCGCACGCCGGCGGTGCTGGCCGTCTCCGTCCTCGAGGCGGCCGCGCTGGCCGTCCTGGCCGTGCAGATCACCCGCTACGCCGAGCTGGCCAGCGTGCGGCAGGTGACGCGATGAACCTCAACACCGCGATCGAGTGGACCGACACCAGCTGGAACCCGGTGCGGGGCTGCACCAAGGTCAGCGAGGGCTGCGACCACTGCTACGCCGAGGCGATCGACAACCGCTGGAACGGGCCCGGCGCCTTCGCCAACGTACGGCTGGTGCGTGAGGTCCTGGACGCGCCGCTGCGCTGGCGCGACCCGCGCATGGTGTTCGTCAACTCCATGGGCGACCTGTTCCACGACGCTGTGCCGGACGACTTCATCGTCGAGGTGTTCACCCGGATGTGGTGGGCGCCCAAGCACACCTTCCAGGTTCTCACCAAGCGTCACGCGCGCATGGCCGCCCTGCTGCCCCGGATCGAGGCGCATCTGCGCGCCCGCGAGGCCGACCTGGCCCTGCTCGACGCTCCGACCCCGCTGGTGTGGCCGCTGCCGAACGTGTGGCTCGGCGTCAGCGTGGAGAGCCAGCGCTGGGCCGACATCCGCATCCCCGCGCTGCTGCGCACCCCGGCCGCCGTCCGGTTCCTCAGCGTCGAACCCCTGCTGGGCCCCGTCGACCTGTCGTCCTGGCTGGGCGTGGAGTGGATGGAGTCCTTCCAAGGGTGGGGCGGCGAACTGCTGGCCAGCCTCGCCGGCCGGGTCGGCCCCGGCGGGGGTGTGGGCTGGGTCATCGCCGGCGGCGAGTCCGGCCCCGGCGCCCGCCCGCCGCACCCGGACTGGCTGCGCACCCTGCGCGATCAATGCCAGGCCGCCGAGGTCCCGTTCTTCTTCAAGCAGTGGGGCCAGTGGACCCCGGACCTGTCCGGCGGCGGCCGCCAGGTCGACGTGCCGCCCGACGGCCACACCCTGCCCCCCTCGGAGGCCCCGGCGGAGGCCTCGCCTGAGGGCAGCGTCCGGATGCGCCGCGTCGTCAGCAAGCACCAGGCCGGGCGCGAACTCGACGGCCGCACCTGGGACCAGATGCCCGCCGGGGCGGTGACCCGATGACGGACACCACCACGCCCTGCTGGGTGCTGACCAACCGCGACGGCGAAGACTTCGACGACGCAGATGGCGTGCCGCACTTCCCGACCCAGGAGAAAGCAGCCGGCTGGGCGGTGAACCTCACCGATGCCTGGAACCCGCGCCAGCTCGGCCACACGTGCGTGACGGTCACCTGCACCTGCTGCCAGTACGCCTACGACGAGGACGAAGACGGGCTGGCGCACTTCGCCGACATGGCGGAGGCGGAGAAGGCGCTCGCCGACTTCTGGAGTTTCGCCGGCGGCCAGGCGAAATGCGACGCCTGCACGGCCGGGCCGTGCGACCCGGAGCGAGGCGACCATGGCTGAGACCCCCACCACGGCCACGCTGTCCGAGGTCGAGGCCATCGGCGCGTTGCTGGAGCGTCTGCCCCTCGCCACCCCGGCGGAGGTGCTGGAGCTGGGCCGTAGCTGCCCGCACCGCCACGTCGCCAACCAGGCCGACCGCCTCCACACCCGCCTCGCGGCGGTCAGCGGCCAGCGGCCCGCCGAGCGGTGGATGGCCGACCTGGAGAAGCTGCGTACCCGCCTGGCCGGCCTGATCACCACTGCGCATGAGCAGGCAGCCGCCGCCGAAGCGTGGCTGCGCGACCTCGAACAGGAGACGGCCCCGGACGACCCGGAGCCCCCCGCCACCCTGCGGCAGACCACCGAACCGTCCCCGCCATCCCCGGCGGCCGCGCTGGCGCGGCCGCGCGGCCGCCGGGACGCCACCGGCCCCGCCAGCTCGAACGAGCCGGCCCGGCCGCCGGTACGGCGACGCGATCAGCGCCAGATCGGGTCGACGCAGCCCAACTCCGACGACCAGGCGCTCGTGCGGCGGCTGTGCCACCGCATGGCCGCCAGCCCGGCCGAGGCGGACGAGCTGATCGCCATGCTCGGGGTGGTGGGCTGATGGGCCGCCGTGTCTTCTGGGACCCCACCGGGCGCCGTTTCGGCGGTCTGCCCACCTTCCCCTGGCGGATGGCGCCCGACGGGCTGGCCACGCGCAGGCAGCTACGCGCGGCCGGGTTGCGGCCCGGCGGCCAGGAACCGGCGGCTCAGCTCATGTGGCGCTCGCGCCGCTACCGGTCCGGGGTGCGGGTGGCCTACCTGTACGAGGTCGCCAAGGCCAAGCCGCGCCGTACCCCCACTGCCGCCCAGCTGCAGGCGCTGGGCAAGGCGCTGGCCGCCCGCCGGGTGTGCCCCGAGTGCGGCGTCGAACAGACGTACTGCATCCCCACCCGTTATGGAGCCTGCCTGTCCTGCCACGGCTGGGAGCTCGCCACGTGACCATCGCTGAGCCGCTGCGGCTGCTGCGGGTCCCCGCCCGGCTTACGGCCGGGCGGGGTGCCCGGGGCGTCCGCCCCAACACGACAAAGCCCCAGGCGTTCATCCGACCAAGAACGCACGCCCGGGGCCCCCATAGCAGGGAGGTCCACCATGTCACAGAAGCCCGACGCGTCCTACCGCAAGGCCCAGAGCCGCCTGACTCGCGAGGCCGCCGAGGCGTACCAGCGCCCGGACTGGGGCCAGGAGGACGACCACGCCCGGATCGCGTACGACCGGGGACCTGCGCCGGTCGACGCGGGTCAACGGAAAGGGCCGGCGGACGAAGTGAAGGTGCGGATCCCCGCCTGGCCGATGCCGGGCGGGGACCCCGGGGCGCCCGCCCGGCACGCAACGGACCGGCGCGACGGCGTGCCGGTCCGACACGCCGTAAACACCCCGAAATGGGGCGTAAGCAGGGATTCTGACAAAGATCACGAACTGCTAGTAAAGGGATTCGGGCTGTCTGTCAAGAAGTCTGGTAATGATCTGGTCATGTCGGCGCCGTACGCGGCCGGCCCGCCCCACCCTCGTGCGTCGGTGCCCGATCTGCGCCCCTCCCGCCCTGTTTGGGGTCGCCATGCGCGACACGCCAGGCACAACGTCGGCGCGTACGGCACCACATACGGCGCGTTCATGGAAGGATGCGGGACTGACTACTCATCGATCTTGACCGGAGTGGCCCAGGACAACAAAAAACGCCCCGCTGGATGCGGGGCGGCGTTGCAGACAACTTCATCAACTAAGTCGCGTTTTGGAACGATCAGCTCCGATGCTTTGGCGGGCGAAGAGCGGATCGACCTCGACGGGATTTTTCACGTCTGGGGACGACCATAGCAGGCAGCCAGGCGGTTAGCCCACTGCGCCCTGAAGACACGCCGGGGCGTTCGCAAACCGCATCCTTGATTCCGCCGCCCGATTCCGGGCCCGGCGACGAGCACGTCGGCGAGCCGGCGCCGTGGGCGTGGCGGTACGCGCATTACGAAGGTCCTGACGAGCTGCCCCGGCTGGCGCCGGAGTTGTGGTGGCGGCTGGTGCAGCTGCTGGTCTCGCGGGGGGAGCACCTCCATCTGTGCGCGTACCGGCTGGGCAAGCACCTGCAGCTGAGGTGCGCCGACAAGCGCGGCCTGATCGGTGACATCGATGAGGCGCTGGAGAAGTACGCGGCCAAGCACCAGGTCAGCAAGCGCACCGGGTGGATCGACCTGGGCCGGTTGATGGAGGCCGGGCTGCTGCGTCAGGTGCACGCGGCCGCCCCCGAGCGTAAGGCCTGCTACGCCCTGGTGATGGACCTGGCCGCGCTGCCGGACGACTTGCCCAAGACGCTGGCTGAGGCGCTGCGCCGGCACATCGACAACCCGATCACCATCGCCAAGGGCGGCCAGACCAAGGCCGCTGTCGATGAGGGCCTGGCGGAGTCGGAGGTGGTCCGGTACGGCTCAGCGGTGGCCCGCCGCGGCGTCCCCCGCGAGCCGATCATGACCGCTCTTGGCTGTGGAAGACTTCACACGTCTCCTTATACACGCGAGGGACTCCCCCCTCCCCAGTCACATCCGTCACAGGGGTCCCGGCCGGCGCGTCGTCGGCCGGTGTTCGGGGGGCAAGATTCCGGCGAGGAGAAGGCCGCCGCCCTTTACTTTGTAAAGGGCCTGGCTCCGGACTGGGCGCAGCAGCGAGACGGCCAGGTGCCCTCGGACGCCGAGCTGGCCGAACTGGCGCATCTGGTCATGCTCCTGCTGCGGCACATGCCCGAATCGGAGGCGCGCGAGCTGCTCACCACGCAGGTCGCCACCGCCACCAACCTGTGCGGAGTGCTGCGCTGGCGCATCGGCCGCACCCTGGCCAAACTGCGCCGCGCCGCCCGCCACGCGGCCGTCCTGCGGGTGGACGACGACGGCCGCCGACACCAGGCCTGGCTGGAGGCCAACGCCGCCCGCAACGCCGACAACGCCGCCCGCAAGGCCGAAGTCGTCGCCCTCGCCCGCCAACTCGCCCACACCGCCACCACACCACGCCTGGACAGCGAACGGGACCGACTGCGCGCCCGACTCGAGCCCCGAAACGCCGCACAGCCCTCAGCGGCCCCCAGCGCCCCGCAACCCCCCTCCCGGGGGCATCGGTCCAACCCGCCCCCGAACGACAGCCTCGATGGCTCTCCGCAGCCCGGCAGGCTCGATTCCGTGATCGTCCCGCCGCCGATCATCGCGGTCGACGACGACGGCCGCCGGCACGCCGCACTCATGGCCGCCAACGAGGCGGCCAACGCCGAAAACGCCGCCCGCAAGGACGAGCTCGTCGCCCAGGCCCGCGCCATCGCCGCGGCGCGCACCACCGGAACCGCACCGCCCCCGGCCGACGACCGGGTCGTCGACCCGGCCGACACCGTGGTGCGCGCCCCCCTGCAGGACCGCCTGGCCGACCTGATGACCGGCAGCGGCAACGCGCCCCACGAGCCGCCACCAGGCCAGTCCCGCGCGGTGGCCCTGCGGGTGGACGACGACGGCCGCCGACACCAGGCCTGGCTGGAGGCCAACGCCGCCCGCAACGCCGACAACGCCGCCCGCAAGGCCGAAGTCGTCGCCCTCGCCCGCCAGCTCGCCCACACCGCCACCACCGCGCGTACCGCCGAGGCCTCCGCCGAGCCGGAGCGGACCCTGCAGGACCGGCTGGCCGACATTCTGGCCAAGCGCGCCAGACGCCGGTAGCCGCCCGCCTTAACGTAAAACGATCATGAACGGCGTTCGATTGTGTACACAAAGGATTTCCGTGGGCGACGCCGGGGCGGCCCATCTGGAGCCCCAGTCGGTGTGCGGGTTCCCGTCCGACCCGCGTCGGGTTGTGTACACAATGCGGATCATGAAGAAGATCGGGATTCGGGACGCCCGCGCCCGCCTGGCCGAACTCATCGAGGCGGCCGGCGGCGGCGACCCGGTCGTGCTGACCCGGCGCGGCCCGGGCCGCAGCGAGGCCGTGCTGCTGCCGGTCGAGGCGGCCGCGGTGTGGCAGCGCCACCTCGCCGAGCAGGAAGCCGAGCGTGAGCGGCGTGCGCAGGAGAAGGCATTGGGCGAGCGGCTGCCGGCGACCAAGCGGGTGCCGGTCTGCCCGTACTGCAAGTCCTCCTTCCTGCAGGTCGCCTACACCGGGCCTGTGGTCAACGCCCTGGTCAACACCGCCGACCCGGCCGCCGGTGTCCAGGACGTCGTCGTCGACCCCGACGTCGGCCAGCTCGACAAGGTGGCGTGGGTGCGGTGCGCCTCCTGCTGGGAACCCCTGGCCGACGGGCCCCGCCAGCACGGCTCCCCCGCGCACCGCGCGGCCATCGAGATCGCCGAGAACGCCTCCTGGGCCGACGTGCCATGGGAGGCGACCGACCCCTGGGTGGTCAAAGAGCAGGAGATGGGCCGCTCCTCCCGGATCGTGCTGCAGCACGACCTGGCCCGTGGCAAGGTCCAGCGGGTCAGCATGTGGGAGTACATCACCGGCATCACCGACGCCGAACGCGAACAGATGCGCGCCGAACGGCTGGCCCGCGGCGAGCCCTACGACTACGACCTGTGGGACGACGAAGCCTGACCCCCTCGCAGCCAGCCCGCGATGATCGACGGCCGTCAGCATGCCAGGGTGGGAGAGGGGCCTGGCCTTCTCCTGGGAGGAACGCCAGGCCCTTTCCTCGAGATCGAGCACATCGTGCGCCGACGGGCCGCCCCCGGCGCCCGGCCGTGGTCTGCCGTCAGCGCAACAGCACGACGGCGACGACCGGGCTGCTGACCCGTTGCCAGGATCACGCACGTGCGTGCAGCGCTGCGAGGATGGCCTGTTCCACGCTGTGATGCACGGTCAGGACGAGTCTGGCCCCGGTGTTGTTCAGCAGCCGGGTGGGTGCCTGCTGCAGGGACGCCAGGTGCAGGTCGCCCCCGTGCCGGCGGACCAGGGCTCGGACGTTGAGCAGGACGCGCAGGCCTGAGTGGTCGAGATGCGGTACCTCGCTCAGGTCGAGCACCAGGTGATCGCCCGGCTGCCGGCGCGTCCGGCTGGCGAAGGCGTCCAGTTGGTCGACGTTGGCGGCGTCCAGGTCTCCGGCCATTGAGATCACGGTGACGCCGGGTATGTGCTGGTAGGCGAACGTCAGTGGGGCCATCACAGCTCCCCGGCAGCGGGTGGACCTTCTGGCGGGACGGGCACGGGTGAGAGCGGCCATCGGGGCTCAGTCCTGCGCACGTGTTGTTGTCAGGTACCTCGTGATGGCCAGGGCGAGGCCGACGAAGCCGGCGAAGCCAGCCGCTCCGGCCAGGACGGCCAGGGGCACGGGGGTGCCGCCCAGCCAGGCGAGGGCGCCGCCGGCGAAGGCGATGACGAGACCGGCGGTGACGATCACGGCCACCCAGAGTCCCCGGTTGTTGTTCATGGTGTTCCTCACGTCGTTGTGAAGGGTCGAGGTCCATGCGGGCGTACGGGCCTTTGCCCGGCGGCCCGGGGGCGTGCCGGCCATGGCGTCCCCGGGCCTGTCCCTGTGCCTCTCATCGGTTGGCGATCAATGCGCCTCAACGATGCGGGTGCTGCCGACCCCGCCGCCAGTGCTCCAAACGTCTCCGGATAACCCCGGAGTAGATCGTTCCCTTTTTGCTCGGGCGAAGATCAGCGCCTTCACCGCGGGTTTGGGTGGGCTGACCTCCCCTGATCGCTTCCGCTCGCCGCGCTTTCGGCGGGTCCTTTCGCGGGGATGCTCCGACGGCCTCCGGCGTCATCCGATGCCGTCCGGAGTCATCCGGGATCATCCGAGCCCTTCCGGGGACGTCCGGCCCTTTCCGTGCAGGTAAACCAGGGATTGATGCCGGACGAGGCGGGAAATGCGATCTCCCTCAAGTAGGCCATCAGTTGATGCCAATATGACTTCCGCTACTACCTGTAGATCATGGATCACTCATTTTCGGCTAGGAGCGATGGAAGAACATCGCGTTGCGCCGCTATGCGCCTTCATCGACCAGCTCAAGGAGTTGCGTGAACTCGCCGGCTCCCCATCGCTGGCCGAGCTGCGCCGACTGTCGAAGAAGGATAATTCCGGAACATCTAAGGAGCTGACGGAAAGCACCACACATGACATTTTGTCTGGTAAGCGAAAGAAGGTTCCTGATTGGTCTTGGGTGTCTTCCTTCGTGACAGCCTGCGCAATCGCCGGTGACCAGACCGGCCTGGACGCGCGGGTCATGGGGGATCGTTCGGCCTGGCATCGCCGATGGCGGGCTGCCCGGGAGGCCCAGCAGGGCCCACCGGCCGTGCCGGCTGCGAGCGCATCCTTGCCCGCACAACGGTCCACCGCGGACAAGAGGCCGCCGCAGCTACCGGTGTTCATCTCGCCGCCGCCGCCGTTGTCGGAGGAGGAGCAGCGGCTGTTGGAGATCTACGGCAGGACCGGCGTCCGCCTGCTACGCCGCAGCGACCCCGGCAACAGCCAGGACTGCATGCGCCTGGCGGTCATCGCGTGCTTGAAGGGCTGGCCCGAAGAGGCGCGCACGTGGCTGCACCGGGCCGGCGCCGCGGGGAACCAGGCGGCCGTCGACCTGCTGCACGAGCCCGGCTGGAAGGAGACGGCCGCCAAGCTGGCCTTCCATTTCGGCCAGGAGCATCAGCGAGCGGATCGCGACCGGCCCAGCACCGCGATGTTCCTCTACCGGCTGGCCGGCGACCACGGACACAGCGGGGCGGCCTTCCATCTGGGGGTGCTCCACCGGAACAAGGGAGAGGACTGGGCGGCCGCGAGCTGGCTCAGGCGCGCCGCCGTCGACGGCCATTCTCTGGCGGCGATCGAGTTGTACGGAGTCTCCGAGCAACTCACCCAGACCTCGTGGGAGGACGTCGAGAGGATGTTCGAGGAGCTGGCACAGCCGGATCCGCCCCCGGCGGCCGGTGACTCCCACCCACCGACGGCCACCTGAGGCCGCGCTGGCCATCACGATCTCGCCTCCCCCGGAGGTGAGCAGCCTGGCTCCCCCTCCAGCAGCCTGCACTCACCAGCAACGTGTCTATCAGTAATCACGTTGCCACTTCAGGTGAACAATCAACTTTTCCTCGGCGCGCGGGCACGCGAATGGCGGGCCTCAAGGCTGGCGCGTCCGAATCTTGTCTCCGACCTGCGATTTCGTCGAGGGCTCTGAGGAGCGTGGCGCTGCGCGGGCGTATCCGGGTTGAACCGAAAATCCAATACGGGCCCGCGATATGTCGAATCAATTGACATGTCGAATAGCTCGACACATACTTTGGGTATGACGACGAACGAACCGCCCCCGGGGCCGCGCGAAGCCGCGTTGCGGGCGCTGGCCAACTGGGCCGCCTCGCAGAAACAGGTCCGGCCCCGGCTGACGGCCGCGGCCTGGCGAGCCGGCGAACACAACATCCGGGCGCTGGCACGCGCCGCCGGCGTCGCCCGCGACACCGTCTACGCCGACCTGGCGGCCGAGGGCATCGACTACCGCGACCGCTCGAGCAAGACCGAGACGGTGACCACGTACTCGCCCGGCTCCTACCTGCTGCAGGTGGTCCTCACCAGCTACGGCGTGCTGCACCGCGACCCGCCGCAGGAGAGCGGCCTGGCGGTGAACCTCACCACCGCGTTGCGCAACCCGCCCGACGACCCCGCAGTGCGCGAGCGGATGGTCCAGCTCACCGGCCTGGACCCGGAGGTGCGCGCGTACGTGCTGGACACCCCCGGCGCCCTGGAGATCGTCGGCCGCACCGCCGACCAACTCCGCACTCTGGTCGACGGCTGGGGCAACCCCACCCGGATGCTCGTGCGCGGGTTCTTCTTCTGCCGCGGCGGCCGCCACCGATCCGTCGTGATCGCCGAAGAGGTCGCCACCTGGCTCCGCGGCGCCGGCCTCGGCGTCGAAGTCGACCACCTCGACATCAACGAACCGGTCGCCACCTGACCGCGCGTTTGTGATCACGCAGGAGAGGAGGACAGCAGGCCCCTGGCGGCCGGGCCACCCAAGGCCCCGCCACAGAATACGAAAACAGAAGACAAAACCAGTGGTGACCGCGCCGATCCCGGCAAAGAGAGAGCGCGGCCACCGCTCCACAAGGGAGTGACTTCAGCATGGCACAGCCCAAGCACGATGCCGCCTACGACAAGACCCACTCGCGCCTCACCCGCGAGGCCCACAACAGCTACGTCAACGACGTGGACTCGGGACCCGAGAGCCCGTCCGCGCGCAGGACCTACGACATGAACCTGCGCCGGTCGATGCCGGTCGACGGCAAGGGCCGCCAGGGCCGACGGTCATGAACCGGCACCGCAGCCACGAGCCCGACGACGACGGCGACCTCGGTCTCGTCATCAAGGGCAACACCGGCCCCGTCCACCTGGGTAACGGTGACATCACCGCCAACACCGTCGTGCTGAGCGGCGACGGCCTCACCTTCGTCGCCGGAGACAACCCCGCCGGAGTCTCCAAGTCGTTCGGCGGCAAGAAGAACAAGAGGAAGCGCAAGTAGCGGCCTCAAGCAGCCGCCAGAGAGCTCCCCGGCCCGTCAGCGCAACAGCACGACAGCGACGACCGGCATGCTGACCGTCGCCAGGATCACGCATAACCGCAGTGTCGCCCCCCAGTCTTTGATCGCTTCCCGTACGATGCGCCAGTTGATCTGCATGGTCGGCTCCTCTCCGTTTCGGCTCATGCCTCAGCGTGGCGCCCGCCGATATGAGGTCCGGTAGGTGATCGGGTACGTGGTCCGGCAGATCCTGAACGGGGGGACGATGATGGCCCCCGCCCGTCGGCGACGCCCTGGCCACGTCTTGGGCGGCGGCGTACCGTGGCGGTCGTGACCGTTGACAGCGCTGCGTGGGACATCCGCCACCAGCAGAACCTGATCGACCTGGCCGACGATCTGGCCGAGCTGGACGCGGCGCTGCTGGCGCAGCTGGACCCGGTCGACCGGGCCCGGCAGGTGCGCGCCCGGCAAGCGCTGTGGGAGTACGCGGACGCGATGTGGGACGAGGCCAAGGCCACCAAGCCCGGCGAGGGCAGCCCGGCGACCCGTAACCCCTACAACTGCGTGGCCGCGCTGCGCGACTTCGCCGACGAGCTGCTCGCCGCCGCGGTGCAGGCGCAGCAGGCGGCCGGCGAGACGGAGTCCGACGACGACGGCTCGGGCGATGTGGACATGTGGGCGGAGTACCGCACCAGCACCGGCATCGGTCGGCCCCGCTACACCCTGCCGGACCGCGCCCCCGGCGCCTGAACCCGCCGCGCCGTCGCCGAGTACCTCGCGCCCGCCCCCGACCCGGTCGCCGCCGGGCGTCGACGGGTTCCGTCCTCGGGGCACCTGACGAGCCGCGCGGCTCTGCACGACCGAACCCCCCGGCCAGGCCCGGGGGGTTCCACATTTTCAAGGTCGTTTGAGGACGTTCTGCTGGCACGGGACACTTGTGAATATCCTGGTCGTGAGTAGTCCCGGCCTGGGGAGAAGCGGGCCGGGGCTCTCCTGCGTCCAGCTCTCCTGCGTCCAGGGTGAGCGTTGACGCTCACGGCTTCTGGGTGCGCCGGCCTCTGCGGTGAGAGCGCATGATTTCGTCGGTCAGTAGCGACATCGTTTGTTGGTGAGTTTGGACAGCGGTTGGCGATCAACAGGCGCAGAAATGTTGGTGAGAAATGGCAGCA
>NZ_JBVJIM010000043.1:0-39872 GCF_055586305.1 Nonomuraea sp. NPDC051298
TGCTGCCATTTCTCACCAACATTTCTGCGCCTGTTGATCGCCAACCGCTGTCCAAACTCACCAACAAACGATGTCGCTACTGACCGACGAAATCACATCGCCAAGTACGCCACCAAGGCGGCTGAATGCGTCGGCACCCTCGATCGCCGCATCAACCCGCTCGACAATCTGGAGGCGTTCAACCTCCGCGACCACGCTCGCCGCCTCATCACCACCTGCATGCGCCTCGGCAGTCTCGACGAACTGGCCGAACTCCGGCTGATGGACTGGGCCCACATGCTCGGCTTCCGCGGCCACTTCTCCACTCGGTCCCGCCGCTACTCCACCACGCTCGGCGAACTCCGAGCAGCCCGTGAGCGCTTCGTGCACACCGAAGAGGTCACCCACGGGCGCTTGCCACTCTTCGACGAAGACACGATCTTGGTGATCTCCGAATGGGAGTACGCAGGCAAGGGCTATTCAGCCGGAGATCAACTTCTGGCCGCTGCTCTCACGCGGACTCGGCTCCCGAACCTCGGCGGTGGTGCCAGATGAGTCGCCGCGACGAACTGCTGACGGTTCCCGAGGTACTGGCGGAGCTGGGTGGTGTCTCCCGCCGCACCTTCTATCGGTGGCGCGAGCTCGGCCGCGCACCGATCTGCGTCCAACTCCCCAACCTCGAACTCCGCGTCTGGCGGAGCGACCTCATGACCTGGCTCGACTCTCGACGGGAGGCCGCGTGAACACCACCTACGACGTGAAGTTCAGCCAGATCCAGCAGCGCTCCAACCGCGGCATACCGGTGTACG
The DNA here is from genome assembly GCF_055586305.1 of Nonomuraea sp. NPDC051298. Taxonomy (NCBI): domain Bacteria; kingdom Bacillati; phylum Actinomycetota; class Actinomycetes; order Streptosporangiales; family Streptosporangiaceae; genus Nonomuraea; species Nonomuraea sp. NPDC051298. Next base: position 789 of record NZ_JBVJIM010000043.1, read on the forward strand.
TCGCCCGCTGGAGGGTCGCTGGCAAGGAGAGGTCCAAGAGCTTCCGGACCAAGGGGCTGGCCAGTGCCTTCATGTCCGACCTTCGGCAGGCGGCCAAAGCGGGGCAGGAGTTCGACGTTGCCACCGGTCTTCCGGTGTCGATGCTGGAGCCCGAATCTTCCGGGCCGTCGTTCCTGGAGTTCGCTCAGGCGTACGTTCTCCGCCGTTGGAGCATGTCCGCGGCTCGGACCCGAGAGACGGACGCGTACGCGCTCCTGTCGCTGATCCCGGCGTTGGTGGCAGACGCGCCGCGCCGTCCCTCGGCCGGGGAACTGCGGGAGGTTCTCCGAGTTCACGCGCTGCTGCCGGACAAGCGGCGGGCCAATCTGACCTCGGCGCAAACTGCAGTCCTGAGCTGGCTGGAAAGGGCGTCGCTCCCGCTGTCAGCCTTGGGCGAGGCAAACGTCCTCCGTGCGGCGCTCGCCTCTATCTCTGTTACCTTCGCTGGCGCACCCGCGGGGGCCAACACAGTGCGGCGCAAGCGCGCCATACTGCATCACCTGCTGGAGCACGCAGTAGAGGAGAAGGTCTTCAGCAGTAACCCGCTGGACGAGATCAAGTGGACAGTGCCCAAGGCCGTGACGGCCGTCGATCCACGCGCGGTGGTCAACCCTGCCCAAGCGAAGCAGCTCCTCGACGCTATTCCCAAGGTCGGACGCAAGCGCGGCCCCCGGCTCAAGGCATTGTTCGCCTGCATCTACTACGCCGCGCTCAGGCCCGAAGAGGCGGCCGACCTCCGGCAGAGGAACTGCACCCTGCCGGCATCAGGCTGGGGCTTGATCGTCCTGGAGAAGGCCCGCCCCCAGGGCACGAAACGCTGGACCAACTCCGGCGAAACCCACGAGTCCCGCAGTCTGAAGCACCGCGCGGACAAGGAGACGCGAGACATTCCCATCCCGCCCGTCCTGGTCGCCATGCTGCGTGAGCACATCGCGACGTACGGCACCGCCAGCGACGGCAGGATTTTCACCACGGGAACGGGCGGCACCTACTCCAGCTCGGCGCACTCCTACGTCCGGCAGGAAGCCCGCAGACTCGCGCTCACTCCGGCACAGATCGCATCGTCGCTCGCTGCTCGACCGTACGACCTCCGCCACGCGGCGGTCTCACTCTGGCTGAACGCGGGCGTCCCGGCCGTCGAAGTCGCCAAGCGCGCCGGGCACAGCGTGGACGTCCTGCTCAGGGTCTACGCCAAGTGCATGGACGGTCAGCAAGAGCAGATCAACGGCAAGATCAACGACGCCCTGGACGAGTAGTCCAAGTTCATCCATCTTCGGCCCCGGTCTTCCGGGGCCATTTCACGTCGCGCTGCTCGACATGCCGCGTCGCTCCACTCTGTGGACGGCACGCTGCGTCACCCTGACATGAACGAGCAGTGAGAAGGGAGGCCCATGCACAATGATCACGACCACTCTGCCTCGTCATCCAGCCCGCTGCGGCGACCACCGTACGGTCTGCCGATCCGCCCCCGGGCCAGGCTCGAAGACTCGGATTCCTTCGGCTGGCGAAGATACTCGGCGCCGGCTCCACCGCAGAGATCTTCTCGGTGGAGTTGGGAGCGCGTAGCCAAACCGGTGCTCGTCGCCAGCGTCTTGGTCTTCGCTGCCTGGTCGAGCATCTGGAGTCCGCTCAGCTCATCCGGCGTGGGTACTGTCCCGAGATCCACACCGCTGTCCGGTGTAGTTGGGCAGCCGCTCCCCGTCGCCTCGACGCCGACCCCTTCGGCGACAGTCAGCCCACGCCTTTCGGTGAAGTCCAACCCGAGTCCTAAGCAGCCGAAGCCCAAGACGATCCCATCGTCCAGGAGGCATGACCAAGCAGGTATCCATCCCATGCCGTCCCAGCGTGACCACAGCGGCGTGGAACCGTGACCAATGAGAACCGCGACACCTCCCAGCCGTCCACCAGCGGCCAGGCGTGTTGACCCGAAGAGCGACACCAGGAAACGAACAGAGTCGTTGATCGGCGCGAAATGCGACGAGCTCTTCTCGCCTTCCCGTCCTGAGTTCCGCATCCGCAACCGGGCGTGCCACCTCTTGTACGGATGAAGACCTCACCTGCACGTGATCGACGTCTACGCCAGCCGCGGTCAGCGCCTTCGTCATGCTCTGGCCGGCGGTATCCGATCCCACGTAGCCCACCATGTACACGCGGGCGCCCGCCTTGCTCAGCGCAGTCGAACCCCTGACGCTGAGGAGGGGGATGCTTAAGCGCTCGCTGGCCGCATCAAGTTGGCGAGGTGATCGCGCAGCTCAGGGTTCACAGCGTAGATCACCGTACCTCGCATACCTCGCGTCAGCAGAACCTTGTAAACGTTGCGCACAAGCTGGTCGAAGTCGTTATCGGGGACAGACTTGCGGCTCCTGAAGGCGGGGTCTCGGTTCTCGTCCCGCACGGTGGCCAGTTGCCCGTCACGGACGGTCAGGTCAGGCCCGAGGATGACGCCGTTCCAGTCGTACTCGAACCCTTGGGCGGTGTAGACGCATCCGACCTGCCCGAATCCGTTCGGTTCGCTGGCCCACAGCATGCTGGGCGGGTAGTCGCCGACGGCGCGGTCCTTCTTGACGTTCCATGGTCGTGTCCAGTCGCCGATGACGACGTCGTTGACGAGGGTGTCATCGGGGCGTGGGTCGCTCCATGGCCAGCAGTAGCCGGCGGTCATGCGGGCGGTGCCAGGCTTGGTGCCAAGGAACGCCTCGAGCTCTTGTGGCGAGTCAGCGAGCTGGACCTCGAAGTCCTCATCTCCGTCCCACTCCATCGGTTCCCCGTCCGCCAGGCCGAGCAGATGAAGCACCCACTGCTCGTACTTCCGGCTGCCGCCGCAGCGGAACTGCTCGTCCAAGGACACGAACCGCAGGTCGTAGCCCTTGGAACGGGCGTAGTGCTCGATGCCCGCCACGGTGCCGAGTTCGCCGGGCCGTACCACCTGATGCTGGTCGAGGAGGAAGACTGGGACCCGTGCCGCGGACAGCAGCTCGTCGAGCTGGCTGCGTCCGGTCCTTCTGGCCGCTGGGGTGAAGCGGTTGGTGGACGTTTCGCGGATGCGATGAGCTTCGTCGCAGATCAGGACGTCCATGCCGTTCTGTTCGGCGTCGGTGAAGCTGTTGAAGTACATGAAGAGGTTCTTGATCCGAGTGCTGCCGCGACCGGGGTAACGGCGCATGGTCTGGGTGAAGGACTGCGAGCCGGTGGCGTGTAGGGCCGACCGGCCCTGCCGGTACAGCTCGCCGAGGAGCGACAGGGCGATGACGCTCTTGCCGCTGCCGGGGCCGCCGGTGACGATGACGACCTGCTTGAAGTCCGCCCGCCGTGCCTTGTCGACGGCTCCCATGACCAGTTCGTACGCGACCTGCTGCTCGTCCAACAACGTGAACTGCTCGCGCTCGCGGATCTCTTTTGAGGCGTAGGCCATGAGCTGCTTGCTGGGAGCGACTGCACTGGCCAGGAGTCGGTCCGCGGCGTCGGCGCCTGGCTTGTCGGACAGCCGCTCGCTCAGGTACCGGAGGAACTCGCCGCGCCGTTGCTTGGTGAACAGGCGGCTGCGTTCGTCGCGGACCTGGTCCGCCAGGCCATCGATGTCCAGGTCCATGGCGTTGTGCAGGTACGCGGCTCCGTACACGGCGTCCGGCTTGCCGTTGAGCACCCCGAGGAAGTCGGACATGTACTCGCAGTACCGGCGCACCTGCTCAGTTGGATGCAGCGCCTCGCCGCCCGGCATGCCGTCCACGATGACCAGATGCTCGCCTGACTCGGACGGCTCTGCACGGCTCCACTGCTTGAGCTCAATGACGACGTACGAGTCCTCGCCGGTCCGTGGATGTACGCCGGCGAGGACTACGTCGGCCCGTCGGCTGGTCAGTGGAAGTTTGTACTCCACGAGCATCTCGACCCTGTGCAACCCGGCGTCAGCTAGGTCGCGAGCGAGCACGGGCAAGCTGCGCTGCCAGGACCTGACCTCGGCAGGGGAGGAGCGGCGTCCGGTGGCCACGCGCACGTGTTCGGCGATGGCTTCCGCCAGAGCGGCCTCGTTGGGCGAGGTGAGCAGGTTGTCGACAGACAGCCGCAGAGCCGTCACGGATTGACCCCCAGGCAGCACGAATGAACTCGTGCGGGTGGGGGCCTATCCGCTCCGACCGGAGTCGTACAACCGCGAAAGCCCGTCGGGCCGCACCACATGGTCGCGAAAAGCGTAGCGGGGACGCGTCGGCTGCGGAACCGTACGGCATCGGCCCCGCGAGAGGCACGCGTTTTACTGGTGGAATTGGAGCTGGCGGAGATCACTCTTCGAGGACCGGGACGCCGAGATCGATCAGCAACTGGTTGGTGGCGGGATCGGTCGCGTACAGGACCGCACCGCGCATGCCGCGGGTGGCCAGAACCCGGTAGGTGTTGCGGATCACCGTGCTGAACTGCGGAGCTTGGTACTGGTCGCGATCCACGTTGTGGTGGCGCTCGCTCAGCCAGCGGTTTCGCCACACCAGGTCGGGGCCGATGATGACGCCGGCGTAGTCGTACTCGAAGCCTTGGGCGCTGTAGACGCAGCCGATCTGGCCGAACCCGGCTGGATCGGTGGCCCACAGCGACGAGGGTGGAATGGTTCCGAGGTAGTCGGGGGCTTGTGAGTTCCACGGGCGCCGCCAGTCACCGATGATCACATCATCCGGTAGGGTCCCGTCGGCGTTCGGCTGGCTCCATGGCCAGCAGAAGCCTGCGGCGATCCGGGCTGTGTCCTCTTCAGCGACTCGGGCCTTGAGGTAGTTCTCCATCGCCAGAGGAGTACGGGCGACATACAGGGTGAAGTTCTCCAGTGGCTGCCAGTCCGGTCGCCCGTTGCCGCGGCGGAGCATGAGCAACCGTTCGACCCAGTCGACGTACTCTGGAGAGCCGGCACATCGAAACTGGTGACGTAGGTTGATCTCGCGGATCCCATAGCCGAGTTGTTCGGCCCTGTCGCGAATGAGCTCAAGCGATCCCACTTCACCGCGGCGTACGACTTGGTGCTCGTCCAGGAGGAACACCGGAACGCGAGCGGCGTGGATCAGCTCGTCGATCTGCGGCGGTGGCTCACGCAGATCTCTCTCGTTCTTGCGGTTCCGCGAGGTCTTCCGGATACGGTGCGCCTCATCAGCGATGATCACGTCGAGGTCATTGGGGGTGGCATCCGAGAAGGAGTTGAAGTAGGTGAAGAGACCTCGCTGATTACCAGGCAGACCTGCGTACTTCCACAGTGTCCGCGTGAAGGATCTGCTGCCGGTCGCGTGGACGGCGTTGACCTTCTGCCGGGCCAGTGTGCCGAGCAGTTCGACGGCGATCACACTCTTGCCAGTGCCGGGGCCGCCGAGGATGACGACGATTTCCTTGCGGCCACCTTGCTTGCTCATACTCACCAGGTGGCGGACGTAGTCGTAGGCTTCGCGCTGCTCGTCCAGCAGCGGGAAGACAGTGCGGTCGCGCACGCACGTGGCCACGCGCGTCATCAGGCCCTGGCCGGGCTTGACCGATGCCTGCAGCAACATCTCGGCCAGCTGTGCGGCGTTCCTGCCAGACAACCGCCGGCGAAGCACGTCCTTGAACTCCTCGCGGTGCTCCCCCGCGCCGTACATCGCCACCCACTCCTGCACCAGCTCCTCCAGGCCCTGAACCTTCGGCCTCACGGCTTGGACCATGTGGACGGGCGCGTTGTGCAGGTTGACGACGCCACATAACTTCTCATCCAGCATCATGGGCACGTAGCCGCGTAACACCTGCAGATAGCCCCATAACTGGTTGGCCGGATGCAGTTGAGGCGTCCCGTCGCTGCTGAGCCGCACCATCTTTTCGTCCGGCCTCAACCAGGACCACTGCTTGTTCTCCACGACCACGACCGATCCGAGATCCGTCCCGGGGAAGGTGCCGACGAGAACCATGTCCATGCGTACGTCGGTGATGGGAGCCTTCAACTCCAGCAACACCTGCACGTCTTCGAGGCATGCCTCGACCAGCAGATGGATGACGGTGGGGATGCTGTTGTTCCAGGAACGGACTTCCCGCTCATCCGGATCTTGCCAATGGGCGTCCTGGAAGCGTTTCTTCAGCTCGTCGATGAAGTCGTCGCGAGCGATTGCTTCAGCTAACTCGCCGGCACTGCCCTGGTAGAGGCACTGCAACCCCACGGAAGCACTCCTTCGAACCGACGCCGACGAGGAGCCGGCAAACGCGGACAGGGAAGAGCGGGGGAAGCGCGAGTGGTATGTCAACCGTGCTGCTGACCGACACATCGAAGTCGGAGCGCTGAGTTCACTGTCCTCACCGCCAGGACTCGGCTGCCCTCGTAGACGGATCGCCTTTTCGGGCGTCCTGTCGGATTATCGCCTATTTGAGAGCTTTCGCTTGGTGTAGTTACTCCAATCGGGTCGGCTGCGGCCCGGAGTGCACGAACAACCCCTATGACGCACTTCTAGCGTAATTGTCGGTCCTGTGCGCAAAGATCGGGCTAAATGGGCATCACTACCTCGCCAGTTGACTTGCGGTGCTTTGCGAAGTGCTCACCACTGCCGACCCTGACTTCCATAGACAGGAGCCAGGCCCGCATGCCACAGGTCGTCATCCAGCCCTCGTACGGCAATAAGCAGGCGCAGCAGCATTGGCGCGACACACTGGATTCGTCCGGGGAATCGGCGAGGTTGGGTGCAGCTTCCGCAACAGCGCCTTCGCCGACACCATGTGGGATCCCTATCCCGATCGGGGCTCCTGGCGGAACGTCTACAGCCTGCTCAGCTTCCAGCCCACCGAGATTTCCTACGCCGAGATTTGGGACCTGCCGGGCTTCAACCCGGGCGACAACTTCATGGGCATGCGCTTCCTTGATGAGGAGAAGAGGGCTTCGATCATTGAGGGCCTCGGGATCGAGACCTTAACCTCCCTTACGGAAGCAGCCCGCCAAGAGCAGCAGGTCACGGCAACCCTTACTGACCCCGGCACGCTGGTCATCGATCCAGAGGCCGTCAACGTCACGCACACCAGCTACAGCCGCTCAGCCGGTACTACATTGGTCCACCGTGCCGAATCTCTGCTGGTCCAGCACTACCGAGCGACGTTGAACGGCACCGAGACCAGGCGTATTCGTACTCCTGCCGGCATCACGCACCTGTACGTCGTCACCGGCGACCGGGTCGAGATCATTGAGGCCAAGCGATCCGCCAGTCACGCCTTCGTCCGCCAAGCTCTCGGACAGCTTCTCGATTACGCCCCGCACAGCGCGATACAGGCAACGCTACTGACCGCCCTGTTCCTGAGCCGACCAGCCGAGGCCGACATTCGGCTGCTCCACCGGTACGGCATCGACTGCGTTAACCAGAGCGGCGGTGATGCGTTCCTTCGTCTGCCGGCTCCAACATCCCGACGTGACCACATGATGCAGATTTGGGCGAGCCTCTGATCTTGGTGTGGCTACCACATGGAGCTCAGTCAGGAACCTCACGTACGGTCCGGCTTTCCCTACCGTGGCGAGCAGGGCCGTACGGACGCACTCGTCAGGAGGCGGCGGCCATCATGACAGTCTGGGCTGAAGGAACTCCGGAACGTCGTCCTACGTCGTGGATAGCTGCTCAAGAAGCTTCGCGATGTCGTCCCATTTGGCCACGGCGTCATGCGCCGGGAAGAACGGGTAAGCCGGCGTCAGCTTCTTGTCCGTGAGCGTCCGCAGGGTGGCCAGACACGCCTCGGCGAGTTCCGCGCGTCCTCGGCTGCGGAGCGGGTCGAGGTTGAAGCAGAGCGCCCTGTCCTTCGGATACAAGTGGGCGATGCGCAGGTTGTTCTGGCCCGAGACGATGACGCCGCTGGTGGAGTTCGTCAGTTGCCGTCCCTCCTGCGCACCCCACAGTTCCAGGAGGGTCCACAGTTCACGGACGTCTTCGTCTGCCTTCTCGCGAAGCTCGCTCGGGCGTGGCCGGTGCACAGAGGACTTGGCTGAGGCGGCTGCCGTGCGTCCGTACACGACCGGGGCAAGGGTCCGCCACCCGTGGTCCTCGGCGACATACTGTTTGACCTCAACTGCGAGGACCTCTGCGGGATTCATCTGCTCGTTGAGGAACTCCACGATGCGGCGGAGGTCATCGGGGACGGCGTCGGCGACGAACACCATCCGGATCTTGCCTGCTCGCAGGTTGTCGCCGACCTTGGCGAAGAAGGCCTCCCCGGTGACTGTGTCGTCCCCGCAGAGCTGGGCGACCATCTCGTGAGGATCGCGCCCCGAGTCGTGCTGGGTCTGCTCGAACAGCGCCTGCAGGTTGTGCACGGGCCAGTAAAGGACGCCGTTGGCGGCGTAGTCGAGCATCTGGCCGATGACCTCGCGGCGGATGCGGCTGTCGCTGGCGCGCTTGACCTCGACCAAGGTGGGGATGCCGTCCTGGTCGACGAAGAGGTGATCGAGGCTCCAGCGCCCGCCACCTCCGTCGCGGTCCGGGACGCCGGCATCCCTCCGGATCAGCAGCCAGCGACGGGGATCGCCGGGTGTCATCTGCCCGCCCCCCAGGAGATCTGGGTGAGTAGCGAGTAATCCTTGGAGCACGTCCTCGGCTTCGTAGGGCGTTACATGCATCGCGAGAAGGCGGCCGGATTCGTCGATATGGAACATGCCGTCGCTGTTCATACACATCCTCCAGCCGATGGGTCCGTTAGGGCGCGATCGGAGCCTTGATGGCCAGGTACACATCAAGATGACATCCGACTGGCCGATGAGACTACGGTTCTGAGTAACTGGTCAGGAGGCCAGCGGCAAGACTGGCAGAACGGCGTTTTGGGAAGTAATCACCTCGGCTCAGGGGTTGGGTAGGCGATCGGTGCTTGCCGAGGCTTCGGACCGCAAGAACAGTGGACCTCCGCGATCTGTGGTGAAGGCGATGCTCATCAGCGGCCTTACGGTTTCGAGGCGGTCAGCGTGGGTTATGCATCACGGCGCAATTCGAAGTCCGGTGCGTACAGGGCGGGGTCTAGAACCTCGCTGGCGGGGATTCCCGCCTTGTAAGCCTTGGCGAGGATCCGATCCATGCGTCCCCCCACGTACCCCATGTCCGGCTCAGGGTCGTCAATGAGGGTGAACCCCGCGGCCTGACGATCGTCGGTCCACACTTCTCCGAGCAGCCGTCCACGCAGGTCGTACACTGCGGCCTGCCGTACCGGGCCCGTGGCCTTGTAATCGTAGGAGTCGTTCTCCGAGGCGAACCGGGCGGTGGCATCGTGGAAACGGGGAAGGTTCGGGGTGTCAGTCATCGAAAGGTCCTTTCCACCCGAGATCGGCATCCATGGACGGTTGGGCGTCCCAGTCTGGTGGCTTGGTCCAGCCATCTGGTACGACGTCTGCTTCCATGTACCACTGGCCGTCCTTACGGTACACGCCGCGTACGATGTAGGACGTGCCGCGGCGCAGGAGGATCTCGCGTTCGGCGGACAGCCCGGTAATGGGGTACATGTTGAGCGCTTCGTGCCCCTTGGGGACTCGTAACATCACGCGGACGTCCCCCTCGAATCCGGCTCGCCGGCCCGCGCTGGTGCTCAGATATCCCGGTTCGCTGATGACGCGCCCTCGCAGTTGCTGCATTTCTCGGGCCGAGTTGATGTCGACCCCCAGCGACTCCAAGAGCTTGCTGCCCACTCCTCTGTGCAGGACCACGTCGGATGGCAGATGAGATTTGGCGATCGCCCGGTCCATGGCGGCGATGTCGTCGGCTATTTCGGGAGACCAGACCACGTTCGGGTCGGCGTCCTTTACCCGCAGGGCGGGATTGATGTCCATATAGCCGGGGCCGCCGTAGAATCGCAATGCGCGCAGTTCCTCCTTGGTCAGGTCCGGGAGCGGCAGGTTGTCCCGCGCCCATGCGCGTCCATCGGCGTTGCTGGTGTGCCGTAGGGCGTCATCCAAAGGATCGGCAGCCGTCGGGTTCTTCGAAGTGGCGGTGGGGCCGTTCCCGCTGCTCGTGTCCGGGCGTGCGGCCGGGCCCGGCTCACCGAGGTTGCCGGCTGGTCGGCCACCGTCGTGGAGCGAGGGGTTGGCGTCGCTGAGTCTGCTGAGTGCGCGGGTGTCCGACGGTTCGGGGCGGATCACGCTCTTGGCGGCCCTGCCCAGTGCTCCTACGGCGCGGCTGGTGGCCGAGGCTCCGCTGCTGGTGCCAGCTGTGGTGACGGCCGCCACGATGTCCGGGATGAGGCGGCCGAACGCCCGATCAGGATTGGAGACCCAGGTGTCCCAGTCCAGCGCCGCCTTGGCGAACTCGCCGGGGTTCTGGATGGCGGCGGCGAGGGAGCGGCCCAGGTCGTTGAGGCTGCGTTGCCAGCCCATGAAGTCGACGACTGCCCGGGTGGGGGAGTAGTCGATGACCATCTTGCCGAGCCCGGTGACGCTTTCCACGGCGCCTTTGACGTTCTCCGTCAGCGGGTCGCCGGAGTTCAGGTTCGGGTCGAAGGTGGCTTGGAGGTGCTGGCCGACGCGGTCCCAGAAGCCGCCTGCCGTGGGCAGGACCGCTCCGGGGGCGAGCATGGAGTCGTCGACGGAGATTGGCGGCTTGCCCGCCCCGAAGAGTTCCGGCCGGGCCAGTTCCATGCGCTCCAGGAGGAGCAGCCGCTTATTGATCTCAGGGCCTTGGGTTCCGGCCCACGCCGCCGTCTGGCGGATCGTGTCGGCTGAGGCGGTCGACAGCCAGGCCCCGCGCAGGATGTTCCACAGTTCCTCGCCGATGGCGTCCAGCGAGACTTCGGCCTGGCGCAGTGCGCCCTTGAGGCTGCGGACGCCGTCGGGGACCATGCCCTCCAGCTGGCCCATGGCTAGCCCGGGCTGTCCGCCGGTGTACGGGCTAACAGTGCCCGGAGTTCGTCCACCGCGGTGGCGCACGCCCTGTTGAGGGCTTGGCGCTGGCCGGTCATTTCATCGGCGAAGCGTTGTGCGGCCGGGCCGGTCCAGATGTTCTGGGCCATGAGTCCGGCCACGCGATCGAGGGCAGGTCTGGCTTGATCGGTGAGTTGCTCGACACGGCGTAAGGCCGCTTCTACTTGCTCCCGGGTCATGGGGACTCCTTCGGGCGCGTGGACCTAAGCTCGGGGTCCGAGATGTAGGCCATTGGACTGCGCGCGATTTGCCACAGCAACCGATTCGCCCGGATTGGTCTGAAGCGTCAGGTGGGACGACGCGAGCTATAGACAACGTCCCCCGGGGCGGGCCGCAAGGTATACAGCCGCAGTGAGCTGGGGAAACGCTGTCAAGATCATCTCGCATGTATCCCGTGATCAAGGACCTACGGCTGCTTTCGGCGACCTAACAAGGGCCTAGAAAGCAAAAGACCTACGGCCGCGAAACCGCAGGTCAGAGGCTGAAATGCCTGGTGAAGAAGAGTGCCCCCGGCAGGATTCGAACCTGCGGCACCCGCTTTAGGAGTCCAGCGATCTTCAAGGTGCTGTGCTGGCGCTCACCTGCGGATACGAGCGCCTAGTCCAAGCTTCGACTCTAGTTCGGGAAGGCATTGGGAATGATCACGGTGTTGCTGAACCGCCTCACGCGACGCCAACGCCCGGTCGGAGCCGTCTCCTGGTGAGGCCGGTAGTGCTTCCCCAGCGACCGCATGCCTTCACATGCCCCGCGCTACATTTAGCTGCGTGGGCACTAGGCTGCGCCGACATTTGTCGGATTCGACTCACGTGCGAGGCGCGCTTAGGCGGAGAGCAAGCTCCAATGAGATTTCCATGGGACTCTCCAGCAGTATATCGCTGGGGGAACGCTTCAATTCCTCCTCGGAACTGAAGCCCCAGAGTACTCCAACGCTCTTGACTCCTGCTTTCCGTGCTGCTTTCATGTCCGATGGTGTATCGCCTACAAAGAATGCCTGATTTCGGGATACATGCATATGTGCGAGGGCATGTCTAATCCCGACATCTTTCTTACCTCCTGTGTCGTTGTAGCACAAGAACACGTCAAAGAGTTCTCTTATCTCGCGTGGAACCATTCGGGTAATTCGTCGCCGGGGTTGCGCGGTTACTGCGCCGATGCGTATGCCGCTAGCTTTGAGCTCTCTGAGACGTTGTACTACCTCATGAAACACCCGTATCTCCACAAGTGAATCCTGCAGTGCGGAGTCGTAATCAGCTTGATAGGCGGCTCGTGGGTTAGGTACCCCTAGCTTTGCTAGAATTCCTTCTGGGCTTCCTATCGGGTTGACCTTGGCAGGGTCTACCTTGCGGCCAAGGTGTCGAGATGCTACGGAAGCAAGGGCGGCTGCAGTGGCGGCGCGCGAATCTATGATAACGCCGTCGATGTCGAATAGGGCAGCGATCGAGCCAGGTGTGCTCTCATGTGGTTGAGAACCAGACTGCGAAGCGCCGTATAACTGCTCATCCTGGCCAATGTTCGTCTTTGGGGCGGGCTGAGAACTAGCGCTGATCTCAAACAAGGCTGTGGCTGTTGCGGCTCCCTGCTTTGATGCGTACAGGGTCTTCTCGACGACCTCTAGTACCTCGTCGAACCATCTGATTACATGTGCTCCTCGTGCGACCAGCTTTCTTGCCCAGTCGGCGTCCGGAGCTTCGAGATTTTTTGAAAGCAGGAAAACGGGACGACCGTGTTTAAAGGAGAAGTCGGCTTGAATGATAGACCCGCACCCTGGCTTGCCTTCAATGATGACTGTGCCAAGTGCTAGAGTGCACATTACTTCATTGCGAGCGGGAAAAGTCCAGCGCTGAGGGCCCACGCCTGTGGAAAATTGGGAGATAATTCCGCCATGCGAGGGTATGGCTGCATATAGATCCGCGTTTTCGCGGGGGTACGAATAGTCGAGGCCATGGCCAACGACTGCGTATGTATTCCCGGGAGGAGATTGCAGAGCGCCGTGATGGCTAGCTGCATCAATGCCCCGGGCAAGTCCACTGATAACCGTGATGTCGTGCTCCACGCACTTTCTTGCAAACCTGTGCGCTGACTCTAGGCCCACTTCTGTGGGATCTACCCGTCCCACAAGTGCAAGAGCGCGATTGCTCAGAGCGGTGAGATCGCCTTTGTGAAAGAGAACGGGAGGTCGACCATCCCATCGTCTCAGGTTGGAAGGGTAGTCCTCTTCATCCCATAGCTTATAGGTGCCGCCGAGTTCGTATGTGCGCTCGATGCTACTCGTGTATTTTTTGATGTCAGCACCCTCTAGGTGCGTACGCACGCGTGGCGCGGTGTCGTCGGAGGCGAGAAGACTCTCAAGGATATTCTGCGCGTGGCCATGTCTTGCGAGCAGATCTAGGAGTCGGCGAGGGCCGATGCTCGGGGTGTCTAGCAGTAGGAGGAGGAGAGTTGCCTCGTAGTCACGATCTCTGAGCACAGATAACACACCTCTCCTTGCTGTAGGACCTGGATAACGCCCTCTGTGTAAGTACGTGTCCAGTGCCCCAGTCGTCGCGTAGTTGACGCCCAATCGTGAAGCTCACGACGCTTCGGGGCGCCGGCTTGTCGCAAGCGAGCAGCCGCGCTGAAGGCCGTTGCTCCCGAGGTCCACGTATCGTCCAACAGGAGGATGTTGCGGCCTCGTACTGCGGCTTCAGATGCTACTTCATAGTAGCTTGAGTCTATCTCGCCTCGGGACGGCCTGCCTGGTTTTGCCTTATGAAGGACGTGCGTAGTCCATTCAATTGGCCAGGAGGTAACAGCCTTCAGAATGACTTCCATGTGATTGAAGTCACGATTGGCATTGCTGCTTGGCATGACGACGCCCAGTTGTGAAGATCCATGAACCCGCTCTATGCAGGGCAGGTGGGCGTGTAGGAAGTCAGTGGCCAAGGAGGCAAGTGGACAGGCCATCCACCGATAGCGGACGGATGGCGTAAAGTCCTTATAGCGGTGCAGAACGGATTCCATCCCGCTGTTGATCGAATAGGCCACAGGCACCACCGCATCGAGAGTGCGTCGGCCTCTATTGCAGTTCTGGCAGAAATCCCAGTGCGTGCCGTCGCTGCGCTCTCCTACCGCTCCATGGCATAACTGGCAAGTAGAGTCGTCGATCGGGACGATGGAGGGTGCCACGCCCTCACGGTCTGTCCACTGGATCCAGTCTGCAACGGTTTTAGGCCAGGAAGGCCCGACAGGTTGCGTGAAGTCGCGGTAGCCCATTGGTGAGTAACCTTCTGCAAATCGGGGGGTATTTGTGACGCTATCGGCACAGTACGTCCACCCGATCGGGGCTCGCCAAACTCTCTTCGCTTGTGGCTTCGAATCTTCACTAGATCGTAATCGGCGTCTTTTGCGGTTGACCGCATTTGAATATAAATCCCGTGTGTTATGGGCGACGCAAGGCGTGCGCCGGGCTGCACGACGACGGAGGTGCGTGCTCCCGTGATGCCTGTCCTGTGCGTCCCTGGCCAACTTGCCCACCCGCATACTGTACGAACGTTTGTTCGATCTGTGAAGCTTCTTGCCTCAGTTGATTCGAACTTCGGCGTTGCTCGGCAACCTCCGTAGCACTCGGCTCTGTCGAGAAGATTCGTACTTCAGGGCAGGGTCGAGTGCCGCTACTTATCTGGGCATGCTCTCGTCTGCGCGTGCCGCTGGTCAATCGGTCTCGGGAAACGCTGATGCGCCCGTGCTGATGACTTGGAGGTGCCAGTGGTGCTAGCCGGCACTCTTCGGCCAGGTCAGAATGGTTCGATCCGCTGGCAGGAGTTGGTCAGTTTGCCTGGCTGAATGAGCACGAATACGGAATCTCCTCAGGGATATCCAAGAGCTTGCGCTCGTCCGACGACGGCATGCGGGCCTTGACTTCGGCTGGTGCCTCTACTGCCACTCGCTCAACTGGTATCTGAGGGCGGTCGTAGGAACGCGGGCACCATCCCGGGAAGAGCGTCACACGCCCGGTCGGCCCGCCGCTGCATTTCGGCGTTGCGGAGCGCGACGGCTGGTTCCTCGATCGCACCGACCAACAGGATGCTGTGAGGCTACGGGACGGCTGTCCAAGACCAGGGCCGTGGTCCACGCTCACCACGTAGACATTCCAATCTCAGCATCACTTCGTCGCGCCGAGCGGGATTCTCCGCAGCCACTTGGGCGGCCATGCAGGTCATACGGAACTCGCGGATGTCCCGCAGCGCCTCGAATCCCTCCCACGAGGTGACGTCGTGTCCGTACGTCCGGACGAAGGCGTCGTAGTCCTCGGTGGTGATGCCTGCCAAGGTGAACGCCTTCACCGCGGTGGAGGTCAGGTCCCATTCAGGCGGTCCAACTGAGCAGCGCTCCAGGTCGAGCAGCACCACGTCACCGTCGTCCGTGCTGACCACGTTGCCGATCCAAGCGTCGCCGTGCACGACCGTCTCAGGCAGTCCCTTGGGCAGTTCCGCGTACCGTGCCTCCAACTCGGCCAGGTGGGCGCGCATCCAGGCCCGGTCCATTTCGTCGAGGGTGGTGGCACGGTCGATTCGCTCGGCCAGTCGTACGAACGGAGCCAAGCGGCCGATGTCGAAGCCGGTCGGTGGCGGGAGGTCGTGAAGGCGGCGTAGTGCCGTCGCGACCATCGGAGCTGTGCCGTGTCGGTGGGGTGGCAGCTCTCGCCACCAGGTGACCGCTCTGCCGTCGACCTCGATCGGCTGGTCGATGTCTGGCCACGCCCGGATGGCTGGTACGTGGTTGGCTTCGAGCCAGCGGGCCACCGCCACTTCGCGCGTCGCGGCGGCGAACTGGCCGGCGCGGGAGACGCGGGCGACGATGCCGCCGGGTAGCCGGTACAGGGCGTTCTCGCCGAGCCGTATCAACTCGGCGCCGGCCGGGTCGAGCCCGATGCGGCGGCTCGCCGTGCCGAGTGCTGCCCAGGCGGCCGCCTCGGCGTCACTGATCTGGGTCACGCCTGGACGACCTCCCGGATGCGATGGCGCAACAAGGCCACCGGCGTGCGGCCTTTGTGGGGGAGTGCGAGCCTGGCGAGTTCCTTCATGTCGTCCTGGGCTCGACGAGAACGCACCGTTCCCGCGTCGCTGACCGCCCGCCCTCCGATGGAGGCGGCTTCCTCTGGGTCTCCAGCGGCCATGGTGAGGGAGGCCAGCTTGATTCCGCTGATCGCGCGAGATCGGACGTAGGCGGCGCTGTGCCCGGACACCGCACTGGCCAGCCTCCTGGCCGCCTCACCCAAGTACGTCTCGTTGACCGCTCCGCCAACGGACGCACTGCTCGCTGCCCTCCCATCGAGAGCCAGGTCGAACAGCGCGTGTCCGGTGTCGCCCGAGTGCTGGGCCGCGTCGTAGTAGCGCATCCACGGCTTCTCCTCGGTGGGGCGGATGCGGCCGAACTCTGTGTCCGCCTCCTCGATTGCCCTCCACGCCTCCTGCACCCGGCCCAGCTTGGCGAACGCCCGAGCTTGGGCCGAGCGCAGCATGGCACGCTCGGCCGCGGTCAGCCGATCGGCCCGCACCATGGCGAACTCCACCAAGGTCAGCCCGTTGTCGGCGTCACCGCACCAGATGGCCTGCCGCGCCATCGAGGAGAGCACCTTGGCCCGGAGATGCCAGTCGTTCGCCTGCTCCGCGCAGGCGAGTGCGAGGGTGAACATCCTGCGGGCGTCCTCGTGCGCGTAGGCGTCGAACGCCATGAACGCCGCCGCGTGTGCCAGCCAGCCGACCGCGGAGTACAGAGGATCGTGCAGCTTGGCCGAGCAGCGAGATTGCTTGAGTAGCCCCACTGCGAAGCGCAGTTGGCCGGTGACCGCTTCGCGGACCAGGCAGCCGCCGTAGGTGTGATCCCAGGTGGTGAAGACGCCGGCGATGGTTCGCAGCTCGGTGATGTCGGAAGGTTGTACGACCGGGGGTGGGGTGATGGCCTGGGCGGGCATGGCCAGGTCGGCGAGTGGGACAGCGGCGGCTGCCCCCAGCGCGGTGCGAATGAAGCCTTTCCGATCCACACCTGTCACGGTAACGACCGAGTTGGTGCGTCGTGAGCGGGTGAACCCGAGGTCCCGGTCATGTTCCGCGCCCAGAATGGTACGGAACGCATCCCGGTAGTCGCGGTTGGGCCAGCGCACTTCGCCGCGCTCCAGCTTTCCCACGTACTCCTGTGAAAGGCCACCCCGACGGTGGCGATTTTCGAACAACCAGGCGTTGACCAGGTCTGCCAGCTCCTGGCGCGAGGCGTGCTCGCCGGGGTCGGCAGGGGACGGCAATCGTTCTCGCGCCTGCTGCAGCAGCGGATTGGGCTCGGACATCGGCTGTCTCCCTCCACCCGCATCGTCGCACGGCGGCCGGTCGGGAGGGTCGTCAACCTGACCGCGATCTGACCGTGGTCTGACTCTTGACTGCCCGACTCGCTGGTGTTCCCGCCTTCGTCGTACGAATCCACAGTGGAAGGAAGTCGTCACCGTACGTGAGGAGCGGCAAACGATGCAGGCCCTTGACGCGGACCACCACCACGTCGTCGCCCATCCCGTCACGACACCCGTGCTACCGGGTGAGTCGGCCCTGGTCGCTCTGCTCGTGTCGCTCGACCAGGGGCGAACCTGGCAGGTCAGCGGCACGCTCAAACTCCCCACCGCTCGGTACGAGGCCGCCACACGCCTCTTCCTCATGACCGCGATGAGCATGGCGGCCGAGGAGGACGCCACGAACGTGGTGTGGCAGGCGCATGCGTGGGCCGTCGACGAGGGCCAAAAGATCCCTTCCGAGGCGTCTCCGCTCGTGTCGCTCCGCAGCGACGGTCAGCCCCCGAACGCGGACCTTCCCCATCAGCTTCCACCCCTGACATCCGACCGAGGCAGTCGATGACCCCCCACTCTCCGCCGATCACGAGCGGCCCACGGTTCGTCCCGGACGAACTCGGATGGGCATGGGCCGCCCACCTGCAGCACCACACCTGCGGCTGGTGGCTTGTGCTCTGGGAGCCCGGCAGCCAGCACTTCACAGCCTTCTACCTCGGCGAGACGGCCGAGGGCGGCGCCTACCGAAAGGCCAGCACTCCCCGAGGGCTGTGGGAACGGATTCTCGCGTTCGACCCCATACATCCTGACCTGGACGTAGACGGCAACGAGGCCCGCGGCTCCTCCGCCTGGCAGCCGCGGATGGCAGGCCCGGCGACGAGCGTGCCGAGCGGCCACGAACCCATGACCGTTCACACGACGGCGGCCACCCCTTCGCCCTCACGACCGCAGCCGGGCCACCGTGCCGAGCGCGCGAGCACAGTCCGAGACCGAAGGATCCCCTATGACACCTGAGCGCGTGCAGACCTTCCACGATGCGTACACGAGGGTGTTGCGGCAGACGACGACGAGTCCCGACCACCGGATCTCCACGCGGGGCAACAGCTCACTGGAACTGCTCGACGTGTCGTTCCGCATCACCGACCCGACGCAGCGCGTGCCGTACCTGGCCACGCGTCCGATCAACCTCGCCTACAACTGGGCAGAGGTGCTCTGGTACTGGTCCGGCCGCGCCGACCTGGACATGATCGGCTACTACGCGCCCATGATGAGGGACGCCAGCCATGACGGCAGCACGCTCACGGGCACGGCGTACGGCCGCAGCCTGTTCACCGCCGGCCCGGACGGCCGAACCCAGTGGCAGCGGGTGCTCGACCTGCTGAGCAAGGACCACGACACCAAGCGCGCCGTCCTGTCCATGTTCAGCCCCGCGGAGCTGATGACCGAGGACAACCCCGACGTGTCCTGCACAATCGCCGCCCAGTTCTTCCTGCGGGAGGATCGGCTGCACCTGACCTGCTACATGCGGGGCAACGACGCGTTCATGGGCCTCCCGAGCGACGTCTTCTCCTTCACGGTCCTGCAGGAGCTGGCCGCCCACCTGCTCGGCGTCCGGGTCGGGCACTACAGCCATCACGTCGGGTCCATGCACGTCAACCTGCCCAACCGGGCCAAGGTCCGCAAGATCCTCGCGGAGGTCGGCGGGGACGGGTACCGTCCGCCGGCCTTCCGCTTCCCGGGCATGCCCGCGGACGCCTGCCTCACCTCGCTGCACCTGCTCGCCCAGGAGGAAGCGGAGCTACGGACCGACACCCGTCAACACACCCCCGAGAGCATCGCCGGCACCGGGCTGGCTCCGTACTGGCAGCAGGTGCTCCTGCTGTGGGAGGCGTACCGGCAGATCACCCACACCGACCTGCCCGTCAGCGTGGAGGTCCTGCACGCACTGGACCCGGGTTACCGATGGCTGGTGGAGCAGCGCTGGCCGAAGCGTATGCCGGAGGGAGCGACGTGATCGCGCGTACGACCGACGGGGCGCGCTTCAGGCCCCCGGGCGGGTGGGACTACTGGACGGTCGTCATGTGCAAGCCCGACGCGACCGACCGCAGACTCGTCAGGCCCATCCTCGAATGGGTCGCCGGCACCGTGACCATCGTCCAGATCCGTGAAGTGGTCGTCACCGCCCAGCAGATCCTCGCCCACTACGCCGACATGCTGGAGCTGCAGCACCGCTTCCCGTTCGACGTCCGGGCCGACCTGATCGAGCACTACGTGGGCTCGACCGTGACCGTGGCGCTCGCCCGCGGCCACACCAGCGACACCGCGCAGCGCGTACGTGACCTGCTCGGTCACTACGACCCGTCCCGCGCGCCGTCCACCACCATCCGCGGCCACTACGGCGACGACAGCGCCGAGAAGGCCGCCGCCGAGGGACGGTTCATCCGCAACCTCATCCACGCCAGCGACAACTCCGCCGATGCCGCAGCCGACTTCATGATCTGGTTCGGCGAGCCGTACCGGCACATCCTGAACCAGGAGGCGCACGCACGATGAGCAAGCCCGTCTTCATCGCCGCCGACGGCATCTCGGCCGGCCCCGCGCATCTGCGCCTGATGGCCGCAGCCCAGCAGGCCGAGCTTGACCCGTACATGGCGCAGATCATCACCAACCGCAAGTCCGGGCTGAGCCTGAACCACATCATCGGCTGCCCGCTGGACTGTGCGTACTGCGTGCGGCACTTCTGGGGCAACTTCGAGCAGAAGATCCCCCAGTTCCTCATTCCCACGGACGAGGCGGTTCAGTTGCTCGTCCAGCACCCCGAGTTCGTGCCGCACACCACGCCGGTCCAACTGTTCAACAAGGCGACCGACCCGATGCTGCCGGGGGTGAAACCGCACACGTTCGCCGTCCTGGAGGAACTCGACCGGCGCGGCCTGAGCAACCTGGTGCTCGTCATCACCCGCTTCCACGTCACCGAGGCCGACATGGCGCGCCTGGAGGGACTGGAGCACGTACGGCCGACGCTGCTGTTCACGTACTCCGGGATCCGAGACGACCGCGTGGAGCCGATCACGAAGTCCACCACCACCGTGGACTCCATCACGGCCGCGGCCCGCCACAAGCAGCGTACGAAAGTGATCCTCTACTGGAGGCCGATCGTGCCGGGCTGGAACGACGACCCGGACACCATGTCGCACGTGCTGCGCGTCGCGGCCGACGCCGGGGTGGACGCGATCGTGTTCACCGGCTACTACCACAAGGAGGAGAACACGGCCCACCTCAGGAGTCTGGGGGTCCCGGTGCCGTACGGCGAGAACTGGCAGCGCCGCAAGGTCCTCCCGCAGGAACTGGACGCCCGCATCGTCCAGGCGTGGCGCGAGTCCGGCATCTCGGTCCCGCTGTTCCGCAAGACCTCGTGCGGGGTCACGTACGGCTGGCAGCTCCCCGATTACAACGGGCACCTCGGCGTGCCCGAGCTGTGCGACATCTGCCCGCCCGAGCAGGTGGCACGCTGCGCCGCCGCGCTCACCCCACCGACGGCCGAGGAGATCCGCATCGCGCTGGACTCGTTCGGGTTCGACCCGGACACGCCGTTCCTGATCGAGGACGGGCACGTCATGACCGCCACACTGGGCGAACAGCGCCGCTACGCCCTCCAGCACCTGTTCGGCTTCCAATTCTGGGAGGTCGAGCATCCGCACGTGCACGCCGCGCACGGCCGGGCCCTGGAAGGCTACGAGGTGAGCACCGAGGACCAGGCGCTGCTCGACGGCGCTCGCGAACGGCTGGCGTCCGCCGCCCGCCACGAAGACGACTGAACCGACCTGTGGAGCACCGAATGCGAGACCAGACGTGGACGGCCGCCGAACTCGTCGCGCTCGACCTCGAGGGCACGGGTGCACAGGATCGCCACAACGAGGCGATCCTTGAGATCGCGGTCGTCCCGCTGGCCGAGGGCCGTCCCGACATGGGCGCGGCCTGGCACAGCCTCATCAATCCCGGCCGCTGGATCCGGCCCCGCCCATGGATCTCGCCCGGCCTCTCCGGCGCCGCCCTCACTGACGCCCCCGGCCTCGACACGCTGGGCGGCACCATCGCCGCGAAACTGAACGGTCGCATCCTGGTCGGTCACAACATCGGCGTGGACTGGCGGCTCATCCACCTGCGCCTGCCCGGCATCGAGCCCGCCGGCTTGATCGACACCGCCCGCCTCGTCCGCCATCTGCGACCGGACGCCAAACGGTGGAACCTGACCGGTCTGCTCGCTCAATACGGGCTGGAGAACGAGGTGAAGACGCTCGTCCCGGACGGGCAGCCGCACCGGGCGCTGTGGGACGCAGTAGGGGCCGCGCTGCTTCTGTCCGAGTTGGTCGGTCAGCTCCCGGACAAGTCCGGCACCACCCTGACGATGCTGAGCCGGATTGCCGGACTGCCCCACCGGCCCGAGGGTGAGAACGACGATCAGCTCACGCTGGACCTGCAACCGGACACCCGAGGGGGAACGTGATGGCCGCACGATGCGATCACCCCTGCGTCGGCGTGGTGGTGCCCGACGCCGGGGACACGTACTGGCTGCTCGACCGAGGCATGACCCCGCCGGGTTGGGCGTTCGCCGCCGCCCACCTGGACACTCACGGTGACCCGGAGACGGTCGCGCGCGCCCAGATCCGACGGGCGATGGGACTCACGGGAGTCAACCTCATCCCCGCGATCAAGGAGTGGTTCCCGGACTGGTGCCGGTCTCGGAAGACAGGCCACGACTGGCACATCTTCATCGCCGAATGGGAAGACGACGCTGCTCCTTCGTCTGGAGCGCACACGCTGCGTCGTTTCCACCGGCGGCAACTCCAGACGCTGGCCGACCGGACGGCGGACTACGCCCTGGGTGACGTGACGACGGAGGAGTTCGCCGCCGCTCCGGGGCTGGAGCTGCCATGGGCGTACTGGGCACACCGCCTCAACCTCGTGGACCTTCCGCCTGACGTGCCCGCCCGCATCGCCCTCCGATGCGCTCAGCCGCCGGGCGCACCTGGCCAAGACCTGGAGCGATCGAACACGCTGAAGGACGAGAAGCGAGCCGCTGAACCGAGCCTTCTGGGAGCCGCCGCATGGCCATGCCCCGGATTATCGCCACACCCCCCGATGCGGAACGACAGCCGTCGATCCACCCTCACCTGGACAACGGACAAGCCACTCCAGAGCCGGACGCTCATGCACACGTGTTCCTGCCGGCCGACCGTCTACGAGTTCCTCGCAACCGGTGGCAACTATCGGATCCGTCGTACGGATCGGGGCACGCCGCCCCAGGAGATGTACGCCGGTCCGTGGCGCCGCAAAGTGGCAGAGCGCATCTGGGTGTCGATTCTCTCGGGCGAGGTGAGCTTACGTACCAACCTCATGTCAGAGGCGGCTGGTGACGCCGCGTGAATCCCGTCCGACGGGCGCAGAAAGCGCAGTCGCCCCCTGCCGAGGCTGCGTCGCCCTAGCCTTGGATCTGATGTTGCTCGGCAAGGGAGCCCCATGACTCAAGGCAAAGCTCAGCCCGCGTACGCCACGCTGGCCGGCGATCTCCGCCGGCGGATCGAGACGGGGGAGTACCCGCCCGGCGCGATGATCCCGTCCGAGTCGGCGTTGGTGGCCGAGTTCGGCGTGGCCCGCGGGACGGTGCGTCAGGCGCTCGCGGAGCTGGAGCGCGAGGGCCTGGTCGTCAGCCAGATGGGACGGGGCCGCCGGGTGCAGGGCCAGGCGGCTCCGGAGACGCCGCCGAGCACCCGCTACGAGGACGTGGCGAACCAGCTTCGCGTCGCCATCAAGGCCGGCGAGTTCCCTCCGGATGTCCGGCTGCCTGGCGAACCTGTCCTCGCCGGAAGGTTCGGCACGGCACGCATCACGGTACGCAAGGCCCTGGAACTGCTTCAGCGAGAGGGCCTGATCGTCGTCGTCCCCAGCAAAGGCCGCTTCGTGGCCGCCAAGCCACCACCTTCCGATACGAACAGCGAGGGCTAGTCCATGACGGAGACCCCCACCGCGCGCGGCTTCTCCCTGCGAGACGCCCACAAGGCGCTCGTCGCGGCCTGCGATGACGTGGGACTGGACAGCCGGGACGCGGTCCCCCTGCGGGTCGGCGAGAACAAGCTGTTCCGCCTCGCATCGGCTCCGGTGGTGGTGCGGATCGCGCGCAGTGTGGAGCTCCTCGCGGACGTCCACAAGGAGGTGGCAATCGCGCGCTGGCTGGAGGCGGCCGGCTTCCCTGGCGTGAGGCTCTTCCCGGACTGTCCTCAGGCACTCATCCACGAGGGCCGCGTCGTGACGTTCTGGCAGTACGTGGACAGCGATGACCCTGCCCCCGGCTTCGGAGACCTGGCGGTGATGCTGCGCGAACTGCACACGCTGCCCAAGCCGGTGGATCTGATCCTGCCGCTGTTCGACCCGCTGGGCCGTGTGGAGGATCGCCTGGACTCCGCCCCGAGCGTCCGCGATCAGGACATCGCGTTCCTGCGACGGCGGATCAAGGAGCTTTACGCTGAGTACAACGCGCTGGAGTTCGCACTGCCCGCCGGCCACATCCACGGCGACGCCCACAAGGGCAACTTGATGCGACGGGTGGACGGGAACGTGATCCTCATCGACTACGAGAGGTTCGCTTTCGGCCCGCGCGAGTGGGATATCAGCACAGCCGTCGGGATTCCGTACCAGGGGTTCCGGTGGATCGCGGACGAGCAGTACGCACAGGCTGTGGACGCCTACGGGTTCGACATCGCCGAGTGGCCAGGACTCCACACCTTGCGCCGTATCCGCGAGATCGCCATGACCACCTGGCTCATGCAGAACGTCGACCACGGTCCCGACATCCGTGCAGAGTTCGACCGTCGCATGGCATCGCTGCGACAAGACATCCTGCCTAGGGACTGGCGTCCCTTCTAAGTCTTCAGCGTATCGGGGGACATGGAAGAGTCGACGAGTTCCGAGTACGCGCCACATTAGCCATTGCGGATGTTGGCCGACTTTCGATGATTAGTTCAGCAGGCCGGACAATTCAGCCGAAAGAGTCGGTGGCACGTTGCTTCTCAGAAATCTGTTGTCCATGCCGCACCCCTTCTTCCAGACCGTTACTGCAGCAGGCGGCCCTTGAGCGTACCTGAAGACAAGAAGTAGGGACTGCGTCGCTTTTATTGGGCAAGACCCCTCATCTATTCTCGTTGGCTGTGCCGTAATCTTGGCTGATATCTCTTGCGTAACGTCCTTGCCGTACGCCCTTTTTCGTGGAGCCGTGGCACTGAAGTTGCAAACGGTTAGCCCTATCGCATCCTTGGGCACCATCTGCTTGTCTTGGCCAACTCTTCCTCGCCCTGGATCGCACTGATTTACTGGGTTGAGGGATGACCAGCGCCCCGCATTATAGGCCGCACTCACCGCGTCTCCGACGTAAGACTTCGTGCGGAATGCGCCATTCGTGGTTACCACACATTGATTGGCGTCATATGCGGTTCCGACCCATGACACGCTGCCGTCGCTGTAACGCAAGCGGATGAGGTAGCTGTGCGGTATGGAACCGATCATGGTGCAGGCTCGCCAGGATGGTGAAGCGGCGACGACGGGAAGGTGATTGAGATCTGTGGCCATTTGTTCGAGACCATCGATCAGCCGGCGCGGTGCGGCACCTCGAAGCCCTTTCGTATCGTAGATACAGATATCCGCCTGTTGAGGGGTGCCCGGCACCAGTAGTTCGGGGGTTCCCGATCCAATGGATGGCACCCAGTCTCCTGGATCCTTCCCTCCCCAGCTACTTGGGCACTCGGGTGAGGGCGATACTGGCGACGATACAGACGGAGCGCATGCTGAGAGTAACCCGAGTGCGCTCACCATCGCAAAAATGGTCCTTCTCATGCCACTTAGACGCATGGTGTCCTTGGTTGGTTGCAGAATCTCAACTGATCCCTCCGTTTCTTCGTCGAGCACGGAGAAAGTCGGATGTTCGAGGCAAGGCTCGGACATCCGACTGCATGCTCCTGGCGTGCCTAGTTGGTCACGGATACACAGGAGTGATTGTTTCGAACCCGGACGCCTGATTCATTCGTCCCCAGTCCATAAGATACATGGAGTCAGTGCAGCCGTCGCCATCCAAGTCTTGCGTGGCGTTCCCTATTCCACGTGCCGAAATAGTGCGATCGCTGTTGTAGTTGAAGACTGCACCGCCGCTGTCTCCGGAAGCTACAGTGTTTCCTGGAGAGCAGCCCTTTTCCGCGAGCGTAAGGCCCGTGCTCTGCACGGACGTACCATCGTGATCCCGCCAGTTCAAGAAGTGGGCTCGCCACTCAGTCACGGTGTAGCTACAGGTCGTTCCCGTCCGGGCGCCTGACGCGCACAGAGAGGTACCGACCGGCGCGTTTCCGTAGTTCGTTACCGCGCGAAGGCTTGCGGACGTTGAACCGCCGTCCCATACATATGGGCGAATCGTTGCCCGGATCAGCATTACGTCCTGGGATCTGTTGCCCACGGATGCCGTGCCGATTGTTTCGCCGGTGGAGTCCTTCATGACATCACCGACCATGCCGCAGTGCCTGGCGGTCAAGAGATATGTCGTCCCGGCTGAGTTCTTTACGCCGTAGCCCGCTGAACATGTGTGTGTCTCTGAAGCGTTGTCCACACACGGGCCTCCCGTGAGAGAGCGCGAGCTGTTTCGGTAGCCGATTCCTCCCTGCCAAGGACTCGCGTCGTTGCACCGACTCATCATCTGGGCCGGTGGTGCCTCTTTGAACTCCACTGGGACTCCCACATCGGGAGTACGGAGTCCGTTGATCCGTGAGCCTGGAGTCGTGAGCACTCGTACCCCCGACCCAATGGCGGAGACCAGTATCGTGTGCGCCGGTCCACCTGCTCGCTGCCCTACGGCAGCCTCAAGCTGGTCCGCTGCGGCGGTAAGCTGCTTTTCGGAGTGTGCGGCGTTCTGGATCTCGACTGGTGCGATTGTGCGAGCCTGATCAATTGTCGACTTAAAGGGCGCCGGGACGTCGCCGCTCCACCAGAGAAGGACCTTTTCGTCGGCTATCTGCAGTCCAGCGAAGCCATCCGGGTCCTGTTTGTATGCGGCGAACTGGATAACGTCGGCCGCCTTCAGCAGCGGCGCTTGTTCAGCCATGATCTTCGACGCAGCCAACGCTTCCCCCGTTAGGGGGCCGTTGACGGGAGTGGACGAAGTGGAAACCTCGGCCCGTTCTGTGGACGTTGAGGTTCCGGGGGCGGGTTCGGCGCTGGCTGGGGAGGCCATAAGTCCCGCACATAGAATGATAGCCGCGGCTGGCAGAAAGAATCTTGTGTGCACGAAACGTAAGTGCACCGTCACGCTACCTCCAGTGAATCCCATTGATCCGGCGAGTCGATGAAGCCGATCGGGTGTCGCGAGCTGGATGAGCTAAATTCTCGCCTATCGGCATTGTCAAATGTTTCAGTCATGATCGACGACGTCAACTCTTGACTTTGATGTCCAGGCACTGTAGTTGTAAATTGTAACGCTATGCAGAGAGAGGGATACGGACTGCAGTTTTCCGTAGTTGTCATTCAAGGTTTGCGACGGCGTCAAGTTTGAAGGCGTTGCGCTCCAATCCGTTCACTTTCAGGGAAAGCGAGGGCCAGGACGGTCAAGGTCTCGGCGGCGCTGGCGGATGGTCCGCATCTAATCCTGGAGCGTCTGAGCGACTATCTCGCCGGGACGGTCTCCGAACGCGCCCGCACAAGTCGAGCCTCGGCGTAGGTCTTGAAGTCCTGCACGAGCGGATCATTCTGGTAGCGCGTGAGCTGGCTCATGAACTCCCGGACGTAGCGCCGGGTACGGGCGGATCGCAGATCGGCCACGGTCGCGACGGCCTCGCGAGCTACCGCGATGCCCTGCTCCAGATCGCCACCTGCCACGTGACTCGTGGCGAGGATGGTCCGTACGAACGACAGGCTTCGCACGTACAGGCTCTCCGACAGCTCCACGCTCTCCAGCACCCGGTCTCTCGCCCGATGATGGTGACCCAGGTCGCGGAAGCAGTGCGCGAACTCGGCCGCCAACTCGGCCTCGTCGAAGTACCTGAGCCAGACCGGGTCATTTTCGGGACTGCGTCGCTCGAACCACCGCTCGGCCTCACCCAGAGCCCGGCCGCAGCCGGCCTCGTCCCCCTGTGAAGCCAACGCACGGGCCTCCATCGCATTGAACAGCGCCATGGCAGTCGGCGTGGCCGCGCCTTCGGCGCCCATGCGGGCGGACCTGGCGAGGTTCGCCGCCATGCCGTAGTGGTCCAGGTAGTTGGCCTGGTGGCTCATCCCGGCCAGGATGCGACCGCCGAGCATGCGATCGTCCGCCTCACGGGCCAGCGCGAGAGCCTTGGTCATGTACTGCTGGGCCAGGCCGTGCAGCCCCGTGTCGTAGGCCATCCACGCGGCCAGGCGCAGCATGGCCGCCGTCTCCGAGAGGAACTGCCGGCCGAGTGCGGTGTCTGGGCGGACGTGCTTGAGTAGCGGTTCTATCTCCATGGCGATGTACTGGACGACCGTGGAGCGGGCGTGCCCGCCGCCGAACCGGTAGTCGAGTTTGGCGAACAGGGCGGTCGTCTCACGTACGGCCTCGATGCTGCCTGCGGTGATCAGCCGGCCCCCGGGATGGGAACGCGGCGAAGTCCCGGGGGCCACCAGCCACGTGACCATGGAGTCGTTCCAGGTGGCTGAGGACACCTCGCCCTCGACCACCCGCGGATTGGCCGACAGGTCCCCCGAGATCAGCACCGAAACGCCGTCAGTGAAGCCATCGGTCCGTTTCGGAGACTGAGCGATGAAAGGTGTGGCTTCGGCGTACATCATGCCGATGTCGCGCACGCTCACCCGCTCACCGAGTCTGCGGCCGAGGGCCTCGGCGATGAAGTGCGGGGTTGCGCCACGGGGGTGCATTCCGTCGAGCCAGCGTTTCACCGACACGTGATCGCAGCGGATGTCCACGCCATGGCTTGTGGCCACGTCCTGCACCCGGCGTGCGAGTCCCTTGTTGGAAGTGCCCGCCCTCCCCATCACCGCCGCGAGCTGGTGATTTGGCTCTCGGAGGTTCATGGCACTCCCGGCACGACGGAGGGCTGACAACCCTTAGTGATCGCCTTGTCGCAGTCAGTTTGCATCCCCGGTCGGCGGGCGTGCACCCCCCTTTGCTGAATTGCACCGCCTTTTGAACGCTGCCGCACCCCCTGACCTGCGCGGTTTCCTGGAGCCACGAACACGGCGGGTCCCGAAAGGGAGCTTGACGGACTCGCAGATCCTGTTCTATACCTGTACAGGACAGATCCTCTGCTGGGGCCTGCCACCAGGAAGAACAGGCTCAGCCAAGACCGGAAGGGACCACCACGACATGCCTGTTCTTCGACCTCGACGCTTCCTGCCCACAGTGCTGATGATCCTCGCGGCCTTCTTCGTGGTCACTCAGCCGCACAAGGCCGCGATGGCGGTCAACACCGCCGTGGACGGCATCCAGACGATCACCAAAGCCCTGACCACGTTCAGCAACGGTCTCGGCTGACCCGCCAAACAGAACAAGCCGGGGCGCGGCCCACAGTCGCCAAACCTGATCCACGCCCCGGCACCCCTTAGAGAGGTGTCTCCATCATGCCCTTCGGGCCCAACCACGCACTGCCCGTGTCCGATCTCCACCCCATCACCACCCTGTACGCGCTGTGGACCTGCCTGGTCTGCGGCGGAGTGGAAGAGGTCGAGTCCGAGGAGGAGGCGCCGGTTCCGCCGATCTGCCCCTCCTGCCACAGGCTCGCGGTCGCCGAGGCGCTCGCCGCTCTGCGAGGGAGGCGGCGATGACCGAGTTGCCCGCCGCTCGCCTGAGCGAGCGAGAGCTGTCGGACCTCCGGGACGAGCTACTCAACTCCAACCCCGCCTGCGAAACCAGCGACGCGGAGCTGTTCACCGGTCCAGATCTGTTCGAGGAGGAACTGGAGGACGAGCGGCAGGCACGCGAGGCCAAGGCCAAGGCCGTGTGCGCCACCTGCCCCGCGCAGGTCGTCTGTCTGGCGTACGCGCTGGCCGTACGTCCGAAGGCGGGCATCTGGGCCGGCCTGACCGCCGCCGAACTCCGCGCCGCCCGGAGGCGGGCCGCCCGTAGGGGGCTGCCTGATGGCCCGCTTCCAGTGCGCCGACTGTGGCAACCGCTCGCGCAGCGCCTTCCGCTGCCGCCGCTGCGGCACCAGCCGCCAAGTGGAGGTCTGTACTTCCCACGGCACGCGGGGCCTGTCGGGTTGCCGCCGGTGCCGCATCCTCGCCCGTTCCGCATCCGGTCTCTGAAGGGAGTGAGCCATGTATCACGCACATCGGCTGTCGCCGTGGCCGGCCAAGTCCTGTCCAAGCTGCATGGCGCGGCTCGACGGCGGACCCGTGCAGTTCTACTGCGCGCCCTGCCGCCGAGCGGTGTTCGCCGCGGACATCGACAACGAGACCCACGCCCCACTGGGGAGGATCGCATGACCTCAGTCCTGCTCTACCTGATCACGTTCGGTGCCGGATGGCTCTCCTGCGAGCTGGTACGCATCGCCCAGGAACGCCGCCGCCTGCGCCAGGTCGTACGTGCCGCCGCCCAGGTGGCGGAATCACCGGACACGGCGCTTCGCGCCTGGTCCAGTCGCGTGGCGTACTGGTGCAACCGGCCCGGCTGCCCGCGGTGCCGGAGGCGGTGGGGCCGATGACCGCTGTCGTTCACGGACCTCGCCCGCTGAGCGAGGGCGAGCAGACCGCCGTATCGGTCACCGCCGCCGCAGTGGCTGGCCTGGGTCTGCTCGGGTTCGTTATCAGCTTCGCCACGGTGGCCAAGGCCGCCGAACCCTCCTTCGGCTGGTTCGCCTGGATCGTTCCAATCGGCATCGACCTCGGCATCGCCGTCTTCTCGGCGTTGGACATCGTCCTGGCCCGGCTCGGCATGCGCCTTCGCCTGCTCCGGCTGGTGCCCTGGTCGCTGACGGCCGCCACGGTCTACCTGAACGTGGCCGGCGAAGACACCCTGTTCGGGATCATCGCCCACGCGATGCTGCCCGGCCTGTGGGTGGTGGCCGTGGAGGTCGGCGCGTACGCCATCCGCAGGCGCGCCGACCTGGCCAGACCCGACCACATGGAGTCCATCCGGCTCTCCCGGTGGTTGCTGGCCTTCCCGTCCACGTTCGCCCTGTGGCGCCGGATGGTGCTGTGGGAGATCCGTTCCTACCCGAACGCCCTCGGTCGCGAGCGTGACCGCATCCTCGCCCGCACCGACCTGCAGGACCGGTACGGCCGGCTGTGGCGCGTCAAGGCCACCCGTCGCGAACGAGCGCTCTACCGGCTCGGCGAACTGGCTCCTGACCGCATCCAGCTCGCACCGAGGCCCGACGTCCAGGTCGCACAGGTGCCCGAGCGTCCCGCCCTGCCGCCCAAGCCCAAGCACAGGACTACCAGGAAGACCGCACAACGACCCCGCGCCGACGTGGACGACCTGATGCCGCTCGGCTGGCAGATCGCCGCCGACCATGCGACGCGCGACCTCCCGCTCACCCGCGACCGGCTCCGGGACGCCATCCGGCAGACCGGCCAGTCCGTCTCCACCGACCGCGCCGGAGCACTCCTGGCCCGCCTGCGGACGGAACCACCGCCCGACCGGACCGCGACCGCCGGACCGACCGCCGACACCGACGCGGACGGACCGCACGATCCGACCGCGGACGAACGACCTGACACCGCGCGGTCCGACCGCGCCTCGTCGCAGAAGCAGGGCGCGGCCTCCACTCCGCCAAGAACAGCGGCCGCGCCCCGCCACCCCGCAACCGTCAAGGCACACGAGGTGTACTCATCATGACTTACGACCCGCACGAGCCCGATCGTCCTCCGACACCCGACAACTTCGTCCAGGCCGAAACTGGCGACGCGGAGGTCGTAGCGCTAGATTCCCGCCGCCCGCGCCAGGCTGGCGAACCCACACCGGACGACGACGACTTCTTCGACCGCGAGACCATCGCCGTCACCGACCGGGTCATCGGCCCGCCGGTCGATCCACCCGACGAGGACGCCGCACCGGTCACCACACAGGCCAAGCGGCACCGCGCGCCGATCGTCCCGGCATGGCTGCGCACCGGGAAGTCCATCCGCGCGATGATCGTCTGGCAGATGCGCGACGCCGCGTACGTTTTCGGCTACCACGGCGCACGCTCGCCGAAGTACCTGGTCAAGATGCTCTGGTACGCGATCCCAGGCGTCTTCAAGTCCATGGGCCGGCTGCTGCACTGGGCGACGGCTGAGGAGGGCAACTGGGCGCTGCGCCAGTACGCCGCCGACCGCAACGACGCCGAGCTGTGGCTCAAGCTCGACAAGCAGCGCCAACGCCAGTCCCGCTGGCGCTGGTCGGTCGTGCTGGCGCTGGCCATCGCCGCCCTGGTGGGGTTGTTGACCGTCCTGGTGGCCGAGGTCCCCGGATGGCTGCGCCTCGGCGCGCTGGTCCTGGCCGTCCCGCTGCTGGCCCGAGCCGGACGTCCCGCGGACAGCCCGATCACCGACCGGGTGAGCGATGGCCCGCGCTACCGCAAGCTCACCGCCGAGCTGGTGCGCCGCGCATTGCTGCACTGCGGTATCTCCGGCATCACCCAGGCCGTCAGCAAGGACCCGAACGCGATCAGCTTCCCGCAGGAGATCCACCGGGACGGTCCCGGTCATCTCGCCATCATTGACCTGCCGTTCGGCGTGGAGGCCGCGGAGGTGGTGGCTCGCCGGGGCCGCCTCGCCTCGGCCATGCGGCTCCCGCTGGACCAGGTCTGGCCGGAACCGGCCGCCGGCCACCCCGGGCGCCTGGCCCTGTGGGTCGGCTACGAACCCGCCTCACAGATGAAGCAGCCACCTTGGCCGCTGCTGCGGGACGGGAAGGTGGACGCGTTCAAACCGTTCCCGTTCGCCACCACGCCGCGCATGGAGACGGTCAACGCCTCACTCATGTTCCGGAACTGGCTCTTCGGCGGTCAACCGGGCTCGGGCAAGACGTTCGCGCTCCGTCTGGCGGTCCTGGCCGCCGTTCTCGACCCACGCGCCGAGCTGCGCATTTACGAGCTGAAGGGAGTGGGGGACTTCAAGGTCCTGGAACCGCTCTGTACGGAGTACGGCAACGGCTTCGACGACGAGACCAAGGCGCGCTGCGCGGCGATGTTCGCCTGGCTGTACAAGGAGTGCGAACGCCGCTCCAAGCGCATCGCGCACTACGCCGCACTCGGCAAGGCTCCGGAGAACAAGGTCACGCCCGAACTGGCCAGCCTCAAGGGGTCCGGACTCCACCCGCTGATCGTGGCGGTGGACGAGATCCAGGAGCTGTTCCTCGACGCCACGCACGGCAAAGAGGCCGGGGAGATCCTGGAGAAGGTCATCAAGCTGGGCCGCGCCCTGGGCGTGATCCTGCTGATCGGCACCCAGATCCCCGACAAGGACAGCCTGCCGACCGGCATCACCCGCAACGTCAACACCCGCTACTGCATGTCGGTGGCCGACCAGGTCGCCAACGACATGATCCTCGGCACCTCGATGTACAAGAACGGCTACCGCGCCACCATATTCCAGCCGGTCGTAGAGGCCGGATGGGGCATTCTGGCCGGTCTGGGTGCTCCAGCGGCCCGCCGCTCGTACGAGGTGAACACCGACCAGGCAAAGCAGGTGGTCGAACGCGCCATGCAGGCCCGGGGCCTGGCCGGCACGCTGCCCGAGCCCGGCACCCAGGTCCGCGAGGATGCGGTCGTCTTCGACGTGCTGGCGGATCTGGCCGAGGTCTGGCCTGCAGGGGAGACCGCGGCCTGGAACGAGGCACTGTGCTCCCACCTGGCCGAGCTGCGGCCCGACGTCTACACCGGCTGGAAGTCCGAACAGCTCACCAGCGCCCTCAAGCCGCACGGGCTGCGCGTGGGCGACATCGGCCGCCGCATCGACGGCAAGCCCGTCACCCGGCGCGGCATCCGACTCGACGATCTCACCGAGACCATCGCCGAGCGTAACCGTCAGAAGCGCTCCGGCTGACCTGCCGCGGGGCTGCTAGCGCTAGTGGCCGACCCTGCTAGCGCTAGCACCCCCGCTAGCACCGGAAAACAAGCCCTGTCCAGGCCGTTAGCACGCTAGCGACCTTCCTCGACCACGCCCTGAAACCTGCCCAGGAGGCTGTTGTGCACCCTGCCCTGCTCGTCGCTATCGCCACGATCATCAGCACGCTCTGTTACGCCTCGCAGTGCTACCTGAGCCCCTTCGGCCGCTGCCGCAAATGCCAGGGGAAGGGCCGAACCCCGCACCGTCGAGGCACCAACTACTGCCGCCGCTGCGACGCCACCGGCCTGCGCCTGCGCCTCGGCCGCCACCTCTGGAACTACGTCCGCCATCTGCACCACGACGGCCGCTGACCAGGAACGGCCCCGGCGCACAGCCACCAAGCACGACGCCGGGGCCCGTGCCCCAACCGATCGCCGGCCCCGCAGGGTCGACCCAAGGAGCAACCACCAGCATGACACCTCACCCACCCCGCCAGGTACTGCCCTACGCGCTGGCCGCCGCCGCCCGAGGCTGGTACGTCTTCCCGCTCACACCGGGGGACAAGGTGCCGCTCAAGGGCTGGAAGTGGAAGGAGCACCACACCACCGACCTCGACACCGTCAGCCGCTTCTGGAGCGGCACCGCGTACAACATCGGCATCGCCACCGGCCCGTCGCGCCTGGTGGTCATCGACCTCGACACCCCGAAGCCCGGCGAGCAGCCGCCACCGCCCTGGAACCAGCCCGGCGTCAACGACGGGGCCGACGTCCTGGCCTTGCTCTGTGAGCAGGCCGGCCAACCGCTGCCCCTCGAAACCTTCCAGGTCCGCACCCGACGCGGCGGAACGCACTTGTACTTCACCGCTCCCGAGGGCCTGACGCTCGGCAACACCTCTGGAGCGAAGGGCCAGGGACTGGGCTGGTTGATCGACACCCGCGCCTGCGGCGGCTACGTCGTCGCACCTGGCAGCTACGTCGATCTCCCTGACGGCACCGGAACCTACGACGCCATCCACACCGCCGACCCTGCGCCACTGCCGTCGTGGCTGGCAGAACGACTCACCCGAACGGCCCATGAACAGCAGCCCGTCCACGTCTCCTCCCATGACGTCCTGGCCGCCCTCGGAAACCAGTCCGCGGGCTACGCCCTGACCGCACTCCACAACGAGATCCAACACGTCCTCGACGCCAGGCCGGGCACCCGCAACCACACCTTGAACGCTGCCGCCTTCGCCCTCGGCCAGCTCGTCGCAACGGGCCTGCTGCCGCACCGCCTGGCCGAGGACGCCCTGCACACCGCCGCCCAGGCCATTGGCCTGTCCCCCCGAGAGGCCACCGCCACCATCCGCTCCGGCCTGAGTGCCGGGGCACGCCAGCCACGCCGGGGGATCGCATGACCAACCCACTCGACGCCGCCACCATCCTGGAGAACCTCGACGCCCATGCCACCATCACCCGCCTGCACCGCGACCAGTCGGGAGACCTGAGCCTCGGCCTACCGGTCCCGCCTCCGGCCGCCGACCCGGCCATGTTCTACGGCCTGCCCGGCGAACTGGTGAAAGCTGCCGACCCGTCCACCGAAGCCGACCCCGTAGGCGTCCTGGTCTCCGCCCTGTCGGCCTGCGGCGCGGTCATCGGCCCCGGCCCGTTCGTCCAGATCGGCAACACCCGCCACCCGCTCCTGATCTGGCCCTTGCTGTTCGGCCGCACCGGCTCAGGCCGCAAGGGCCAGGCCACCGACACCGCCGAGATCTTCCTGCACCACGCCGGGATCGGCTACGCCGACCTGTGCGTCACCGGCCTGTCCTCCGGCGAAGGGTTGATCGAGCGCATTCGCGACCCCGACAGCCCGGACGACCCCGGCGGCACCATGGACAAGCGCCTGTCGGTCACCGAGCCGGAGTTCTCCACCGTCATGGCCCGCGCCAAGCGCGAAGGCTCCACGCTCGGCACGATGCTCCGCCAAGCCTGGGACGGCAGAACCCTCGCCGTACTGACCCGCAACGCCTACCGGGCATCGAACCCGCACATCGCGATCATCGGCCACATCACGCCCAAAGAGTTCCGCATGCGCCTGGCCGAGGCGGACATGGCCGGCGGCTCCTACAACCGCTTCCTGCCCGTCTACGTCGAGCGCTCCAAGCGCCTGCCCATCCCGGAAGGCGTCGCACCCGAGCTGCTGGCCGGCCTCAGCGGCAGACTCCACGACGCCGTCAAGGCCGCCCGCCAGCTCAAGCGCATCGCCCTGGACGAGGACGCCCGCACCTACTGGTCGGCCGAGCTGTACGAGGAGTTCACCGCCGCCGACGACGAAGACCACGCCTGGACCGAGTTCACCCGCCGCTCGGCCCCGTACTGCCTGCGCATCGCCGCCCTGTACGCCGCCCTCGACGCCCGCACCCACATCACCACCACCGACCTTGCAGCCGCCGCCGCGCTGGTCCGCTACTCCATCGCCACAGCCGTGTTCGTGCTGGACAAGCAGATGCGAGACCCGAAGATCGACCGCATCCGCCGCGCCCTTGACCAGGCCGCCGACACCGGCCTGACCCGTTCGGAGATCTCCGCCCTGTTCTCGCGCAACGTGCCCAAACAGACCTTGGACGAGCTGCTGACCAGCCTTACCGCCACCGGCCAGTACGAGACCATCACCACCCCCACCGGGGGCCGCCCGTCCGTCCGCTACCGCCGCACCAGCCCCGACGAACAAAGAAGAAACAAGCCCTCATGACGTACGCGCCCCGGCACACAACAGCGAGAACGCGCTCACAGAGGAACACCCCTTCTTTCGTCGGCTACGAACGAAGCCGATCACCACCACCCCGGCCTTCGCACTAACCGATCCGTTCTTTCTTCTTCCTTCGTCCTGATCACACCCGGCCCACAGCCACCAAGCACGGGGCCGAACACCCAACCGCCTGATCCGCAAGGAGCCGCACTTGGCCACCGGCCTCACCCAGCGAGGAATGCTCACCCTCGCCGACCTCTGCACCGAACTCCAGATCTCCCGCTCGACCTTCTACGACTGGCGAGCCAAGGGCCGCGCCCCGCGCTGCCTCAAGCTGCCCAACGGCGACCTGCGCATCCGTCGCACCGACCTCGACCGCTGGCTCGCGACGATGGAGGAGGCCGCCTGATGAAGGACATCACCTACAACGTCCGCGTCTACGCCATCGAGACCCGCAAGAACGCGGCCGGCAAGGTCACCTCCTACCGCGTGGCCTGGCAGACCGCCACGAAGACCTGGAAGCGCTCGTTCAAGAACGCCGCCCAGGCCGACACCTTCCGCGGCTCCCTACTCACCGCCGCCCGCAGCGGCGAGGCGTTCAGCCTCCTCACCGGCGAGCCCATCTCCTGGGGGAGGACGGACCGCCTGGAGATGAGCTGGTACGACTTCGCCTGCAAGTTCGCCGACATGAAGTGGAAGAACGCGGCGGCGAAATACCGTCAAGACATCGCCCGTGCGTTGACTGCCGCCACGCCAGCGATGTACAGCACGACCCGGGGCAAGCCGGAAGACCGTGCCCTTCGCTCGGCCATGCACCGCTGGGGCTTCAACACCAAACAGCGTCAGGAAGCACCCGAGGAGGTCGCCGCCTCGCTGACCTGGCTCGCCGACAACACCAAGCCCGTCTCCGCGCTCATCGACGATCCCGGCCTGGTGCGCGACCTGCTGGAGGCCGCTACATCCCTGCTGGACGGGAAGCGCGCCGCTGCCAGCACGGTGCGTAAACATCGCATGCTGCTGTCCAACGCCCTCGACTACGCCGTGGAACTCAAGCTCCTGCCCACCAACCCACTCAGGACCCTGAAGTGGAAGCCACCCGCGAACGCCTATGAGGTCGACCGTCGCAGCGTCGTCAACCACACCCAGGCCAAGGCGCTGCTCGCGGCCGTGGCCGCGCAGAAGCCAAGCGGGGCACGCCTCATGGCGTTCTTCGCTCTCATGTACTACGCCGCCCTCCGTCCCGAGGAGGCCGTCAACCTCGGCCGAGACAACGTCACCCTCCCGCCCCTGATCAGAAACCCGGACACCGGGGAGACGGAAGAGCCGGCCGATGCCTGGGGGGAACTGCACCTTCTCAAGGCAGCGCCCTACGCCGGACGGGACTGGACGGACAACGGCACGGTGCGGGAGGTCCGGGCGCTGAAACACCGCGCAGAAGGTCACGCCCGGACGGTACCCATCCCGCCACCTCTGGTGCGCATTCTTCGAGCCCACCTCACAGCGTTCGACAAGGGGCGACAGGGACGCCTCTTCTACGGGGTCAAGGCGGGAGAACTGCCCTTCATCACCTACCGCCGCGCCTGGAAGGCCGCCCGCAAAACGGCGTTGACGGACAAGGAGTTCGCCTCGCCTCTGGCCGCCCGACCCTACGACCTGCGCCATGCTTGCGTGTCCATGTGGCTCAACGCCGGAGTCCCTGCACCCCAGGTCGCCGAGTGGGCCGGACACAGCGTGGACGTGCTCCTGCGCATCTACGCCAAATGCATCGTCGGCCAGGACGAGGCCGCCAAACGGCGGATCTCTGCTGCATTGGACGAATAGGGCCGAGATCGTCGGGAGTCCGGTTTACGCATCGGGCTCCCAACAGAAACCCGCCCGAACAAGTAGCTCACCGTAGTCGTCTACTAGCTGTTCGTTCATTATCTCCGGAGGTGGCTATGACTGACCTTCCGCCGTCTGCCTATATCCGTGGAGTGCCGTCCCCGCCCTGGCCGAGGTGGCGAGGATTGTGGTTGATGCTCGCGTTCGCCGGGACCTTGGGTTTCGGCTGTGGCGTGGGGTTCTCCGTGGGGCAGGCTGTCCAGGGGCCTGAACAACCGGCAGTTCCGCGCGTCGCGGCTATGTCGATCGGGGCCGGGCCAGGCGCGCCGGCCACACCCATCCCTCGACCAGCGAGCCCTTCACCGGTAGCCACCCCAACTACTACCCCCTCCAAAGACGCCTCTCGGCCAGGGCCGGAGCGAAGGACTCATCCAAAGCGGAGCAAGGGCCACAGTCGCCCGCACAAACTCGTCAAACGCAGGACCGCAGGCAAGCACATCAACGTGCGCCGCGGGACATGTACGCAGTTCGAAGGCTTCAAAGCGAGGGTATGCAGGAATCTTTTCCGCAGACGATGATGACAGCGCAGGAGCCTTCGCGGTCCCAGACGAAGGCAGGACGGCGCTTATCTCCATGAGCGTATGGGGCGGCGCTTGTTCAGCACTGTTCCCAAATCGCGGAACGGATCTCTCCAAGCCTGTATGGAACCAGGCTCTCGCCTGCACGTAGGCGCCTGCGCTCGTTGGATCACCTCCACTGGCGTGGGGACCGGACGGAGATGTCGGCCGTCCAGCCGCCGGACACCGGATCACCCCCACGGGCGTGGGGACAGGGTGGTCTTGTCCACGGTGCCAGTCACGAGCACCGGATCACTCCCACGGGCGTGGGGACCTGCACGCTTGGCTTGCCGGGCGACGCGTTCCAGGCGGATCACCCCCACGGGCGTGGGGACCGGACGCGTGTGCCGTCTTCGAGAACGTCACCGGCCGGATCACCCCCACGGGCGTGGGGACCGGGCCTTCACCCTGTCCCAGTCCTCCTCCGCCTACGGATCACCCCCACGGGCGTGGGGACCGGGGGGCACGGGAGATCGTGATGAAGGAAGAGATCGGATCACCCCCACGGGCGTGGGGACCGGTTCAAGGATGAACCCCTTGAGATGGCCCCCCGCGGATCACCCCCACGGGCGTGGGGACTGAGAGCGGCCGTGGAAAACTCCAGGTGAGCGGTCATGAGAGTCGAGTGTGGCGGTCATCACGGATTCCTGGCTGATGGCCATCGGGTCTAGGCA
>NZ_JBVJIM010000044.1:0-38615 GCF_055586305.1 Nonomuraea sp. NPDC051298
TGCAGTTGCGAGGGTGTCTAACTCTTTCGTCACACATCGAGCATGGGCACCCTCGCCCTATCTCCGCAGCTATGCCTTGGCATCAATCATCTAGACGCGGCCGAGTAGACGGCCACGGCTTGCGTTGGTCAGGACTTGCGTTGGTCAGGGCCTGAGGTGGTCACGGCTTGCGGTGGTCAGGGGCTTGCGGTGGTCGCGGCGGTGGCTACGGCTTGCGGTGGCTACAGCCTGCGGTGGTTGCGGTGGCGATGGCTACGCCTGCGGTGGTCGCGCGACTGCAGGGGTTACGGTGCCCGGCGCTGTCCGCTGCCATCCGCTGCCACCCGCGTCGTGCGCGGCCCAGGCCCTGTTGTCGTCATCCACAGCCTCGACGCTCACGCTCTCCCTTTTCCACAGAACCGCGTTCGGCCTCTCCCCGGCCCACCCTCCCACGGCACCGTGTCCTCAGGTCGCGGGCAGTCGGCCCGCCGTATGGGAGGCACGGGATGAACGACATCTACATCACGCTCACCGGCAACGTCGCAGCCGAGCCGAGACAGTACAGCTTTGACGAGGGCGTCAAGGTCACCTCGCTGAGGGTGCTCACGTCCCACCGTTACTTCGACAGGAAGACCGGCCAGTGGACGGATGGCGAAAAGGTCTGCTTCACGGTCCGCTGCTGGCGGGCACTGGGGGAGAACGTCGCGGCGTCCGTACGGGCGGGCCAACCCGTGGTGGTGTCGGGCAAGTTGCGCATCCGCGAGTTCGGCGGAGAGGGCGACCGCCGCTTCGTCCCCGAGATCGAGGCCAGCTCGGTGGGCCACGACCTGCGCTGGGGCACCGGCGTCTTCACCAAGCCCGAAAGGGGCGGCCTCGGCACGATGAGCAGGGAGATGCGCGACCGACTGGACGAGGAGACCCGCGACTGGGCAATGGGCACGCGTCCCGCCCAGCGCCCTGGGCACCGCCCCGGCTTCACCGAGGCACCTGACGCATCCCACGCCGACGGGCCCACCCGCCGGGAGGGGGCGGATGACGGCACGGTCCACCCGCTGACGACAAGGGAGGATGGGGCCCGTACGTGGGGGTCGGAGGAGGGCGCGCTACACACGTGGGAGTCGGAGGGCGGCAACGTACGCACTTTGGGCCAG
Source organism: Nonomuraea sp. NPDC051298 (assembly GCF_055586305.1). Taxonomy (NCBI): domain Bacteria; kingdom Bacillati; phylum Actinomycetota; class Actinomycetes; order Streptosporangiales; family Streptosporangiaceae; genus Nonomuraea; species Nonomuraea sp. NPDC051298. The sequence goes on from NZ_JBVJIM010000044.1 coordinate 1,131, forward strand.
ACCGACGACACGGTCCGCATCCTGGGCGCGAGGGGCGAGATGGAGGAGCCCGAGACGAGGGCTGACGGCGCGAACGAAGACGGCGACGCCGCGCAACCCGCACTGGAGGAACGCACAGCCGCGTAACCAAGTCGCCCCTGTCACCAAGCGCCTCCGCCACTGAGTGCTCCTGTTATTGAGCGCCCGCGCATCCCAAGCGCCCGAGCATCCTAAGCACCCACGAATCCCAAGCACCCACGCATCCCACGCATCCCAAGCGCCCGAGCATCCCAAGCGCCCGCGCAGCCGGGGAGGCCGCTTAGCCCAAGCCGGTGCGTGCGTGACACCCGGTGCGTACCTCCAGCGGGTGCATAGCCGAGCGCGCGTTGAACGGCCATGGACTCGACGAGCGTGGGCTGGGTGGGCGCGGGCTGGACGAGCGCGGCTTGGGCGGGCCTGGTCGGGTGGGCGCGGGTCGGATGGTTCGGCTCGGATGGGTTCCCGACCCGTGCCCCATTCAGCTTCGCGTCCCCAGCTTCGCGTCCCCAGCTCCGCGTCCCCAGCTCCGCGTCCCCAGCTCCGCGTCCCCAGCTCCGCGTCCCCAGCTCCGCGTCCCCAGCTCCGCGTCCCCAGCTCCGCGTCACTGCTCTGAGCCCTCAAGTCCTGGGGCCTTAAGTCCTGAGCGTCCTGAGTTCCCAAGCCCTGGGCCTCGTGCACGTCCAGCCTCGTCGCACTCGCCCCCGTGTCCGCCAGTCGTATGCGCGCCCGCACGGCCCGTGCCCCCCACCCGAACCCATCCGGGCCGTGCCGATCTGGGCCGAACCCATCCGACCCCGGTCGGGTTCATGGTCGGAGTTGGGCGGTCAGGGCTGTGGTTGAGGGTGCCCGTTCGGTGACATGTGTGATGCCGTCCCGTGACGCATCTCAGCCGGTGAGTCGTACGGAGACGGGCGCATGAGGGTGCGGTCGGCGCAGCGGTGAGCAGTCGAAGTGGGGCGTAGAGCGGAGGCGGCAGGTGAGGTTGACGGCGGCGAGAGGGATGGCAAATGCGGCGCCGTATGCGCGGGGCGTCCGCGCGACCCGTGCTTGGGCGGCCGGCGTGGCCCATGCGCGCGGCTCGTGAGAGCGGGCCGCGCGCGTGGGCCATTTTGGGTGTCGTGCCTGCTCACAGGTGGAGGGGAGTGGGGGAAGTGAGCGTAGCGATCAAACCGGAATGGAGGGGAGAAGGGGGCCACCGGCCGAGTCCCGATGACACCCCCAGGGACCGCCGATGGTGTGTTGCCCGTGTCAGATACCTAGAGCATCTGTCACGTCCAGGTCACGCCCCGCACCATGGCTGCTCCTTTCCAGCACGGCTTTTTTGTCACGTCCCGCTCGTGAATTGAGCAGGTGTGTTCCTTGCCAACGTATCGGTTCCCATCGCACAACGCACACTCCGCAATTATTGTGTTACACATCGTTAGTTTGGGAGGAGACGGGATGGCGGTGACGAGTCACGCCTCGATCAAGTCTCGCGACGCTGTGTCAACGCTGGCCGACCGCTGGCCACTGCTTGGGCAACGTCGGCCGCTCGTGATCTACCTGTGCGCGATTGTCGCTCTTGATCTCGTCGCGATCGTCGTGTTCTCGGCCACTACCGTTTTCCAGTGGCGCGACGCGCTCACGTTCACCGCCCTGATGGCGTGTGGAGCGGTGTGCATCGAGGCCAGCAGGCGGTTGGGCATGCCCGCAGGGGTGTCCCGCGACCTGCTGTCGGCGTGGTGGCTGCCCGTGGCTCTGCTGCTGCCGCCGGTGTACGCGCTCTTCGCCCCCATCGGGCTGCAGATCCTGCTCCAGGTCCGCGTACGGGCGACCGTGCTCTACCGCCGGGTGTTCAGCTCGGCCGCCATCGGGCTGGCCGGGTGCACCGCCTCCCTGGTGTTCCACCGGCTCGTGGACGATCCGTGGGTCCTGTCGCGGGGCAGCGGGCCGCCGATCCTCTTCGCGGTGGCGGCCGCCGTGCTGTTCTCCCTGCTCAACATCGCGCTCATCGCCATCGCCGCCCACACGGCCGACCCCGACATGAGCTGGCGGGAGGTTCTGTGGAACCGGGAGAGCGTGCTGCTGGACATCGTCGAGCTCTGCCTCGGGGTCACGGTCTCCATCGCCTGCGGCCTCAACCTCGCCCTGCTGCTTCTCGCCCTGCCGCCCGTGGTGCTGCTGCAACGCAGCCTCCTGCACGCGCAACTCCAGGCCGCAGCCCGTACGGACGCCAAGACCGGCCTGCTCAACGCCGCCGCGTGGCAGCGTGAGGCCGACACCGAGATCGTCAGAGCCCGCCGCACGGGCGACTCGCTGGCACTGCTGATCATCGACATCGACCACTTCAAACGGGTCAACGACGCTCATGGCCACCTCGTCGGCGATCAGGTGCTGGTCGGGGTGGCCTCGTTGTTGCGCAACCAGCTACGCGAGTACGACGTGGTGGGGCGGTTCGGGGGTGAGGAGTTCGTGATCCTGCTGCCGGGGGCGGACATCGACGAGGCCCGCCAAGTGGCCGAACGCCTGCGCGTCGGCATCGGGCGTATGGCCGTGCCCGTCGACGACACTCTGGTCAGGGTCACGGTCTCGACCGGGGTGGCGTTGATGAGCGTGCACGGTGACGACCTGATCGATCTGCTGACGGCTGCGGACCTGGCTCTTTACCGGGCCAAGGAGCTGGGACGCGATCGGGTCTGCATCCCCGCTGTGCCGCCTCCGCCTCCGCCTCCGCCACCTCCGCCGCCACCTCCGCCGCCGCCACCTCCCGCTCTCCCCAACGACACCCCCACTCCCTGACTCCGTCCCCACCTCCCATCCTCATCTTCTGGCCCCGAGGCCCACTTCCGTCCGCACTTTCTGGCTCCAATGCCTACCCTCGCCCTCACCCCCACCCCTGGTCTGAAGCGCCGACTTCTGCTCCCGTTTCCTGGTTCCGGGTCCGCTTCCACTTCCGTTTCCTGGTTCTGGGGGCTCGCTTCTGCTTCCACTTCCTGGCTCTGAGGTCCGCTTCCAGCCTCACCTCCCGGGATACCCCCTTCTCGATTGGGCGTGTCCCTTGGCTGGGTTGGTTTGTGGTTGGGGGTTGGAGCTTGTGGGGGTGGGTGGGGGCTGTGGTGTGCGGCTGGGGGTGGTGGGAGTTGGGGTGTTCACCTGCGCTTCGAGGGTTCGGTCTGCGCCCTGTGAGTGTGGTCGCGGACCGTACGCGGGAGGAGCGGCGGAAGCCTGGGCTGGGAACCCCTAAGCTAGGGGGCATGCCGGAGTACATCTACACCCTGCAGCGCGTGCGCAAGGCGCACGGTGACAAGGTTGTCCTCGACAATGTCACGCTGTCGTTCCTGCCCGGAGCCAAGATCGGTGTTCTGGGGCCGAACGGCACCGGGAAGTCGACGCTGCTCCGGATGATGGCCGGCCTGGATCAGCCATCCAACGGTGAGGCCAAGCTCATGCCGGGCTTCACGGTCGGCATGCTCCAGCAGGAGCCGCCGCTCAACGAGGAGAAGACCGTCCTCGGCAATGTGCAGGAGGGCGTCGCCGAGACGATGGCGATGCTCCAGCGCTACAACGACATCGCCGAGCAGATGGCCACCGACTACAGCGACGAGTTGCTGGAGGAGATGGGCAAGCTCCAGGAGCAGCTCGAGCACCGCAACGCCTGGGAGCTGGACAGTCAGCTCGAGCAGGCCATGGACGCCCTGCGCTGTCCGCCGCCCGACGCCGAGGTGGCCAAGCTGTCCGGTGGTGAGCGCCGCCGGGTCGCGCTGTGCAAGCTGCTGCTCGAAGCGCCCGACCTGCTCCTGCTCGACGAGCCCACCAACCACCTCGACGCCGAGAGCGTGCAGTGGCTGGAGCAGCACCTGGAGAAGTACGCCGGCACCGTGCTGGCCGTCACCCACGACCGCTACTTCCTCGACAACGTCGCCGGCTGGATCCTGGAGCTCGACCGGGGCCGTGCGTTCGTCTACGAGGGCAACTACTCCACCTATCTGGACGCCAAGACCCAGCGGCTCAGGGTCGAGGGCCAGAAGGACGTCAAGCGCAAGAAGCGCCTGGAGGACGAGCTCGAGTGGGTCCGGTCCAACCCGAAGGCCCGCCAGACGAAGAGCAAGGCCCGGCTCCAGCGCTACGAGGAGATGGCGGCCGAGGCCGACAAGTTCCGCAAGCTGGACTTCGACGAGATCCAGATCCCGCCGGGCCCGCGCCTGGGCACCACGGTGATCAAGGCCGATGAGCTGACCAAGGGGTTCGGCGACCGGCTGCTGATGGAGGGGCTGACGTTCGACCTGCCGCGTAACGGCATCGTCGGCATCATCGGCCCCAACGGCGTCGGCAAGACGACGCTGTTCCGCATGATCACCGGCGGCGAGACGCCCGACACGGGCGCGATCGTCGTCGGTGACACGGTCAAGATCTCCTACGCCGACCAGAGCCGGGGCGGCATCGACCCCAGCAAGAACGTGTGGGAGGTCGTCTCCGACGGGCTCGACCACATCAAGGTCGGCAACGTGGAGATGCCGTCGCGGGCGTACATCGCGGCGTTCGGGTTCAAGGGGCCCGACCAGCAGAAGAAGTCCGGGGTGCTGTCGGGCGGCGAGCGCAACCGGCTCAACCTGGCACTCACGCTCAAGCAGGGCGGCAACGTGCTGCTGCTGGACGAGCCCACCAACGACCTCGACACCGAAACCCTGTCGTCGCTGGAAAACGCGCTGCTCGACTTCCCGGGCTGCGCCGTGATCACGTCCCACGACCGGTGGTTCCTCGACCGCATCGCGACCCACATCCTGGCTTGGGAGGAAGGGTCGAACTGGTTCTGGTTCGAGGGCAACTTCGCGGACTACGAGAAGAACAAGATCGAGCGGCTGGGTGCCGACGCGGCGCGTCCGCACCGCGTGACGTACCGGAAGCTGCACCGCGACTGAGCGGCTGAACGACTGAGCGACTGAGCGAAGAGATCTCTCGCAGAGCGCAGCGGGCCGTGCGAGTGGTCGTGCGTCGCTGGGCTTAGGCTCCTCGGTGCTCGGTGCTCGGTGCTCGGTGCTCGGTGCTCGGTGCTCGGTGCTCGGTGCTCGGTGCTGGGCTCAGGTTCCTGGGGTGTCGTGAGTGGATTGTCGGCCCCTGGCCGCCCCCACCGATGAAGGGTGGTGGCGGCAGGGGCGGTCGTGGCTTCCGGGCCGTGCTGAAGGCTGGCGTTACGTGTTCCGCCTGTCAGGGGGATCGGGCTGGTTTTGGTGCCGCTGTTATGGCTTTGTCGATACCTTGGCCAGGGCGGCGAGTGACTCGACGAAGAAGTAGATCACCCGGAAGAAGGCCAGCACGTCACCCCGTTCGAGGCGCAGCCTCCGGTACATGACCATCCGTCCGGGATCGGCACCCCCCAGCAGTTCGCGCCAGGCGGCTTCGTCTGCGACCAGTACGTAGTCGGCCGCGCCCGGGTCGGAGGTGATCTTCGCCGCCGTGCAGGTGCCGTCCTTCCAGGCCAGCAGCACGTACGTGCCCGTCTCCCGTACGCCCAGCGCCCACGTGGCGGTGTGTCCGGAGCGGGCCCGTTCGATCCAGTTCCAGTACGACGGCAGTTTGCGCTCCCGCTCGGCGGCGGAGGGGCCGGCGTTCACGGAGGCGCGTACGGCCTGGGCCCATTCGTCGGTGAACCAGCGCACGCCTCAGCCTCCGGCCAGCTCGGGTTCGATGCGGGAGACCTGTTCGCGGAGGTCGGGTGTGAGCGCGATGCCCACGTCCGTCAGCTTCATGTCGAGCTGGCGGATCATGAGCCGCTGGACCTCCTCGGGCGTCCAGCCGAGCGACTCCAGCGCGAGCCGGCGGCTGGTGGCTCCGTTGACGGCCAGGATCGTGCGCAGGGTCTCGTGGATTTGCAGCAGCAGTCTCGGATCCTCCCGTACGGAGTCGCGCAGGAACCGCATCCCGAACTGCACGTGCCTGGCCTCGTCGCGGCACGTCGCGGTGAACCCCGTGTAATAGCCCGGCAGGAACCCCCGCTCCCGGCAGTAGGTGAGCGTGATCTTCATGACGGACAGCGCGAGCACACCCTCGATCCACAGGAAGTACGTGGTTCCGTAACGCACCCTGGCCGCCGGGTTCTCGGGATCCCTGCGCAGCTCGTCGGCCTGGTACGCCAGCAGACCGAACGGCCCCACGAACGTCTCCGACACGTGCTCGAACGACGCGTCCAGCACCTCCTGGACGGTGTCGCCCGGCATGCCGACCACCTCGCGGTAGAAGCGGTCGAAGAAGACGGTGTGGCGGGCCTCGTCCTCGATCTGGCTGGACATGTAGATCTTGGACTCCTCGGACCCGCCCAGCATGAACACCGGCAGCTCCACCTCCACCTGCCGCTCCCCGTGGTGGAAGCCGGCGGAGATCCCGACGAAGGCGTCGCGCTCCGCCCGCGTCATGCGTTCGCGCCAGTCGAGGACGTCCTGGGAGAAGTCCAGCTCGTAGACGTCCCACCGCTGGCGCAGGTAGCGCCGGTACAGCTCGGTGTAGCTGGGCAGCCGTTTGAGGTCGCGGTGCAGGTAGGCGAGCACGTCGTCGATGTCGAGATCGCGGATCTGGCGCAGGTCGGAGTCGGCGACGCCGGGCCTGTCGGTCATGCTTCCGCCTCCCCCGACGGCGAATGCGGCGGTGGTGCGCGTGGTACGCCGCCATGGCCCATTGAACCTCAGGATCTCCGGGATGAACAGGACGAGGCAGCCGCGCGCCACGGCGAGCCCTGCCTGCTCGGGTGGCCGTTCGTTCGTGCGTGGGTGGGGCTGGGACGGTGAGGGGGCACGGGCAGGTGATGCGTGAGCGGCTAGAATGCCATTCTAGGATTGTCTAGAGTGAGGAGCCCCTCGTGGACCTGGACGGTCTCGACATGTCCTTCGATCACACGGCCGTGGCCGCGCCCCGGATCAGGGATCTGCTGCCGATCTACCACGACCTGCTCGGCGGACGGCACCTCGGCGGCGGGGGTGATCAGCGGGTGGCGGGCTATCGCACGCTGCAGCTCACGTACGCGAACGGTGGCAAGGTCGAGCTCATGGAGCCGCTGGCCGGATCGACGTTCTTCGACAGCTTCTTCGAGCTCACCCGGGGGAGGGGCGGCGTCCATCACCTGAACTTTCACGTCGGCGACCTCGGGGCCGCCGTGGCCGCGCTGACCGAACGCGGCTACCGTCTGCACGGTCTCAACCGGTCGGACGTTCGCTGGCAGGAGGTGTTCCTGCATCCGAAGGAGGCGCATGGCGTACTGATCCAGCTTGCCCAGCCGGGGTCGCGCGAGCCGGGTGAGCCGCGTCCGACGCTGGAGGAGGTGCTGGCCGGGCGCGGCAGGAACGGCAACGGGATTCCCAGCCCCTGAGCGCGCCGGAGGTCCCCGAAGGCCGGCGCTGCTGGGCGTGGCGCTGCGGGTGGTGGCCGTGACGGTGTGGGGCTGCGGCGTGGTGCTGTTGCGGGCGGCTGGCGGCCGGGTGATCGGGTGACCGGGTGGTCGGTGGTTGGCTGGTCGGTGGTTGGGAGGTCGGGCCGCGAGGATGTCCTTCGCGTTGCCGATGTCGGGGGAGGTTGGCGCGCGGGCCGGGCGGCCGGGCGGCTGGGTGGCTGGGTGGCTGGGTGGGTTTAGGGGTGGTTGTTGTTGCTTGTAGTACTTTTAGGGGACTTGTCGGCCATGCATGGCCTTGCTCACTCTTCCGGCATGCCTTCGCGTTCTGAGCCCAGGGGACACGACGTGATTCGCATCGCGGTGATCGACGACCACGAGCTGATCCGCCATGGCCTGGAGTACCTCCTCCACCGCTACGACGACCTCAAGGTCGTGCTCAGGGGCGCCGGTCTCGGTGACCTGCGCGACTCGGATCTGGACCACGACGTGCTGATCCTCGATCTGTACCTGGCCACCGACCGGCCGTGCGTGGCCGAGATCAGGGAGCTGTCGGCGGTCACCAGGGTGCTGGTCGTCTCCGCCTCGGGACGGCCCGGCGACGTGCTGGCCGCCGTCCGTTCGGGCGCCAACGGGTACGTCACCAAGGACGCCCCCGCCGAACTCGTCGTGGACGCCGTGCGTACAGTGGCGGCGGGTGGCTTCTACCTGTCGGCCGGACTGGCCGACATCCTGCAGCACGAACTGGACTCGCCCGGTCCCGGTCCCGGCTCTGAATCCGCGCTGCCGCGATTGTCGGAGCGGGAGGAGCAGACGTTGTCCTACATCGCCCAGGGGTTCACCCACGCGCAGATCGCCCGCCGGATGGACATCAGCAAGGCGACCGTGGACACCTACGTCGAGCGGATCAGGACCAAACTGCAGGTCGGCAACAAGGCCCAGCTCACCCGCGCGGCCCTGAACCGCCTCGAACACCGCCACCGGCCATGACCCCGGACACCGCCCGCGCGGCGGAGGTTGCCCGCGCGGCGGAGGTCGGCCAGGGGGCAGGTATGGCGGGCCGTGAGTCGGGGGTGGCGGCCGTTGAGCGTACTCGGGCGGTGGCGGTCTTCGCGCTTCAGATGGGGTCGGTGGTGCTGTGCGGGTCGCTGGAGGTGATCGGCGACGCGCGGTGGGCGGGGGTCTGGCCGATGCCCGCCCTGCTGGCGCTTCTCGTGCTGACCGGTCTGGCGATCTCCGTGCCGGCCGGGATCCGTCGCAGGCTCCCGTCACGGTGGTTGTTCGCCGCGCACTACGCGAGCGTGGCGGTGGTCTGCGTGGCCGCCCCGCGGCTGGCCCACGACCTCGTGGTGGTTTGGTGGCCGGGCAGCGCACTGCCGTACGTGCTGCTCACGGCCGTGATGGCAGGTGTCTCGTACCGGTCGTGGCAGGCGGTGGCCGCGTGGGTGGGGGTGCTGGGCGGGGCGTTCACGTACGGCAGCGTCATGACCGGCGACGAGTGGTGGGCGGTGCTGCCGCACGTGGCCGGGATGGTGGCCAACGGCGGCGTGGCCTGGTACGTGACCAGGATCCTCACCGGGAACGCCGGTGACCTGGATCGGGCGCGGGCCGAGGAGGTGCTGCGTACCGCGCAACTCTCGGAGGAGCGCGAGCGCGCCAGGACCGCCCGGCTCCTGCACGACCGGATCCTGCAGACGTTGGAGGCGCTGGTCAGGGACGGGTGGATCGCCGACGACGGGGTACGGGCGCGGGTGGCGGAGGAGTCGCGGTGGCTGCGGGCGTACCTGAGGGGTGACGACGGCGACCCGGAGGGCGACGTGCTGGCCGTGTTGGAGGCGGTGGTGGGGCAGGCCGTGGGGACGGGGCTGCACGTGGAGTTCAACGCGGGTCGCCTGCGGGGCTCCCCGGACCGCGAACGGGTGCCGCCGGAGATCGCCGACGCGCTGGCGGGCGCGCTGCGCGAGGCCCTGACGAACGTGGCCAAGCACGCCGGGGTCCGGCGCGCCGTGGTGTGGGCGGAGAGCCGGGCGGGCGTGCTCACGTTGAGCGTCCTCGATCACGGACGCGGCTTCGACCTGGCCCGCTGCCCGCCGGGTCTCGGGATCGCCCGCTCGATCGTCGACCGCGCCACCGCCGTGGGCGGCGCCGCCACCGTCGACTCCGCCCCCGCAGAGGGCACCCACGTCACCGTACGGGTGCCGCTCCCCAGCCACTTGCGCCGGGGTACGGACAGGTAACCCTTTGGAATTAGATTCTAGAATTTGCTGGGCTACGATGGCCGCATGGCGCGCAAGTCCTCGTGGGAGTGGAGCCGTACGGCCCAGACCCGTAAAAGCATGCTGCAGGCGGCTCGCGAGGTCTTCAGCGAGCACGGCTTCGCCGACTCCAGCGTCTCCGAGGTGGTCTCCCGGGCCGGTTCCAGCGTCGGCAGTCTCTACCACCACTTCGGCGGCAAGACCGAGCTGTTCCTCGCGCTCTACGAGGATCATCAGGCCGCCCACGAGCAGGCGTCCGCCTCCAGCGTGGCCAGGGCCAGGAAGGAAGGCGTCGACGACCCCGTGGAGCTGCTGATCGCGGGGGCTCGGGCGTACCTCGCGGGGGCGTGGGAGCGGCGTGACCTCGTCCGGCTCTTCATCGACGGCGACGGGCCGCCGGGTTTCGAGCTGATCCGGCGTACGCGGGGGCGCGAGTGGGTGCGTCAGAACGCGGTGTTGCTGGGGGCCGGCGGCGATCCGCTCGACAGGTTCACGGTGGCCGTGCTGACCAGCATCATCGGCGAGGCCGCGCGAGAGGTGGCCACTTCCGACACCGAGAAGGAGGCGCAGGAGGTCATCGAGGCGGCGATGACGCTGATCCGCCGCCTCGACCCGCTCCAGGTGCTCGACGAGACCTGACGCGACTCTGGTCTCGTTCGTCGCGGGGGCGGCCGGGATCGCGTCGTCAGGTGATGGTCGCGGGCCCGCGTCGTCAGGTGATGGTCGCGCGGCCGTGGTCGAGGGCCACGGTCCCGTCGTCCTTGGTGGTCCTGAACAGCACCTCGTCCCCGTCCCCCCAGATCGACACCGTCAGCGTCTCCCCGGGGAACACCGGGCTGGAGAAGCGTCCCGACATGGCCTTGAAGCGCCCCGGGTCCGACCCGGCCACCGTGTGCAGCAGCGCTCGGCCCGCCACCCCGTACGTGCACAGCCCGTGCAGGATCGGCCGGTCGAAGCCGGCCCTGGCGGCGAACTCCGGGTCGCTGTGCAGCGGGTTGAGGTCGCCGGACAGCCGGTAGAGCAGCGCCTGCTCCGGACGCGTCGAGCAGGTCACCCGGTGGTCGGGCGCCCGGTCCGGCGGGCTCCACGGGTCGCGCGGCCCCCGGTCGCCGCCGAAGCCGCCCTCGCCCCTGATGAACACCGAGCTGCGGGTGACGATCACCAGCTCGCCGCTGTCCGGGTCCACGGCCCTGGACTCGATGGTCACCAGCGCCCCCGACCCCTTGTCGTAGATCCCGGTCACCGTCGAGCGGGTCCGTACGCCTCCGGCCGGAGGCAGCTCCCGATGCAGCTCGAAGCCCTGCTCGGCGTGGAGCAGCAGGGCGGGGTCGAAGTCGCCCAGCCGGGGCCTCGGCGCCTGCGCCGCCAGCACGGCGAACGTCGGCAGCACCCGCTGCCCTCGCTCCGTCGTGAACTCCAGCTCGGCCGTGCCGGCTCCGACGCCGAGGGCGTACAGCATGGTGTCCTTCGCGGTCCACGTACGCTCCTGGGCCGGTCCTTCGACACCCACCAGTGAGTGGTCGAGCGGCATGTCAGTCCTCCCGTCCGGGGATGCGGCCGTTGGTGAGGGCGTTCTGGGCGGCCCGGCCGACGAGGGCGGGGATGACCGCGCCCAGCTCGGCCGGGTCCCACCGGCCGCCCTTGTCCACGCCGGGCCCGGCGTGCCAGCCCTCGGCCACGCTGATCGCGCCCGCGCGCACGTTGAACACCCGGCCGGTGATGTCCCGGGCCTCGGCGCTCGACAGCCAGACGACCAGCGGCGCGATGTCGCCGGGGTCGGCGCCGGACGCGCCCTCGGTCATGAGGCCCTCGGTCATGCGGGTCAGCGCGGCGGGGGCGATCGCGTTGACGGTCACGCCGTAGCGCGCCAGCTCCTTGGCCGCGATGACCGTGAGGCCCGCGATGCCCGCCTTGGCGGCGCCGTAGTTGCCCTGCCCCGGGTTGCCGTAGATGCCGGAGGACGAGGTCGTGTTGACGATCCGGGCGTCCACCGGCTCGCCCGCCTTGGCCTTCGCCCGCCTTCGCGCCCTGCCTGGCGAACTCCAGCGCGTGACCCCGCCCGATGCCTCTGGCCGCACCCGTGACGATCACCACGCGACCCTCGACGATCCCGCTCATCCGACACCTCATCCTTGACCGGCCGACCCTCTGAACAGAATTCTAGAAACACTCGGCTCCTTGCCCGGCGCGAGGCCACCCGGCAAAGCCCGGTACGGTTGCGGACGTGGTTGAACGCACCCCGTACGAACGGCACATCTATCCGCGCACGGTGAGATTCGGCGATGTCGACTCCCAGGGTCACGTGAACAACGTGCGCTTCCTCGACTACCTCGAGGACGCCCGCTTCGGCATGTTCCACATCGATCCGTACAACGCCGGCGACGAGCCGTTCAAGGGCCTGGTCGTGACCCGCCACGAGATCGACTACCGCCGTCCGCTCGGCTTCCGCGCCGCCCCCGTGCGCGTCGAGACCTGGGTGACCGAGATCAGGCCGGTGCGCTTCACGCTGCGCTACGAGATCGTCGACGACGAGGCACTCTACGTCACCGCCCGGTCCGTGCTGGCGGCCTACGACGTCGAGCGGGCCGCGCCGCGCAGGCTCAGCGAGGGGGAGTTGGCCTACCTCAAACGGTTCGCGGAGTAGCGCGCGGGATGCGACGGTGGCTGATGCTGGCGCTGGGCGTCAACGCGCATGCCAGTGTCACCCTGGGGCTGTTCGGCCTGCCCCTGGTCATGCCCGAAATATTGCGACATTTCAACGTCGTACTGCCCGTGGGTGGTCTCATCGGCAACGCTCCGGCTCTGGGGATCCTGTGCGCCCTCGTCGCCTGGGGCGCGCTGGCCGACCGGCACGGCGAGCGGCTGGTCCTGAGCCTCGGCGTGGGGCTGGCCGCCGCCCTGTTCGCCGTCACGGCCTTCGTCGAGCAGACGTGGGCGGTGGTCGCGCTGCTGGCGCTGTCGGGGGCGGCGGGCTCGGCCGCCATGGTCGGCGGCGGGCGGATCGTGCTGCGCTGGTTCGAGCCGCAGGAACGCGGCGTCGCGATGGGCCTGCGCCAGGTCTCCTTCACCCTCGGCATGGCCGTGGCCGCCTTCACGCTGCCGCCCATGGCCCAGGCGTACGGGCTGTCCGGAGTGCTGCTGCTCTGCTCCGGCGTGAGCCTGCTGGCCGCCGTCCTGGCCGCGCTGTTCATGGCCGAGCCGCCGCACACGATCTCCGGGGCACGGGCGGAACGGGCGCCCTCGCCGTACCGGCAGGCCGCGCTCTGGCGGGTGCACGCCACCAGCGCCCTGCACGTCGTGCCGCAGGTCGTGGTCAGCACGTACGGCGTGGACTGCCTGGTCACGGTCTACGGCTGGGACGACGTGGCCGCCGGGCGGCTGTTCGGGGTGGCGGCCATCGGCGGGGCCGTCGTACGCATCGCCGCCGGGCGCTGGTCCGACCGTACGGGGCTGCGCATGCGGCCCCTGCTCCTGCTCACCCTCTGGAACTTGGCGGTGCTGGCCCTGCTGGTCGCCGGGACGTTCACCGTCAGCGCCCTGGGCGTGGGGACGCTCGTCGTGGCGGCGGTGATGACCGTGGCGGGCAACGGGCTGGCGTACCTGTCGGCAGGGGAGCTGGCCGGGCCCGGCTGGGCGGGCAAGGTGCTCGGCACCCACAACACCGTCCAGAACAGCGTCTCCCTCGTGGTCACGCCGCTGGCCGGGGCGCTGATGCTGGGCACCGGCTACTGGGCCGGGTTCGCGGTCGGCCTGGCGTGCGCCGTGGCGTCGCTGCCCGTCATCCCCTTCCGCGGCGAACGGCCGCGAGGGTCGTGACCCGGCGACCTCCGGTGGAGAAAAGCACTCCCTCGGGGGGAATCAGCCACTCCCCGGTATGAGGAATGGAACTCCGCGTGGCAGGCCGTCGGGGATGCGCGTCAGGTGGGGGAGTTGATCAGGCTGTGGGCCGCGTAGACCAGATAGTCCCAGAGCCGGGTCTCCTGCTCGTCCGGCAGGCCGAGCGAGTCGACCGCGTCGCGCATGTGCCGCAGCCAGGCGTCGCGCTCCGGCTCGCCGATCACGAACGGCATGTGCCGCATCCGCAGCCGGGGATGACCGCGCTGCTCGCTGTAGGTCTTGGGGCCGCCCCAGTATTGGACCAGGAAGCCCCGCAGCCGCTCCTCGGCACCCGTCAGATCGGGCTCCGGATAGAGCGGCCGCAGGAGCGGGTCTTCCGCGACCCCCTCGTAGAAGCGCTGTACGAGGCGCCTGAAGGTCTCCTCGCCTCCGACGGCGTCGTAAAAGGAGGTCTCTGTCACGGTTATCAGCTTAGGGGGTGGTGGAGACCATCGGGATGTCCGCGGCGTCGAGCGCCGTCTTGACCCGGAGCCTCAGCTCCCTCGACACCTCCGCCTGCGCGGAGGGCAACGTCTTGGCGGTGATGCGGAACACCAGCGAGCTGTCGGAGAGCTGCTCGACCCCGAACACCTGCGGCTGCTCCACGATCTTGGACTCGCGCAGCTCGGAGTCGGCCCACAGCTCCTCCGCCACGTGCTCCAGCAGCACCCGCACGCCCACGACGTCGGCGTCGTAGGCCACCGGCACGTCCATGTACGCCCGCGACCAGCCCTGCGACTCGTTGCCGACCCGCGTGATCGTGCCGTTGCGGACGTACCAGACGCGGCCGTCGACGTCTCTCAGCCTGGTGACGCGGAGGGTGACCGCCTCGACCGTGCCGACGGCGGCGCCCGCGTCGATCACGTCGCCCACGCCGTACTGGTCCTCCAGCAGCATGAACATGCCCGCGATGAAGTCTTTGACCAGCTCCTGAGCGCCGAAGCCGATGGCCACCCCGAGGATGCCGACGCTGGTCAGCAGCGGCGCGATCGGGATGGTCAGCCGGTCGAGCACGGTCAGCACCGTGGTGCCCAGGACGACGATCGAGGCGACGTGCTTGAGCACCGACCCCATCGTCTCGGCCCGCTGTTTGCGCCGCTCGTGCAGGAGGGCGTCGATGCCGTCGGTCGCCACGCCCTTGCGGAACTTGCTCGTGATGGAGCCACTCGTCGCCGCCCGGTTCACCACCTTGGTGATGATCCGGTGCACGAGGTTGCGGATGGCGAAGCCCAGCACGAGGATCAGGACGATCACGATCGCACTGCCCACGAGGGGAGCCCACCACGCGTTGTTGAGCATTCCGGCAAGACTAGAGCAGATGGGGTCGTCTTTGCAGGCCCCGGCCATCTGCGTGGTCACCCTGTCGAAGTCGGGCAGGACGGTCGACACCGTCGATGTCCCCGACGGTGCCGGGGACACGGTTGTCACCGCCGGTGTCGGCAACGACGTCGGGGACACGGTCGGTGTCGCCGGGGTCGGCGACGGGGACACGGTCGGCGGCGACAGCGTCACCTGCAGTAACACTATGGTGAATCCCCCTCCGGAAGCGGTTCGGTCGGCGTTTGGACCGTTTCGATCCAAAATACCGCCGACCGAACCGCCCGCCGTCACATCACGCCGGGGAAGACGGGGTCACCGGCTCTCTGGGCCGCGGAGGGAGAGAGCCGGCGCTCCGATGACGGACGGCTCGGAACGGGACACACACCCGGAAGCATGTCCCGTGCCGGTTCCGGAAGGGATCCCCCGAACACCCGACCGGCGGACCGGGCGGGCGGCTTGCGGGCACGGCGTACGTGCCGTGAGGGGTGGGGGAGTGCCTGATGACGGCGCACGCGGCGTGGGCGTGCGCGGTGGGGACGCGGCCGGTGCGGGCGTGCGCGGCGCGGGCACACGTGGCGGGAGGGCGTGTGAGAGGGTCGCGTGAGGTGGCACGTGACGCGGGCGCAGGTGGTGAGGGGCACGTGGTGAGGGAGCACGTGGTGGAGGGAGCGCGTGACGCGCGCGCACGCGGTGGGTGCGCGCCCAGGCCGGAACCGGCGGAGTGGCCAGGGCTCCGGCATAAGGGAGACCCTCCGCACCGGTCACTCCGCCGGCCCTCAGGAACCGCCGTGGGGTCCGGTGAGCCGTGGTGGCTGCGTTCCACCCGGTTCACCGTGTGGTCACTCCCCCACGGCGGCGAGCACGCGGGCGACCTTGGTCGCCGCGCCGGCCGGGTCGTCGGCCGTGTGCATGCGTTCGCCCCAGGACCAGCAGTACCACCAGTCCGGCAGGCCCGACACGGCCGCCGGCCGACAGGTGACGCTTTCGGTCAGGCTCGTGGCGTTCGGGTTGATGACCCGTACGAACCTGCGCCCGCTCTGGGTCTGGACCACTCGTGCGAGCAACCCCCGAGCGCCGAGTTCAGCCACCAGACGCTCCAGGTGCTCGAAGTTGTCGTCCCCCACAGTTCGTCCCTCCCTTGGTAATCGTTGCTGGTGCGCCAAAGATGGCTCAACGTCAAGGGTGTGCGCAACGGCACGTTCCGCTCACGGGGAGTCGCTTCTTCCTCGTGGGTTGTAAGAAACAGTCCCTGGGAGGACGATCCTTAACCGTAGGCTGGCTACTGGCGTTTCCCATCCTGTCGGCATTACTTCATAGTCATGGGTAGGCGCACAGCGACTTGCGGGCTACGCTGAGTCACCAGTTGCGGACCGGTCGAGACATGCGTGAGAGGGGCCGGGATGTCCGGCAGACAGCACAGGGAGACGGAGATCGCCCGACGGGTCAGGGCCAGGGGCCTTGCCGTCGGGCGCACGTCTGCCCAGATCGCTGAGGAGATCCACGAAGCGTGCACGGGCCAGTTCAGCACGACCCGCATCAAGGCGCATCGCTTGGCCTACGGGATCGCGCTGGCGGACGTCATCGAGCAGGTCAGAGCCCTGTTCGAACGTGACGCGAAACCGATGCCCGGCATCGGCGAGACCTTGCTCTCGGCGTACGAGAGCGGGCTCAAACGCCCGGGGCCCGAATACCTGCACTACCTGTGCACGGTCTACCGGGTGGAGCCGATCTCCCTGGGCTTCGACTCGCCCTGCATCTGCGGCCACGGCCACCGGATGCCGGGCGTGCTGACGTCGGAGGTGATCAAGGACCGGTCGTCGCCGGCTCCCGAGCGGGAGCTGGTTCTGCACCCGATGGGCCCCGACCCCGACGCGGAGGAGGACGAGAACATCCTCCGCCGCACCCTTTTAAGCTTGCTCCACACCGACACCAACCTGGCGGAGCAACTCGAAGGACCGGTGCTCGGAGCGTGCGAGGGCATCCGGCGCAGGATGGACGAGACCATGGTCTCGGCCACCGTGTCCGCCGCGATGCTCGACCAGTGGGAGGAGGCCACGCTCAGCTTCGGCCGCCAGTACACGACGACGGCCCCCCTGCGGCTCCTGTGCGACGTGATGCTCGAGCTGAGCGCCGTACGCACGGCGATGGCCCGCCGCCAGCCCATCGACCTGCAAGAGCGCCTGTGCAGGATGGCCGCGCAGCTTGCCGGGCTGAGCGGGATGATCATGATCAACCTGGGCGACCATCGCCTGGCCCGCTCGTTCTTCCGCACCGGGCGCATCGCGGCCGACGAGACCGGGGACCGTGCGCTGCGCGCGTGGATCTGCGCCCGGGAGTCACTCGTCCCCCTCTACTTCGGCGACGCCCGCGAGGCGCTCACCCTGGCGAAGAAGAGCCGCGACCTGGCCGGCTCCACGCCGTGCCCGGCGCAGGCCATGGCTCCGGTCGTGGAGGCCAGGGCGCTGGCCACGATGGCCGCGACCGACAACAACAAGGAGATCGTCGACCAGGCCAGGCGGGCTCTGGCGCGGGCCAGGAGCGCCTTCGCGCACATGAAACCCGAGGACAAGGAAGACCTCGCCTTCGGCTACACCGAGAAGCAGCTCTACTTCTACCAGGGCGACGTGCTCACCAAGCTCGGCCAGACCATCGAGGCGGAGGTCGTCCTCGACCAGGCCCTCGACAAGTACGAGGACCACGTACTCGACCAGACGCTGATCAGGCTCGACCAGGCCCAGTGCCGGCTCATCGACGGCGACGTCAAGGAGGCGGTGGCCATCGGCATCAAGGCCCTCACCCTGCTCGGCGACGAATACCTCACCGACTTCATCGTGCGGCCCGCGCTGGCGCTCGAACAGGCCATCATGTCGCGCGACGCGGACGCTCCGAGGATCGGCGAGTTCCGGGCCCTGATCCGGCGGCCGAGACGGGCCCCGTTGACAGGGGGCGCTGGATGAAGCTGGCGATCAGGCGTTATCGCTGGTCCGACCTCGACACCATCCTCGCGCTGCACCGGGTCTGCCTCGCCGAGGTGGGCCTGGTCCCCGGTGACGGCGTCTACTACGACGACGACTTCCCGCGCATCCAGGAGATCTACCTCGCCTGCGGCGGTGACTTCCTGGTGGGGGAGGTCGCCTCCCGGGTGGTGGCCATGGGCGGGCTCAAGCCCGTCGACACGGGCACGGCCGAGATCTGCCGGTTGCGCGTGCACCCCGAGTACCAGCGGCGCGGGTTCGGCGCGGCCATGCTCACGGCGCTGGAGCGGCGCGCGGTGGATCTCGGGTTCCATCTGGCCAGGGGCGACACCACGCTCAACCAGGAGGCCGCGCTGGCGCTGTACGAGCGCCGGGGATGGCGCGAGCTGTCCAGAGAGCGGGTGGGCGGCCTGACCGTCGTCTACATCGAGAAACGCCTGATCCCTCCCGCGGTGCTGGAGCTCTAAGGCCGCTTTAGGCCGCGACGCCGTCTGTCCAACGGCCCCATGCCTTCCTCTTCCCGGGGCCGCTGTCCGCGGTCAACGGCCCCGGACCCCGGCGTGACGTCCCCGCCGGTCCCGCGCCCTGTCGGGTGAATCGGGTATCCGCCGCCGAATTTCTCATGAACGAAATGTTCGGCCGGTCCCTATATCAGAGTCCCCGGATAAGGATGTACGAACCCGCGGGTGAGGCTCTTACCACCGAGGTATAGACAAGCCTCACCGGCTGCGCCCTGTACATCCAAGGCTGCGAATAGTAGTGCCATGCTTTTCTCATGGCAGTCGTGCCCGCTCCCCGCCCCCTTCTGGGAGCCGTGCTTCTGTTGTTCGTGAGCGCCGCTTGGGGGTCGGCGTTCCCGCTGATGAAAGATCTTATTCCGCGGTTACCGGTCGAGGACCTGCTCGCCGAGCGCTATCTCCTCGCCGCGCTGACGCTGTTCCTCATCCGGCCGCGCTGCCTGCGAGGGCTGCCGCGGCAGGTGTGGATCAACGGGGCCGTGCTCGGGGTCATGTTCGGGGTCGGGCAGGCGGCGCAGGCCGTGGCGCTCGACAGCCTGCCGTCGGCGGTGTCGGGCTTCGCCGTCGGCTGCAGCGTGATGATCACGCCCATCCTCTCGCTCGTGCTGTTCCGGCAGCGTGTGGCGGGGCGGGTCTGGGCGGGGGTCCTGCTCGCGCTGGCCGGCATGACCGTGTTCACGCTGGTGCGGGGGGCGGACAAGGAGCAGGAGGTCTCGGTGGTGGCGCTCGTCGTCACCATCACGGCCGCCGCGCTCTACTCCGGGCACACGTTGTTCCTCGCCCACCTGTCCAGGGGGCCGTCCGGCTTCCCCGCGTACGCGCTGACGGTGATCCAGCTCCTGACCATCGGGGTCCTCACCGGAGGGGTGGCCGTGCGTGACGGCGTCTCGGTGCCGCAGAGCCTGCCCGACTGGGCGATCCTGGCCCACCTGTCCGTGGTCTCGTGCGCGCTGGGCTTCCTGGCCCGCTCGTACGGGCAGGCGCACGTCCCGGCCGTGCCGAGTCAGGTCCTCATGTCCTCGCAGCCCCTGTGGGTGGCGGCGATCGCGGTGATCTGGTTCCAGGAGCCGATGGGCTGGAGCATGGTCGTGGGCGGGGCGCTGATGGCCGGGGCGATGCTGCTGGCCCTGCCGCCCCGTACGGTGCCCGCGGTCGGGGAGCGGCACCGCCGAGACCGGCTGGCGCTCGCCCGCCGGGCCGCCGTGGCCCTCGCTGACCTGCGGATCAAGCGGGAGGACCCACTGCGGCTCGAGGGTGGGCCCGCCCCGCCGTACATCGCGAGGAGCGCCTGTACGGACGTCGAAACGTGCCCCTGGCAGACCCGCTCGCTCAAGGGCGGCACGGAGCCGAGCCTGGAGCGGCTGATGGACCGGGCCACCCGCATCGTGCGCGAGAAGAGCACGCCGGGGCCGGGGTGTTGTCAGTCGGTCACGTTGCTCGGACGGTGCCTGTGTGACCTGATGGAGGATCCCGATCCGGCCCATACCACACGACCGCACCGCTGGTTTCGGTCCGAGTAGGTTAGACATGCCATTCAAAAGGCAAGTGTATTTTATCCATTAGCCTCCCACTTAATCCGGATAATCCTTGATATTCGGTGGGGTGCCCCAATAATGGGTGATTGTCCCCCGAGTGAGAGGCACGTCATGAAGCGCATCGTCGTTCGCAAGCCCGGAACCGCGCGGCTCGCAGGGACCTCCAGCGTCATTCACAAGGGGTGAGCGAGGAGAGGTCCCATCTCAGGGTCGAGGGCGAACCGCCCGCCCGGGCAGGGGCCGCGCCGCTGCTGATGCCGTTGATCGACGCGCATCGACGGCCGCGCGGCCCCTACACGGTCGCCGCCGCGCTGCTGGGGCACCTGGTGCCGGCGGCTCTTCGGCGTGCGCCGGAGCTGGTGGCGGCCCACGACATCGAGATCCTGGCCGCCGCGCCCGAGCTGGCCGGGACCGTACGGCCCGAGCGGGGCACGATCGACGCCGGGCTGCCCGACGACGAACGCATCCTCGTGCCCGCGCCCCGCCGCACGTTACGGCTGGCCAACGGGCTGACGGAGTTCGTCCGCGACGCCGCGCCCGCCGGGTGCGCGATCGCCGTGTGCAACACGGCCGCGGCCGACCCGACCGACCTCGAACTCCTGGACGTCATGACGCGCCGAATCCCGCCCGGCACCCTGGCGATCACGCTGTACTCCGGCGGGCCCGAGCCGCCGCCCGACACCCGCGACGCGCAGGAGCTGTGGGCGGTCGTCGACCGGTGCATGCGCGAGGGGTTCCTGCACGCCGTCGCCGAACTGGGCGAGCGGGGCCTGGCGCGGACCGAGCCCGGCGGCGCCTCCTGGTGGCGCTTCGCCCAGCGCACCGCGACCGCGCTCGGCGGCCTCGGGCGTACGCGGGAGGCCCGCGCGCTCTGGGAACGGGTACGCCGGGCCAGCCAGGACCCCGCCATGCACGCCGCGGCGGCGTACGGGACGGCCATGCTCGACGCCCGCCACCCCGACCCCGCCCAGCGCGACCTGGGCCGGGCCCGCTCCTGGATCAACGAGGCCATCGCGATCTCCCGCCTGCTGCCCGACCCCGGCGAACGGGCGTTCAAGCTGGGCTTCGACCGCAACGGCCTGGCCCTGATCGAGCTGCGGGAGGGGCGTAAGGAGGTCGCGCTGTCACTGGTGGAGTCGGCCCTCGATCTGGCGCGCGAGCTGGGCGAACGCCATCCCGTCCACCGGATGGTGCTGCTGGCCAACCGGGCGCAGCTCCTGGCCGGGCTCGGGCGGGTCAAGGAGGCGCTCGAGGACTACGGGGCCGCGATCGCCATCGACCCCGGCTTCCCCGACCACCAGCTCGAACGCGGCAACCTGCTGTTCAGGCTCGGGCGTCACGACGAGGCCATGGTCGACTTCGAACGGGCCATCCGGGCGGGCCCGCCGCTGCCGGAGGCTTACTACAACCGGGCGGAGCTGCGTACCGTGCGGGGCGACATCGACGGGGCGCTGGCCGACCTGGGGCTGGTGATCGAGCTCGACCCCGCCTACCTGGACGCCTACATCAACCGCGCCGGTCTGCTGGCCGCGCTCGAACGTGACGAGGAGGCACGGGCCGACGCCGGGACCGGGCTCGGCCTCGACCCCGGCAACGCGCACCTGCTCACGGTGCTGGGCCAGCTCGACACGGCGGTGGGCCGGTACGCCGAGGCCGCGGCGGCGCTGGACCTGGCCGTGGCGCGGGCTCCCGACCTGGCCTCGGCCTGGGGGAACCGGGGCGTGCTCCGCTACGGCACCGGCGACCTGGAGGGGGCGCTCGGCGACCTGACGCGGGCCATCGACCTCCAGCCACAGGCCGATCTCTACGCCAACCGCGCCGTCGCCCTGCACGCCCTGGGCCGCCACGCCGAGGCCGCCGCCGACGACCACCGCGCCGCCGGCCTCTCCTGACCGGCGCGCTCCGAGGGCGCGCCGGGTGGGAGCATAGGCGGCATGAGGGGGCGAATGGCGCGGGCCGCTGCGGTGTGCGCGGCCCTCGGGGTGTTCTGGTGGGCGAGCGTACGACTGGCCTGGGCGGCCGTCGGCTGCGAGGACTGGGGCTGCCTGGCGCCGGCCGTGGGGCTCCTCGTGGTGATCAGCCTGGCCCTGCTCGCCGGGTCGGCGCTCGCGCTGGAACGGGTGGACGTGCGGCCGGGCCGCCGGGTGGCGGTGGCGGCGGCCGGGATGCTCGTGGTGTTCAGGATCGCGGGGGAGTCGCTGCCGTCGTGGACGTCCACGTACGCGGACGCCGTCGCGGCGGGTGCGGCCTTCGCGGTGGCGGGGGCGCTGGCGGCGTTCGTGACGGGGACGGGGGCGGGCCGTCGGCGGCGGGTCGCGGTGGCGCTCGCCGTGCTCGCCCTGATCCCGGCCGCGCTCGCCGCCTCCCTGACGCTGTACGGCCGCTGAGTCGCCGCCTGAGCCGCTGCCGTCGCCACCCCCGAAGCCGGAGGCCGGGCGGCCCCCTGGACCCGCCCTCGCGGCTGCTGAGCCCCGCCGTCACGGATGGCCGAGCCCCGCCGTCACGGTCGAGCCGGTCGCCGTACGGGGGTGAGCAGGGTCTTGCCGATGACCGTGCGGGCCTCGATGGCGGCGTGCGCCTCGGCGGCCGATTCCAGGGGGAAGGTGGCGCCGACGGTCGGGCGCAGGCGTCCGGCGGCGGCCAGCTCAAGAGCCTGCCCGGCCAGCTCGCGCAGATCCACCGCGGGCCAGGCCACCGCCGTCACCCGGGGATCGGGGACGGTCATGGGGCCACCCGCCATGCCGTACACGCTGAGCCTGCCCCCGTCCTTGAGCAGCGCCTGCGCCGCCGCGCCGAGGTCGCCGCCCACCCCGTCGAAGACGACGTCCAGGCCGCCGGTCGCCTCGCGTACGACGTCGGTCCAGCCGGGGGCGGTGTAGTCGACGGTCAGCTCGGCGCCCAGGCTGGCCGCCAGGTCGCGTTTGGCGGCGCTGCTCGCCGCCCCCACCACCCGCGCCCCCGCGTCGCGGGCGAGCTGGACGAGCAGGCTGCCCACCCCGCCGCCGGCCGCCTCGACCAGCACCCACTCCCCGGGCTTGGGCGCGGCGGCGGTGGCCAGACCCACGGCGGTGCGCCCGTCGGCGAGCAGCGCCACCGCGTGCTCGGGTGACAGCCCGGCGGGGATCGGGAGCAGGTCGCCCGCGCCCGCCAGGGCCAGCTCCGCGTACCCGCCGTAGCCGCCCAGCGTGGTGACCACCCGGGTGCCCTCGACCGAGGGGTCCACGCCGTCGCCGACCGCCGTGACCGTGCCCGCGACGCCGTTGCCCAGGACCGCGGGCAGCTCGGCCCGCCGCGGCCCGCGGTCGGCGCGTACCTGCGTCTCCACGAACGTGATCCCGGCGACCTCCACCTCCACCAGCACCTGACCGGCCCCGGGTACGGGATCCGGCAGCTCCTCCACGACCAGGGCCTCGGGCCCGCCGAACCGCCTCAGCACCACCGCGCGCATCGTCGCACTCCTTTTCGTTCGTCAGGGTTGCGATTGTATCGGAGCGCTGCGCTCCGGAAATATCCTGTACCCCATGAGCACACGCGGCAGGCAGGCCGAGGCGCGGCGCAACGATCTGGCCCTGCTGCGGGCGGCGCACGAGGTGTTCACCACGCAGGGCTTCGACGCCCCGGTGTCGGCCATCGCCAAGCGGGCGGGCGTGGGCATGGGCAGCCTCTACCGCCGCTACCGCACCAAGGAGGAGCTGCTCCAGCGCCTGTGCCTGATCGCCATGGAGCGTTCGCTGGAGGCCGCCGAGTCGGGGCTGGCAGAGGGCGATCCGTGGGAGGGCCTGGCCCGCTACGTACGCGCCTGCGTGGCCGACAGGTCGGGCGCGCTCGCCCCGATAGCGGGCACGATCGAGGTCACCGACGAGATGTGGCGCACGGCGCGCAGGTGCGACGAGGCCGCGGAACGCCTCGTCGCCAGAGCCCACCAGGCGGGCGTGCTCAGGGGCGACGTGACCATGCTGGACATCTCGCTGCTCATGGAGCAGTTCAGCCGCCCGGCGCCCGGCCCGCCCGACGAGGAGCAGGACCACGTCAAGCGCCGCCTGCTGGCCATCGCCCTCGACGGGCTGCGCGCGCCCGGCGCGACCGAGCTGCCCGGCGCGCCACCGAGCATGGAGTGGTACGAAGCCCGCTGGGGAAGCGCCCCATAGGTCTACCGTGGGACCGTGGGCTTCAACGACCTGCTCGACGATCTCGACTACGGCTCCGGCGTCCAGGCCGCGGGCATCAGGCGCGGCTACGGCGGGCCGCCCGTCCGCACACTGTGCGTCACGTACGGCCCGACCCGGCTGCGCTGCGCCTCGCTGCTCAAGCCGCTGTACGCCTGGGTCGCCGCGGCCCGCATCCCCGACCCCGAGCGCTGGCGTCGCCACGCCGAGCCCGCCGTCGTCGTCTCCTCCAACATCGACACGCTCAACCTGTGGCTGTCCGTCGGCCCCCGCGTCATCCTCGACGACCTGCGCCGGCGCACCGGCATCGCCTGGGAGCCGCCCAACGGCGACCTGTCCCGGTTCGGCTCGGTCGAGGTGGCGGCCGACGAGGTGGCCGCCGCCTACGCGGACCTGGCCCAGGCCGCCGCGACGGGCGATCCGGTGGCCGCGGACGTCCTCGGGTGGATGGGGGCGGTGGAGCGGCCGCAGGCGTTCGGCGTCCGCGAGGCGCTGGGCCGGCCGGAGGCCGGGGTCAAGTGCGGCTGGTACGGCGCGCCCGACGAGAGCTGCCTGCGTACGCACGCGGTGGCCGTCCTGCCGGGCTACGGCACCCAGGTCAGCGTGATCGTCGCGCTGACCGCACTGCCCTTCACCGACCCGCGCGAGCGCGAGGTCTACCGCGAGCGGGTGGGGCAGGGGCTGCCGGTGGAGGACGAGCACGACAAGGTGGGCGGGCACGTGCTGCGCGCCTTGATGACGACCACGCTGGCGGAGCTGGGCGAGAGATGAGGCGGTGTCACCCGGCGGGCGCCGGGCGGCCCGGCACGGCTGCAGGGCGCGAGGGGAGGCGTCAGGCCAGGTCCTTCGTGAGCAGCTCGACGACCCCCGCCAGCCCCGGCGGCTCGACGTCCGCGGGCAGCTCCTCGGCCCACGCGTAGCCCCGGTAGGCGTCCCGCTCCTCCTCGGTCAGCTCCCCTGGGTCCACCTCAGGGCGGACCTCGGCGAACCTGGCCAGGTAGAAGGGCTCACGCTTGACATAGCGGACGCCCAGCCAGGAGAAGTCGCGCTCGACCTCGACGCACCGGTCCAGCACGGCCGAGCCGGGCAGCCCGGTCTCCTCGGCCAGCTCCCGCCTGGCGGCCTCCAGCGGGGTCTCGCCTGGGTCGACGCCGCCGCCAGGGGGTTCCCAGACGTCCGCCTGGGCGACCCGGTCGTACCAGTGCATGAGCAGCACCCGGCCGTCCCGGTCGAGGCAGACGACCCGTGCGGCCGGACGATCGGCGAAGTCGCTCACGAGGACAGACGCTACCCCCGCCGTCGTGCGCCGTCCCTGCCGGGGCCGGGGCGGTGTTTGACCTGGAGCGCACTCTAATTCGTATCGTGGGCCGCATGACCACCCCACAACACAAGATCGGGTCGGGCTTCGGCCCGAGGAGCACCGCCGACGACGTGCTCCACGGCGTCGATCTGACCGGGAAGCTGGCGATCGTCACCGGTGGTTACTCCGGCCTGGGGCTGGAGACCACCCGTGCCCTCGCCCGCGCGGGCGCCCACGTCGTCGTCCCGGCCCGCCGCAAGGAGAGCGCCGAGGAGGCCGTGGGCGACCTCGACGGGGTCGAGGTGGACGAGCTCGACCTCGCGGACCTCGACAGCGTACGCGCGTTCGCCGAGCGCTTCCTCGCCACCGGCCGCAGCGCCGAGATCGTCATCAACAGCGCCGGCGTCATGGCCTGCCCGGAGACGCGCGTAGGGCCGGGCTGGGAGGCGCAGTTCGCCACCAACCACCTCGGCCACTACGCGCTGGTCAACCTGCTCTGGCCGGCCATCGCCCGAGGGCGGGGCCGGGTGGTGGCCGTCTCGTCCGGGGGCCACCGCCACTCGGGCATCCGCTGGGACGACGTGCACTTCGCGCGCGGCTACGACAAGTGGCAGGCGTACGGGCAGTCCAAGACCGCGAACGTGCTGTTCGCGGTGCACCTCGACGCCCTCGCCCGGGACGCGGGGGTGCGCGCGTTCTCGCTGCACCCGGGAGGCATCCTCACCCCGCTGCAGCGCCACCTCCCCAAGGAGGAGATGGTCGCGTCCGGCTGGATCGACGAGGACGGCAACCCGCTGGAGCCCAGCTTCAAGACTCCAGAACAGGGCGCGGCGACGCAGGTGTGGGCGGCGACGTCCGCGCAGCTCGCGGGCATGGGCGGGGTCTACTGCGAGGACTGCGACCTCGCCGAGCCGACCGCCGACCCGCTCGCGCGGGCCGGCGTCCGCGACTACGCCACCGACCCCGCTCAGGCCGCCCGTCTCTGGGCCCTGTCGGCGGAGCTGACGGGCGTCAACGCCTTCTGAGCCGTGCGCGGGCGGGCCGCCGACCGGTAGCCTGCCCAGGTCGGCCGCGTCGCGGCCCCCCGGTCCTAGCCCGCGAGAGTGAAGCATGATCAGCCCCGCCGAACACATCCTGACGCTGTCCTGCCCCGACCGGCCCGGTGTGGTGGCCGCCGTCTCCGGCCTGCTGGCCGGGCACGGGTGCAACATCATCGAGAGCCAGCAGTTCGGAGACAGGGTGGGGCAGCGCTTCTTCATGCGCGTGCAGTTCTCGGCCCCTCTGGGCGAGGACGAGCTGAACGCCGCCTTCGCCGCCCTCGCGCCCGACTTCGCCATGGAGTTCACGCTGCGCGACGTGGCCAGGAAGCCGCGCGTGCTGATCATGGTGAGCAAGTTCGACCACTGCCTCAACGACCTGCTCTACCGCGTACGCTCGAAGGCCCTCGACATCGAGATCGCCGCCGTCGTCTCCAACCACCCCGACCTGCGGCCGCTCACGCAGTCCAACGGCATCGACTACCACCACCTGCCGGTCACGCCGGAGACCAAGCCGAAGCAGGAGGCCGAGGTGCTGGCCCTGGTCGAGCACTACCAGGTCGACCTGGTGGTACTGGCCCGCTACATGCAGGTGCTGTCGGAGGAACTGTGCGCGAAGCTGGCGGGCCGGGCGATCAACATCCACCACTCGTTCCTGCCGTCGTTCAAGGGCGCCAAGCCCTACCACCAGGCGCACAGCCGCGGGGTCAAGCTCATCGGCGCGACCGCCCACTACGTGACGGCCGACCTCGACGAGGGCCCGATCATCGAGCAGGAGGTGGCCAGGGTCAACCACAGCCACTCGCCGGAAGACCTGGTGGCGATCGGCCGCGACGTCGAGTGCGTGGCGCTGGCCAGGGCCGTCAAGTGGCACGCCGAGCAGCGGGTGCTGCTCGACGGGCACAAGACGATCATCTTCCCGCGCTAACCCGGCGCGTCCGGGCCCGCGAGGGGGCTACAGGCCGGTGTGCCGGGCCAGGAAGGTGAGGGTGTCGGCCGACAGGTCGACCGTCCTGCTCACCGAGCGCGCGCCGTGCCCGACCTCGGCCTCGTTGCGCAGCAGCACCGGCCGGTCGGCCGTCGAGGCGTGCTGCAGCGCGGCGCACATCTTCCACGCGTGCAGCGGGTGCACGCGCGTGTCGGACTGGAAGACGGTGAACAGCGTCGCCGGGTACGCCACCGACTCCCGGACGTGGTGGTAGGGCGAATAGCCCCGCAACCAGCCGAACTGCTCGGGATCGTCGGCCGAGCCGTACTCGACGTTCCAGGAGGCCCCGAGGCCGAACTTCTCATATCTGATCATGTCGAGCAGCGGTGCGGAGCAGACCACGGCCGCGTACAGGTCGGGGCGTTGCGTCAGCGCCGCCCCCACCAGCAGGCCGCCGTTGGAGCCGCCGGAGATGCCGAGCTGGGCGGACGTGGTGACGCCCGTGGCGATGAGGTGCTCGGCCGCGGCGTGGAAGTCGTCGAACACGTTCTGCTTGTTGGCCAGCATGCCCGCGCGGTGCCACTCCTCGCCCTCCTCGCCGCCGCCGCGCAGGTTGGCGATGGCGTAGACGCCGCCCGCCTCGACCCAGGCCAGGATCGACGCGGAGTAGCCGGGGGTCATGGACAGGCCGAAGCCGCCGTAGCCGTACAGGATGGTGGGCCGCGGCCCCTGCGCCTCGACGACCGGGGAGATGATCAGCATGCGGACGTCGGTGCCGTCCTTGGAGCGATAGACCACCTGCTCCGTACGGACCTCCGGCACGTCGACGGCGCCCGGCGAGGCCGCCCAGAGCGTGGTCTCGCCCGTCGCGGCGTCGTAGCGCTGGATGGTGGGCGGCGTGGTGTTGTCGGTGTAGCCGAACCACGCCTCGTGGCCGCCCTCGGGACGCTCCACGATGCCGCCGATCGAGCCGAGCCCCGGCGTCGGCACCTCGCCGAGGCGCTCGCCGGTCGCCAGGTCGTGGACGGTGATCTCGCTGAGCGCGTGGCGGGTCCAGCCCACCAGCATGACCGGGCGCTCCAGGCCGTCGAGGATCGCGAAGTCCGACAGCACCGCCTCCGGGTCCTCGGGGATCAGGTCGTGCCAGGTCTCGAAGCCGGGCTCGGCCGGGTCGGTGACGCACACCCGGCCCCTCGGCGCGTCGCGGTCGGTGTGCACGTAGAGCCGGCCGTCACGGCCGAACACCAGCCCTGACTGCGCGTCCACGCCCTCCTGCACGACCCGCAGCCCGGGCCGGTCGATCGGGGACGCGGTCAGGTCGGCCACCCAGACGTCGTTGCGCGGCGCGGTGCCCTCGTGGGACGAGACCTGCAGCCACCGGCCGTCGCGGGAGACGGCGACGCCGTAGTAGTTGGTCATCTTCAGGCCCTGCCCGAAGATCATCACGTCGTCCTCGGTGGAGGTGCCGACGCGGTGCAGGTAGACGCGGCGGTGGAACTGGGTCTCGTTCTCGGGGACCTCGGTGCTGGGCAGCCTGCGCACGTAGTAGAACGCCTCGCCGCCCGGCAGCCACGCCACGGGGGAGTAGCGGCAGCGGTCGATCGGCCCCTCCACCCGCGCGCCGGTGGCGACGTCGATGATGTAGAGCACCGACTCCTCGTTGCCGCCCATCGAGATCTGGTACGCCAGCAGGCGCCCCTCCTTGTCGGGCTGCACGGCGTCGAGCGTGGTGAGCCCGGACGGGTCGATCGCCATCGGGTCGATCAGGGCCCGCTCGGTGCCGTCGGGCGCGACCACGTAGTAGACGGCGTGCTCCTGGTCGGGCGTGCGCCGGGAGAAGAAGTGATATTCGTCACGCCAGGTTGGGGCTCCAACCGATCCTGACCTGAGCAGTTCGGCGACGCGGCTCTTGAATCGCTGGGTCCCTCGCTGCTTGCCGTACAGCTCGGCCTGCGCGAGCAGCCACCCCTTGGTCTCGGGGCTGTCGGGGTCCTCGAGCCACCGATACGGGTCTGGGACGGGCGTTTCGTGCAGGATGTCTGCGATGTCTTCACGGCGTGCGCTCGGGTACGGCTCTCGCGTCATGCACGGAACCCTACTGCCAACGGGGATGCGTAAAGCGCTGGTCGAGCGGGCATAAAACGTGTCGTGCGTCCCTCGGGTCATTCCGGCAGGAGGATTTTGGGGTGGCGGGGACCACGGTGCAAACGCCAGACTTGGTGACAGGACGGTGCCGTGGTGACCATCCGCTGGACCGTCCGGCGGAGGTCCACGTGACGGAAGCACAAGTGCCCCAGGAGGGGCCGACAGTCGGGACATGCCGCGGCATGTCCCCTTTGATACGCAAGCAGCGGGGAGAGGCCCGATGATGCGCCAAGTCCTGCTGCTGAATGCCACCTACGAGCCGCTGACCACCCTCTCGCTGCACCGCGCCGTGGTGCTCGTGCTGCGGGAGAAGGCCGACGTCGTGCACCGCGACGGCAGGGGCGCGGTGTTGCGCTCCTCGAGCCGCACTCTCGACGTGCCCTCGGTGATCAGGCTCCGCAGATACGTCCGCATCCCCTACCGGTCCCGTATCCCGCTGACCAGGGCGGCCCTCATGCGGCGCGACGACTACCGCTGCGCCTACTGCGGGCTGAAGGCCGAGACCATCGACCACGTCATCCCCCGGTCCAGGGGCGGCACGCACACCTGGGAAAACTGCGTCGCCTCGTGCACCACGTGCAACCACAGGAAGGCCGACAAGTACCTGGAGGAGCTGGGGTGGACGCTGCGCGTCAGCCCCGCGGTGCCACGGGGCGCCCACTGGCGGCTCATCGGCGCCTCGCTCGTGGGCGACCCGCAGTGGGCGCCCTACCTCGAGGCCGCGGCCTGAAACCGCGTTGAGGGGGCGGTCACGGCCTGACAGCATGACCAGGTATGTGGACCTTCACCTCGGACGTTGAGGAATACGCCACGGTCGCCGAGCCGCTCCTGCTCGGCGACCCGGTGCGTAACACCGTGCCACTCACCGTGCTGGCCGGCCTGCGGGCGGGCCGGCCCGTGAAGGATCCCCTCTTCGGCTGGTGGACGGTGGAGGGGGAGGTCCGCGGGGCGGTCTTCCGCACCCCGCCGCATCCCTTCGGGCTGTTCGCCGTGCCCGTCGAGGCGGTCGCGCCGCTGGTCGAGGCGCTGGGCGGCGAACTGGCCGGGTTCATGGCCCCGCTCGCGGTGGCCGACGAGGCCGTGCGGCTGCTCGGCCCGCCCACACGGGTGATCTCGGAGCGCCTCTACCGGCTCGGCGCGCTGCGCGTCCCCGCCGTGCCCGGCCGGGGGCGGCTCGCCGTGCCCGGCGACTTCCCGCTGCTGGTGAGCTGGTTCCAGGGCTTCGGCGCCGAGCTGGGCCGGGGTGAGTCCGACGACGTGGCCGAACGGGTCTCGCTGCGGCTGGCGGGCCGGGAGCTGTTCGTCTGGGAGGCGCAGGGCGCGCCGGTCTCGCTCGCCGGGCTCTTCCCCGCCTGCGGCGGCGTCTGCCGCGTCGGCCCCGTCTACACGCCGCCCTCGTGCCGCAGACGCGGATACGGCGCCGCCGTCACCGCCCACGCCAGCCGGGTCGCCCTGGCCGAGCGCTGCGAGCAGGTGGTGCTCTTCACCGATCTCGACAACCCGACCAGCAACGCCGTCTACCGATCCATCGGCTACGAGCCCGTCTCCGACTACGCCCATGGCGACTACGGGCCGCCGGGCTAAGATTGACCCATGCCGCGTTACGACTTCCGCTGCCGCGCCTGCGGCTCCACGTTCGAGGTGTCCCGGCCCATGTCGGCCTCCGACGCCCCGGCGAGCTGCCCCGACGGTCACGACGACACGGTGAGGCTGCTGTCCACGGTCTCCATGACGGGCAGCGCCGCCGCTCCACGGGCGAGCGGCGGCGGCTGCTGCGGAGGCGGTTGCTGCGCGTCCTGACCGCCCGCCCCGATGGCTCGGGGCAGCCGGTCGAACAGGCCCTACGCGGCCGTGCGGGCGCGCCGCTTGCGGCGCTGGAACGGCAGGAACCGGTCGGCCAGGTGCGGCCGGGACGGCGTGAGCGTGGGCTCGACGGCGAGGATCCGGTCGAACCTGAACGCCCTGATCGCCCGGCGCATCCTGCAC
The DNA here is from genome assembly GCF_055586305.1 of Nonomuraea sp. NPDC051298. Lineage (NCBI taxonomy): Bacteria > Bacillati > Actinomycetota > Actinomycetes > Streptosporangiales > Streptosporangiaceae > Nonomuraea > Nonomuraea sp. NPDC051298. The sequence goes on from NZ_JBVJIM010000044.1 coordinate 32,544, forward strand.
ACGCCGACCACGTACCAGTATTCGCGGTGCACCAGGCACGTCACCGGCTCGACGTCGCGCACGGTGATGGAGCCGGAGGCGTCGCGGTAGTGCAGGCGGATCATGAGGCGGCTGGTGATGGCGTCGGCCATGAGCCTGGCGCGCGAGGCGACGTCGACGGGCAGCGGCTCGGTGAGGGTCGTGAGGGTGGTGGAGATGACGTCGTCGTCGAGCTCCAGGTGCTCGAATGCGTGTCGCAGGCCACGCCGGGCGGTGACGGCCTGCGGGCCCGCTCCGAGGTGAGCGAGGGAGAGGGCGAGGGCGGCGATCTCGGCGGTCGTCAGCGGGCGAGTATCGTGCTTCACGACTGTCGTCATACCCCAAGAATACGGGTGGGTACCGACATTTTTCGAAAACCTGTCCGGTAAGCTACATCGCCCGCGACCCGGCCCAGACTTCGTTCCCGGGCCCTTCCCCAACGCACCGCCTGCCCCCATTCGCAGAAGGACCCCCGCCGACGTGCGGCGGAGGTCCCCGGTCAATCGGGCGCGGTCAACGGACGCGCGCGGGCGCGCTCAGCGGGAGAGCTGTGACAGGTCGCGGGAAGCGCCCGTGGAGGCCGACGTCGTCATCGCCGCGTAAGCCTGCAGCGCCACGCTGACCGGCCGGTTCCGGTCACGGGGCCGGTATTCGCCCAGCTCGGCCAGCAGCCGCTCGCGCCGCGCGGCCAGCTCGGCCTCGGGCACCCGCAGCTCCAGCGTCCGGCTGGGGATGTCGATGTCGATGAGGTCGCCGTCCTCGACCAGCGCGATCGCCCCGCCCTCGGCCGCCTCGGGCGAGGCGTGGCCGATCGACAGCCCGGAGGTGCCGCCGGAGAAGCGCCCGTCGGTGACCAGCGCGCACACCTTGCCCAGGCCCTTGCCCTTCAGGAAGGACGTCGGGTAGAGCATCTCCTGCATCCCCGGCCCGCCCTTGGGCCCCTCGTAGCGGATGACGACCACGTCGCCGGCCTTGACCCGGCCGCCGAGGATGCCCTCGACCGCCTGCTCCTGCGACTCGAACACCACCGCGGGCCCGCTGAACCGCCAGATCGACTCGTCCACCCCGGCCGTCTTCACGACCGAGCCGTCGCGCGAGATGTTGCCGTAGAGCACGGCCAGGCCGCCGTCGGCGGTGTAGGCGTGCTCGCGGTCGCGGATGCAGCCGGCCTCGCGGTCGAGGTCGAGGGAGTCCCAGCGGTTGCCCTGCGAGTACGCCTTGACCGTGCGGACGTTGCCCGGCGCGGCGTGCCACAGCTCGACGGCCTCGGGCTCGACCGACGGCGAGCGCACGTCCCACGAGGCCAGCAGGTCGGCCAGGGTGCCGCCGTTCACGGTGGGCACGTCGCGGTGCAGCAGCCCGGCGCGGTCCAGCTCGCCCAGGATGGCGGGGATGCCACCGGCGCGGTGGACGTCTTCGACGTGGTATTTGCTCGTGGCCGGGGCGACCTTGCACAGGCACGGCACCCGCAGCGAGATCTCGTTGATCTCCTTGAGCCCGAAGTCGACCTGGGCCTCGCGGGCGGCGGCCAGGATGTGCAGGATCGTGTTGGTCGAGCCGCCCATGGCCACGTCGAGCGTCATGGCGTTCTCGAACGCCTCGCGGGTGGCGATCGAGCGCGGCAGCACCGACGCGTCGTCGTCCTCGTAGTAGCGGCGGGTGATCTCGACGAGCCGGCGGCCGGCGTCCTCGAAGAGCTTCTTGCGCGCCTGGTGGGTGGCCAGGGTCGTACCGTTGCCCGGCAGCGCCAGGCCGATGGCCTCGGCCAGGCAGTTCATGGAGTTGGCGGTGAACATGCCGGAGCAGGACCCGCAGGTGGGGCAGGCGCTCTCCTCCATCTCCAGCAGCTCGGCGTCGGAGACCGAGTCGTCGGCGGCGGCGATCATCGGGTCGATCAGGTCGAGCTTCTTGCCGGGGGTCTTGCCGGCCTCCATCGGGCCGCCGGAGACGAAGACCGTCGGGATGTTCAGCCGCATCGCGGCCAGCAGCATGCCCGGCGTGATCTTGTCGCAGTTGGACACGCAGATCAGCGCGTCGGCGCAGTGGGCCTCGACCATGTACTCCACGGCGTCGGCGATCAGCTCGCGCGACGGCAGCGAGTAGAGCATGCCGCCGTGGCCCATCGCGATGCCGTCGTCGACCGCGATCGTGTTGAACTCGCGGGGGATCGCCCCCGCCTCCCTGATCGCCGCGGACACCACGTCGCCGACCTCGCGCAGGTGGACGTGGCCCGGCACGAACTGGGTGAAGCTGTTGGCCACCGCGATGATGGGCTTGCCGAAGTCGCTCCCGGCTACGCCGGTCGCCCGGAGCAGGGCCCGGGCACCGGCCATGTTCCTGCCGTGGGTGACTGTACGTGACCTGAGGGCGGGCATTGCGCATCTCCCATCGCTAGCGAGTCTTCACATGCTACGGCCACTGCCCGGTAAATGAGACGCCTGTCCACCGATCGGACAGGCGGTTACCGGATCGTGCCGGAACCGAGGTCGGCGACCGGCCGGGCGACCTCGGTTCCCTCACACGATAGACCCGCAGGCGGCGCGTACCGGCCAGGAGCCAAAAGGGAGGACCGGCCGGGGCGCTAGCGGGGCAGGCGGACGGCGGCGAGCTGGGTCGCCTGACCCACCAGACGGCCCTTGTCGTCCCATGCGTGGGCGACCTCGTCCATCCGGTCCCCGCCGACGTCGGTGGCCGACATCCGCACCCGGATCGGCCCGGGGGCGGGCAGCCTGCGGATGTACGCCGAGAGCTGGATCGTCGGCACCCACCCCGACAGCCCCAGGTCGAACGAGACCGGCGGCACCGGGTCGAGCGCCACCAGCAGGCTCAGCGGGTCCCAGTCGGAGCCGTCGGCCAGTCGCTGCCAGGACGCGATCTCGCCGCGCATGGAGGGGGCGCCGAAGGCGAAGGCCAGGTGCTCGGGGTTGATGCGCTCCTCGATCACGGCCATCAGCGGCACGCTCATGTCCGCGCCGGGAGGATCGACGGGGGCCAGGAAGCACTCCTGCTCGGGCGGCAGGGACACCGGCTCGTGGGCCGACCACCACGGGTCCGAGTCGTCGAGGACGCCCAGCGTGACGTGGGCCTCGACGCACGTGCGGCCCTGCTGTGTCAGCGTGGCCCTGATCTGGGCCAGACTCCTGCCCACGCGCAGCGTCTCGACGCGTGCGACGGCCTCGCCCGGCTCCGGCGGCTCGACGAACGTGGCGCTGACGGCCGTCACGTGCGGGTGAGCGGCGCCCGCGGGGCTCTCACAGGCGGCCCTGGCCAGCACGGCCAGCAGGTAGCCGCCGTGCAGGCGCGTCCCGACGCTCCACTCGGCGTCGAGGAGGGCGCCGAACGTGCCGTCCCCGCGATCGGTCAATGCGGTCGCATCCCGAAAATTGCCCATATTTAGTCATCCCTTCCCCAGAGGATCAGATTGACATCGTCAACTTGACGGCGTCAACCTGAATCCATGACCACCAGACGCGTACGCGCCAGGCGCGGAGAAGGAGCCCTGCTGCGCGAGGAGATCCTGCGGGCGGCCGACGAGCTGCTGGCCGAGTCGGGCACCGAGGACGCGCTCACGCTGCGCGCGGTCGCCATGCGCGCGGGCGTGTCCACCCCGGCGGTCTACCTGCACTTCGCCGACAAGGAAGCGCTGGTCGAGGCGGTCTGCCTGCGGGTGTGGGACGAGCTGGCCCACCTGTTCACCGACAACCTCGGCGGCGATCCGTTCCTGGCCCTGGGCAGGTGCGCCCGCGCCTACGCCCGCTTCGCCCTCGACCACCCCGTGCAGTACCGGGTGCTGATGATGCGTCCCTCGACGTCCACGGGGGTGCCGCCGGCCGCCGCGCAGGCGTTCCTGCACATGGTGGCGGCCGTCTCGGCCTGCGTGGAGACCCGGGTGCTCGAAGGCGACCCTGAGGAACTCGCGCTCGGCCTCTGGTCGGCCGTGCACGGCTGCGTCTCGCTGCTGATCGCCCAGCCGTCGTTTCCCTGGCCGCGCGACAGGGAGGCGCTCATCGACCACATCGTGCGCCTGGCCGGGTTCGGTGCGGCGGTGTACTCGCGGCTGCCGCGCAGGATCCCGCCGAGCGCGGAACTGGCCGCCCGCCTCGACGACTTCGGCGCGAAGCTGGCGGCCACCGGAGAAGAGAGCCGGCCGTCGCCGGCCGGCGGGGAAGGAGCGCAGCCGTCGCCGACCGGCGATGAGGGAGGTCAGCCGTCGCCGTAGCGGGCCGGCAGCACCTGTGCGGCGATGTCGTAGATCCGGTCGATCTCGGCGGTCGTCAGCGCCTGCTCCCGCTTGGTGATCCACTTGCGGGCCCGATCGCCCTGGTAGACGTCCACGCCGCGGATGGTCATGATCTTCCAGGGCACCGGCGGGCCGTAGATGGCCAGCGAGGGCACCACGGAGATCTCGCGGCCGAACGACTTGGTGATCAGTTCGCTGGCCTGCGTCGCCTCCCACATGGCCTCGGTGAGGCGGGGTTTCATGTCGAACGGGCCGTGGAAGAGCTTTTTGCCCATCTGCACGCGTACGGGCAGGCGCCGGTCCCACTTCTCGGAGTCGACCGCGTACACGCCGGTCGGGCCCACCACGAGGTGGTCGATCTGGGCCTCGCTGCCCGGGATCGCCCTGGCGTGGAGTGTGCGGTAGCCGCTGCGCTCGAGCTTGCGCAACTGCGCCTCGGTACGCCGCTCCGCCACGGACGTACGCCGCCACGCCGGCACGGAGGAGTTGGATCGCGAACGCCAGACCGCCTCGGCGATGGCCGCGATCACCGCCGCGGTCACCCCCAGCCGCCAGTCGCGCACAAGGAAGCCCACCACCAGGCCGACGAGCACCGCCAGGATCGCCCGGTTGCGCAGGCGGCGGAACCGGGGCTGTTGCAGCAGACTACGCACGGACGCGCGCTCGACCGGCGCGTACGTGGAGGTGGGCGCCGATGGTTTCGCGGCGGCGGTCTGCTCGCTCTCTGTCCGTTCGCTCACCCAGATGGGTGACGCGTTGTGACCGTCTTCACGCTGGTTGTCGGAGTCCACGTCACTCACCGTAGCCCGGGGATTCGATCGATTCCTAGTGTTGCCGTGTCCATAGTTTTATGGCCCAGCTCATCGTGTTCCACGCGTCTTTTCGGGGTATGTCTTATGTTCTGCTTCTCTAGAGAGGTCCGCGGCGCCGAATGTGATCTTACCCTGCGAACGCCGTTCCACCCGGGTTTCGACGGCTCCCGAAGGGCGGGTTCCGCGGCGGCGGTCCGGTAAGAGACCCGAGCGGGGTCTGGCCGGACCCGCTCACGAGGATTACGGTCTTGTTGTGAACAGCGCGGCAGAGATCCTGCTCTTTCTCATCGGGGTGTCCATGGGGCTGTTCGTACTGATCAGCCTGTTCGTCATGCTGCCGGGGCGCGGTGCGCAACGCCGGACCGAGGCGGGCCCCGTCTGGCTGGGCGGCCCCTCCAGGAGCGAACGCGGGGTGAGCACCTCGGAGCTGGTGCTCGCCGATCGGGTGGCCCCCTGGGCGGAGGTGCCCGAGCACGACTGGGTGGCCGCCGCCGAGACGGCCGAACCCGGCAGCCGCGTCGGCGGCGCCACCGCGGGATGGTGAGGTGCACATGCGAGGACTGAACGCCACCCAGGCCGACGACCTGAGACAGACCATGCGCACCGCCGAGCGCCGCAGCGGCCTGCGCTTCGGCGTCTTCGTCGGGGAGCCGGTGGGCGGGCGGCGGCACTACGCCGAACGCCTGCACGCCGCCCTGGGCGAGGAGGCCGACGACGCGGTGGTGGTCTTCGTCGACCCCGCGGGCCGGGCACTGGAGATCGTCACCGGGGAGCGCGCCAGGCGGCGGCTGAGCGACGGCGCGTGCCGGATGACCGCGATGTCGATGGCCACCGCCTTCAGCGTGGGCGACCTGGTCGGCGGCCTGCTGTACGGGATCGCGGCGCTCGGCGAGCAGGCCACCGCTCGCCGCTAGATGATTGATGCCAAGGGGGATGGCTACGGTTAGTGGTCGTAGGCGATCAGGGATCGCTTGATCGGCTGGCCGGTGTTGTCGTTGAGCC
>NZ_JBVJIM010000045.1:0-34491 GCF_055586305.1 Nonomuraea sp. NPDC051298
GAGGGGCTGGTTGGGGGTTGTTGTGGCTGTTTGAGGGGTTGTGGTTGTGGGGTGGTGGAGCCCTGGCTGGGTGGTGGGGGTGTGTGTTTGGTGGGCCTGGCCGGGGTGGCTGGGCCCTTTTCTGTTTCTGGGGTTGTGTGGGCGCGTCTGCTGCCGCCTTCTCCAGGGCTGGGGCGAGTTGCGCTCGATGGCGGCGACGTTGTGGACCCCAGAACACGGGTGGTGGCCGGCGGACGAGGACGTCCAGGCGTTTGGTGTCGGCGGCGTTCTCGCGGCAGAGGTGGCCTCCACTGTTGACGAGGCGGTGTCGGTGCCGGTGTCGAGGAATCCTCCACGTATCTCGTCAGCTTTGAGAACAGACGGTGGGTGTCGCGCTGCCCTATCAGAGAGATCGAAGAGGGCTGTGTGGCGGGCTGCCTGTGTCGATTGGAGCGCGACTTGGCGGAGATTCACGCCTGGCGTGGCCCGAGAGGACCTCTGGCGTGGAGATCGTCTTCGATCTTCCTGGGGAGATCGCGGGGGTGGTGGCGGAATTTTCAGCCGTGAGAAGGAGCTGGCAGAAGCTCATGCCAGGCTTGCTGCGGAGTCGGCCGTCAAGGCCGGAGGGGTGCTCACGAGCCACTGGTCGGAGCCGGATGCGGCGCGTGTCATGGGTCTGTCCAGGCAGCGCGTTCACCATTTGAAGGTGAGCTCCTGGCTGTCGTCAGGAGCGCGTGGCAGTTGTTCGCTGGAGTCGTAGCTGTGACGCTACGGTGGAAGTTGGACTGCATGGTGTTCACATGTCTCGAATGGCGGGCCTGGTTCTGACCGGCAACTCAGGCACCCGTCACACACGCAGGACGGTGACCTGGCGGTCGGCCGGGCTGGTCGCCTGCTCGAAACTGCCTCGTTCTTTCCAGGCCGGAGCTTCGGGGCGGCGGTCGAAGATCACCAGCACGCCGGTGGAGAGGGTGAGTCGGTCCAGATACCGGTCGAGCTGGGCGAGGCCGTCGGGTGTCGGGTCGTTCTCGCCCGCCCGCCAGACTTTCAGCTCCATGGCCTCGCGCTGCATCAGTGGCTCGCCTTGGGGGCTGGTGTAGGGCCAGCGGACGAGGACGTCCAGGCGTTTGGTGCCGGCGGCGTACTCGCGGTCGAGGTGGCCTCCGCCGTTGACGAGGCGGTGCAGGAAGGCCATGAGGATGATCTGGCAGGCGGCCTCGTGGTAGCCCTCCTGCCGGATGAGCACTTCGCCGTGCTCGCGCCAGAACACGATGAACTCCTCCAGCAGGCGCGGCAGGTCGAAGCGGCCGTCCGCCATGACGAAGCTGTGCGGATCGGCCATCACGTACTGCTCCGACGGGTCGCCCAGCACTCGCAGGATTACCTCCCGGTAGATCGGGTTCGCCACTTCCAGAGGGGGTTTCTGCTTGATCAGGCCCAGATCGCGGACGTAGGACAGGTCGTCGGAGAAGGTGGGGTCGACGTTGGGGAACGACCCGGCCACCACGGGCTCGATCACCCGCTTGACCCGGGGTTCGTGCAGCCGGGCCACCAGCGCGTCCAGATGGGTGGCGCGCGCCCGGATCAGCCGTTCCTTGGCCTCATCCACCTGCGTGGTGTTGATGGTGCCGCTCAGCTCCATTTCGAGGACGATTTCGTTGGCAAGGGCGTTGACCAGCCAGGGTTGTCCCTGGGTGAGTTCGAAGACCCGGTCCACAGCGTCCTTGGTGAACTCCTGGCCGGTCGCCTGGGTGTGCTGGTCGTACAGCTCGGCGATCTGGTTGGCGGTGAAGTCGTCCAGGCGCAGCGACTTGCGGATGATGTTGAACGGACTGGCTAGATTGGACCGGCCGGCTTCGCCGCCCGAGGCGACCTTGTAGTCCCGCACGTCGCGGAGCCCACACAAGATCACGGACGTGGGGAACGGATGGCCTTCTGGCCGTGCGTTGTGGCCGTCGCGGAGTTGGCTCAGGATGCTGACCATGCTGTTGCCCTGTAGGGCGTCGATCTCGTCGAAGAAGAGCACCACCCGGCGCGGGCAGCGGCGGCACCACTCGCTCAGCGCCCTGCCGAACCGGCTGCCCGGCGTGACCTGCGGCCAGGAATCCGGCGGCAGCAACTCGTCCGGCCACCCCGATCGCGCGGCGGCTTCGCGGAGGGAATCCAGCAGAAGCGACTCCGCGGCGGCGTAGTCGTCACCGGCAGCCTTGGCTCGTTCGCAGGAGAACATCAGGGCGGCGACGTCGCCTTCGGCGGTCAGCTCGGACGCCAGGGTGCGCAGCGCGGTCGTCTTGCCGGTCTGCCGGGGCGCGTGCAGTACGGAATAGCGATCCATCTCGATGAGCGCTCGCGCCTGGGGGAGCCGCGGCGTGGGTGGCAGCATGTAGTGGAGCCGTGGGTCGCACGGACCGGTGGTGTTGAAATACTTTGCTCGGGGTGTCCGCATGGTCACATGCTGCCATTACCTGCTCTGTCGATGACGACCCTCTGTGTCGGCAGCGCCGAGGTGGTCGAGGCTGTGGTTGGCGGCGGGCGGAGGCGTTGGTTCGCTCGCGCCGGGAGAGCGGCGGCGTCCCGTCGGTGTACGCACGTTGTCTGCCCTCGCCGTTGAGGAGTCTTCGCCAAGGCTTCTCGGCCTCACCCTTCCTCTGCGGATGACTCTCCCGCACCTGACAGGCGTCATCCGTCGGTATTTATCCAAGTTGTGGACCCGGATTCCCTTCCCGGTCTCGCGGGTGCCTTCGTGATCGCCGAGCTTTCGAACGGGCATCCGGATGTCATCAGCTCAGATGCGCCTGCTCAGGCACAGATCACCACCGATATCGACCTTGTGACCTCGATTTGGGCGCATGTCCGTCCAGAAGATTGAGGAAGTGAGACGCGAATGGACCTGAGCGCCGCCGTGTGGCGGAGGTCGTCGCGTTCTTCGGGCGACGGCGGTCAGTGTGTGGAGGTCGCGATGAACCCGCTCGGGGTGGTCGCCGTTCGCGACCGAAAGGATCTGGACGGCCCAATCTGATCTTCACGCCCACCGAGTGGAAGGCGCTCGTCGGGGGCGTGAAGGACGGCGAATTCGACTGATCGGGTCAGGAGATGCGCCGCTCAGTGCGGCGAGGGCCTGGGTCAGGGCTCCAGGGGCGGCCCGGGGGTCGCTGGTTTGTGTATGACGGGGCTTTGGGGTGGGGTCAGACGTGCAGGGTGCCGGACGTTACGGTTACCGCCTTGCCTGCCAGGTGGACGCGGTCGCCGGCGTGGGTGACGTGGACCAGGCCGCCCCGGGGGGAGAGTTGGGCGCCGGTGAGGGAGGGGCGGCCGAGGCGGGCCGACCAGTACGGGGCCAGGGCGCAGTGAGCCGAGCCCGTCACCGGGTCCTCCGGGACGCCGACGTTGGGGGCGAAGAAGCGGGAGACGAAGTCGGTCTCCGTGCCTGGGGCCGTGACGATGACGCCCCTGGCGTCGAGGGCGGCAAGGGCGGCGATATCGGGGGCCAGCGTGCGTACCGTTTCCGCTGACTCCACCTCCACCAGCAGGTCGAGCTGGCTTTTTCCGACGCGTACCGGGGCGGCCCCGAGCGCTTTCTCCAGGCCCTCGGGAACGGTGGCAGGGGTCACGTGCTTGGCCGGGAAATCCATTGTGATCATGCCGTCGGCGCGTCGATTCACGGTAAGGGTGCCGGAGGCGGTGCTGAATTCGAGCTGTCCCGTCGCCGCCCCGGTCGAATAGAGCGCATGCGCGGTCGCCAGAGTGGCATGACCACAGAGCGTGACCTCTACGGTAGGGGTGAACCAGCGCAGTGAATCTCCGAGCAGGAAGGCTGTCTCGGAGAGGTTCATCTCGGCCGCTACGCTCTGCATCCACTGTGCAGTAACCGGAGTCTCCAGCAGGCAGACCGCTGCGGGATTACCCTTGAAAGCTGTGTCGGTGAAGGCGTCGACCGTGAAGACTCGCATGAGGGTCGATGGTATACGGGGGTCGGATATCGAGCTGCAAGCAGGCTGCAAGCCGTACAAAATGGAATTAGGGCTGGGCGTGTCGCGTGGCGAATGCGGAATCGTCGGTTACCGTCCAATGTGTAGGGACGTGCCGATTACGGTGAGTTCCTGAGGAAAGGACAAGCCGATGGGGGCTGTGCGCAAGGTGGTGAGCTACCTTGGCCTGAGCGGGGTCGATCACTACGACGAGGGCTATGACGACGACGAGCACTACGAGGACGAATACGTCCCCGCGACGGAGCGGGCCGCCCGGCGGTGGCGCGCGAACGTCGACTCGTCACGGATCGTCATGGTCCAGCCGCTCAAGTACAACGACGCGCCGTTGATCGGCCAGCATTTCCGCGACGGTCAGACGGTGATCATGGATGTCACGGGCATGCCGATGTCCGAGGCGACGAGAATGGTGGACTTCGCCGCCGGGCTGGCCTTCGGGTGCGAGGGGCGTATCGAGCGCATTGCCGAGCGGGTCTTCCTGCTCGCCCCGGCGCATGTGGAGATCGAGACCACTTGAGCGTAGGGCGTCTGGGACGCAGAAGGTCGGGCTGGCTGCACAGGACCGCCTGAGGGCGATGGGGCCACCAGCGGCTGAGGAATGGGGTCGCTGGGGCGTCACGGCCGCCGGCCGCCGGCCGCCGCCGCTGACAGGGCAGGACAGGGCAGGGCGGTCGTGATGGTGGGTTCCTGGCTGGTGGACGGCGCGTGGGCACGGTGCCGTCGACGGGCGTGTGGGAGCCGAGCCGTCGCTGGACGGTGTGTGGAAGCCGGGCCGTCGCTGAGGCGGTGCGTGGGAGTCGGGCCGTCGCTGGGCGGTGTGTGGGCCGCGTCGGTGCCGGGCGTCCGACTGTCCTTTCTTGGGCGTGGATGAGCTGGACCTGTCGCTGGGCGTGTGATCGTTACTCGGGTGTGTGTGAGCTGGGCCCGTCGCCGGGTTTGTGACCGTTACTGGGCGTGCGTGGGCAGGGCCCTCGGCAGGGCGGCCCCCGGTCGGCAGGTTTGGCGTCAGCGAGGGCGGTGAGGGGTCGGGCCCCCGGCGGGGCGGCTCTCGGTCGGCAGGTTGGCGTCAGCGGGCGGTGCGTGAGTTGGGCTCTCGGCGGGTGGCGCGGGGCCTGGTTCTCAGCGGGCGGTGCGGGGTCGGATTCTCAGTGGGCGGCGCGGGGGCCGCGGCGGACCAGGCGGCTCAGTTCCGCCGCGTCGGTGGCGGCCTGCTTCGCCCGGGTCTCCGACTCCCGGGCGTAGGCGTGCAGGGCCCACACTGCCCCCTCCGCCAGCTCCTTGAGTTCGCTGACCTGGGCGGCCACGTAGCGGGCGTCCGCTTCGGCGAGCTTGCGGCGCTGCCAGAGCTGCCAGCCGGCCAGGCCCACCATGGCCACCGCGGCCGCCCCGAGCAGGCGGCTGGCGAACGCCGCCCCGATGAGGCAGGCCACCCCGGCGACGATGAGGACCACGGCGGCCCACGGCCGTCCGCGTGGCACCACGCCCTCGGTGAGGATCGCCTCCTCGGCCGCGGCCAGTGAAGCCTGGTCGGGGCCCTCCGGACGCAGGTGGATGCGGTGGCCGAGCAGCGGGACGGTCAGCGTGGCCGGTGGTTCGAGGCGGCTGTCGGCCTCGAGCTCCTCGGCCACCCCGCGCAGGATGGGCGCCGCCACGTGCAGCGCGATCGCCGCGAGGTGCGGGTCGGCGCCGGGACGCAGGTCATCCAGCAGGTACGTGCTCAGCGACGCCATCGGCCCGGCCGGCCCACCCTGGCCGATCAGCGTACGGAGTACGGCGAGCGGCTCGTCCTCGGCCCAGGACGTGGCCGGGCGGCTGCCGGAGCTGTTGTCCAGCGGCGCGGCGGAGTCATGCTCGGCCTGCCGCGCCGAGGTGATCTCCGCGCACCTGCCGCGCAGCCTGGCGAGGCGGGCGGCGGCCACGGAGGGCCGGGCCAGTTCGGGGATCTCCGCCATCTCCGGGAAGTCGGCCAGTGACGGGGGCACCACGACCGAGGGTTCGCCGGGTACGAGTGCCTGTACCCACTGTGCGGAGTCGGTGTGCTTCTGGATGGCGAGGGCGTCGAGCTTGCGCAGGACGAAGATCTTGCCGGCGGGCCCGTACGCGCCTCGGGCGGCGGCCAGCCACAGCGAGCGCTGGCCGTGCGTGACCGGGTGGTCGAGCGACAGCTCGCCGAAGGCGGTGCCGAGCCAGGAGGCGTGGATGCGGCTGCCCTGCCCGGACACCGCGAGGGCCAGGCAGAGGAAGAGGGCGGTCTGTTGCTGGTCGCGGCCGGCGGCCTTGCTCAGCGGTTCGAGCGGGTCGTCACCGGCGAGGATGGCGACCAGCGCCTCGACGGCCGGTGGCAGCCAGTAGCCGGGTACGTCGCTGAAGCTGGGTGCGGCCGGTGGCGCGGTGCCCTTGGCGGCGAGGTGCGCCAGCAGCGCCTCGGCATAGCGATGCAATTCGGTCGCTGCTGGGGGGCTCGCAGTCAGGTCCGTGCTCAAGGCAGAGAACTCCCCCATTTCGGCCTCAGTTCATGACCGCGTAAAGCCTAGCCGTTGGGGCGCGCCAACCCGGTGGAGGCGCGCCCACGACGGTACGGGAGACTTTGAGCCAACTGCCTGTTTACATGCGCTCGGGGACAGGGACGCCGAGCAGACCGAGCCCGGTCTCCATCACCCGCAACGTCAGCGCGCACAGGGCCAGCCGGGAGTCGCGGGTGGCGGGCTCGACGCCGTCTTTGAGCACGGGGCACTGCTCGAAGAAGTCGGTGAAGGCCGAGGCGGTGGCGTAGAGGTAGGCGCACAGCCGGTGTGGCTCGCTGAGGGCCGTGGCCTGCTCGAGCACCGCCCCGAAGCCGAGCAGTTGCAGGGCCAGGGCACGCTCGGCGGGCTGGCCGAGCGTGATCGGGCCGGTGGCCGTGGCCGGGTCGACCTCGCCGCGGCGGAAGATCGAGCGGATGCGGGCCTGCGCGTACTGCAGGTAGGGGGCGGTGTTGCCGGTGAAGGCGAGCATGCGGTCGAAGTCGAAGACGTATTCGCTGTCGTGGCTGACCGACAGGTCGGCGTATTTGACCGCGCCGATGCCGACGGCGTGGGCGATCTCCTTCTGGGTCGCCTCGTCGTAGCCCCGCTCGGCGATCGCGGCCGTGGCTCGGTCGACGGCCTCCTGGAGCAGGTCGTTGAGCTTGACCGACTCGCCGGACCGGGTCTTGAACCGGCGGCCGTCCTTGCCCAGCATCATGCCGATCTGGATGTGCTCGGCCGAGACCGTGTCGGGCAGCCAGCCCGCCATCCGCGCGGCGGCGTACACCATGCGGAAGTGCAGCGCCTGGTCGGAGCCGACGACGTAGAGGATGCGGTCGGCCTTGAGGTCGTGGACGCGGTAGCGGATGGCCGCCATGTCGGTGGTGGCGTAGCCGTAGCCGCCGTCGCTCTTCCTGATGATGAGCGGCAGCGGCCTGTCGTCGGAGCCGGTGAAGCCGGGCGGGAACACGCAGAGCGCGCCCTCGCTGATCTCCGCCGCCCCGGACGACTCGAGGTCGTCGCACGTCTTCTGGAGCATGGGGTTGTACATGCTCTCGCCCGCGATGTCGGCGTCGGTGAGCGTGACGCCGAGCAGGCCGTAGATCTTGTTGAAGTAGCGGACGGTGGCGTCCATGAACAGGTGCCAGAGCCGCATCGTGGCGGGGTCGCCCGACTGCAGGGTGCTGACCCGCACCCGCGCGCGCGTCTTGAACCCCTCGTCCTGCTCGAACTTGGCCCGTGCCGCCTGGTAGTACTCCGTGCCCATGCCGGCCTCGAGCTGCGCGACCGCGGCCTCCTCGCCGATGTCGAGCAGGTGCTCGATGAGCATGCCGAACGGGGTGCCCCAGTCGCCCAGGTGGTTCTGCCTGACGACGGTGTTGCCCAGGTGTTCGTGCAGGCGGACCAGCGAGTCGCCGACGATCGTGGTGCGCAGGTGGCCGACGTGCATCTCCTTGGCCGCGTTGGGCGCGGAGTAGTCGATCACCACGGTCTGGGCCGGTGTGCTCGTGGTGACGCCCAGCCGCGGGTCTGCCAGCATCTCGCGGGCCTCGGCGGCGATCCACGAGTCGTCGAGGGTGATGTTGAGGAAACCGGGGCCGCTCACCTCGACCGTGCCGGGGAAGTCGGCCAGCTCTGCCCTGATGGCCTCGGCGACCTCCCGCGGGCTCCGTCGCAGTCGCTTGGCCAGGCTCATCGCGACGTTCGCCTGGAAGTCGGCGAACTGGGACGGCCGGATCAGCGGATCTGCGTCGGCGTGCTCTGAGCCGAACGCGCGGGCCAGCGCCTGCTGGACGCGCTCGGTGAGCACTATCTGCGGGTCGGTCATGGTCTAAGGGTACCGGCGAGCCTGACCGCCACGCTTATCATTACCGCCGCCACGATCGAGATGCCGACGGCGGTCAGGTCGTTGCCGAGATCGCCGGGTTCGAGGGCGAAGAACTCCCTGATGAAAGGCAGCGTCAGGCCGATCGCGAACAGCACCGCCATGGCCCCGACCAGCCCCGCCCGCCACCAGGTGAGCGGCCTGGCGATGAGCACCAGCACCCACCAGGTGGTGAGGAAGAGCGTGATCACGGCCGCCGTCTGGTCTTCGAGCAGGGTGGAGGTGCCCCTGTGCGCGGCCCAGAACGACAGCAGCACGGCCGCCGCGCACAGCACTCCGGCCGGTACGGCGAAGCGCAGCACCCGCGGCACGAACCCGGGCTTGGAGCGCTCGATCGTGGGCGCCAGCGCGAGGAAGAACGCCGGGATGCCGATGACCAGGGCGTTGACCAGGGTCGAGTGGCGCGGCGCGAACGGGAACTGCAGCCCGGCCACGCCGACGAGCAGCGACAGCACGATCGCGTAGAAGGTCTTGGTGAGGAAGAGGTTGGAGACGCGTTCGATGTTGGCCAGCACGCGCCTGCCCTCGCCCACGACGTGCGGCAGCGTGGCGAACTTGTCGTCGAGCAGCACCACCTGCGCCACGGCCTTGGTGGCCGGGCTGCCCGCGCCCATGGCGATGCCGAGGTCGGCGTCCTTGAGCGCGAGCACGTCGTTGACGCCGTCGCCGGTCATGGCGACGGTGTGGCCGCGCGCCTGGAGCGCGGCCACGAACTCCCGCTTCTGCTGCGGGCTGACCCGGCCGAAGACGGTGTGCTCGTCGAGCAGCCGGCCGAGCTTGGCGGGGTCGTCGTGCGGCAGGACGCGGGCGTCGACGGAACGTTCGCCGCCGGGGATGCCCAGGCTGGTGGCGATGGCCGAGACCGCCACCGGGTTGTCGCCGGAGATCACCTTGACCGTCACGCCCTGCTTGGCGAAGTAGCTCAGGGTCTCGCGGGCGTCGGGCCTGATGCGTTGCGCGAGGGTGACGAGCGCGACGGGCTCGACGGTCGCGTCGCCGCGTTCGGTGCCGGACAGGCTGTCGGTACGGCACAGCACCAGCACCCGGCTGCCCGTGGTGGCCAGTTCGGCGGCCCTGTCGAAGCTGTCGCCGCCGCGCAGCAGCACGTCGGGCGCGCCCAGCACCCACGTGCCGCGCTCGCCGAAGTCGGCCCCGCTCCACTTGCGGGCCGAGGAGAACGGCACGGTCGAGCGGGCCGTCCAGCCGTCGGGGGCGGCGGGGTGGCGGGCGCGGATGGCCTGGGCGGTGGCGTTGGGCCGGTCGTCGAGGCCGGCCAGGGCGGCGAGCGCCTCGTCGACGGGCTCGCCGCCGCGTACGGGCAGCACCTGGTCGAGGTCCATGCCGCCGGCCGTGAGCGTGCCGGTCTTGTCGAGGCAGAGCACGTCGACCCTGGCCAGGCCCTCGATCGCGGGCAGCTCCTGGACCAGGCACTGGCGCCGGCCCAGGCGTACGACGCCGACGGCGAAGGCGATCGAGGTCATCAGCACCAGGCCCTCGGGGATCATGGTGACGATGCCCGCGACCGCGCCGGTGACGGCGGTGCGCAGGTCGGCCGAGTTGTGGAGCTGGCTGTAGATCAGCAGGGCGCCGATCGGGATGACCAGCCAGGTGATGTACTTGATGAAGTTCGCCACGCCGGCGCGCAGCTCGGAGTGGGCCAGGTGGAACTTGCTGGCCTCCTCGGCGAGCTTGACGGCGTATGCGTCGGTGCCGACCCTCGTGGCCACGAACGCGCCCGAGCCCGCGACCACGAAGCTGCCCGACAGCACCTGGTCGCGCGGCTGTTTGTGCACCGGGTCGGCCTCGCCGGTCAGCAGCGACTCGTCCACCTCGAGGCCGTCGGAGTGCACGACCTCGCCGTCGACGAGCAGGCGGTCGCCGGGGCCGAGCAGGATCAGGTCGCCGAGCACGATGTCGCGGGGGTGGATCTGGCGTTCGGCGCCGTCGCGGCGCACGCGTACGGGGGCCTCGTTGATCACCGCCAGCCGGTCGAGCGTCCGCTTGGCCCGCAGCTCCTGGATGATCCCGATCAGCGCGTTGGCCACGATGACCAGCCCGAACAGGCCGTCCTGCCACTCGCCGAAGATCAGGATCAGCGCCCACAGGATGCCGATGACCAGGTTGAACAGGGTGAACACGTTCGCCCTGAGAATCGCGCTCAGCGACCTGCTCGACCGGCGCGGGACATGGTTCGCCTTCGCCCCCGCGACCTGCGCCGAAGTGAGCCCAGACGTCACTGAGGTGAGCCCGTCCACATAACCCCCCGTATCTGTGGATCGCAGTCACCCTAAGGCTTCGCGGCTCCCCGCGGGAGCGACTTAGGTCTTTACCAGAGCCGATGGGAGCGGCCGGTGGCGGCCATCCGGTCGCCGATCGTGGACACGACCCCGGCCGCCGCGATGTCGGCGGCGAGCCGGCACGCGGCGCTGATGCCCTGGGCCCTGGACGAGCCGTGGGCGATGACGACGGTGCCGTTGAGTCCGAGCAGCACGGCGCCGCCGTACGCCTCGGGGTCGAGGCGGCGGCGCAGGTCGCGGATGCGCGAGCGCTGCATGAGAGCGCCCAGCCGGGCCAGCCTGCTCTCCTCGACCGCCTCCCTCAGCTCGGCGAAGGCGTAGCGGACGGCGCCCTCCACGGTCTTGAGCGCCACGTTCCCGGTGAAGCCGTCGGTGGTGATCACGTCCACCTTGCCGGTCAGCAGGTCGTGGCCCTCGACGTTGCCGGTGAAGTTCAGGCCGGTGACGCCCTGGAGCAGCTCGTGCGCCCGCCTGACCAGCTTGTCGCCCTTCTCGGCCTCGCTGCCGATCGTGAGCAGGCCCACCCTGGGCTCGTGGATCCCGTGGGCCAGCTCGGCGTACGTGGCGCCGAGCTGCGCGAACTGCACCAGCATCTCCGGCTTGACCTCCGCGTTGGCGCCGGCGTCGAGCAGCACGGTGGGCGTGGGGAGGGTGGGGAACGCGACGGCGATGGCCGGTCTGAGCACCCCCTGCTGGCCCTTGAGGCGGAGCCTGCCGGTGGCCACGATGCCCGCCGTGGATCCGGCGGACACGACCGCGGCCGCGTCGCCGCGGCGTACGAGGTGGCAGGCGATCGCGATGCTGGAACGGGGGCGGCGCAGGCTGGCCAGCGCGCCCTCGTCCATCGCCAGGGCCTCCTCGGCCCGGACGATCGGGACCTCCTTGGTGGCGTCGTGGTCGGCCAGCGCCTCGTAGAGCACGCGTGGGGCGCCGACGAGCACGACGGACAGGCCGCGCTCGCGTACGGCGTGCACCGCTCCGGCCACGATCTCGTGCGGTGCGTGGTCGCCGCCCATGGCGTCGACCGCGATGGGCCTGCTGTCGGACAATGATCACCTCGTACGGCATCGAGCCCGCCGTCACGGCTTGGCCGGAACGCGGGCTCGGTATGTCCGCATCGTAGGCAAGGCAGGTGTCAGGTTAACCGGCGGGTAGGCCCTGATGGTTCCCGCTGAGCCGCCTTCCAGTCCTGACCTGCGTCAGTGGAGGTTCCAGTCGTCCTTGCCGCGCGTGACGATCACCTTGGAGAACGCCGACGAGCCCGTCAGCCTGATCAGCGGGCCCTCGGTCCCCGGGCCGCCGCCCGTCACGTTGCGCTTGCCGAAGGCCGAGCTGCCTTCGTCGATCACGTGGGCGTTCTCCGGCACGCGGATGATCATCTTGCTGAAGCGCGCGTGGGTCCTGATCGTGATCTCGCGCCCGGGCAGCACGGCGTCCGACAGGTCGATGATGAGCGCCCCGAAGTGGGCCGACAGCGCGATGTTCCGCGAGGCCACCCAGCGGCCCTTGCGGACCATCTTGCTGAACCTCGAGTGGATGACCTGCCGCTCGACGGCGGCGGGCGCTCCGGACGCGGACACCTCGGGCAGGTCGCGGGTGAGGGGGACGAGTTCGCCGACCGTCTTGGCGGTGTAGGTGACGTCGAGGCGGTCGGCGTGCTCGGCGCTGGTGAGTCTTCCTGTGGCGAGTGCCTCGCCCAGCACCGCGGCGACGTGGTCGCGGTCGGCGTCGGAGGCGCGCAGCTCCGGATCCTGGGTCATGACAAGTCAGTGTATGCCCATACGAGATATGTCGCGAGTGTCCGTGAACCTCAGGGAAAACTTGGAGCCCAGCGGAACCGGTGACAGCAGTGTCTGCGTCCGGGTATTAAGGACCGTAGACGCGCGACAGGGTCGTGAGGTTTACGCCCGATCGAACAAAAAAGATGGGAACGGCCTAGTGATCTTGAACCAGGCAGGCACGCGACGCTTCCGGGCGTACACGTCCAAGCACCTCGACCAGCTCCTGCAGCGTGCGGGGCTGGGGGACGACGAGCGGCTCAAAGTCCGCGCCGTCGCCACGGTGCTGCCCTTCCGGACGAACGCCTACGTCGTCGATGAACTCATAGATTGGTCGGCCGCCCCCGACGACCCCATTTACCGGCTGGTCTTCCCGCAGGAGGACATGCTGCCCGCCGCGGACGTCGCGCGGCTGGCCGACCTGCTGAAGGCCGAGGCGCCCAACGCCGAGATCCAGGCCGAGGCGAACCGCGTACGCGCACAGCTCAACCCCCACCCCGCGGGGCAGAAGGAGCTCAACGTCCCGAAGATCGGTGACGAGTCCGTTCCCGGCATGCAGCACAAATATCCTGAGACTGTACTGATCTTCCCCAAGCAGGGGCAGACCTGTCACGCCTACTGCACCTACTGCTTCCGGTGGGCGCAGTTCGTCGGCGACGCCGACCTCAAGTTCGCCTCGGACGACATCGACCAGATGGTCGGTTACATCCGCCGGCATCCCGAGGTCACCAGCGTGCTGATCACGGGCGGCGACGCGATGATCATGGGCGAGCCCGTGATCAAGCGATACATCGAGCCACTGCTCGAGCTGGAGCAGCTCGAGTCCATCAGGATCGGCACCAAGGCACTGGCCTACTGGCCGCAGCGCTTCACCACCGATCCCGACGCCGACGACACCCTGCGCCTGTTCGAGCGCGTGGTGGAGTCGGGCAAGAACCTCGCGTTCATGGCCCACTTCTCGCACCCGCGCGAGCTGGAGCCGACGCTGGTCGAATCGGCGGTCAAACGCCTTCTCGGCAGCGGGGCCACGATCAGGACCCAGGCGCCGTTGATCAGGTCCATCAACGACGTCCCCGGCGTGTGGTCGGACATGTGGCGGCGTCAGCTCCGGATGGGGATGATTCCCTATTACATGTTCGTCGAGCGCGACACCGGGCCGCAGGATTACTTCGCGGTGCCGCTCGCACGGGCGTACGAGATCTTCAGGGACGCCTATTCGCGGGTCTCCGGGCTCTGCCGCACGGTGCGCGGGCCGTCGATGTCGGCGACGCCGGGCAAGGTGTGCGTCGACGGGGTCACGGAAATCGCCGGTGAGCGGGTCTTCATGCTGCACTTCATCCAGGCCCGCGATCCCTCGCTGGTGGGGCGGCCGTTCTTCGCGCGTTACGACCCGTCGGCGGTGTGGCTGACGGATCTGCGCCCGGCCCTGGCCGACCGCTTTCCGTTCGAGCCGGCCGAAGCCCTGCTGCCCACCTGACCGGCCGCGCGCGTCCCTCCGCGGCCGCAAGAATTCGCGCCGCGGCCCGTCACATTTGTTTTCGCGACCCTTTGTGCACGGGCCGGCGGCGCCCCTCCGCGTGGCGCGTACGAGTGCGCGCAATATTGGAAACAAGACCCTCCTATTTCCGTTTTGTCGCTCCGCTCAACGCTCTCCCTTTACTCGGTAACCGAGCTGCAAACCCCGGCTACATGGGCATTCATGCGCCTGCGGCCGATCAATCCGAGTGATAGAACTGCTTCCGTAGCTCAGCCGTAGCGGCACGCTTCGTGTGGTGCCCATAGCGCGTTCGCCACGGCAAACGGGGGTTATCGATTCGCATTTCCATCGCATTCGAGAGCGATCGATCACGAGCCGGGAAGGCAATCATGAAGCGAGTAGTCAAGGCGGCGATAGCCGTCACAGCATTCGGCTTGGCGGCGGCGGCGATGGCCGTGCCGGCGCAAGCGGAAGTTCACTCCAACACCGCCAGGTACGCGCCCATCGACGGGCCGGGCGGAGGCACCACTGCAGCCAGCCCGCTCGGGGGCCTGCTCGGCGGCCTGGTCGGGAGCGGCCTGCTGAGCGGCCTGCTCGGCGGGTCGCAGCCCAAGTCCGGCGCGGCCCAGATGACCGAGGCCGAGCGCGACGCCGCCAGCGAGAACATGGCGGAGTCCATCACCACGGCCAACGCGTTCGAGGACGTCACGCGCACCGGCGGCCCGCTGCCCGAGCTGTCGCCCATCGTCATGGGCATCCCGCTCGGCGGGAGCGGCCTGACCAAGTCACTGCCGCTGCCGGTCCTGTCGGGCGCCGCCCGCATGGCGGAGCCCGCCACGCCCTCCGTAAAGGCGGGCAAGCAGGGGCAGAGCGGGGCCACCGCTGAGGGCGCCACCGTGCGCGGCACGTTCGGCGCGGTGACCGGCACCCTGGAGTCGTCCGTCGGGGGCGCCGCGCACAAGCTGTACGCCAGTGGCCTGCTGCCGTCGTCGGGCATCGGCTTCGTCGGCACCGGCGACGCCACGTCCAAGACCCTGGCAGGGACCACCCAGGGCGTGGCCGGTCTGTCGGCCGACTCCGCCGTGGCCGGGCTCACCGAGGCCGCCAGGCGCGCGCTGCCGCACGCCTCCAGCGGCGAGCTGTCGCCGATGGTCGGACGGGTGGCCCCGGCCGAGATGGCGCCCGTCGTGGAGGCGCTGCCCGCCACCTCGCAGGCCATCGCCATGGACGAGCTCACCCCGCTCGTCGAGAGCAGCTCGTCCTTCGTCACGGCCCGCGGGACCAAGGCCGCCGGCTCGTACAGCGACGTGATCACCGCCCTGGGCTGGACCACCGACGCGCTGACGAGCTCGGTGCGGAACTCCTGGGCTCGCGACTAGGCCGCGATGAACGCGCTGATGAGCGAGGCCGGCCTCGGGGCCGGGCAGGACGGTTCGCGGGCGTCACAGGTGCCGACGCCCGAGCATCGGCCCCGCCGGTGACCTGGGCGGTCCGTTCGTGCGCTCCAGCAGTTCCCCGACGGCGTGCACTCCCATGACCGGCGCCCCCTGATCGAACGGGGTCGCCCGGTCGGAGCCCATGGCCGCGGTCCGGACCGGGCTCCGCTGATCGGGACGCCGTCACACTGACGCGGCAGGCCACACGGGGCGCCCAAAGGTGCCGGGCGCCCGTTGGCACTTCCGCGCGTGGGTTGCTGAGCCCCCGCCACCAGCGGGTGGTCTCATGACGGGCTTGGGTGGACGCGCCCGCGCCCGGGGCGCGCTCGCGTATCCGCGCCGCCACTGCAGGGCAGCGGCGCCACGCGAGCCCCGCCCCCGCCGTCGGCCCCACCCCGGGGCCGGCGGCGATTCGCGTTTCCTGGGCGGCTCGCCGCCTCCAGAACGGCCCGTGGGGCGGGATGTGGTCGCCTCCGGGCGACGTTCGAGGCGGTGGGCGCTCCAGGTGCCCCTGTGATCCTTTCGGCGTCTCCGGGCGGTCTCAGGGCGCTCGCCGAGAAGCCTCAGAGCAGGCGGACGCCCGTGCGGCGGGCTATCTGGGCCTGCAGCCTGGCCATCTGCCAGTGCAGCTCGAGAAGCTGCTCCGCGAGCTGCAGTCTCGGGATCTCGGTCACGTCTTCGGTGGCCAGGTGGTCAATCGCGGCCGAAAGCTCCCCCATCGCGCGCCCCCACTCCATCACCGTTCCTCAGCTCGAATTGACGTTCGAATCCTATCGGAACGGCAGTCGCCCTGTCAGTTTTTTGCCCCTCCAGCCGTGCCCGTTTCGCACACAAGATCGAACCCGGGCATGCGAAAACCTCCGCACTCGGGCGGGGGAACGCCCTGGCGGAGGTGGGGGTGGTGATACGGAGGTCAGCCCTTGTTGTAGGCGGCGATGACTTCCTTCGGGTCGCCGTCCATCTTGACCTTGCCCTTGTGCAGCCAGATGACCCGGTTGCAGGTCTCCTCAATGACCCGCAGGTCGTGGGCCACGAGGAAGACCGTGCCGGCCGACTCGCGGATCTGGCGGATGCGCTGCTCGCTCTTCTTGCGGAACTCGCGGTCGCCGGTCGCCAGGGCCTCGTCGATGAGCAGGACGTTGTGCGTCTTGGCGGAGGAGATGGCGAAGCGCAGGCGGGCGCCCATGCCGGAGGAGTAGGTGGACATGGGGAGCTGGACAAACTCATCGATGCCGGAGAAGTCGACGATCTCCTGGTATTTCTCCCTGACCTCGGCGGGCGTCATGCCCATGGCGTAGCAGCCGAGGACGATGTTGCGCTCGCCGGTCAGCTCGCGCATGAGCGCCGCGTTGACGCCGAGCAGCGAGGGCTGGCCGTCGGTGTAGACGGCGCCCTTGTGCGGGGGCAGCAGGCCCGCGATGGCGCGCAGCAGGGTGGACTTGCCCGACCCGTTGCGCCCCACGATGCCGATGGCGTCGCCGTGGTAGGCCACGAAGGTCACGCCCTTGACCGCGTGGACCTCTTTCATCTGCGGGCGGCCCTGGCGCTTCAGTACGCGCGTGAGCGCGTTGACCGCGTTGCCCTTCTCGGCGTCGGAGGCGGCACCGTAGACGCGGTAGACGATGTGGAGGTCGTCGACGATGACGGTGGGAGTGCCCGTGGGCGCATCGAGGGGCCGCTTGCCCGAAGGCTCCGGGGCGGGATGCACCTTCACATCCTTACCGGGGGCGGTGGGCTTGTCGGCCTTCACCTGTGACAGCTCCTTGGTCAGTTCAGCCACGCCCGTACCTCTCCTCGGACCGCCAGAAGTACCAGAAGCCGAAGCCGAGTGCGAACACCGCCCAGAATACGCAAGACATCCACACCATCGGCGGGGGGTGGTGGCCGAACTCGGGGTTGTGCGTAGTGATGAGGATCTCGCGCATCCACTCGATGAACGAGGCCGCCGGGTTGAGGTACATCACGTTGGCCACCCACTGGGGCAGCTCTGCGGAGGTGACGACCTTGTCCTGGATCGAGAAGAACACGCCCGAGGCGTAGAGCCAGGTGCGGGTGATGAACGGCAGCAACTGGTTGAGATCGCGCATCGTGGCGCCGAGCCGCGCGATCACGAGGCCGGCGCCGATGTTGAACATCGTCTGCAGGAGGAGCACCACGGGGATCATGAGCCAGAACCAGGTGGGCCACTCGCCGGTGATGACCACGAGGACGAGCAGCACGCCCATGGAGATGGCGAGCTGCTGCAGCTCCTGGATCGTGTACGCCAGCGGCAGCGACGCCCGGGGGAAGTGCAGCGCCCTGATCATCGACAGGTTGCCCGAGATCGACTTCGCGCCGGCGGTGACCGTGCGCTGCGTGTAGGTGAAGATGAACATCCCGGTCAGCAGGAACGCCGGATAGTTCACGATGTCCTTGCCGCCGCCCAGGATGAGGCCGAACATCAGGAAGTAGATGGCGGCGTTGAGCAGCGGGGTCAGCACCTGCCAGAGCTGGCCGAGCGCCGAGCTGGAATATTTCGTGACGTTGCGCGAGGTCGCGTACGTCAGGATGAAATGACGGCGCTGCCATAGCTGGCGCACGTAGACAGGAAACCTCGGCCGTGCGATGGCACGGCGAAGGCCGTATCTCTTGGCGAGCTTGGCCAGCGGCTCCTGCCCGCTTCGGCCGCCCGCCTGGGCGTCCGCTACAGCGGATTCCGGCTGGCTCATGGCAAGGACTCTATTGGATCCCGGTCGGTGAAGTGCCTGTCGTGAGGGTTCGCGACAGACAGTTGGACGGTGCCTTCGGACGCCGGGTTCCAAGGCGTCGTCAAGACCTGCTCAACCGTAGCCCAGCGAGCCGGGGCGTGCTGGCAAGGGCGCGACTGTGGTCGTGTAGGGGGTATTTTTCATCGACTGTTCACGTCCAGGACCTTCCCGTCAGAGGTGATTTGCGCCGTTTGCGAATCATCGGGCTAAATGTCTGTGACGTTGGATAGGCGCACGTGTGACCGAACTGCAACGCGCCAGAGACTCCCTGGTGGCAAGTAGTGAGGGATAGTCGCGATCGACTGGCAGGGCGTCGGCTGGTTTGACCAGGTCAGCCAAATCCGGAGGGATACCAGGAACCCACCGTCAGGCTGCGCATGATCACTGCAGCTCAGCGCTAGGCGCCCACCTGTAGAGGGAGGAATTCTTTCACCATGCGTGTTACTAAGGGCGCACAGATCGTCGCCGGTACCGCGCTGCTCGCTCTCGCGGTTGCCGCGTGTGGCGGCGGTGCCTCGGACAACGGTGGCACCGCTGCGGGCGGCGGCGGAGAGACGCCGGTCCGCATGGAGGTCGGCGAGCCTCAGGAGCTCCTCGTCCCGCAGAACACCTCTGAGACCGAGGGTTCCGAGGTACTCGCGGCCGTGTTCTCCCCGCTCGTCCGCTACGACGAGCAGAAGCAGCCGGTCGAGGAGGCGGCGGAGTCCGTCACCACGACGGACAGCAAGGTCTGGACGATCAAGCTCAAGTCCGGCTACACCTGGCACGACGGCACCCCCGTGACCGCCGCCGACTACGCGCGCGCGTGGAACTACGCCGCCCTGCAGGACAACGCCATGAGCGCGTCCTACTTCTTCGGCCGCGTGGACGGCTATCTGGACGTGCACCCGGGCGAGGGCAAGACGCCGACGGTCAAGGAGATGAAGGGTCTCAAGGTCGTCGACGACAGCACGCTCGAGGTCACGCTCACCGCGCCGTTCTCGCAGTTCAAGACCATGCTGGGCTACACCGCCTTCTACCCGCTGCCCCAGTCGGCGCTCGGCCCCGACGGCAAGATCACCCAGGCCTATGGTGAGAAGCCGGTCGGCCAGGGCCTGTTCAAGTTGGACAAGCCCTACAAGAAGGGCACCGACCAGACCATCGACATGTCGGTCTACGACAAGTTCACCGGCAAGAAGCCGACCGGCTGGACGAAGCTCCAGTTCAAGGTCTACACCAGCTCCGAGACCGCGTGGAACGACCTGCAGGCCGAGAACCTGGACATCCACGACTCCCTGCCGGCCACCGCGATCTCCACGGCCAAGTCCGTGCTCGGCGACCGCTACTTCGACGAGCCCGACGCCGCCATCGGCTACATCGGCGTGCCGCTGCGGTACAACAAGGAGTTCGACAACGTCGACATCCGCAAGGCCATCTCGATGGCCATCGACCGCAAGACGATCACCGACACGGTGTTCTCCGGCACCCGTGCCCCGGCCGACGACTTCATCAACCCGGCCATCCCCGGCTACCGCCAGGGCGCCTGCGAGGCGTGCTCGTACAACCCGGCCGAGGCCAAGAAGCTGTACGAGTCGGCCAACGGGCCCAAGACCATCGAGCTGGGCTACAACGCCGACGGCGGCCACAAGGAGTGGATCGAGGCCGTCGCCATCAACCTGCGTTCCAACCTGGGCATCGAGGTCACGCCGAAGCCGTTCGAGAAGTTCCAGGGCATCCTGGACGCGCTCGACGCCAAGGAGTACAAGGGCCTGTTCCGCATGGGCTGGTCGATCGACTACCCGTCGGCCGAGAACTACCTGACCCCGATCTTCGGCACCGGCGCCATCGGCACCGGCTCCAACTACGGCGGCTACTCCAACAAGGAGTTCGACGACCTGGTGGCCAAGGGTGACCAGGCGACGGACGCCGCCGAGGGCCTGAAGTTCTACCAGCAGGCGGGCGACATCCTGATCAAGGAGCTGCCGTACATCCCGGTCTACTTCTACCGCAGCAACTACGGGCACTCCACGAAGATCAAGAACGTCAAGCTCAACCTGCTCAACCAGGTCAACTGGGCCGACATCGAGAAGGCCTGACGTCATTCGCGAGGTGGACGGCACTTGCCGTCCACCCGTCGAAGGACTGAGCTTGGAGGCAGTCACTCGAGCCGGGTAAATCACGGACTCAGGGGGGCTGCCTCCAAGTGCGTACCGGAGGGCTGGAATGGGCCGATATGTCATTAGGCGTTTGATCCAGGCGATACCCGTCCTGCTCGGCGCCACACTACTCATCTTCTGCATCGTCTTCGCGCTGCCTGGTGATCCCATCGCGGCGCTGTTCGGAGACAAGCGCCCGGACCCGGCCGTGGCCGAGGTCCTGCGCGAGCAGTACCACCTCAACGACCCGCTGCTGCTGCAGTACTGGTACTACATCAGCGGGGTGCTCCTCCACGGGGACTTCGGCGTGAACTTCGCCGACGTCCCGGTCTCCCAGATCATGGCGGGCAAGTTCCAGGTCACGCTGAACCTGGCGCTGGTGGCCCTGGTCATGGAGGCCGTCATCGGCGTCGGCCTCGGCCTGTGGGCGGCGCTGCGCCGCGGCAAGTCCACCGACACCATGATCCTCGCCTCGACCCTGCTGCTGATCTCGGTCCCGACCCTGGTGAGCGGCTTCGTCCTGCAACTCGTCCTGGGCGTGAAGCTCAAGCAGTGGACCGGCCTGGACATATTCCCGGTCGCGGGCACGTTCGCGGGACTGCGCAGCTACCTGGTGCCCGGCTTCGTGCTGGCCGGGGTCTCGGTGGCGTACCTGACCAGGCTCACCAGGACGAGCCTGGTGGAGACGCTCAGGGCGGACTACATCCGCACCGCCACGGCCAAGGGCCTGTCCAGACGCCGCGTCATCGGCAGGCACGGCCTGCGCAACGCCTTGATCCCGCTGGTCACCTATCTGGGCGCCGACCTCGGCAACCTGATGGGCGGCGCGGTGATCACGGAGACGATCTTCAATCTCCCGGGGATTGGCAATCAGCTCTTCACGTCGGTTTACTTGCGGGAACAGCCGGTTGTCGTGGGCATCGTCACCATTCTGGTGCTGATCTACATCCTGGCCAACCTGGTCGTCGACTTGTTGTACGCCGTGCTAGACCCGAGGATCCGCTATGAGTAACCCAACCCCGCCGGTCGGGCCGGGACTCCCGGAGACCCAGACGCTGGTCTCGGACACGGTGACCGCGCCGGCGCCGGCACGTGAGAGCAAGAAGGACAAGGGCAACAAGCCCGCCAGCCTGTGGTCCGACGCCTGGTATGACCTCAGACGCCGGCCGATGTTCATCATCTCGGTGATCATCATCCTGATCCTGCTGGTGATGTCGTTCTGGCCGTCGCTGTTCACCTCGATCGACCCGTTCAACGCCAGGACCTGCGACCTGTCCACGGCGCGTCAGGGGCCCAGCCCCGGCCACCTGTTCGGCCGGGACAACCAGGGGTGCGACGTCTACGCCAGGACGATCTACGGCGCCCGCAACTCCATCGTGATCGGCGTGTTCACCACGCTGATCACCACGCTCATCGGCGGGCTGCTCGGCATCATCGCCGGCTTCCGCGCCGGCGTGGTGGACACGGTCGCCTCGCGCGTCACGGAGATCTTCTTCGCCATCCCCCCGATCCTCGGCGCGCTGCTGATCGCGGCCACGTTCCGCGGCCGGGCCAACAGCATCCTGCTGGTGATCATCGCGCTGGCGGTGCTCGGCTGGCCGATGACGTACCGCATCATGCGGGCCGCCGTGATCACGGCGAAGAGCCAGGACTTCGTGGTCGCGGCCAGGGCGCTGGGCGCGGGAGCGGGCCGGATCATGTTCCGCCACCTGCTGCCGAACTCGCTGGCCCCGGTCATCGTCGTGGCCACGATCAACCTGGGCAGCTTCATCGCGGCCGAGGCCGCGCTGTCGTTCCTGGGCGTCGGCGTGCAGTCGCCGGACATCTCGTGGGGCCTGATGATCGCCGACGCGCGCAACAGGTTCCTGGAGGCGCAACTGCCGCTGGTGTTCCCCGCCGTGTTCCTGAGCGTCACCGTGCTCGCGTTCATCATGATGGGCGACGCCGTACGCGACGCGCTCGACCCGAAGCTCAGGTAGGAGGGGGGATCAAGTGAAGAAGACGTCCGCGGATGTGTTGCCGGCCGAGGGAGGGCTCGGCGACGAACCGCTGCTCGCGGTCGACGACCTGCACGTGGAGTTCGGCACGCGAGCCGGGGTCGTCCGCGCGGTCAACGGCGTGAGCTACTCGGTCGGCCCCGGCGAGACGCTGGCGGTGCTGGGCGAGTCGGGTTCGGGCAAGTCCGTGACGGCCCAGGCCATCATGGGCATCCTCGACATGCCGCCCGCGGTCATCCCCAAGGGGGAGATCCGTTTCAGGGGCACCGACCTGCTCAAGCTGTCGGAGGAGGCCCGCACCCAGGTGCGCGGCCAGCGGATCGCGATGATCTTCCAGGACGCGCTCTCCGCGCTCAACCCGGTGTTCACCGTGGGCTGGCAGATCAGCGAGATGTTCCGGGTGCACCGGGGCATGTCCAGGGGCGACGCCATGAAGAAGGCCGTCGAGCTGATGGACAGGGTCCGCATCCCGGCCGCCCGGCAGCGGGTGCAGGACTATCCGCACCAGTTCTCGGGCGGCATGCGCCAGCGCATCATGATCGCCATGGCGATCGCGCTCGACCCCGAGGTGCTGATCGCCGACGAGCCCACCACGGCGCTCGACGTGACCGTGCAGGCACAGATCATGGAACTGCTGGCCGAGCTGCAGCGCGAGAGCCAGATGGGCCTGATCCTGATCACCCACGACCTCGGCGTCGTGGCGGACGTGGCCGACAAGATCGCGGTCATGTACGCGGGCCGCATCGTCGAGCACGCCCCGGTGTACGACATCTACAAGTCGCCGGCGCACCCGTACACGAAGGGCCTGCTGGACTCGATCCCCCGGGTCGACCTCAAGGGCCAGGAACTGTACGCGATCAAGGGGCTGCCGCCCAACCTGCTGGATCTGCCGGAGGGGTGCTCGTTCCACCCGCGGTGCCCGTACCGGCAGGACAACTGCGTGTCCGACGTCCCCCAGCTCTACGAGATCAGCGGCACGCGCGGCAGCGCCTGCCACTACTGGAGGGAGGTCCTCGATGGCGAACAGTGAGCGCATCCTCGAGGTGCGCGACCTGGTCAAGCACTTCCCGCTCACCCAGGGGATCCTCTTCAAGAAGCAGATCGGCGCGATCAAGGCCGTCGACGGCGTCTCGTTCGACCTGAACAAGGGCGAGACGCTGGGCATCGTGGGCGAGTCCGGCTGCGGCAAGTCCACGCTCGCCAAGGTCCTGATGGCGCTCGAACGGCCCACGTCGGGCTCGGTGAAGATCAACGGCAGGGACATCGCCAAGGCGGAGGGCGGCGAGCTGAAGCGCATGCGCCGCAACATCCAGATGGTGATGCAGGACCCGTACACCTCGCTGAACCCCCGGATGACGGTCGGCGACATCATCGGCGAGCCGTACGAGATCCACACGGAGGTCGCGCCCAAGGGCGACCGGCACCGGCGGGTGCAGGAGCTGCTGGAGGTGGTCGGGCTCAACCCCGACCACATCAACCGCTACCCGCACCAGTTCTCCGGCGGACAGCGGCAGCGCATCGGCATCGCCCGCGGGCTGGCGCTGCAGCCGGAGATCATCGTCTGCGACGAGCCGGTCTCGGCGCTGGACGTGTCGATCCAGGCGCAGGTCATCAACCTGCTGGAGCGGCTGCAGAACGAGTTCAACCTGGCCTACATCTTCATCGCCCACGACCTGTCGGTGGTGCGCCACATCTCCGACAGGGTGGGGGTGATGTACCTGGGCAAGTTCGTGGAGCTGGGCAAGGACGCCGACATCTACGACAAGCCCGCCCATCCGTACACGCAGGCGCTGCTGTCGGCGGTGCCGGTGCCCGACCCCGACGGGCGGGAGCGTCGTGAGCGGATCATCCTGCAGGGTGACCCGCCGTCTCCGGCCAACCCGCCGAGCGGGTGCCGGTTCCGTACGCGGTGCTGGAAGGCGCAGGAGATCTGCGCGGAGGAGGAGCCGCTGCTGCAGATCCGGTCGGGGACCGGGCACGAGAGCGCCTGCCACTTCGCCGACACGCACGACGTGGTGAGCGTGGGCTGACCCGCCCACCGCACGGAACGACGGCCCCCGGGAGGTCTCCTTCCGGGGGCCCTGTCTTTGTCAGGTCGTGGCGATGACGGCGGAGCCGTGGCCGAACAGCCCCTGGTTGGCGGCCAGGCCCACGCAGGCGTCCGGCACCTGGCGGGCCCCCGCCGCGCCCCGGAGCTGCGTCGTCAGCTCGCAGAGCTGGGCGATGGCCTGGGCGGGGATCGCTTCGCCGAACGAGGCCAGACCGCCCGACGGGTTCACCGGGATCCGGCCCCCGAGCGCGGTCTCGCCGGAGCGCAGGAGCTGGTCCGCCTCGCCGGCCGGGCACAGCCCGAGGTCCTCCGTCCAGTCGAGTTCCAGGGCCGTCGACAGGTCGTACACCTCGGCCAGCGACACGTCCCGGGGTTCGGCCCCCGCCTCCTCGTACGCCGCGTGCGCGAGCGCCGCCCTGAAGGGCCTCTCCGGCGCGGGAACGGCGGCACAGGAGTCCGTGGCGAAGTCCGGCAGCTCCAGCACCGTGTTCGGGAAGACCGGCGTGACCGTGGACACCGCGGCCAGCCGGACGTGCCGGGTGGCGTGGCGGCGCGCGTACGACTCCGACGTCAGCACCACCGCGGCGCCGCCGTCCGAGGTGGCGCAGATGTCCATGAGGCGCAGCGGGTCGGCCACCATGGGGGAGGCGAGCACCTGCTCGGCCGTGACCGGCTCGCGGTAGCGGGCCATCGGGTTGAGCGAGCCGGCCAGCGCGTTCTTGACCTTGACGGCCGCGAAGTCGGCGGGGGTCGAGCCGTGCAGGGCCATGCGGCGGCGCGCGTAGAGCGCGAAGTACGCCGGGTTGGCGGCCCCGAGCAGGCGGAACCGCAGCCAGTCCGGGTCGTCGGGCCGGTCGCCGCCCACCGGCGCGAAGAAGCCCTTGGGCGCCGCGTCCGCCCCGACCACGAGCGCCACGTCGCACATCCCGGCCAGGATCCTGGCACGCGCGATGTCCAGCGCCTGGGCCCCGGACGCGCAGGCCGCGTAGCAGGAGGCGACCCTGGCGCCCGACCAGCCCAGCGCCCTGGCGTAGGAGGCGCCGGAGACGAAGCCGGGATAGCCGTTCCTGATCGTGTCGGCCCCGACCACGAACTGCACGTCCGTCCAGGCCAGCCCGGCGTCGCGCAGGGCGGCGCGGGCGGCGGCCACGCCGTACTCCAGGAAGGGGCGGCCCCACTTGCCCCAGGGATGCATCCCGACGCCCAGCACCGCCACGCTCATGAGGCCCGCCCCCACATCCACACCAGCGGCCCGTCGGCCAGCGGGCCCGAGGTCAGCTCCAGCTCCATGCCCACCGCGAGCTGTTCCACGGTCAGGCCGCCGACCTGGCCGAGCACCACGATGCCCACCTCGTCGAGCTCGACCGCGGCCAGCGTCACCGGCTCGTACGGCTCGGCCGCCACGAACGGCGCCGGCGGCGGGTAGCAGGCGTTCGTGTACGACCAGACCCGCCCGCGCCGCGGCAGCCCGACGGTCTCCATGTCCGTGCCCTCGCAGCGCGGGTTGGGGCACGAGCCGTGCCTGGGCGGGAAGCAGACCGTGCCGCAGCCCGCGCACCTGGTGCCGAGCAGGCGGGCGCCGTCCTCCTCGACGGTGAACCAGCCCTCGATCGCGTACGTCATAGCCGGAGTATCACACAAGCGCTTGCTAGGTTGAATCCCTCCCGCGGCGGCGCAGCACCACCCGGCCCGACATCGCCACCATCAGCAGCACCAGCCCCGCCACCACCGGCATCCTGGAGGCCGGCGCGGGCCCCGCGCCGAAGTACCGCCCCGGCCTGGGCGGCGCCGACGCCGGCCGGGCCAGCCGGTCGGCCTCCCGCAGGGCCAGCAGCGCGTCGGCCACGCCGTGCCCGTAGGCGGGGCTGTGGCCGCCGGGGGGCCGCCGCCTCGTGCCCAGCTCGACGGCCGTCCGCACCTGGTGGGGCGTCAGGCCGGGGTGGGCCGACCTGACCAGGGCCGCGATGCCCGCGACCGTGGCGGCGGCCGAGCTGGTGCCGTCGCCCACCACGTACGAGTCGTCGCCGTCGGCGGTCACGATCTCCGTGCCAGGGGCCACCACGGACACGTAGTCCTGCCTGTTGGAGAAGGGGGCGACGGTCATCCGCCGGTCCACCGCGCCCACCGCGATCACGCCGGGGTAGGCGGCGGGGAAGTTCTTCCTGTTGCCGGAGTCGCCGTCGTTGCCCGACGAGGCCACCAGCACCGCGCCCTTGCCGATCGCGTACCGCACGGCCGCCTCCTCCGCCGCCGAGCCCTCCCACGCGCCGCTGCCGCCCCCGAGTGACATGCTGATCACGCCGGCGCCGTGGTCGGCCGCGTACCGGATGCCCTCGGCCAGCGCGTCGGAGCGGACGGAGGGGTTCTTCGCGCGGCGCGGGTCGCCGTTCTCCAGCGTGACCCGTACCGACAGCACCTGGGCGGCGGGGGCCACGCCGATGACGCCCCTGCGGCCCTCGTCGTGCCGGCGCCCGGCGATCAGGCTGGCCATGGCGGTGCCGTGCTGCCCCCACGGCCCCCTTCCCGTCCCGGTCAGGTCGGGGCCCTGGATGATCGCGCCTTCCAGGTCGGGGTGGCGGGGGTTCACGCCGGTGTCGAGCACGGCCACCACCACGCCCTCGCCGCGGCTCGACCGCCACGCCTCGGGCAGGCGCAGCGCGCCGAGCTGCCACTGCCCGGCCCGCGCCGCCTCGCCGACGTCGTCGGCGGAGCCGGAGGGCACGGGCTTCGCCACTGCCGCGATCGTCCCCGGATCCATGAACGCGCCCGCCATGAGTCCGGTCAGCAGGACGGGCGGGACGAGCTTCCTCATCGGGCCGGCGCCAGGTGCGGCGCCGCCGGCCCCACGGGGACGGGGCGGTCGGCGGACAGGGGGGAGAGCAGCATGACGTACAGGTGGTACACGACAACCTCGAGCGGGAGGGGAGGGGCCTCCGATGGCTCGCATTCTGACACGCGGAAGTCCGCCCAGCCCGACGCTTCGGTAAACAGTCCGATACGCGGAGTAGTTCTCATGTGCCGCTTTTCGCCGATGAAGATGGTGAAAGTCGGACATGCGCACGCGGTGGGAGTCCCGGCCGCCGCGCCGCGTACCCCAATCCGCCGTGAACAGCCGCACTCCGCACATTACGATTGGCCACGGGCCGCGTGCGGGCGAGACCATCGCTCGCCCCTTTCGAGGAGGACACCATGGGAGCACCCCTCAGCGGTGACGATGCTGCCCAGGAACCGTCCCGACAACCACTCTCAGAACGCGATCTCGAGCTCCTCGCCTTCGAGCGCCAATGGTGGCGCTACGCGGGCGCGAAGGAGCACGCCATCAAGGAGACGTTCGGGTTCTCCGCCACGCGCTACTACCAGTTGCTCGGTGAGCTGATCGACCGGCCGGAGGCGCTCGAACACGATCCCATGCTGGTCAAACGGCTGCGCAGGTTACGGTCCACGCGACGTCGTGACCGCGCCGCCAGAAGGCTCGGCATGCGTCCCTGACCGGCTGGGTACGGCAGCCGCGTGAGGAACATCCCTGGAATGAAGGCGATACTGAACGATCCGGCGGGCGCCGTGATCGGGCTCGACTTCGACGGCACCCTGTCGCCGATCGTGCCCGACCCCGCCGAAGCCGTGATCCACCCCGAGGCGCCCGAGGTGCTCGCCGCCCTGGGCGACCACGTCCGCGCGGTGGCCATCGTGACCGGCAGGCCCGCGGCCACCGCGCTGGAGCTCGGGCCAGGACTGGCCGGCGTGCCCGGGCTGGTGGTGCTCGGGCACTACGGGTTCGAGCGCTGGGAGGCCGGGCGGATCTCCGCGCCCCCGCCTCCGCCGGGTGTGCGGCTGGCCGAGGCCGAGCTGCCGCTGCTGCTCGACTCCCTGGGCCTGTCCGAGGTGAGCGTCGAGGACAAGCACCGGGCCGTGGCCGTGCACACCAGGCGTGCCCCCGACCCCGAGGGCGCGCTGGCGGCGCTGCGCGAGCCGCTGGCCGAGCTGGCGGACAAGCACGGCCTGGTGGTCGAGCCCGGCCGCATGGTGCTGGAGCTGCGGCCCCCGGGCATGGACAAGGGGCAGGCGCTGAGCCTGTTCCTGGCCGAGCGGGCGGCCCGGTCGGTCATGTTCGTGGGTGACGATCTGGGCGACCTGGCGGCGTTCGAGGCCGTACGTGCCTCCGGGCTGCCGGGGGTGACCGTGTGCAGCGGGTCGGCCGAGGTGACCGCGCTGGCCGAACGCGCCGACCTCGTGGTCGACGGGCCCGACGGGGTGGTGGAACTGCTCGGTGAGCTGGTGGCGGCGTTCGGCCGGCTGTGACCGGCCGTTCGTGATGGGGCGCGGCCCCGAGGCGGCTCAGGAACGCCGCCCCGACGTGAGCACCCCGGCCAGCGCCAGCCCGATGAGCACCGGCACCATCAGGAACGCGGTCCAGGTGCCGAAACCGTCGGCGAGCGCACCGAGCGCGAGCGGCCCGGCCGCCATGGCGGCGCCCGCCCAGATCGGCGAGGCCGCCGCCGCCAGGTCCGCCCGGCCGCCGGAACCGGTGATCAGCGCGGCCAGCGCGAGCGGGAAGTGCAGGGAGACACCGAGCCCGCAGACCACCAGCCCGGCATACGACAGCAGGGGCTGGGTGCTCAGCCAGAACAGCAGCCAGCCCGCGGCCGTCACCGCCAGCGCCCCCGCGAACAGCGGCGTGCCCGGCAGGCGCAGCGCGAGCTGAGCCCCGGCGAACCTGCCCGCCGCCATACCCGCCACGAACGCCGTCAGCCCCGTGGCCGCCGTCGCCGCGCTCAGCCCCGTACGCGAGGCGAACAGGTCGGCGGCCCACAGGTTGAACGTGAACTCCAGCGCCACGCAGCAGAACAGCACCAGCCCCGCCAGGTGGAACCGCCAGCCGGGCCGCCCCGAGGAGGGCGCGCTCCCACCGGCCCCTGCGGCCCGCCGGTCGGGCCAGACCCCGCCCATGGCCAGCGCGAGCAGCACGCTGATGATCGGCGTGGCCAGCAGCGCGACCCGCCAGCCGAGCGCCGTCTGCGCGACCACGCTGAGCCCGAACGTCACCGCCATGCCCACGACGACCCCGACCGCGTTGGCCTCGCTGATCGCCGCGGGACCGGCCGGGCCGTGGTGATCGCTGAGCGTCGCCAGGCACGTGTAGAGCATGACCGAGCCGAACCAGCCGGACACGCCGTAGCCGAGCAGCGTCAGGGGCAGCGCGTCGGTGACCAGGATCATGAGCACGCCGGCGTTCATCCCGGCCAGGCCGATCCAGCACGTCGCGCGCCGCCCGAGTCGCCGGGTGAGCAGGGGCAGCAGGAGCCCGGCCGCGATCGTGCCGAGGGCCATGGAGGTGCCGTGCAGGCCCGCCACGGTGGCCGACGTGCGCTGGTCGGCGCGCAGCAGCGGCAGGGCGGCGCTCAGGCCGTACAGGAAGGTGGCGAACGTGCCGAGCTGCAGGTAGACGAGCCAGGTCGGGCGGTCTCTGACCAGTCGCGCGGAGGGTAAGACCGTGCTCACCCGGCAGCCTCCAGGGACTGAGGGACCTGTCGGTCCCATGTTAGGCCAGCGCGTCGAGCTGCGCCGCGAGCCATTTCCGCGGCGGCAGCGCGGTGGCGGCGGCGGCCAGCTCGTCGCGGCGCGAGCGGCGCTCGTCCTCGGGCATGACCAGCGCGGTGTGCAGCGCGGCGGCGGTGCCGCTGATGTCGTACGGGTTGACCAGGAGCGCGTGCTCGCCCAGCTCGGCCGCCGCCCCGGCCTCCCTCGACAGCACCAGCGCGCAGCGCGGCGACAGCACCGGGCCCTCCTTGGCCACCAGGTTCATGCCGTCGCGGACGGGGTTGACCAGCAGCACGTCGGCCATCCGGTACGCGGCCAGCGAACGCGCGTAGTCGTCTTCGACGTTGAGTATGAGCGGCTCCCACTCCTCGGTCGCGTACTCGTCCTCGATCTCCTTGGCGCAGCGCTGCACCGAGGCGGTGTACTCGCGGTATTCGGGCAGGTCGTGGCGGCTGGGGTAGGCGAAGACCAGGTGCACCACCCGGCCGTGCCACTCGGGGTGGGCGGCCAGGAACTCACGGTAGGCGTTCAGGCCGCGCACGATGTTCTTCGACAGCTCCGTGCGGTCGATGCGGACGATCAGTCTGCGCTCACCCACCTGCTCCCTGAGCACGGCCATGTGCGACTCGACGTCGGGCTCGCGGGCCCGCTCCCACAGCTCCGCGCCGTCCACGCCGAGGCTGTGCACGCCGATGCGGGTCGTCCGGCCCTCGTACGTGATCGTGCGCGCGACCCGGTCGGCCTCGGCGCCCAGCAGCCGCTCGCAGCAGTCCATGAACCCCCGCGCCCACCGGTCGGTGAGGAACCCGGCGTGATCGGCGCCCAGGATGCCCTCCAGGACCTCGCCGGCCACGTCGTCGGGCAGCAGGGAGAAGTATTCGGGCGGCGCCCACGGCGTGTGGCTGAAGTGGGCGATGCGCAGGTCGGGCCGCTCGGCGCGGAGCAGGGCCGGGGTCAGCGTCAGGTGGTAGTCCTGCACCATCACGCGGGCGCCGTGCCCCGCCTCCTCGGCCAGCGCCATCGCGAACGCGCCGTTGTAGTCGCGGTACGACTCCCACTCGCGCTCGAACCTGGTGCCGAAGCTGGGGGAGTTGGGGATGTCGTAGAGCAGGTGGTTGACGAACCACAGCGTGGAGTTGGCCACGGCGTTGTAGGCGCGGTGGAACGTGGCCGGCGCGATGTCGAGCATCCGCAGCGGGCCGGTGTCGTAGCCGGCGTGGTCGAGCCGGCCCCCGGCGGCCAGGCGTACGGCGCTGCGGTCGCCGTCGGACAGCGCGGCGCAGACCCACAGCACGCCGTCTTTCCTGGCGATGCCCGACAACCCCGAGACCAGGCCCCCACCCCCGCGTCTCATCGTCAGCTCGCCGTCGTCGGAGACGGTGAAGGAGACGGGCCCTCGGTTGGAGGCCAGCAGCACGCTGTTCATCATGGCTCCCTTCGACCATAGGATCCCAGCTATGGCGCTTGATGAGCTAACCGAGGAACTCGCCCGCTCCGCCGCCGCAGGGGACCATCGCGCACTTGGCGAGCTCCTGGCGCGGATCGAGCCTGATGTGCTGCGGCACTGCGCCCGGATCCTGCCCTATCACCAGGACGCGGAGGAGGCCTCGCAAGATACGTTGCTGGCCGTGGCGCGTAACATCGGGCGCTTCGAGGGGCGGGCCAGGTTCAGCACCTGGCTGCACATCGTGACGGCGAACTGCGCGCGCACCACGTACCGGTCGCTGAAGCGCAGGGCGGCCGAGCAGACCTCCGACGAGCTGCCCATGCAGAAGCCCGACGTGCGGCGGGTCAGCGTGATCGCGGGCTCGCGGCTCGACCTGCTCGACGCGATGGAGACGCTGGAGGCCGACAAGCCCGACCTGGCGCAGGCGCTGGTGCTGCGCGACATCGTCCAGCTCGACTACAACGAGGTGGCCGAGCAGCTCGGGATCCCGCTGGGCACGGCCAAGTCGCGCATTCACCAGGCCCGCAAATACGTGCAGGGATTGCTGGGGGAGGACTATCGCTGAGACTGCCCGTCTCGCATGTTGAGACGGGTGGTAATTTCGGCCCCTTAAGCGGGTAGAGTCCATTTCAACAACTGCATATTGCTCATCCAGAGGGGTGGAGGGACCGGCCCTGCGAAGCCCCGGCAACCCTCCCGGCTTTCGACTCGCGACCTGGCGAGGCCGACCGGGACAAGGTGCCAATTCCGGTTCGTGGTCAAGGTGGCCGCGGGCGAAGATGAGGGAAGGCCTCGCTTCATGTCGCTTGACTTTGGTCCTGCTGTCGGCCTCTCGTGCCGTGAGTGCGGTGCGCGCTACCCCCTGGGTCCCAACTTCGCGTGTCAGGAGTGTTTCGGGCCGCTCGAGGCGGCCTACTCCTTCGGCGACGTGACCCGCGCGGAGATCGAGTCGGGTCCCGCCAACATCTGGCGTTACCGTTCGCTGCTTCCCGTGCCGGCCGACGTGGCCAGTAAGCCCAATATGAACCCCGGCTGGACCAAATTGGTCAAGGCCGGAAACCTCGGCAGGACACTCGGCATCAAGTCGCTTTACGTGAAGGACGACTCGGGCAACCCCACCCACTCCTTCAAGGACCGCGTCGTCGCCATCGCCGTCGAGGCGGCGCGCAGCTTCGGTTTCCACACCCTTTCCTGCTCCTCCACCGGCAACCTGGCCGGCGCGGTCACCGCGGCGGCGGCGCGGGCGGGGCTCGAGGCGTGCGTGTTCATCCCGGCCGACCTGGAGCAGGCGAAGATCGCCATGGCCCGCGTGTTCGGCGGGAAGCTGATCGGGATCGAGGGCACGTACGACGAGGTCAACAGGTTCTGCTCCGAGCTGATCGGCGACCCGCTCGGCGACAAGTGGGGCTTCGTCAACGTCAACCTGCGGCCCTACTACGCCGAGGGCTCGAAGACGCTCGCGTACGAGATCGCCGAGCAGCTCGGGTGGCGGCTGCCCGAGCAGATCATCATCCCCATCGCCTCGGGCTCCCAGCTCACGAAGATCGACAAGGGCTTCAAGGAGCTGGTGGCGCTCGGCCTCGTCGAGGACACGCCTTACAAGATCTTCGGGGCCCAGGCCGCCGGGTGCTCGCCCGTGTCCACGGCCTACAAGGCCGGCCACGACGTCGTGCAGCCGGTCAAGCCCGACACCATCGCCAAGTCGCTGGCCATCGGCAACCCCGCCGACGGGCCGTACGTGCTGGACATCGCCCGGCGCACCGGAGGGGCCGTCGAAGACGTCACCGACGCGGAGATCGTGGCCGCGATCAAGCTGCTGGCCTCGACCGAGGGAGTCTTCGCCGAGACGGCGGGCGGCGTCACGGTGGGCGTGCTGAAGAAGCTCACCGAGAACGGCCTGCTCGACCCTGAGGCCGAGACCGTGGTGCTCAACACCGGCGACGGGCTCAAGACGCTCGACGCGATCAGCGGCGACGCCACGCCCACGGCCGTGATCCGGCCCTCTCTCGACGCGTTCCGCGCGACTGTCTGACAACCAGGAAAGGCGACGT
This sequence comes from Nonomuraea sp. NPDC051298, assembly GCF_055586305.1. Lineage (NCBI taxonomy): Bacteria > Bacillati > Actinomycetota > Actinomycetes > Streptosporangiales > Streptosporangiaceae > Nonomuraea > Nonomuraea sp. NPDC051298. The sequence goes on from NZ_JBVJIM010000045.1 coordinate 33,308, forward strand.
AAACCATGAGCGTTTCTGTGCGGATTCCCACCATTCTGCGCACGTACACCGGCGGGAGCGCGGAGGTCAGTGGCGAGGGCGCGACTCTTCGTGACGTGCTCGCCAAGCTGGACTCCGACTACCCGGGGATCGGCGCGAGAATTCTTGATGAATCGGGCAAGATTCGGCGTTTTGTCAACGTTTACGTTGGGGAAGAGGACGTCCGTTTCACCGAGGGTCTCGACACTCCAGCCCCTGAGGGCACTCAGATCTCCATCATCCCGGCGGTTGCCGGCGGCTGACACCGTCCATCCCATGTGAAGGCGCCCCCTAGTGGGCGCCTTCTGCTTTTCCGGCCAATTCCGCGTTGAACTGCCTTCGGCGCGAACAAATAGGCGGTTTGCAGATTGACTCTGTTGCCAAACCCCGTGCCACAGGTATGGTCGAGGGCGATCGTCTGGCTGATTTTCGGTTAAGTCACACGATTACAGGTCCCGCGGAGGAATGGGCGAGATCTGGGAGACCAGTAAGAGGAGTCGGAAGTGGCGCAGGGCACCGTCAAGTGGTTCAACGCGGACAAGGGCTACGGCTTCATCGCGGTAGACGGTGGTAAGGATGTATTCGTCCATTACTCAGCGATCATGATGGACGGGTACCGATCTCTCGAGCAGGGACAGCGCGTCGAGTTCGAGATCACGCAGGGCCAGAAGGGGCCGCAGGCGGAGTCCGTCCGCGCGGTCTGATCAGCACTGGTTTGCACCGGGCGGGATCGCACGGCAGCGCAGTCCGTGCGATCCGTTCACCTCTCTCTTTCGCCGACTCGCGTACGGCGGGCCGCTCGGGGCGGCTCGCCGTACCGGCACACCGACCACCGGCACACTGACCTGGGAAAGAACCCTGGGCAGGTGAGCGTTCGCTTGCACTCGGCAGGGTAGAGTGCTAAACAGTTCGTTGGCACTCTGTGCAGCAGAGTGCCAACATCGGATCGAGACGATGGGGTCTGCCGAACGGAGATGCTGACCCATGCCGTCGCGGGCGTCGGCTCGGTCCACGACAAGCCACCCTGCATCTGGGAGGTCTAGCCTTATGGCAGCCAAGATGATCGCGTTTGACGAGGACGCCCGGCGCGGTCTCGAGCGTGGTATGAACCAGCTCGCCGACGCCGTCAAGGTGACCTTGGGTCCCAAGGGCCGCAACGTCGTGCT
>NZ_JBVJIM010000046.1:0-33802 GCF_055586305.1 Nonomuraea sp. NPDC051298
TGCTACGGCTCGGTGAACCCGCCTCGCCCGTTCCCGCACCGGTCGCCGCTCTGCTGCTGGAGCACATAGCGAACCGCGACAACATGAACACCGCCACCAACCCCGCCTCCCGATGGCTCTTCCCGGGCCGCCGGGCAGGACAGCCAGCCCGCCCCGACCACCTGTCCGCGCTCCTGAACGAGGCCGGGATCCCGGCCTCCGCAGCACGTGGCGCCGCCATCCGCCAGCAGCTCCTCGAACTGCCCGCTCCCGTCGTTGCCGACGCTCTCGGCTACCACAACAAGACCACCAGCTGCCTCATCAGAGAGACCGGCGGGACATGGAGCCGATACGCCGCTGGCGATCACACAAGGTCACCGACAAGCCGGCCTCCTCGGGGAGCTGGCGACAGTTGACTACGAGAGCCCACAGCAGAAGGCCATTCTCTAGCGGAGACGGGCCAGCAAGTGGGCGTCCAGGAAGCCCCGCTCGGAGGCCGGGTCGTGGAGCAGCCGCGCGAATGTGGCGAACCCAGCCCCGGCCAGCAGCTCGGCGAAGCGGTCCGCCGGCCAGCTATAGGCGGGTGTCACCTTGTGGTCGAAGCGGACCGGCTCGGGCGCGTCGGTTCCGAAGAACGAGACCAGGAGAAGGCCCCCCGGCGCCAGGACACGCGCCTGCTCGGCGAGCAGCGCGGGTAGTTCCCCAGGAGGGGTGTGAATCATCGAGTAGTGGGCCAGCACGCCGCCGAGCGCGCCGTCCTCAACGGGGAGTTCCTCCATCCGGGCCTCATCGAACTTCAGCGCCGGATGGGCCCGCCGAGCGTGGTCGACCATGGCCGGAGAGAGGTCGAGCCCGAAGGCATCCAGTTCCAGGTCGTGCAGCATGGCCGTCAGATGTCCGGGCCCGCAGCCGACATCCGCCACCCGCGAATTCCCCGTCCCACGCACCAACTCGGCGAAGGTGCCGATCATGTTCCGTGCGAACGGCTGCGTCTCCAGTCGGTTAGCGAACATCGACGCATATAACTCGACGACCCCGTCGTAGGCCGTCCTGGTCTCGTCCTGGTGCTTCGCCACGGGAAGGACGTTAACACCCCCCATTCTCAGCTGTTCTCCGGCCCCGTGCCGAATCCTGCGCCGTCGTATCGGACTCGCTCGGCTACCAGGACAAGGCCATCACCCGGTGGCGCGACAAGCCGCTGGCGACCACAGTCAGTCACCAGCTGACTGGACTCCCCGGGGAACTGGCGACAGTTGATTAGGCGATCACACCAGTATCAGACCCCTGATCGTCAGCCTGCGGTGCGCTGCTCGACCCGAGCTCGGGTCTGGGCCAGGCGGTAGGACTCGGTGCCGGTCTCGATGATGTTCCCGCCGAAGGTGAGCCGGTCGACGATAGCCGCGCATAGCCGGGGGTCGGTGAAGGTCTTGGTCCAGCCGCCGAAGCTCTCGTTGGAAGCGATGGCGACGCTGGCTTTCTCTTCGCGCTCGGTTAGCACCTGGAAGAGGAGTTCGGCGCCGCGGCGGTCGAGTTCCATGTAGCCCAGCTCATCGATGCAGAGCAGGTCGACTCGGCCGTAGCGGGCGATGGTCTTGGACAGTTGCTTGTCGTCGGCGGCTTCGACCAGTTCGTTGACCAGCTTGGTGGCCAGGGTGTAGCGGACGCGGAAGCCCTTCATCGCAGCCTCGGTGCCCAGCGCGATGAGCAGGTGGGACTTGCCGGTGCCCGAGTCGCCGATGAGGCAGAGCGGCTGTCCTTTCTTCACCCATTCGCAGGCGGCGAGGGTGTGGATGACGGCGGGGTCAATGTGGGGGGTTCGCGTCGAAGTCGTACTCGCGTAGTGACTTGTCACGAGGGAAAGCGGCGGCCTTGATTCGGCGTTCGGAGCGGCGGCGCGCGCGGTCGTCGCATTCGGCCATCAGCAGTTCGGCCAAGAAGCCCAAATAGGTCATCTGCTCGCGGGTCGCGGTGTCGGCCAACTCGCCGAATTGACGGCGGATGGTCGGCAGCCGAAGCATCCGACAGGCCGAGTCCACGGCGGCCTGGGCGGCTTGCTCGGTCAATCCGCGGTGGCGGGGAAAGGTCATGAGGTGTCTCCCTGGGCGGACGGCTGCGCGGCGGGTCGGCGATGTCGCAGCAACTGGTCGTAGGCGGCCACCGAGGGCAGCGGCCGGTTATCGGGCGGCAGGTGTGCCAGGCGCCGCTCGGTCAGGAAGGTCACCGTCGCGCCGGTCGGTACTGAGCCGGATGCGGTGACGGGTTCGGTGCTGGTGCTGGTGGAGGAGTCAGAGTCGGCGGCTTTGCGAGCCTCCAAGGCGACGGCATCAGCGGTCAGCGCACCAGCCCGGATTGCGGTGGCTATCCCCGTGACGATGTGCTCGTGGGCCATGTGACGGGTCAGCAGGAGCACCTCGATCAAAGCGCGGGTGCCGGCCGCGTCGCCGTGGGCTTTGCAGGCAGCCGCCCACCATTCATCGTGGACGGGGGTGAACTTGCCCGCGGCGCGCGCCTGCTCCAAGACGGTGGCTCCCGGCAGGGCGCCAGGCTTGCGGATGAGGACCTCCAGGTAGTGGTCCAACTCCAGCCGGCTCGCGGCTTTCGCCAGGAGCCGTTCGTGCCGTGCGACCTCTTCCCGTCCGTCGTAGATGACCAGCTCTGAGGCGTGCAGCATGACCCGCACCCTGCGGCCGATCAGGCGGGCGGGCACCGAATACCGGTTGGTGCGCACGGTGATCTGGCTGTAGCGGTCCACCCGCGGCGTCAGCAGCAGCCCCGTCTCGAACGGCTCGGTGGGCAACATCTTGAGCAACGGGGCCTCGATGGCGAAGTACTCCCCGATGGTCCGGGCGCGGTTCCCAATCCGCCGTGTCTCGTCGGCCAGGTCCCAAGCGTCGATCAACGCGTTGAGCTCGGCCAGTGAGGCGACATCGGGGATCGGCACCATGTGGTTGCGGCGAAACCAGCCGATGTCGCCTTCCACTCCGCCCTTCTCGTGGGCGCCCTGCTTACCAGGCTGGCAGTAGAACGGCTCGATCCCGTAGTGGGAGCGGAAAGCCGTCCAGCGTGCGGTCTCCACCCGGGCACGGGAGAACCCCAGAACCTGAGCGACGGCGGCCTTGAGGTTGTCGTAGCGGACCTTGCCGAATGGCACCCCTCCCAGCACGCTGAAGGCGTGGACGTGTCCCTCGAAGAACGCTTCCTGGCCGCCGGAGGCGAACACGCGGTGCACGGCCTTGCCCGAATACGACAGCCGCAACGAGAACAGCACGCACTTGACCATCTCGTCGGCCAGTCGGATGGTCACCTCCCCGAAGTCGACCTCGGCCTCGGCGCCGGGCCGGTGCGACTGGGGCACGAACGCCTTGCTCGGGCCCCGGCCCGACTCGGTCCAGATCTCGGAACGGCGTTGCGCGACGTAGGCGCGAACCATCTGATACGACACTCCCACCGCGTGATGCTCGCTCACCAGCCGGTCGAAGATGCGCTTGGTGGTGTGACGCTGCTTGCGTGGCGCGTCCAGGTCCGCGCGCAGCATCTGATCGATCACGTTCTTGTAGGGGTCGATCTTGGACGTTCGCTGCGGCAGCTTCTTGCGTGGTTCAGGCCATGCCGAGGCCAACGCCTTCTGCACCGTGCGGAACCCGACGCCGTGCTTCGTTTGCAGTGCCCGGTTGGACATGCCAGTGCGAGCATCGCGGCGGATCGCCGCGTACAGCTCAACCTTCGACATGCGAGGCACGTGGGCTCCCTCACGGTGCGTAGCACCCTGATAGTCCCACCGCAACCACTTGGGTGCTGTCAAAACTCAGCAACACAGTCCGGCGGACTACACGACCGCTGTCACGGCCGGCCAACAAACGCTGTCGCAACTCAGGTATAGAGCCATAGCAGTCGGGGCAGAGCGGTTCCCCGAGGCGGGGATCCTCGGCGCTATGACGCTCGGTGCAGGACATGACGTGGCCGTGCAGACAGGTTTCCGCATCGCGCCGAGCGTGGCAGGGCAGGACCTTTCCGTCCCGCTCGCGACGGAGGTGCACCGCACCGAAGGAGGGAGCGGTCAGGGTGACGAGTTGGCAAGGGTGGGCGGTGACGGTTTCTGGGACGCCCTTGCCTCCGATCAGGCCAGCGCGGATGAGCTGGTAGGTGTCCGCGCGGTAGGTCTCGGCGCAGGATGGGCAGCGGGATGCGCGGCGGGTCTTGCAGGGGACGCGCAGGATGCCGTCGGGCTCATGAACGGTGCTATAGCGGTGCAGGAGTTGGCCTGTGGAGCGGTCGTAGTGCTCGACCTTGCCTCGTAGGTGGATCGGCTGGCGGCAGCCGCCGGTGCGTTTGATCTGGCCGACCCAGCGGTCGTACTGAGGGTGGTTGAGTCGGGTGATCATGCCCGTGATGGCGTGCGAAGTGGCCAGGTGTGCAGGCAAGATGGAATCCTCCTTTCACTCGTTGGGGTGGAGGGATGGCTCCCGACCTGGCGTGTGTCTTGGCGGATGTGCGGCCAGGCCGGGAGCGCTGACGGTCAGTCGAAGCCGAGTCCGTCACAGTCGGGGCAGGTGTCGGCGTTGGAGTCGACTCCGGTGCCCCCGCAGGTCCAGCACCGGTAGTGCTGCGGTAGCTGGTCGTCCATGGGGCTCACCTCCTTTCTTTGGGCGCGGTGGTGATGAAGATCCGCCAGTGGTGAGGTCGGGCTCGGTCTGGGTATGCGCGGGAGACGTTGGAGACGGTGAAGGTCTGGCGTAGCCGGAACAGGGCGTCGACGAGTTCAGGGCGAGTGCCGTCGAGGCGGATGCGCATGGTGTCTGCCTTCTGATCAGGTGGTGTCTTCCGGGTCGGTGTCAGGCAGGACGCAGCCGTAGTAGCTGTTGTCGGCGGCGTGCCGGGCACGGGCCTCAGCCGGGATGGCCACGGCGCGGTATTCGATGGGTCCGAAGAAGCGTGAGGTCGCGTAGTGGCCGTACGGGGTGTCGTCCTCGTCGATGGGTGCGTCGAGGCAGGCAGCGATCTTGTCTATCGCGGCGCGTAGCTCGTCATCGGTGTCGAGTTGCGGGAAGTGGTGGACGGCGCCCCACGTGGGGACGGGGATGTCCGTGTTGGTCTCCAGGAAGTCAGCCAGTTCGTAGAGGCCGGTAATAAAGGCGTCGCGGTGGTTGAACTGCATAGTGCGGATTCCCTTCTGGTCAAGCTGCCCGCATGGTGCGGAGCAGGTCGGACGCGAGTTGGTTGGAGACGCCGAGCCGGGCGCGGAGCGCGTCGGAGGTGATGGGCTTGCCATGGGCGGCCTGGTGTTCGGCTGCGACGCGGTGGGCGTAGTCGACGAGCACTTGGGATGGACCGGCGCTGCCGTCCTGAGCGGCCGGCTCTGTCGATATGGAACGTTCCATATCGACGGCTTCCGCTTCGGTCGGAATTGGGACAGGCGGAGTTACAGAAGCGCGGCGTTCGAGCATCGAGACCGCGATCAGGAACGCGCCTGCAGGTGTCGCCGCCGCAATCCAGCCCCAGACGCTTGGATCCGCTTGTTGCAGGTTGGCGGCCAGGGACAGGACGACGCCGCCTGCCAAGACGAGGACCGGCCAAGAGACAGGACCGCGTCGAGCGCGGCCCGTCTTCTTGTCGCGCTGGCGTTCGCGAGCGGCCATGACGCAGGTCAGGTCGACGCAGATGGCGATGGCCCAGGACATCCAGCCGGTTTGGCCGTGTTCGACGGCGGTGTCCCGGATGTGGGTGAACGATCCAGCGCCCGCAATGGCGGCCAACACCAGAACTGGGCCGGTGTCGAGCAACCACAAGCCATGGCGTCGCATCGTCGATCCCTCCTTCCGGGTCAGGCGTCGAGCAGTTCGGACGGGTCGTAGTCAGGCAGGTGAGCGGTGATCTCGTACCAGGGCGGAGCGAGGTGGGCGTAGGTACGGGCGGCATGTTCGGCGGTCGCCTCACGGACGTAGAAGGAGCGGGCGCGATACCACTGGCCGTCCTGGCCGGCGACGATCGCGACGCCGGGCGTTTCCGCGGCGATGGTTCGAGCCGACGCAAGAGCGGCCGGGTCGAGATCGCCGAGGGTCATGGTGGCGGTCTCGGGATCGTTGACCCGATGGCAGATGCGTCCCGAGCACTGGGCGCGTAGTGCTGTGACACCGGGACCGAGGTCGGAGCCGATGCGTTGGCCGCAGCAGAACAGGTAGATCCCGAAGGCTCGTCCGAGCTGCGCCACTCTCAGCAGCGCGGTCGAGGTCTTGGCGATCTCGTCCTTCTCGGACTTGTCGGCCATCAGATACAGCTCAGCCAGCTCGTCGACCAGGACCACGACGGGCACCGGGCGGAGTCCCGGGGGAAGCTGCCAGATGTTGCGGGCACCGGCCTGACGGCACAGCCCCATGCGGTCGACCATCAGGGCGACCAGGTCATCCAGCAACGTGACCGACTCGGTTCGTGAGGTGGCCAGGGCCGACAGCCGCGGGCTGTACGGCGTGAACTCGACCCCGCCCTTGAGATCGAAGCCAACCAGCGCCACCGACTGTGGCGCCAGGCCGACGATGAGGGCATTGGCCAGGTTCGACTTGCCCGACTGTGTCGCGCCAGCGTTCAGCCAGTGCGGCACCGCACGGAAGTCGATCGTCCAAGGCCGCCCGGTCTCGAGCCGCCCAACAGTCACCTTCAACAGCTCCGGACTGGCCGGAATCTCGTCGATCTTGACCAGCGGGTCGCGGCGGGTTGCCATCAGGACGACGCGACCGGGCCGCGGGGATGAGACGCGCACGGCGTGCACTCCCCACGAATGCGCGAGCCGTTCTGCAGCCTCGGCATAGTCGCCGGGCACCTGTCCCTCCAGCGTCCACAGCGTGACGCGCCAGCCGTACTGAGTAGGCCGCGGCAGCCACATGAAGGGCTTGGTGTCGACCGCCACGCGCTGGAAACGCCGGCGAACCCTGACCAGACCGGTGGAGGTCACCGCGCCAGGCGCGACGGTGAACCACCAGCGTTGCCGCTTCTTGGTGAGCCCGCACCCCAGCGCCACCCGCCTCCAGGACGCCCGGGCGCTGAGCGCCGTCAGCGGAGAGGCGACCACGAGCCAGAAGGAGGCGGGATGGCCGCGGCGCCAGGCCCACAGTCCCACCCCGATCAGGGGAAGGACTGTGAGCACCAGGCCCAGGCTGTCAGACACGTTCGTCTCCACCCGGTACGGCGGAGACATCGACGATGTCGGTGGCCTTGTAGCTGATCCCCCAGCGCTGCTGGCCGCCCTGGGAGATCTCCCAGACGTAGCCGACCATGCCCTTGGGGACGACGTTCTGTCCCTGAGCGATGGCCGGTTCGCCCGCGATGTTGACCCGGACCAACTCGATCCGGCCGAACTCGTCCTCGGCGATAAGGATCACCTCGTAGATGGTCTGGCCGTTCTTGTCGGTCTTGATCTCGCCCGTGTCCTGGTTGGCCAGTCGCGGACGAGGGGCCTTGGCGCAGGTGAAGCGGAGTCGGTGGACGTCTACAGGAATCGGGATCGTACGCATGGACTGTGTCCTCCTTATTCGTCGTAGCCAACATAGTTAACCTAGTTGGCTCAGTTGTCAATGTTGGCGTGGCCAACTTGGTGTGGTGAGATGGTCCGGATGGTCAAGCACACCGGGCGGGCCGGCTATCTCCAGATCGCCGACGATCTGCGCGCGCAGATCCGCGGCGGCTCTCTCGCGCCCGGAACTCCCCTGCCGTCCACGGCCCGGCTCGCCGAGCAGTACGACGCGTCGCTGTCGGTGGTGAAGATGGCCGTCGGTATCCTGCGCAACGAGGGCCTGGTCATCGGGCAGCAGGGAAAGGGCGTGTTCGTCAGCGATCCCGAGGACGCCGCAGCGGCCGAGGATCTGGCGAGCAAGGTGGCGGAGCTGCGCTCCGCCGTACAGGAGATGTCGGTGCGACTGGCACGGGTTGAGGAGCAGTTGGCTACGTCCAAGAAACCCCGTTCCGGACGTAGCACCCCGTAACCTTCCTGGCGAGTGCCGCCGACGCCCCAGCAGGACGTTGGCGGAGGCTCAGCGCCTTGTCCTCACGGCGGATGCCGATCAGAACGACGGCGTAACCCACGAGCAGCGTCGCCCCCAGGACCAGGGCGATGATCAGTGCGATCACGTCCACGTCACCCCCGCCATAGCCTCGCGGCGGGACCTGCGCGGAGGGCGGCGGGTTTCGCCGCGACGTCGGCCATCCCGACGCTTGGCGGCCTGCCTCTTGATCCAGCGGTCACGGGCCCGGCACTTCTGACAGCGGTCCTGGCCCTGCAGGAGGAGTGCGCGGCACTCGCACGTGGGGTCGGGGTAGATCTCGTCGGTCATGTGATCACCTGTCCTTTCGGTCGGGGTCGGCGTTGCCTTGCGATACCGAGAATGCGACGGAGAGTGAGGACGAGATCACTACACGACGGGACATGTTCAAGACGTCCGGCCTACGATGTGCAGGTCCCCGGACGTCCCTCCTGGCAGGTGAGATGGCTAACGAGAGGTTGCGCGCGACTCTTCTTCAGCGCGGCGTGAGCATCACCCAGCTCGCCGAGGCGATCGCCGTCGATCCGAAAACAGTCGAACGGTGGGTGACGAAGGGGCGCCCGCCGTACCGAAAGCACCGTTATGCGGTGGCTTCGTACCTCGATACAGAGGAGACGTACCTGTGGCCCGAGGCCCTGACCCGTGACCAGGTCGCCTCAGCCTCGGAGAGCGAGATCGTCACCGTCTACCCGCACCGCTGGGCCGTACCGAGGGACGTGTGGGGACGACTGTTCTCCGGCGCGTCCGAAGAGATCGGCGTGCTGGTCTACAGCGGCTTGTTCCTCGCCGATGACGCAGGCATGGTGCGCATGTTCGGCGAGAAGGCCGACGCCGGGGTGCGGGTCCGGATCCTCCTGGGAGATCCGGAATGCGCCGAGGTTGCGCAGCGTGGCGCGGACGAGGGCATCGGGGACGGCATGTCCTTCAAGATTCGCAACGTCCTCGTGCTCTACAGGTCGTTGATCGGGCGGGAGAACGTGGAGTTCCGCCTCCATGCGACCGTGCTCTACAACTCGATCTACCGCGCCGACGACCAGTTCCTCGTCAACACTCATGTGTACGGCGTGCCCGCTGGCAATGCTCCGGTCTTCCACCTGCGAAAGGTGATCGGCGGAGACATGGTCACCACCTACTCCGACAGTTTCGAACGCGTCTGGGATGGCGCCCGACCGATAGGGTCCTGAACCGTGGCCAAGCGGATCGACTACTACGACGACCCCGACGCCCCAGCCCCCAACAGCCTGGTGCCGTCCGTGAACGTCGTCGTCACCAACGCCGGAGGCGACGTGCTGATGATCCGCCGTACCGACAACGACAACTGGGCGGTTCCTGGAGGGGCCATCGACCTGGGCGAGTCGATCCCTCAAGCCGCCATTCGGGAGACGCTCGAAGAGACCGGCATCGTGTGCGAGATCACCGGCCTGGTCGGCACCTACAGCGACCCGCGGCACGTGATCCTCTACACCTCCAACGGTGAGGCTCGTCAGGAGTTCTCCATCGTGCTGCGGGGCCAGGCCGTCAGCGGGGAGCCGACCCCCAGCGACGAATCTCGCGAGGTCATCTGGGTGCCGCGAGAGCAGCTCGCATCTCTGCACATGGACCGTTCGATGCGGATGCGGATCGACCACTACCTCGCCGACGCCACACGGCCCCACATCGGCTGACTTCTCGAACCCATCGGGGGCAAGCGTCCGGTCGCGAGTCTCAGCAACACGCCCGCTTGAGGTGGCCGAGCAGCGTGTGCAGCGATAAATCGCCTCATAAGCTGTCGGCGTGGGATTATCTGATCTTCGTCGCGAAATGATCCTCGCCGCCATCGTTGAGTACGACGCTATGGGCCGGGACGCCTTCCTGAACACCTACGGGTATCGGCCTGCGCGCGGCTACTTCCTGGTGCATGAGGGCCGACGGTACGACTCCAAGGCCATCGCCGGAGTAGCCCACCGAGGAGTCACCGGCCGGCCGCTCCTCGCACAGGGCTTCTCTGGCGGCAGGGAGACCGTGGCACGCCAGCTCATCCGTCTTGGATTCGAGGTCACCGCTCCCGGGCTGACGATCGGTGAGCACACGATCGAGAACCTGCTCCTGAAGATCAACTCCCTTCGCACGGACCAATCCAGGCTCACCGGCCAGCCTCGCCGACATCAGCCGTTGACGCTGCTGTGGGCGCTCGGACGGGCTGCACAGGGCGAACCACGCCTGGAGAGCTGGCAGCAGACCAGCGCCGAACTCTCCTCGCTCATAAGCACGTTCGGCCATGCCGACGACCGACCGAACCCCGAGTTCCCCATCCTCCGGTTGTTCCACGACGGTCTCTGGGAGCTCGACGAGCCCGACGTTCCGCCCGCCAGCACCAGCACCGCCCAGCGATGGATGCGCGACCACGCCCCCACGAGTGGTCTGCGACCGTGGGCCCACACCATCGTCACCCAGAACGCCGACGTGCGTGCACAGATCGTGTTGCGGCTCCTGGAGAAGTACTTCCAGGGCGACGATCACGAAGCGCTTCTTACCGCAGTCGGCCTGGCGAGCGTTCCTGGCGCCAATGTGCCCTTGATTGAAGACTCGCCGGCACCGCAGCGCCGTCAGTCCACCATCATGCGCGTGATCCGCGACTCAGCCCTCGCGCAGCAGATCAAGGACCTCCATGGACACCACTGCCAGATCTGCGGCCAGCGGCTCCAACTTCCCAACGGCTCCTACGCCGAAGGCGCCCACATCCGCCCAGTCGGCACACCACACAACGGCCCCGACGAGCCGGGAAACCTCCTCTGCCTGTGCCCCAGCGATCACGTTCTGTTCGACCGGGGAGGTTTCACCCTCACGGACGATCTCCAGGTCTTCGATGAGATCGCCGGCCAGATCAGAGGCAGTCTCCGCCTGGCCCCGCAACACACGATCAACATCGCGAACGTCGCCTACCACCGGCAGGTGGTTCGCCAGAGCTAACCGCTCTGGGCCAACCGCCCCTCGATCTCCCGTACCGCCGCGACTATGCAAGGCGTAGACGCGGTGATCGATCGAGACACGAGATGCTCCGGCCCGTAGCGGGAATGAATCTCGGCGAGCCGTTCGGTCACGTCGAGATGCACTCCATCCGGGCCGGTGGTCATGTCGCAGTAGGTCAGCGCCTGCACGAGCAGAGGCCGTTCTTCGTCGAACTCCACCGTGAGCTGTGTGAACAGCGACCGTTCGAGCGCCTCGTTCACAGCACAGGAGTGATGGGCGACAAGGCGGCAGATGGTGTCGTCGGCCTGGTGGACGTCGCGTAGGTAACGCGCACCGTCGAGGGGATGGAACCCGGTGTCGACAAGATTCGGGGCGTACCCGATGTCGTGCAGGTAGGCGGCGGCGGTCAGGGGGTCGGCCTCGTCACCGAGGACAGGTGCCAGCGACATGGCCCGTGCAGCAACGCCTCGCGTGTGCGCCCAACGCCGCGGAAGCGTCGTCTCCAGCAGGTCTTTGGCGAGGTCATAAGCCCATTCAGCTTGTCCCACACTGCCCACGATAAGCACGAGGTGCCAGGATCGATCCAGTGCACGCGCAAGGACGTCCCAGGACGTCTCATCTCCGCACGTAACGCCCTCTCCCGTGCTCAGCCACAATGAGGCCCTCCTTTTCGAGCAGGGCGAGTGCCTGCCGAACCGTGCTGCGCGAGACTTCGTGACGCCGCCGCAACTGTGACTCGCTGGGCAGAGCACTACCAGGCGCCAGGTCGCCACGCTCGATCTCCCCACGCAGCTCGCGGGCGATCGTCTGATACAGATACAGATCCTCAGCCGGCGCTTCGCCACCCAGCACCAGCCGCCCCTTGGCCGGGATCGTAAGGATCAACCCCTCGGCCTCCAGCACGGCCATCGCTCGACGCACGGTGTTGCGCGCGACCCCGAACTCTCTACACAGCGCCGCCTCGGACGGCATCAGCGAACCCACCGGATACAAGCTCATCTCGATCCTCTCTCGTAGCCGGTCGACGATCTGAGTGAAGACCCGCCAACCGGTCAGCCAGGTGGTCACGGTTGATACAGGCCTCAGACTCGGTACGCGTCAGCGATCGTGTGGAGACTGAAAGCCAGTTCCCCCTGGTCCCCCTCCCGCCAGCCCGCCTCGGCGGCTCGCTGAACCCGGTCGACTGCCCGGAGAAGCTGCAAGCAGGAGATCCGTTCGTTCGGCTCATCGCCCCAGTAGAACCAGCGGAACTGTAGATGGACGTAGATCCGTCGCGGTCGGCCTTCGACGTCGAGTACCTCCACCGCAGGCCGGCCACCGTCCTCAATGAGGAAGGACGCGGGCGTACCGCGCTCCCCCAGCTCGTTGCGCAGCGCCGCGAGCAACATCTCTTGGCATGCCCGCTGCCGCTCCTCGATGCCTTGTGCCACCGTTCCGTCCTTCTCCGTCACGTTGCGTCTACATCGAGGTTCGCGCGTAACCGGGAACCTTTGCACCGCAACTCGGGGACGTCTAGGGACGTCTCGTGTTAGCTTCCCTGGCATAACGCCTGGTCCTGCAGGAGGTACACCACATGAACGACAACCTGCGCCACGCCATGAACACCGCCCGCCTCCAGCCCGTGGACGTCGCCGCACGCCTCTCCGTGGACCCCAAGACTGTCAGCCGCTGGCTCAAGGGCCGTACTCCCCACCCACGCCACCGCTGGGCCGTCGCCGACCTCCTTCAAGTGGACGAAGCCGATCTATGGCCTGGCCCCGCTCAGGGGCACCGTGCACTGACCGACGAAGTGCAGACCATCTATCCGCACCGCTGGGCCGTCCCACGGGCCGCCTGGAGTGTCCTCTTCCAGTCAGCGAAGCGGGAGATCGGCATCCTTACGTACAGCGGCCTGTTCCTGGCCGAAGACAACGGCATCATTCGCCTCCTCGCCCAACAAGCTCGCGCCGGCGTAACCGTACGCATCCTCCTGGGCGACCCTGACGCAGCTCAGATCGCAACCCGCGGCGTTGAGGAAGGCATTGGTCCCGACCTCATGGGAGCGCGCATGAGGACTGCCCTCCCCCTGTACGGAGCCCTCAGCCACGAGGACGGAGTCGAGATCCGGCTACACCAGACTGTGCTCTACAACTCGATCTACCGGGCGGACGAAAATCTACTCGTGAACGCGCATGTCTACGGCGCTCCAGCAGCCGATGCGCCCGTTGTACACCTGCTGGCCGCCGAGCCATCCGGAGCAGCAGCTACGTACATGGCGAGCTTCGAAGACGTATGGGCAACGGCAAAGGTAAGCACGCTCTCAGGCTGAGGCAGCGCAGCGACCGGTGATGATCACCAGCATCTCGACCAAGATCAGAAAGCCAAATATCTACACGTCATCAAGGCGGCCCGCCTGCGGCGGCCCGCGGCACGTGGCCGACCAGCCGACCGCGCTGCGGCTCTTCGGCCGGTCGCGGTCGGCGCCGCCGACGGACACCATCGCTGGCGAAGCCTCTCACCAGCAGGTCGAGCCAGCCGAGACGCATTATGTCGACGGTGACAGCCGAAGACCCCGGAGCTCCGCCCCGAACCCTGGCCCTCCTCAGAGATGAGCGACACGGGCTGAGGTGGAAAGCGGTCATTTCCTCGCCGGTGCCCCAAGGAGCTGCCGGACCAGCCGCGAGCATGAAGCCGTCGCGTGCGGGCAGACGCTCAGCGCGCGTAGAGTCACCGGGAACATAGACATACGACCGGCCGCTTGACCCAGGACGTGTGGTCCGGCATGGCAGAGCCTGCCCGACGAGGAGATGACCGCCGCCATCCGATGTCAACCTCGGTCCTTGTGGACGCCAAGATGGATCCAAGCCAGTATGTGACTCTCATCTGCTCAGCTGCTAGAAGACCGTAGAGTTGTCCTGCTGGCGTGAGGACCTTTGGAAGGAGGCTCAGCATGTATGTATCGAAGCTTGTCATCCAAGGGATACGTGGGTTTTCCGGGCCGCGAGAGGTAAGCCTGAACTTTATCCGGCCCGATGGGTCATATCGGGGATGGACTGTCCTTGCAGGTCGGAACGGCTCTGGTAAGACGACAATACTGCAAGCAATCGCACTCGGGATCGTTGGAGATTTCTTTGTGCGCGACCTGGGAAGCTGGGGGAGTGCTCCAGCAGGCGAAATTTCCCGAATTTGCGTTACAGTCATCCAGGATCCGGAGTTTGACGGTGGATTGGATTTCGGGCCTCAACAATTTGAGTTGCGATGGAATGATGCTGAAGACCAATTCAATCCTCCGAGTTGGACAAGTAAGAGTCGAGGACCGCGCACTCCGAGGTTCGGCCCAGGAGAAGGATGGTTCTTTGCGGGGTATGGACCATTCCGCCGCCTATCACCAGTAGCGCTTGGCCGTGTGGAACAGTCGCGTTCTGCAATGTATGCGGGGCTACGAACGCTCTTTAACCAGGATGTCAGCCTTGTTGAGGGCGTAAGCTGGCTGATTGAACAGCATCTATATGCGCTGGAGGATCGTCCAGGAGCGGCCGAGCTTCTCGACGTTGTTCTCACACTTCTGGCAGACGGAATGCTTCCCGATGGACACAAGGTTTCCCGTGTCGACTCTAAAGGCCTATGGCTAACGAAAGATGATAGCGACGAACTTCCCCTGCGCCAAATGAGTGAGGGCTATAGGACAGTCACCGCTCTCGCGGTCGACATTATTCGGCAGATGCATCTCGCTTACGGTAGCCTGCGAATTACTCGCGATGGCGCTACGCCGACTCTGGCCTACCCCGGGGTTGTTCTGGTTGACGAGATCGAAAATCACCTTCATGTCGGCTGGCAAAAGAAGATCGGCGAGTGGCTGAAGGCGCACTTCCCTCTTGTGCAGTTCGTTGTGACAACCCATAGTCCGTACATCTGCCAAAGCGCAGACCCCAGTGGCCTAATTGCTCTTCCAGGACCAAATGAGCTTAAAGCCCCTCATATTGTCGATCAGGAACTCTATGAGCGTGTAGTCTACGGCAGTGGCGACGATGCGATTCTAACTGAACTTTTTGGTGTCGATAGTCCCTATTCCAGGCACGCAGAAGATCTTAGGCGTACCCTTGGGGATCTAGAGGAAAAAGTCCTCACCGGAACCGCATCGGAAGCTGAGATTGCGGAGTACCGGAAGCTGGGCGAGATACTTGAGAGTTCGCTCTCTGCTCGCGTTGACGAAATCTCTTCGCGCTTTGGGAGACAGGATTGATCCGAATCGCTCGTGTAGATCTTGAAGTTAATTTATCTCAAAAGCTTCAAGCGCGCACGGAGCAACTGAAGCTGATCGGCGCTGGCGTTCAAGCTGCGCGCCGTGCGTGGAGTAGCGCTCGAACAGAAACAGAGCTGGTTCGTGTCGCGCTTCGGGAGATGTCGTCAGCTCTGGAACGATGCATGTATTGCGGCGACAGTCGAGGGACTGACATCGACCACTTTGAGCCGATTAATTCATCACCGCTTCGCACGTTCGGTTGGATCAACCACTTACTAGCGTGCTCGTCCTGCAATAGCAATGCCAAAAGAGACAGGTTTCCGTGCGATGGCGCTGGCGCCCCACTTCTTGTCGACCCTACGTCTGAAGACCCATTTGATCATTTGCGACTCATCCTTCGAACCGGTGCTTATCGCGCAAGTACCCCCAAAGGGGAGGCGACAATAGAGGTCTTCCAGCTTAATCGTGGGGACCTCCGACGTGGAAGAGAGCTAGCTTTTCCGAGATGTCAAGCGATGTTGCGAGAGTACCTGCGCTTACGGGAAGCTGGAAATTTGAGAGAAGCCATTAAGATGATGAACGCACTTCAGAAGCAACCCTTTGTTGACGTTCTTCATGCTATGTATCGGGCTATCTCTAACCCTGGCGCTGAAATCGTCCTCGGCGGGCCAGAAGTGCTTGAGGCACTGCGGGCCTTGAAACTGTGATGCCGTCGATGTCGTGACATCGATTAGTGGGCGACTCTATGACGGCAGTCCTGATGACAACCTCGGCTACCAGCAGCATCGGGCTGTGGCGGCCCAGCACCATCTGGCCTCGGGTTGGAAGGGCCTGGGCAGGGTGAATGACCGCCCGAAAGCGGACGTTCGTCGTGGGGGGTTGAGTTGGTTATCTCCGTATGAAGGGGACCTTGTAGGCAGGCGGTTGGCCGTTCATCACGTCAGTCAGGTCGTAGTCCGTGAGACTGACGTCGAAGGCGTTACCCGCCCGTCGCGGATCCAAGCCGCGATCAAGGGCATGGCGTATGGTCGCCGTCACGAGTGCCGACTGTATAGCGATTGTTCGCTTTCCGTACCACGCATCCGGACGAGAGCAGGGAAGTGACACCAGGAGAACGCCCCCGGGCCTCGGCTAGTCCACCGCGAAGGTTAGCGGCCCCGAACTGTTCGCCTGGCAGTACGTGGGCTTACGACGGACCCGCCAGCGGAAGGCGGTGCCGTCCACGGTGATGAGCCGTGATCCCTTCTTAGAGGTCGCCATGAAACGGCCTCCTGTCCTGTCCGGCGCCGCTCATGGGAGCGCCGCGACCTGTTAGAAATGACGCGAGTCGATCGCAGCCGTAATCCCTGCTCAGCGTGCTGATCGACAAGTTTTGCACAGGCGGCTGGTTCGTTTAAACGGATTTCGTCGACGAGGCGCTCACCGACCTCGAAGACCACCGCACGGCTCATGCCGGAAGCCTGGCTCGGTTAGGTAGTGTTCCATGTGAACGAATACCGGTGATGATTGATGCCTTCATGCTGGATGATGGCCCATATGGGAAAGCTTCGCCCCGAGGAAAGATGGCTTCTGGCATGTATCCGGGCCGCGCTGCCCGGGATGAACGTGCGCCAATACGACGATGGCTCAAAGCCGGGCATGCACGACCTCAACCTGTTCTCTCAAGACGGAGCTCTCTGGGGAGCGGTGGAGGTCAGTGCGGCGGCTGACGGCGACTGTATCGAGCTGTGGAAACTGGTGAATGGTCAGGGACGCCGTATCTACTCCAGTCTTGTCGGTGGATGGTTCCTGATACTCCGGCCGTCGACACGTGTGAAGCCTCTTCTCCAAGCACTTCCCGCGCTGCTGACCGACTGGGAACAGCGTGGGGTCCGGGAATTCTCCCGGTGGGACAACAGCGACCCGACCTTCGCGCGAGCCTTCAAGCTGGGCATCGTGGGTGCTAACCAGAGCGGCACCGAATTCCCTGGGAGTGTGTACTTCACCATCGACCTGCCACTCGACAAAGCGGGCGGGTTCGTCGCCGACACTGGGGATGCCCTGGCACACTGGGTGAGCGACTGGCTTCGGGAGGCCGGACAGGCGGATGTCCTCCGCAAGCTCGCCAAGTCGCCCGCGCCGCGCCGCCATGCCTTCGTTCTGTTCCCAAGCTTCACCACTGCCCCCTTCAAGGTGGCCGACCTGTTGATGGGAGATTCCGCGCCGCTTCCGACGGTTGCGCCCAATCTTCCTGCCGAGGTGACAGACGTGTGGGCCATGAGCACGTGGGATTCTGGTGACGGGTTCCGGTGGTCGGCGGATGACGGCTGGGTCAGGTTTACGAAGGTGCAGGAGATCGATCAGGAAATCGTCTCCGACGGCTGAGGTCACGTCCACGGAAGTGATGTACAGCAATTATATACAGCAACACCGTCTTACGCGATCACACTGCACCGGCCTGCATCCACCGCTTCACCAGGGCGAAAGAGTACTGACGAGGTATCTGGCCCTTTCCCCACGGATCAAGTGGTCATCGGGTGTAGCCGTGACGATCGCTGACTTCGGTACTCCATGCATGGGGTTGGGCGATCGGCTGCCGCGACCCTCCTTCGTCGGGCCTTGCCACCGAATAGGGCGGTTCTGCTGACGACATCGCTGACGACAACGTCGGCTTCCGTCAGTGTCGCTGGGCTTCGACCCCGCCCGTTTCCAGACGAAACCGCCAGCCTGCTACCGGGCCTCCTGGCAGCTACCCGGACCGGACTTCCACCGGCAAGCGACGACGAGCTTACGCACAACAAGATCCACCGCTACGTCACGGCTTCACCTCCTGCTCTGCTGGGCGCACGAAAAGCATTCAGTGAACCTGCATCAGCGGAACGTCGCGTACGTCGAAGTCCCCGTTATGCCGCCTCCGTGTCATGAGCCGACTCAACTGGGATGGCAGCGACCTCGACCGTCACGCCGTACTGCCGCATGAGCGTGTCTGCGAGGTTCACGAGCGCCACCTGCGCGAACGGGTAGAGCGAGTCGGGGGTTAGTTCCTTGTCCTTGAGGAGGATTGCCAGTATGACCTTTTCGGGTCTGAAGTCCTCCGGTACCGTGAGCCGGCCGCCGCTGAGCCTCGAGACTTTGGCACTGAACTTTGCCCGCGCCTCCGGCTCCTCGCACAGGGCCTGGGTGGAGATGAGTGCCTGGTTGAATTGATGTCCCAGCGGTTCGGAGCTGGCGGCCGCCTTGACGTGGACCAGAGTGTGGCGGTCAGTGATTCCATCACAGGCCTCCATACCTCTGCCCCTGCTGTGCTGGGGCGTCCGGACGAGGTATCGGTCGAGGCAGACGTACATGGCAGGGCCGAAGTGGCGCTGCATCCGCTTGTTGTAGTCCTCCTCGGTCTCGTCCGGATACCACGGCAACATGGCGAGCTCTGGCTGCTCCACGACCAGTTCGCGCATTCGGCGCTTGATCGAATCCAGATAGACGGTGCCGCATTCATACCACTCACCGTCACTGAGCTGGTAGATACGCGGCCCGATTGACACGGTGGCCTCGATCCATCGGATCGCTGAGGTGTGGCCGATTGACTGCGTGCCTTCGCCGTCGGAGCACATGTTGATGCGACCCTCCCGAAGTGCGGCGACGGGGGTGCGACTGTACTGGACCTTGCAGCGCCCCCGGAGGTCAGCCAGGTCGAGCTCCTCCCTGACAATGGGTACGCTGCCGACTTTGATGAGGTAGGAGCGACAGTCATGGCGACGCTCGCCGAGATCGGCAGGGATGATGAGTTGTACCCGGATGTCGCCGTTCTCTCGTAGCCCTTCGTCTAGCAGCGCGTCTAGTCGCTGGGATAGCACCTCATCGCCCACTGGTTGGATGGCCTCAAGCGACTCGAACTCGGGACGCACCTGGCGGTCGCGGATTTCGTTGAGGCGCCGCAGCAGTGCCAGGAATTTCGCCTGCTCCAGCGGAATCGGGAGTCGAAGCCCGTCTCCGCCTTCGACAGAAATCGACTCACGGTGGTTGAGGCCCAGATCAGAGGCTTTGATCAGGCCGCCGAGCCTCTTCACCAGCTCGGTGTAGCCGCGCACCCCGACGACGCCGATAGGAATTCCGCCCGGGGCCATCGTCGAGTCCTGCCGGGAGAAGCCGCCGATTGCCCGGCGAACGACATCCTGGACCTGGCCCGGGTCGACGGTGCGTAGCGCGCAGCGAAGGCCAAAGCCGCGCTCCTTGATGCCGGAGATGGACAGATAGCCCTGGCCAAAGCCAAGCGCGTAGACGTGACCGTCGACGGCGATGACGAGTACTGCCTCCGCCTCCTGCCTAAGGAGGGCAAGGGGCAGGCCCGTGAGCTGGGACAGTCTCGGACACCACTCAGGCTCCGTAGTGGACCGCTGGCTGTAGTAGAGAATTGCCGGCGCGCCAGCGATCTCGAACGCGTGGAAATCGACGCCCGGCCCTGCCAGGCGACTGGAGGTAGTAGCGTCGAACATGCCCTCCATGGTCGGCCTGACGCCGGTGATTCGATAGACGGTGGCTCTCAGTATGGTGGACGACATGGCGTTTCTCCAGGGGGAGCCGAGGCGGCTAGGCCGCCTCTGGTATTTGCCTACACCAGCTACGACTGAAAGTGCTGCCATTTAGTTCGCTCTTTTTTTGTGGCTTTTATGCTAATGCCATGGACTTTATCCGATAGGTCCATCAAGGATGCCATGTCGCAGATTTAGCGCATATGGCCACTTTGATTTTCATTTTGGCACCACACGTCCAGCACGTCGACGTTCTTACCCTTTGAAATGAAATGCCTGCTGGGCTTCGGCGACTCTGAGCAGCGTCTGCCGCTGGAAGCGAATAGAGCGGACTTCCGTGCAGAGAGGTACGGTGGCGTACCCGCCCGTGCTCGTCCCGTATCGATGCTCACACCGGGGGAAGATGTGGAAGCGCAGGATTTGCATACACGTGGTTGGTCAGTCTCGCGATCGCGCGGCATCTGGGACGGAGCCGGCCGACAATTCGGGTGTAGCCGAAACGGGGGTTTCGGCCCATGCCCATCCGAGCACGGCAAGCAGCCCATGTTTCACGGGCAGGAGCAGCGAATACTTGCGCCTCAGACGCTCCGCATGCCTCGCACCTCGCCCGGAAGTCGACGTGCCAGATAACAACTTAGACGCGAATTGATCATTGCTTTACCGCGCCCAATAACATCTGGTGTTATATAAGGCTCGGGGCGATGTGGCGAAATCTCACACTCCCGGACCTCTTGAACGCGTTAATAACGATGGGGTGGAAGCTTGTGGCACATCTGGTACCTCTCCGGGAGGTATGTCATCCTCGCGACGACGTCCTCGAAGGCGGGTTGGCAGACAACCACTTCGCAGCTCAGCTGGACAAGGTGGTCCGCGACGCGGAGCACTATCCGGTGTACGGCGACGCGGAAGCGTTCTTTGCGCAGACCTACCCCACGAGCGGCCTGAAGACGCTGCTCACCAAGACTTTCGGTCGCCTGAGCGGAGTGAAGGGTGTCGCGGGGGAGAACGGCGTACTTCGCCCGACGACCTCGTTTGGTGGCGGTAAGACCCACGGTCTGACCGCCGTCTACCACCTCGCCAAGGGTGCTCGACCATCCAACATCACTGAGTTCCTCGATCTGAGTCAGCTTCCTGACGGTCCGGTCCAGGTCTCGGCCCTGGTCGGCGACGCGCTCGACCCCACCGCGGGTATCGAGACCAACGGCCATCGCACTTACACGATGTGGGGTGAGATGGCTGCCCAGATCGGCGATGACGCGTTCGCAGCGATGGAGGCGAACGACACCCAACGCACCGCTCCGGGCACCGCCACGATCAGGGCCGCCTTCCGTGGCAAGCCGACGGTCGTAATCATCGACGAGTTAGCCAAGTATCTGCGCGCGGTGGCCTCCTCCGGGAGCGAGGACATACGCCGCATGGCGGGCGCGATACCGGTCTTCCTCGGCAACCTCTTCGAAGTCGCCTCCGATCCGACTAACAGGGTCTCGGTCATTATCACCCTGGCCGCGACCACCAACGCGTTCGGCGCGGAGACCACCGAGATCAGTGAGCTGACCGGTGAAGAGAAGGAGAAGACCGACGCCGCCAACACCGCCTCGGTCAAGGCCGCTCAAGAGATCGGCGACGTGCTGACCCGCGCGGTGCAGCCGAGCGCGGTGATCAAGCCGGCCGATGACAACGAGATCGGCGAAATCCTCAAGAAGCGCATCTTCGCTTCCGTCGACGAGGACGCCGCCAAGGCAGCCGGGGACGCTTACCGGGACTTTTACGAAAAGCTCGCCAAGACCGAGCAGCTCGCCGGCGGCGCCGAGCACCCGGCTTCCTACGGCGATTTGGTCACCAAGAGCTACCCGTTTCATCCCGAGCTGGTCCGCGTCCTCGATAAGCGCCTAGGCAACATAACCGAGTTTCAGCGCGCCCGCGGCGCCCTGAAGCTCCTGGCTGAGGTCGTGGCCAACATCTACGCCACCAACGACAACACGGCGGTCATCAACGTCTGCGACATCGACTATTCCAACGAGCCGGTCCTCAGCCACCTCACCGACGGCCTCGGCCGCGCCGAGTACGCGGGCGTAGCCAAGGGAGACTTCGCTTCCAAGGCATCCCACGCCGCTGTCGTCGACGCCGACGTCTTCCCCGGCAAGCCTGCCTACGCCACCCGCGTGGCCCGCACCGTATTCACCCACTCCCTGGAGATGGTGTCCACTGCGGGGGCAGGCCGCAACGACTGGCTGGTCGGCACACTGCGTCCCGGTGAGGACGCCACCATCTTCGAAAAGGCGTTGACCGAGTCAGAGAAGGTCTTCTGGCACCTGTCGTACGACGGTGCTCGCTGGCGCTTCAACATCGAGCCCAACGTCAACGCCATCATCGAGACCGAGAAGCGAAACGTCGCCAACACCGCGGTGGCTGCGGAAGTCGATAGCCTGATTAAGAAGGCGTTCGCTAACGACGGCGGCGTCACGGCAATCCATTTCCCATCAGGCCCTGCTGAGATCCCGGACAAGGACGCGCTGCGCGTGGTCGTACTCGACCACGATGTCGTCACCGTCGACCCGGCCCACGCCGACCAGCCGCCGGCGCAGATCTTAGAGATGCTCGACAAGGTCGGCTCGGCTGGTACGCCGCGCAAGTATCGCAACTCCCTGGTTTTCGCCCTGGCCGACGCCGAGCAGGTCCACGTGCTAAAGGACCGTACCCGTGCCCTAATCGCTTCCAATAACCTCGCCGACGATACCCACCGGCTGGGTCAGTTCAGCGAGGAGGTTCGCAAGAAGGTCGAGGCCTACGACAAGGAGGCCCGCCTCAAGGCGCGCATCGCGGTCACTCGGTGCTTTAAGCACATCTACTATCCGGCCGATGAGAAGGCCACTGGCTACCTGCGCCACCGGGAGCTTCCCGCCCAGTCCCAAGGCGACCCGAAGAACGCCACCTCCGCAGTCATCACCCTGCTGACCGACGAGGAAAAGATCCGTACCAGCCCGTTCACCGCCTCCTTCTTACGCAACCGCACCTGGGCCAACAAAGAGGCCACGAGCACGGCGGCGATCGCCGACTACTTCTGGTCCGACCACAAGGCCTCCATCGTTCGCAATACCTCCCTGCTGCGTGACGCGATAGTCAACGGCGTTAACCACGACCACTGGGTCTACTACGACTCGGCCAATGGCAAGGCCTACACGGCGAACACTCAGGCTGGCATGTCGATCGCCTTCAGCGCCGACGCCGAGGTCATGACCATGGCCGAGGCTCAGAAGCGCGGCCTGCTGGTCCGTAAACCCAACCAGACTGACCTTCGTTCGGTGCTCACCAGCGACCAGCGCACCGGCGCCGACGTCCGCGCCCGCCTTGAGGCCGTCTGCGGCGGCGAGCCCTCCAAGACGGACGTGCTCGACCTACTAGCCACCGCCGTTCAGTCCAGTGAGTACAGCTGGTTTGTTGTTACCGACACCGAGCCTGCCGCCGGCGTCCGGGCGCTCTCACCCTCGGCGATCAAGGACAAGGGCCTCGACACCCTCCACATCCTCCCCCGGGAGGCCGCCGATGAGATCGGCGTCGAGGTCCCCACTCGCATCGCCACCTCCAAGACCTTCACCGCGAACGGCCCCGGCGGCGCGGCCATGCAGACCCTGCTTGACGCTGTCTCCGACTACACGATCCGCACTATCAGGACTCTCACTTTGAAGGTGAGCGCGGATACTGCGTCTGGCACGAGCGACATCGACCTCGCCGTCGTCTCGCTTGGCATGCTGCAGAAGCAGATCATCACGGTCCGCTCCACCATCCGCGCAGAGTACAAGGGTCTCACCGGGGGCGGCATCCAGTTCCAGGGCACCGCCGAGCGCGCCGACTTTCAGGTGGCCTATGGCCACGCCAAGAAGGCGCTCACCGCCGCCACGAAGGTAGTCGGCGACCTCACCCTCGCCTTCCGATTTGACCCGGCACTCGACGTCAACGATCCGCAGTTCGCGCAGATCCATGACGTCATCAAGAAGCTCGGCATGAAGAGCACCAGCATGACTGCAGAGGTGACCAAGTGACCGCCTTCCAGCACATGGCGACCGTCCGAAGCCGACGGATCACTGCCGTCACGGGCGTCCGTGGTTTTCGTCTCATCGTGCGCCCCGGCCGTGGCGAGACCTACGGGCTCACTATCGAGGAGACCTACGGTGAGGTCGGCTCCGTCCTTGCCACGGTCGTCGTCACCCTCACCCCGCAGCAGACAGGCCGTGTCATCGACGCCCTCTTTGCAGCTATGAGGCGGTCGGGCCACCAACCCAGCGTGCTGACCTTCACCCGCAAAGCACCCATTCGGCTCGCCGAACCCGATGGCGTGCGCTTAGCCCTGATCCTGATGGCCACCCAGCCCATTGCCAAGCAGGAGCGCGTTCGTGCGCTCGTCGCCGGCATCAACGCCATGAGCACTGAGGAGACCTACTACTGGTACTCCAAGTGCATTGGCATCGACGCCAATCGCGCCCGCAAGGCCCTCCGCACCCTCCTTTCCGACGACTGAAAGCAAGCACTCGTGACAACGCGGCCCAAGGTACTGGCTGAAAACTGGCTGCCGGTGGCGGCTCTGAGCATTGAATCACGACGCGAAGCTGCGCCGATCCCAGGGCAGTTTCCGAAGCTCAAGACCCTCCATCAGTGGTGGGCTCGTCGTCCTATCGTCGCCTCGGCAGCCACAGTTCTGGCGGGAATCCTGCCAGCCTGGAGCGACGAGCTTGCGGAGCGGCATCCTACGATCAGCGCGGTGCAAACCGAACGGGCATATCGCGACTGGTTCAACCGCCTTATCGGTATTTGGGGAGATCCCGTACTGGCGAAACGAACAATTGAAGCCGCCAAAGCGGCGGGCATCAAACTTAAAGACAATCCCTACGCCTACCGTCCAGCGTTCAAGAACAGCGTCGGCGAGCAGGAGATCCGAGAGTTACACGACGTCCTCGTCGACACGTGGGGACGCCTTCCTGCCGTTGCGGATGTGACCGCTGGGGGAGGCTCCATCCCGTGGACCGCGCTGCGCTTGGGGTTGCCGACTTACGCGAACGACCTCAACAGCGTCGCTGTGTCGATCCTGAACGCTAGCCTCACCATCCCAGCCAAACACGGCACAGCGCTAACTCCGGTCCTGCGCAAGTGGGGTCAGCGGATCGTGGACGACGCTACCGCCAGGCTCCTTGAGTACTTCCCGAAGACTGGCAGGGAGTCGGTTACGAACTATCTCTACGCCCATGCAGTGGCTTGCCCGCGCACTGGCCGTATTGTGCCGCTGATACCGGATTGGTGGCTTCGGAAGGGTCCCAAGCCAACCGCCGTGCGAATGCTGACCGAATTCGAGGGAGCCGAGCTTCAGACGCCGAGATTTGAAGTCGTGCATGAGACGGACATCGATTTTGATGCCGGTACTGGCCTCTTTGCAGGCGGCCGCGCGATCAGCCCGTACGACGACCTTGTCATCGACGGCGACTACATCAAGGCCGAGGCTAGGGACGGGCGTATGACCCAGGTTCTCTATGCAGTTGTCGTTAAGACCACCGCGGGACGAACCTTCCGATCACCGACCGACGACGACTTGGAGGCGATCGACAAGGCGGAGCGGCTCGTCGCAGAGAGCATCGGAATCTGGGAAGCCACCGGCATTGTACCTTCGACTTCGATCCCTGATGTGTCGAACTATGACCGCGGGCATCGGATGTACGGAATCAATAAGTGGGCAGACTTTTTCTCTCCTCGACAGCTTCTAACTCACGCGGCCTTCGTCCAGGCATTTCGCAAGATTGCTGCAGAAATACAAGCAGGGCTTGACGAGAATCTCGCAAAGGACATCCTCACCGAGCTTGCCCTAATGCAGGGCAAGGCGCTGAATTACAATGCTCGGCAAGCGACTTGGGATGTAGGCAGGCAGAAGACCCGCAGCGTCTTTGAGAAGCACAACTTTGCGTTCAAGTGGACCTTCGTTGAGTTTCCCGGGCCTGGAGAGCTGCTGCCTTGGTGCCTGGATCAGCTAGTGGATGCCTACGACGAGATCGCGCATCTCCTCGAAGAGACTGGCAGTAGCGCACCTGGCACACGGCTAGAGCGAAATGTGCAGGTCACCGCCGGTACCGCCGTCGATATCCCTTCCATTCCTGACGGGTCTGTCCAGCACATCTGCATGGATCCGCCGTACTACGCCAATGTCATGTACTCCGAGCTCTCCAACTTCTTCTACGCTTGGGAGCGGGAGACCCTCGGTATCATAACGCCGGAGCTCTTCGAAGAGGAGAACACTGACCTCGAAAACGAGGCTGTCACCAACGACGCACGATTCGCAGCGCTAGGGCGCCGTAAGAAGGAAATCGCTAACCTCGACTACGAGGCGAAGATGGCCGCAATTTTCACTGAGTGCCGCAGAGTCCTATCCGACGACGGCGTACTCACGGTGATGTTCACTAACAAAAACGCTCGGGCATGGGATGCATTGGGCTCGGCATTGATCGCAGCGGGTTTCACTGTCGAAACCTCCTGGCCCATCGCTACTGAGCCGGAGTCCAGCAGCCATCAAGCCAACAAGAACGCCGCAGAATCCACGATTATGCTGGTCTGTCGTAAACGGGGGCGAAGCGATGATATCGGGAAGCGTTACCTCGAAGATGTAGCGCCTGAGGTTCGCGCAGAAGCAAGGAGTGCATCGCTCCGCTTCGCCGAAGACGGAATCGAAGGTGTCGACCTCATGCTCGCCACCTACGGCCCCGCGCTGTCCGTCATCTCGCGCAACTGGCCTGTCTACTCGTCGGTACCGGACGAGAACGGAACCGATCGGCTTCTGAGGCCGGAGGAGGCTCTGAACATCGCGCGTGAGGAGATCGTCGAACTTCGACGTCTCCGACTTGTTGGCGAAGCGGTCCAAGTCGATACCCTTACCGACTTCGTACTCATGGCCTGGGACATCTTTAAAGCACGAGAAGCTGACTTCGATGCTGCTCGGCTCCTTGCCCTAGCCGTTGGCGGACTCGACATCGACCATCTGACGAGAACCAAGATACTCAAGAAAAAGTCTGGAACCGTGGAGTTGTTGGCGCCTGAGGAGCGGGTCCGAAGGGGCAACGAAGGTGATGCCCCTGGAGTCCGTCCAGAGGCAGCCAAATTTGAGCACGTCATCGATGCCGTCGACACAATGCTCTATATCGCCAAGATTGACGGCATGCAAACTGCAAAGCGTTTCCTCGATCGGCATGGCTACACCACTGACGGTACGTTCATTGCCACCATCCAAGGCCTAATTAATGCGATCCCTCGCAAGAAGTCAAAGGGCGAGTGGGTCTACCCGGAGGCAGGCCTTCTCGATACTCTGTGTACGCTCTATTTCGATGGTGTTAAGCTCTCAGCTGACGATCTCCCTGTAACGGCGATTGACGAACAAGCCAGCCTCTTCGAGATGGAGTGATGTTGGCCGAGCACGACGACGCTCTATTTCCTGGTGCCGCCGCCGCGGCAGCGGCGCTGGAGCAGAATGGTCTCTTCGACCACGACCCTGCCACGGCCGAGGACTCGTTCCGCAACGTGACGCTTAAGGCGATGTACTCGCCCGACGACGCACCCTTCGAGACGTTCTACGAGCCGTTGCTTTCCCGAGCCGTTGCCTACGACCGTGCTGTCGGCTACTGGTCCGGGGCAGAGCTGCAGTTTGCCGCGCAAGGCACGGCGTACTTCATCGCCCGTGGTGGCGTGATGAGACTCATCGTTGGCGCCCAGCTCGGTAAGAAGGACGTGGACGCGGTGCTTTCCGGCGCCCCGCTCGACGATGTGGTCGCTGAGCGTCTACTGGCTGACCCTGGCCTGGAGGGCACGAAGATCGTGCAGAGCGAACATCTCAGCGTGCTGGCCTGGATGGTCGCCAACAACCGGCTTCACATCCGAGTCGGCATTCCGGTCGACAAGCATGGCCACCTGCTTACCCATAAGGAGTCCGGCCGCTACTTCCATACCAAGTACGGCATCTTCACAGACCGTTACGGCCAAAAGGTCGCATTCAGCGGCTCCAACAATGCCTCGGTCACCGCATGGGTGAAGAACCACGAGACCTTCGACGCCTACCGCTCCTGGCGTACCGAGTCCTGGGAGGACTACGGCAAACCCAAGGAGCGAGCCTTCGATCAGCACTGGTGCGGCCACCCCGACAAGGGTTGGGCGGTCATCGATCTACCCACCGCCGTCCGAGAACACCTGATAGAGCATGCTCCTGACGCTCCGCCGTTTCCCTCCGACGCTCTCGTACCGCAGCCGAGGCCTGAGGAGACTGGTCGTAAGACCCCGGCTGTCGAGATGGACGTCGATATCCAGGCGGCCTGGGACGAGCTGGTCGCTCTTCGGGATGCGCCGAAGGCGTCCGCATGGACTGGCGTGGGTACAGCGTGGGCTCAGCCGCTGCCGCATCAGGCCGAGCTGATCCACCGGGTGGTGTCGACGTACCCGCGAGGCTATCTCTTTGCCGACGAGGTCGGTCTTGGCAAGACCGTCGAGGCAGGCATGGTGCTACGTGAGCTCTTCACCTCCGGCAGGGCAAGGAAGGCCTTGCTCCTTGTGCCGGCCTCGGTGATGAAACAGTGGCAGGAAGAACTCCACGAGAAGATGAATCTCGACGTCGCCCGCTACGACAAGGGCAATTTCGTCGACCGGTTCGACCAGCCCCTCGAGACTGACCTGAATGCCAACCCGTGGTCGGCCTTTCCGATTGTGCTTGCCTCCTCCCACCTCGCCCGCCGCCGCACGCGCCGTACCGAGATCCTCGACGCCGGACCGTGGGATGTCGTTCTCGTCGATGAAGCCCACCACGCCCGCCGCCGCGGCTCCAAGTCGACCGACACTCCCAACTCCCTGCTCGCGCTGCTCCAGGAGATGAAGAAGCGCGACTTATGGCGTGCGCTCTACCTGGCTTCGGCGACCCCGATGCAGATGCACCCCCACGAGGCCTGGGACCTCATCGAGCTCCTCGGGCTGCCGGGCAAGTGGGGTGAGCAGGCGTTCTTCTTCACTCAGTACTTCACCTACCTCGGTGACCCGCCCGAGAGGCGCGGCTGGAAACTCATCTGCGACATGCTGGAGGATTACTTCTCCGACCCGCTCGCTGAACACGACTACGGGCTGGAGCAGCAGGTCAACGATGCACTCGGGTGGGCCGACGCGTTGACGGTGATCGGGATAGCAGGCAACCCACCTTCGCCTGACCTCAGGGCACAGTTCCCCAATGCCACCTCCGAGTGGATGGATAAGTGGGCTCGCCGCCACACCCCGATGCGCGATCGAGTTTTCCGCAACACCCGCAAGACCATGCGGGCCTACCAGGCGGCCGGCATCATCCCGGCCTCGGTCGTCATCCCGTATCGACACGTCACCGACGAGTTCATCCCTCTGGCGCCGAACGAGCGGAAGCTGTACAACCGTATCGAGCAGTACATCCGCCGCCACTACAACGCCTACAAGTCCGACAATGCCACCAGGGCTCTCGGTTTCATCATGACCGTCTACCGGCGCCGGCTGACTTCCTCCTTCGAAGCGATCAAGCAGTCCCTCCAGCGCCGCCTCGACGTACTCGAGCAGGGCAAGAGCCTGGCCGCCCTCCTCACCGACGATGATGGCTCCGACCTCGAGGGCTCTCTCTTCGACCCCGAGGCCTTCGACGTCCGCGCTGACCGCCTCAAAGAGGAGATCGGCGAGCTCCACTCCTTCCTCAACGACCTCGGCGACATCACCGGTGAGGACACGAAGGCCAAGCAGCTCGTCGAGGATCTGGCCGAGTCGTTCAAGACGTATGACTCCGCGGTGGTCTTCACTCAGTACGCCGACACCATGGACTACGTCCGCGAGCGCCTTCTGGCCGCCGGCTACAACAAGCTCGGCTGCTACTCCGGCCGCGGCGGCGAGATTTACGATCCGGTTGCAGGGAAGTGGAACCCGGTTACCAAGGCCGAGATCAAGAACCGGTTCCGCAACGGCAGTATCGAGGTCTTGATCGGTACCGACTCGATGAGCGAGGGCCTCAACCTGCAGACGTCTGGCCGCCTTATCAACTACGACATGCCATGGAATCTGATGCGCGTTGAGCAGCGCATCGGTCGCATCGACCGTATCGGCGCTACCTACAGGCATCTCCAGATCAGCAACTACTTCTACCAAGACACTGTTGAGGAGCAGGTCTATAAGGGCATCAAGGAGGACTACGACGACTTCACCAACATAGTCGGGGGCGCTGCACCTGTCCTTGGCACTGTCGAGAAGGTCATCGAAGGTCTCGTCCTTGCCGCACACCTCAGCGACGAAGTCATCGCCAGCGAGATCGCCAGCATCCGAACCCAAATCGATGACATCAACAACCAGCCCGTCAGCACAGGCGACCTCGGCGCCCCCGACGACGGCATCAGCATCAAGACTCCGCCGGACCTGGTAGGAGACATTACTCCGCCAGTTCTTGCCACCAAGCTCACGAACAACCTTCTCTCAGGCCGCTGGCTGACCCCAGACGACGGACGCCCCGGTATCTACAACCTCTTCCTTGCGCGTGACGACGCCCGTGTGTCCTTCAGACGTTTCGGCGGCGCGATATCTATCGAGTGCTACTTGAATCAGCCACCCACGGCCTCAGTCCCCGTGACATTCGACCGCAACATCTGGGATATCAGCAGCGACAGCGACCTCGTCTTCCTGACCTACGGGTCACCCGAGTTGGCCTCCCTCCTCCCCCGCGAACCCGGCGAGTGACAGATGACGGCATGGATCACTTCAGTCGGGTGGAAGCGCGATCTTGCGACGTTGGAACCGTAGTCAATCAAATCAAAGGTGCGACGGAGGCAACTTTACATAGCGGCGGCTACCATTCATTCCATACCAGCATCCCCAAGAGTGCGAGAACTTGCCCTATGCCGATGGAGACGAGCCGTCATCTACCTGTACGCCCTCTGGCTCAAAACCCAACATGCGCTCAAGTTGCTCTAGCGCCTCCTGAGAGGTTTCAAATTCTTCTAGCGAGTTGAGCATCGATCCTTCCGAGCTCTGCATCTCCAGGCGATAGCGTCCTGAATCTGTGGATCGAACGGTGAACTGAAGTCGACTAAAAATTGGACGCTTCGCCCGTCGACGGGAAACCCCCGACTCAAGGGTCGAGGTGACTTCTCTCAACAGAGCCACCAAGTGCCTAGGCAGCCCAGGCTGAGATGCCAGGGAAAGAACCTTCAGCAGATCATCGATCACATCGAGTTCACCACGTTCAGCACCTTCTAGAATTCTTATCAGCTCGTACACTCGATGCCGCTCTTCGGCTAGACGTCCATCCCAATACCTAGCAAGAGCATCCTTCACGTGATCACTTAGCGCTGAGCCCCTGATCCGACGCACAGTCTCGGTAATTGGTGACGGTGGGTCGGGGAGCTGCGCCCGCGAACCGAGTGCATCCGGATCGGCATGACCCGTCAGCGCAAGAAGGCCTACCAGTTGCACACCGAGCACTTCACTCAAACTCACCAGGTGAGTGATCGACGGCTTGCTGCCACGCCGCCATCTCAAGATCGTTGACGGACTGATCGCCAAGACTTCTGCCAGAGACGCATCTGTCGGATACCCCATGGCTCGCGACATCTGCGTCAGCCAGACCGAAAACTGTGTTTCCGTAGCGTTGCTGTCGGTGTTCAATGCTATACTCCCGCACTCTCATCTGGACGCAATGGAACGATAGTCTTGGCTTTGCTTAGACGCAATCGAATCTTCCTCCTTGCCGGGATACAAGCACCGCCACAGCGTCAACCCATCCCTCTCTGGTGGTATCGCACGCATCGCTCCCATGTTCGAACTTGTCGACAGGAGAGGCCGAACCGTCAGGATAGAGCGCCCACACTCCAGCGCCTCCCTCTGCTGATCACACAAGTTCCCCACTCGCAGGAGTGACGAGGATCACGGTTGCGCCGACGGAACGTATGGGGGCGAACTACGCGTCCGAGGAGGTGTAGGCTTGGCGGCTAAGACCGAACGCCAAGGAGGACGACAGAAGAACGAGAAGCCCGTATACGGGGACGGCCCAGCGGGGGACACCGAGAGATTGGCGCTCTCGACTCCCATCACCGCTAGGCCGACGCCCCCACCCTGCCCGCACTCAGCGGGCTGATTCCACACTTCTTCGAGAGGGAGCACTGTTGTGAACTATATCTGTGGCCCTTAGCTGCCTGTACCCCGGATGGGTCATTTACTGAGCGGCCGATATCGATCTGTTGCCGGCTGTGCTGCCGTTAGGCCAGACGCGGCTCGTCTCCGTCGATCGCACACGGCCTCTCCAGACCCCCACGCCACATGCCCTGACGTCTGATCACCCTGCTTGATGAGCGACGTCAGGGCCTTACCAAGTGGATCTCGGGCGTGATCACTTGGTTTTCGCCAGCAAGGCAAGCTCACCATGCACGCTGCTGCACGGTGACCCATCCCGCAGGATGAACATGTGGCACGTATGGCCAGCTGAACTAACCCCATCCTCGCCCTGCACGAATTGCGGACTGGTGTACGGCGAGTGGTGCCAGGGCGACGACTGGTGTCGCCCTGATCCAGACGCCAGTTTCAAGGCCGAGGACGAACTGTAGACCATCGGCCAGCACCTCGAGCCTGAGGCGCGATGGCTCTCAGCAGCACTAGATTTAAGACCCCTCAAGGCACAGCACAACAATATCTTCCGGTCCAACGGGATCCACCTCCAAGTTGAGTCATAGCGTTGCTAGGCAGGGACGTTCTGGCTGGCGAGCTTGGAGGTGGTGATTGGCGACAACCCGACCCCGTGAAGACCCGAGCATGACCCAGTATGAACGACGGCCAGCGCGAGGGCCGGCGGGTCATGCCCGGGTCAGCCTCGTGGCTTCTGGTCCTACCGCCTGAGCCTCGGTGCGAGCTCGGTGCGGGATAAGCACGGGATGATCTTGTGGATTATACGAAGACCACGAAACATCAGCGCAGGTGAGAGCATGCATGCTGACTGCATGACTACCACTCTCTGGACCTCCCCCAGGTAGTGGGCACGCTGATACTGGATCTTGCTCGATCCAGAGGAAGCGAGAAGACCGCCGATGGCGCTGAAGGACTACTCCGACGAGTTCAAGGCCGATGCCGTGGCCTTGTACGAGTCGACACCCGGGGCGACCTACAAGGGCATCGCCGCCGACCTGGGCGTGAGCCGGGGCAGCCTGCGTGAGTGGGTATTGCGCGCCCGTGCCCGTCGGGGCGAGGCGTCGACAGGGCTGGCGACCAGCTCGAACGCCGCCCAGACCCGGCCGCCCGCTGGAGCAGGCGATGAGGCGGCCGACCGGATCGCTCAGTTGGAGGCTCGCGTGCGCGAGTTGGAGGCCGGCGAGAAGAAGCTCACCACCGAGCGTGACATTCTCCGCCAGGCGGCCAAATATTTCGCCGGGGAGACGCACTGGTGAGCCGCTGCCAGTTCGTTGACGACCACGCCGACACCTTCGAGGTGAAGCGGATGTGTCAGGTGCTCGGCCTGGGCCGCTCCAGCTACTACAAGTGGCGTTCCGGAGCCCAGGCCCGCGCCGCGCGCCAGGCCTGCGACACGGCCCTGGCCGAGCGGATCCGCGCGGTGCACGCCGATCTCGATGGCACCTACGGGTCCCCGCGAATTACCGCTGAACTTCGTGATCAGGGCATGACGATCAACGAGAAACGGGTCGCGCGGGTGATGCGCAAGTTCGCCATCGCCGGGACCCGCCTGCGTCGACGTGTGCGCACCACCGTCCCCGAACCGGCGGCCACGCCGGTGCCGGACCTGTTCCAGCGGGACTTCACCGCCCCTGATTCTGGCCAGAAGTACATGGGCGACATCACCTACCCCCCGCTCGGCGACGGCGAGTTCCTCTACCTGGCGACCGTGCTGGACTGTTTCAGCCGCCGCGTGGTGGGCTGGTCGATCGCCGACCACATGCGCACCGACCTGGTGGCCGACGCGTTGAAGATGGCCGCGGCAACCCGCGGCAACCTGACCGACGCGCTGTTCCAGGGCCCTCGCCCCGATGTGTGGACACCTTGAGTGCCGGATGATGGAGATCCGGAGACAAGGAGTTCCTCGTGGCGATGAAGTCGTATCCGCCGGA
>NZ_JBVJIM010000047.1:0-32953 GCF_055586305.1 Nonomuraea sp. NPDC051298
TCCGGCGGATACGACTTCATCGCCACGAGGAACTCCTTGTCTCCGGATCTCCATCATCCGGCACTCAAGGTGTCCACACATCGGGGCGAGGGCCCAACCGGCTCGGCGGCCGGAAGGTGCCCGCGGGCGCGCCGACCGGCTTCGTGCCCGCCAAGTACCCCCGACTACCTGGCCCAAGGCCCGCAAGTCCGGGGAGGACACCGCCTACCGCCACTTCTGGGAGCTGTGCGTGATCTTGTGCCTGCAGGACGGGCTGCGCAGCGGGGACGTCTTCGTGCCCGGCTCGCGCCGCTACGCCGATCCGGCCACCTACCTGTACACGCCCGAGCAGTGGGCGCCCCGGCGCGGTGAGTGCTGCCGTCTGGTGGGCAAGCCGCCGGGCGCGGCTGAGGCGCTGGAGCAGGGCAAGGAGAAACTGCATGAGGCTCTGGAGGAGCTGGAGAAGACGCTGGCCCAGGCGCTGCTGGATGACACCGGGACGGTCCGGCTGGATGAGGAGGCGCATCTGGTGGTGCCGCCGCTGTCGGCCGAGGACGTGCCGGCCGAGGCCAAGGCGCTGAAGGACGAGCTGGCCGGGATGTTGCCGTTCGCGCCGATCGCCTCGCTGCTGATCGAGCTGGACGCGCGCACGCACGTCCTGGACTGCTTCACCCACGTCGGCGGGCGCAAGCTCAGCACGTCCGTGGAGACCAAGCGCAACATGCTGGTCGTGCTCATCGCGATGTCCACGAACCTAGGCTTGGCCCGGATGTCGGAGGCCTGCGGAGTGTCCTACGACGTGCTGGCCTGGACGATGGAGTGGTATGTGCTGGCCCGCCGCAATTGGTGGGCTGGGTGCGGTGGGCGGGTGGGGAAGCACCGCGGGGCCTCTTGTCGGTTTGTCAGTTGGTTGTTCGTGGGGTCTGTTCCTGTGGGAGTTGTTCCAGCCAGTTCCAGAGGGCGTGTTCGCGGTCGGGGTTGTAGGACTCGGTGGAAGACGGCATGGCTTTGGTTCGGTGGATGTAGGCGCCGGTCGGGGCGGGGGTGGCGCCGAGGATGGCGTCGGCGAGTTTTTTGCCCGCGGGGGCGGGGGTGTCTACCAGGGGTGTGGCCGCCAGTATCGGGACGATTCTCCGCATCAGGAAGGGGAACGCGCCGCCGGTTTCTCGGGCGAGTCCGGTTCCGATGACGAGGCTGGGGTTGTAGGCGATGATGTCGACGCCTTCGGGCAGGCGGCGGGACCACTCGTGGACCAGGTATATGCCGCCGAGTTTGCTGGTGACGTAGGCACGGCGGCCGGCTCGGACGTTCCCGGAGCGGTTGAACGCTCCGGGGCGGGAGATGTCCGGGATGGCCCACCGGGGCGAAGGCATGGTTCCTCCGGTGTGTCGGAGGTCGCCGAAGTGGGCGTCGCTGACCGTGACGACGATGCGGGCCGGTGGGTGAAGGTGGGGGTGGAGTTGCCGCAGGAGCTGGTGGGTGGACATGACGTTCACGGCGAAGGTCCGCTCGTAACCGTCGACTGTGGCCTCCAACGCGTTGGACAGGTGCACACCCGCGTTGAAGACCAGGCCCCACAGTGGAGGCAGGGCGCCGGAGTCGAGGAGGTCTTCCAGGCGCGCGCCGGCGGCGGCGACGCTGGCCTTGCTCGCCAGATCGATGTCGACGTGTGAGACGTGTGGGGAGATCTCCCGCAGGCCCGGCAGTGTCTCGGCGGCGGAGGAGGCCCGTCCGAGAACGACCAGGTGGGTGTCGGGGCGGCGTCTGAGGACGTCCCGCGCGGCCTCCAGTCCGATCCCTCGGGTGGCGCCGGTCATGATCAGGGATCGGTTGGCTGTGGTCATGGGGGAGTCTCCTGGGCTGGGGTCGGGTGGGTGCTGGCGGTGGCGTCGACCCGCGTCGACGTCCGCGTTCTGCGTCACCATCGACCCTGACGCGGCCTCCGACAGTCAGGGAGATCGCCTCGAGCCTGGTACCGACAGGGCCACACTCCGACCGGAAGCTCGCCCCACGGGGAGGGACAATGAATCCATGCGGGGAGATGAGCGGTCAGGTCTGGGCGAGTACCTACGTCACCACCGCTCCCAGATGGCGCCCCGGGATCGGCCCGGAGCCTCCCCTCTGTCCCACCGGCGTGTC
Source organism: Nonomuraea sp. NPDC051298 (assembly GCF_055586305.1). Classification (NCBI taxonomy): domain Bacteria; kingdom Bacillati; phylum Actinomycetota; class Actinomycetes; order Streptosporangiales; family Streptosporangiaceae; genus Nonomuraea; species Nonomuraea sp. NPDC051298. The sequence continues at coordinate 2,119 of NZ_JBVJIM010000047.1, forward strand.
CCGGGTCTGCGACGTCAGGAACTCGCCGACATCGCGGGCATCTCGGTCGAGTACTACACCCGCCTCGAACAGGGCCGCGCCGCCCGCCCGTCGCGGGAGATCCTCGCCGCGCTGGCCCGAGCGTTCCGGCTCTCGAACGCCGAACGGGACCACCTCTTTCGCCTCGCCGGCGAGCGCCCCCCGCCATCGCGGGCACCCGCCACCGAGATCCGCCCCGGCCTCCAGCAGCTACTCGACGGCCTGAACGACGTCATGCCGGTCACCATCCACGACGGCCGGCTCGACATGCTCGCCTTCAACACCGCCGCCGCGTACCTGTTCGGGCCCCTCTTCGACGACGGACCCTACGGCCGCAACATCGCCTACCAGGCATTCACCGCATCGGGACTCGACAAGGTACTCGGGAACGAAGGGGCCGAACAACTAGCCCGGGTGGCCACCGCCGAACTCCGCAAAGCACTCAGCCACTACCCGGAAGACGAGTATCTCCGCTCCCTGTTCCGCGAACTCTCGACCAGCAACCCCGAGTTCGACCGCCACTGGCAGAAGGGGGAGATCGGCACCTGGAGTTCCGCGATGAAACACGTCAACCACCCGACAAAGGGCCCGCTCACCTTCGACAGCGAAATGCTCCACGACCCCGAGAACGACCACTGGGTCATGCTCTTCACCCCCACCACACCTGACCCACCCAACCCCCCAACACCACGCCCCGGCGCCGGTGACTTGGGTGCGGAACAGCCAGTGAGCCCCGGCTCCCTCGCAGGTCAGAGCGTGATGATCTTGTCAGCCACGTAAGGCACGGTGCTGAACCGGGCAGCCAAATGCGCGAGGTTCGCGGCCCTGTCCCTCAAGCGCGGTGAGCATCAGGAGGTGGTCGGCGTTCCCCGGCAGCGGTAGCCGCCGATGCGTCCGCCGTTCATCCCTCTGCATGGGCCCGGAATCCCCAGAGGTGCATCGAGCCGTGTTTCTGAACCCCGCATGCGGCAGACCGGCGAGGTGCGACGCAGCAGACCGGGGGAAGGGCGCCGTCCGCGAAGCGGCCATGGTGACGGTATGTCCCTGGTCCATAGCACCACGCCGGTCCCGCTTCCCCCGCCCCTGCGCTTCGCCTCGACGGTGGCCAGGACGCGGTCGTCGTGGTGCGGAACAGGCTTGCTTCGGGAGCCCGGGGACGACCCGGCTCGAGGCAGCGGGTTTGGGCGCATGGGTTCGGCAGTGAAACAGGAGTGCTGGTCTGCCGGCACTCGGGTGAAAGGCGTTCGCGTCCTGGGCGTGGTGGGCCGAGCTGGCTCAGCGCTCCGGGCCGGTCGGCTGGAACATCCGGAGTGTCTTGTTCGTCATGCGAGGTGTGACCAGTTCGCCAGTTTTTGACGAGCGGCTGCGTGACGCGGCCGTCCGCCTGCACCGAGCCGACCACCTGCGGCGGCTGCGTGAGGCCACCGCAGAGCAGATCCAGCAGGCCCATCGCACCCTGGCTGACCTGGAGCTGGAGTTGTCCCTGGAGGAGGACGACGTCACCCGTCTGGAAGGCGGGTTGTCCGCCGTCCTGGCACGCCTGCTGGGCAACCGCGAGAAGCGGCTGGACCGCGAGCGTGCCGAGGCGGCCGCCGCCAGGCAGCGGGTCGACGGCCACCGCGCCCGCCTGTCCCGGCTTGAGGCGGATGCGCGTGCGGCCGAGGCCGAGCTGGCAGGGCTCGCGACAGCCCCGAAGGAGTACGCGGAGTTGCTGGCCGAGAAGGCGCGGCAGCTCATCAGCGGCGGTGATGCCCGCGCCGGGGAACTGGCCGACCTCGGTGCCGCTCTCGACCGCGTGACGGCGAGCGTACGTGAGCACGCGGAGGCCCACCGGGCTGGGCGGGCAGCACATGACGCGCTACGTCATGTGCTGCGCCATCTGAACTCGGCCAGGAACGCCTCCACCTGGGACATGTTCGGTGGCGGCCTGATCGCCGACTTGATCGAGTCCAACCGGCTGGACGCCGCCGACGAGGCCGCGTGGCAAGCCCAGCGGGCCCTGGACGTCTTCTCCCGCGAGTTGGCCGACGTCGACATCTCCCTACGTGCTCAACTGTCCGGGGTGGACACGCGGTGGTTCGTCGACCTGTTCTTCGACAACATCATCACCGACGTGATCAAGCATCAGCGGATCGAGAACACCCGCGCCGAAGTCGTGGAGACGATCCAACGGGTCCGGGACGTGGGCGCCGACCTGAAAGCTCGCCACGCCGAGCTGTCCGGCGAGCGCAAGCGACTGCTGGCCAGGCGGGAGGAACTGCTGCGCGGCTGAGGCTCGGACACAGTGGCTGAGGCCAGAAATCGGTCACCGAGATCCGATGCGCTCCCTGTCACATGATCAGCCTGCCAGAGGCCCATCCCGATACAGAGCCGACACCTGTCTCACCCGACTCGAGCACCACCAGATCTCCGCATCGGCCTGTCTGCCAACAGTCCCCCTCTCCCTTCCGGTGACGCCACACAGGCGTGAAAATTGGGGTGGGTTGCCCGCCGACGCCGGACCGCAACCAGTTGACGTCAGCAGGGCGCTCGACGCCGGGATGTCCGCGCGCATGGCGGTGGCATCGGCGCCATACGCGACCAGGGTCATCAAGGCTGTTCCGTTGTTTGAGGTGCTCACCGGGCCTCTGCGCCGGCTCGTTCAGGAACGGTCCAAGGGTCGGTGGCAGCGGTCCACGGTGAACAGCGGCGCGAGGTCGAGCACGACCTGCAGCCGGTCAAAGTGATCGGCTCAGAAACCAACCCGGTTGTGGTCACCATGGGCTCGATACTCGAGCCACTGCTTCTATGACGAACATATGAGCACTAAGCCGATCACCAACCGTGGAAGAGAGCATCCACGCCTACGTGCAGGAGCAGGTGGGAGCCGGTCGGGCGCGGAGTGTGTCGGCGTATTTCAACGAGGCCGCGTTGCATCGCATGGAGGTCGAGCGGCAAGCCGATCTCGCGTGGCTGCATGCGGTGGAAAGGGCCCAGGAGGATCCCGCTGTCGTCGAGCGTGCCGCACGCCGGGCACGTAAGGCCCAGGAGATCCTGCATGGCCGCTGACGGCTACGTTTTGGACGCCGCGCGCGCGGCGCTCCTCAGCCAGGTCCGCCATGATGTCGCGGGTGTCGTCGTGGTCGCCAGTCAGCAGCGCCTGCAGGGCCACGTTGAGCCGCAGCCCCGGCGGCCCGTTCCTGCCCGGTACGACGAGCTTCGCGTAGCAGCGCCACCTCGTCGGCCACCTCGTCCAGGTCCTTGGAGTACAGCTTCAGCGCCCCGCCGATGGAGGCGACGAGGGTGCCCCTGATCGGATCCGGCGGCAGGGTTTCGAGCATCCGGTGGATCTGCACCACCCGTACCGGGTCGCCGGCCGACCAGGACGCCCGTGCCGCGTCCACCAGCATCGACGCGGCGGCGTCCGGGTCGAGCGGCGCGACCTGGCGGACCGCCTCGACCAGCACCTCGTGCACCGTGCGCAACGAGCCGTGCTCGGACTCCACCCGGGCCCGCACGGTCGCGATGCGCGCCAGCATCCGGGCGTCCTCGGCGAGCCGGAGAGCCAGCCCGACCGGGTGCCGGGCGCGATCGGGCAACCCCGCGTCCACGGCGACGTCGGCGGCCAACGCCAGCCGCCGCGCCCGCTCCGGCTCCTCGGGGGTGAGCCGGACGGCCCGTTCCAGCGCCGCGACGGCCGCCGACGTGCCCGGAACACCGGCGGGCCCGCAATGCTGCCGCCTCCAGGTCCGCCGCCACCTCCTCGTCCGGCCCCGTGGCCGCAGCCCGGTGCCAGGCCGCCCGGTCGGGGTCGCCGACCAGGGCGTCCGCCAGCGCGGCGTACGTCGTCCAAGGACTGCTCTCCTCTCCTGGTTCCCTGTGAGGGGTGGGATAGAAGTGCAGTTAACAGGGACCAGAGGCGTGAGGCGGCATGGTCTGTGCGCGGGCGAGGGTTCCGGCGATGAGGGTGGCCACGGTCTGTTGAAGGGTGGCGGTGAAGTCCATGCTGAGGGCGGCCAGGGCCGGGTCGGCGGCGTAGGCCTGCAGCATGGCCGGTGAGGGACGCGAGTGGGTCCAGATGGCGCCGGTGACCATGATGGCCTGGGCGCAGACCTGCTGAGTGGTGTCGCCGAGTTCGGGCAGGCGGTCGCGGGTGAGGGCCGCGAGCGTGGTGAGGTTGGCGACGGATGCCTTCTTGTAGCGGGCAGCGACGTCGGCCGACACGTTGTGTTCCAGGACGCCCGCCTGGGCGCTGAACAGGTCGCACAGGACCTGCCGGTCGGTCAGGGAGGACGCGTACACCGCGGCGAAAGCCTCGGCACGTCGCTGGACAGGGTCGGCAGGGTCGATTGCCGCGGTCAGCAGGGCGGGCAGGTCGGTGTTCCATTCGGTCCAGGCCCGGTCCAGCAGTTCCAGCAGGATCGCCTCGCGGGACTCGAAGTAGCGCAAGACGTTGGACTTGGCCATGCCCGCCTGACGGCTGAGCTCGTTCAGCCCGATTTTCGCGACCGGCATCTGGGTGAGCATGCCGGCGGTGGTGTCGAGAATCGCCCGCCGCCGCTCCTCCTGCTGCTCCTGGCTGCGCGCCCGCTGAAAACCCGTCATGCCCTCAGTTTAGCGACCACCGGTCCTTTGACAAGCGACCGCCGGTCGCTTAACGTGGGATGAGTACAAGCGACCATCGGTCGCTAGAGCTGCGGCGTGCGGCGCGACCGGCGTTTCACCTGGTCATAGCCGTTTCGGCGAGGACCATCGGGTAACTGCCGAGTGGCGATCCGCACGCTGCCAATCTCGAAGAACGGGGTAGTTCATGTCGAAGGTCTGGTTCGTCACGGGAAGCTCGCGGGGCCTGGGCCGTGCGATCGTCGAGGAGGCGCTGCAAGCCGGAGATCGGGTGGTCGCCACCGCCCGCAAGCCCGAGCAACTGGCCGACCTGGTCGCGACGTACGGCAACCTCGTGCTGCCGGTGGCGCTGAACGTCACCGACGCCGAGCAGGTGAGCGACGCCGTCGCCGAGGGGCTGAAGGCGTTCGGCCGCTACGACGTGGTGGTCAACAACGCCGGCTACAGCGACCTCGCCGCGGTGGAGGACGTCACCCTGACCGACTTCCGGGCGCAGATCGACACCAACTTCTACGGCGTCGTCCACGTCACCAAGGCCGTCCTGCCGATCCTGCGCGAGCAGGGCTCCGGGCACATCTTCCAAGTCTCCTCGCTCGGCGGCCGGATCACCTCCCCGGGCCTTGCCGCCTACCAGAGCGCCAAGTGGGCGGTGGGCGGCTTCTCCCTGGTAGCGGCCCAGGAGGTGGCACCGTTCGGCATCAAGGTCACCGTGCTGGAGCCGGGCGGCATGCGCACGGACTGGGCCGGTTCGTCGATGACGGTCCCGCCGGTCAGTGAGCCCTACCAGCAGACCGTTGGCGTGTTCGCCGACATGATCCGCAACGCCGACCCCGAGGCCGCCGCCGCCAACTCCGCCGACCCGGCCCGGATCGCGCAGATCATCGGCGACCTCGCCGGACGCGACGACGCGCCCACCCGGATCTTGCTCGGCCGCGACGCGCTGCAGTACTGGGACGCCGCCAGCGCCGCCCAGGCCGAGTCCGACGCCAAGTGGCGTGAGGTCTCCGAGTCCGCCTGGGCCTGACTTCTGCTCAGCGCCGCCTACCCGCCCCGACCCCCTCACCGGACCGGCGTGCCACCAGAACGTCTCCCCAGAGCCGCCATCCCAGCTTCGGGGAGCCTCCGAAAGAGAAGACAGCATGAACCTCGTGGGTAAGACCGCGCTCGTGACCGGAGCGTCCAAGGGCATCGGCTACGCCATCGCCGATCTCCTGATGACCCACGCTTTCGTCCAGTAGCGCCGTGGCGGCGGTGGCACGAGCGCCTCGATGGTCATTCGCCGTGTGTGGGCTCGTCGTGCTGCGGGCTGGGAAGGCGGTGTCGGTCCCTCGTCTGGGAGGCGGTAGGCGGTCCGGAGATTGTGCGGATTTTCCGGCCTTGGTTGGGCGATAGTGGCGAGGCGAGCGCTGAGGAGCAGGGGGAGCAGGCTCGGTCAGAGCTGATGCGGGCCGGGGTGCGGGCCCGGGTGGCACGGCTGCTGCGCACCTCGGTCTCCGGAGCGCGCCGCTGGTCGCCTCCGGTGCTGCTTGCGATGTCGTCGGTGGGGGCGTTCGGGGCGTTCCTCGAACCGGGCGACGCCGCAGCGGGGGCTGCGGTGCTGGGAACCGCCACCGCAGTCGGCGGCAATCTGTTGACCGACATCGTGAAAGCGGGCATCGCCCGCCTCGGCGAAAACAGCGGCGATGGTGTCGGCGGCGAGTCGTCGCGGCAGGCGCTGGAGGCCGAGTTGGAACAGCGCATCCAGCAGATCCTGGAGGGCGGCGGACCTGAGGCTGAGGAGTTGCGCGCGGAGATCGCGCACCTGCTGCACCAGGTCGGCGCGGTCGGCGCCGCCATTGAGGCGACGGTCCAGGCCGGGGACCCCGACCTGCAGGAACACCTGACCCGTGGCCTGGCCGGCTCGATCCGGCCGTCTACCAGCTCAGACAAGACAACATCCCGAAGTGTGACAAGGATCTTCCCTGGTGAGCACGGCCACGCCCTACGGGGTGCCCGCCCGCGCGGCGCGGCGGCGCTCGGTGAGCCGCCGGGACTTGGCCGTGGTGCCGCAGTCGGCCATGCGGCACCAGCGGCGGGAGCCGTTGCGGCTCTGGTCGAGGAACAGCCACCCGCAGCCGCCCTCAGAGACGGGACAGCGGCGCACCCGGGTCAGGTCGGCCGTCCGCAGCACGTCGAGTGCGGCCTCGGCGATCCGATCGGGAATCAGCATGGCCGGCACGGTGCCGTAGGTGAGCCGGATCCGGGTCGGGTCGCCCCTGTCGAGCACCAACGTCGCCCGGGCGGCCGCCCCGGACCACCGCTCGTGCAGCCCGACCAGCGCGGCCCCAGCCGCGATCGGGTCGCCCTCGCCGTCGCCCGCCGCGCCGCCACCCGAGGGCCGGATCGCCGCGAGCAGCGCGAGGTGCAGCCCTTCCCGGAGGTCGCGCGCGGCGGCCAGCCCCGCCCGCGCCGCCGCGGGATCCTCTCGCCACGCCGCATCGGCCCGGTCGGCCTCCGCGTCGCTGACCAGGCCCACCATGACCGTCCAGCGCAGCAGCGCGGAGGTGTCGGTCAGGTAGTCATGGGGCGGCTCGCCGTGTTCGAGCGTGTTGACCAGGTCGAGTGCGGGGTGCCCGCCGACCAGAGGCAGCCGGCACACGTCGAGTGGCATGCCAACCAGGCTACTCCCTAAGGGGATGACACAGGTTGCGGCGTCACGCGACCATGGTAGTTTCGGGCAGCGGCTCGCCGACGGCCTTCCGCCGGCCGACGAGCCGGGGTTCGGCCAAGTGTCACGGCGAACGCCGCCAGGCTGAGCAGCGCCCCGGCGAGTGCGAGTGCCCGTGCCGCGCGGGCGAGGGCGGCGGTCAGGCCCGCGATCCCGCGTACCAGCAGCAGCGGACCGATCGACGGCTCGGCGAAGCCGCTGAAGCAGGTCAGGAACGGGCTGATGCAGGTCAACGCCGTGAACGCTCCCGTGACCGCCACCGCCGTGGTGGCCACGATCGACAGGTACCGGCCGCGGTCGGGGCGCGCTGCCCCGCTCCGCCGCGCCCTGCCCGGGCGGCATGCCGGGCAGGGCGACCATGACGGTGACCAGCGCTTGAGCTACCCCCTAAATCAATTTAGACGGTAGGGCGGCCGTCGTTCAAGACGCAGGGAAGGCGACGTTCTGCCAGGTCTTCACCTCCTCGGCGGTCAGCGCCCGCGCGAGTACGGCGGCGCGGTCCACGCCGCCGGTCATCCGCTGCCCGCCGTTCTGGTCGGCGCCGAAGCGCAGCGGGCGGGAGGAGCAGCCGGTGATGCCGTCCGAGCTGACCTGGGCGGTGGCCCTGCGCTCGCCCTCCACGTAAGCGGTGACCACGCCGGTCCGGTCCAGGGTGACCACGACGTCGAGCCAGCGGCCGGTGGGCAGGGTGGTGTTCAGCCCGACGTTGGCCCCCGCGCCGATGAAGCGCAGCCTGTTGTCCGGGGTGACGTCGATGAGCACGCCGTCGGTGCCCGGGTCGCCGGACGGCTGCGAGTCGAACAGCCGCCGGTAGCCACTGCCACCGATCTTGACCTCGGCCGCGAACGTCGCCTCCCGCACCAGGCCGAGCGTGGTCGCGCCGGTCGTCAGGAACGTGTTCCCGTCCAGCACCAGCCCGCTGCCGCTCGGCGCGGTGGTGTCGTAGGCCGCCGCACCGCCGGTGACGGTGGCGTCCCGGCCGTTGCCGGAGGTGTCGGCGACCGTGCCGCCCTCCTTCGGGTCCCAGGCGACCAGGCGCGAGCCGGGTGCGGGCGGCGCGCAGGGCTCCAGGGCGAGCGCGGCGGTGGCCGCGCCCTTCCAGGAGCTCCCGGTGACCGCCGCCGACAGCACCGCCCGCCGTGAGCCGTCCGCCGGTCCCGGGGTGACGGTGAAGACGGCGGTCCGCGTCTGGCCGGGGGTCGTGGCGGGCAGGTGGCGGGTGGCCGGTTCGACGGTCCAGCCCTGCGGCGCGGTGAGCGTCACGTCGCCGGACGGGACAGCGCGGCGGCGGGTGGCGGTCACGGTGACCTCGGCCTGGAACGGGCTGCCAGGACTGGCCGTGGCGGGCGCCTTCAGGGCGACGGCGGCCTCGTTCTGGATGGTGTACGCCTTGCCGGCACGGGCGTTCCAGCTCAGGGTGTCGCCGTCGCGGTGCGGGCCGACTTCGTGACCCTGCTCGTCGTAGACGCGGTAGCGGCCGGCGATGAACGACGACCTGACCTTGATCGGGCCGGTCTTGCCGGGACGCACGGTGACGGTGGAGGGGGCGCCGTCCTTCCAGGTGGCGTCCACGGTGATGTCACCGCGGGCACGCAGGCCCGACACGGACCCGTCGCGCCAGGTGGACGGCAGCGCGGGCAGCACGTGCACCACGTCGTGCTGGCTCTGCAGCAGCATCTCGGAGACGCCGGAGGTGGCGCCGAAGTTGCCGTCGATCTGGAAGGGCGGGTGGGTGTCCCACAGGTTGTCCAGCGTGGAGCTCTTGAGCTGCTCGGCGAGCATCTGGTGGGCGTGGTCGCCGTCCAGCAGCCGCGCCCAGAAGTTGATCTTCCAGGCCTTGGACCAGCCGGTGCCGCCGTCGCCGCGGGCGTTCAGAGAGACCTCGGCCGCCGCCGCCTCCGGGCTGCCCGGGATGATCTGGTTGCCGGGGTGCAGGGCGTAAAGGTGGGAGACGTGCCGGTGGGTGTCGTTCGGGTTGTCCCAGTCGGTCTTCCATTCCTGGAGCTGGCCCCAGGAGCCGATGCGCAGGCCCGGGTCGAGCTTGGCCAGGGCCGCGCTCGCCTCAGCCTGGAACTCCGGGTCCACCTTGAGCGTCTTGGCCGCGGCGACGGCGTTGGTGAGCACCTCGCGGACGATCTGCTGCGACATCGACGCGCCGGCGGAGAATTGGCCGTTCTCGGGGGAGAAGCTCGGTGAGACGACCAGCTTGCCGTCGCGCGGGTCGATGTAGAGGAAGTCCAGCCAGAACTCGGCCGCGCCCTTGATCACCGGGTACGCGGTCTTCCGCAGGTAGTCGGTGTCGCCGGAGAAGCGGTAGCTGTCGTACAGGTGCTGGGTGGTCCAGGCGGCGGCCTCGGGGAACCAGAAGGAGGCGGCGTAGTCGTGCACGCCGGTGAAGCCGAAGGGGTTGGTCTCGTTGTTGACCACCCAGCCGCGGGCGCCGTACATGTCCTGCGCCGTCTTGCGGCCGGGCTCGACCATGGCCGAGATGTAGCGGTCGTACGGCTCGGTGGTCTCGTGCAGGTTCGTCTGCTCGGCGAGCCAGTAGTTCATCTGCAGGTTGATGTTGACGTGGTAGTCGGCCGACCACGGCGGGCTGGTGGAGTTGTTCCACACGCCCTGCAGGTTGGCGGGGAGGAGGTCGTTCTCCCGCGAGGAGGCGATCAGCAGGTAGCGGCCGTAGGCGAAGAACAACGCCTCCAGTGCCCGGTCGTCGGCGGAGGCGCCGCCGGTGTAGTTCCTGCGCAGCTCGTCGGTGGGGACGGCCGGGACGGAGCCGCCGAGGTCGAGCCGCACCCGGTCGAACAGCTTGCGATAGTCGGCCACGTGCGCCTCGCGCAGTTTGCCGTAGCCCTTGGCGGCGGCGGCGTCCACCGCGGCGGTGACCTTGGCGTGCGGGTCCTCACCCCGGTATTCGGGGTAGGTTCCGGCGTAGTCGGTGCCGGCCGACAGCACGAACATGGCGCTGTCGGCACCGGTGACGGTGATCCTGTCGCCGGCGTCGGTACGGGTGCCGCCCTGGGCGATCACCTGGACCTGGGCCTCGAAGTTCATCTTGTTGCTGCTCAGCCGGCCGCGGATGGTGAGCCGGCCGTCGGCGGCGGTGACGGTCTTGTCGTTGCGCGGCGAGGTGTGCCGCAACGTGAACGACACCTTGCCGCCCTGGTCGGCGGCGACCCTGCCGACGATGACGTTGCCGGGGTTGCTGGCGAAGTACTCGCGCGTGTAACGCACCCCGTCGGCGGTGTAGCCGACGCGCGCGACGGCCTCGCGCAGGCTGAGCTCGCGGCGGTAGTCAGCCGGCTGCTGGGGCGCGCCGGCGAAGTCGAGGAACAGGTCGCCGAACGTCTGGTACGCCCCGAAGCCCGTCTTGGGCTGGCCCAGCTCGGCGGCCACCTCGTTCGGCGACACCCGGCCTTCGCGGTCGATCCGCTCCTGCATCTCGGCGATGGCGCCCGGCCGCGGCGTGCGCCAGTTGCCGAAGTCGTAGCCGGTGACGCCGGGGCCGCCGGTCCACAACGTCTTCTCGTTGAACTGGAGCTGCTCCGAGGCCACGCCGCCGAACACCTTCGCGCCCAGCGGGCCGTTGCCGATGGGCAGCGCCTGGGTCTCCCAGTCGGTGGCGGGTTTGTCGTACCAGAGGGTCAAGTCATCGGGTGTGTGAGGGCTGTCGGCGGCGTCCGCGGCGGGGGCGGATAAACCTGTGGCGAGCACCAGTACGGCGATCAAGGCCGAGCTGGCGCGCCGCCGTGGAGGGTGGGGCACGGAGTTCTCCGATCACATGACGACGTTGACCTAGGAGATAACACCGCAATCGCCGCTTTAACAAGAGTTTACATCCGATGTATCCGGAACGACACGCGCGCCCGGGACGGCACCCCGGTCCTGTTGCCCACCGATGCGCGGGGGACCGGAGATCCGATGACTGTCGACGAAGCGAGAGGATCAGGGGGCGGCGAAGTCCTGCGTCCAGTAGAGCTCGCCCCGAGTGCTTTTCGCCGCGCCCACCCCGATGAGGGTGTAGGAGCAGTTCATGATGTTCTCCCGGTGGCCGTCGCTTTCCATCCATGCCTGGACCACCGCCTCCGCCGACGGCTGCCCCATGGCGATGTTCTCGGCCCAGGCCGAGCCGGTGAAGCCGGTCGCGCGGATGCGGTCGGTCATGTCGCGGCCGTCCTGGGAGTCGTGGTCGAAGTAGTCGTTCTTCGCCATGTCGGCCGAGTGCCCGTGCGCCGCCGTGCGCAGCCGCGCGTCGTGCTTGAGCGGCCTGCAGCCGCCCTTGGCCCGCTCGGCGTTGGTCAGCCGGACGACCTCGTTCTCCAGGGCCGTGCCGACGGACGGGCGGGGCGCTTCTTCTTCGGGGGCTGGTGCCTGCGCCGTGCGGGTCTCGTCGGGCGTGGCGGCGGGAGTGGGGGTCGGGGTGACGCAGGTCAGCCGTACGGCCTTGGACCTGCTGGTGCGGCCCCGGTAGTCGGTGGCGACCGCGTAGTAGGTGCCCGGCTCGCAGGGCAGTTTCAGGGCGACGCGGCCGCTCCTGGCGGCACCGCTCTTGATCACGGGGTCGTCACCGGGGGCCACCCGCTTGATCCGGATCCGCAGCAGCGCCGGGTGCACGCAGCCCCTGCGGGCGGCCGAGGTCTGGATCCTGAGCGCGGAGACATCCGGTCGGGTCACGCTCACGCGGCACTCGTCCGACTCGGCGACCGGTTCCGGGGTCGGCGTCCGTGTGGGGGTCTGGGTGGGGTCGGGCGCCGCGCCGTCGGCCGGTGTGGCCGGTGCGGTCGCCTCGGACGTCGCGGCCGCACCCTGCGCCCCGCCGGTGGACGGGGCGCAGGCGGCCAGGCCTAGTACGGCGGCGAGGACCCCAAGAGGTCTACGCATGGGGATTCCTCCAGAGGCGGGAGACGTTCGTGGTCCCGCATTCTGTCGGCTCCGTTACCAATTTGTCACGAAAAATCGGACAATTCACCTGTGATTTGCGTCAACCATAGCGCCCCGTGATGGCTATGTGACACCCGGAGACCCTGATGCGGGAGGCGGACCTGGTGGTGGCGCCTGCCCGCGACGACGCCTCCTACCGGCCGCCGGAGGAACGGCTCAGGGCCGCGCTGACCGGGTACGACGAGCGTGCCGGTGCGGTTCTCGGTCGGCGTCACCAACGGCGACGGCGAGTTCCCGCGCGAGGAGCCCCTGGCCACCACGGCCCTGGTCAAGCGCACACTGACGCCGCCGGCCACGGAGACCAACGAGGTGTGCGTCACGAACACCTCCCTGCGCACCGCCGACGTCTCCTGGGAGGTGACCCGCCCGGAGCCGCTCGTCCAGGCCGCCCGTCCGGCCCTGGAAGCGATCTGGGCACGGCTCGCCCCTCACGTCAACGGGGCCTACGCCAACTTCCTCGCCACCGCCACCCGGGAAGACGTGGCCGCGATCTACCCACCGCGGACCTACCGGCGACTGGCGGCGGTCAAGCACCGTTACGACCCCGGCAACCTGTTCTTTGGAGCAGGATCGCGTCAGCCGATCCGTTCGGCCAGAGCGACGATGATGCCCGTGGGGCTTGTGGAGGCAGCAGAGCCGGAAGATCCTCTCGCGGTGGGCAGAGCGAGTGGGCCGGAGCAGATCCGCGCGTAGTCGAAAACCGCACGCTATGTGAATCCAGTCTCCGACGGGGGCCTGATCATCTGCGCCCGGTTCATGCCCTCTCGCGCCGCCCGGCGGGGCGTCCGTCAGCGGCGGCCGCGGAAGGTGCGGCGCAGGTCCTCGACCCACTCTCCGGGGATCTCCCACGGGATGAAGTGGCCGCCGCGGTCGTGTGCGGTGAGGTTGACGTGGTTGTACCAGGCGGCCCGGTCGGTGTCGACGAAGTGGCGGACCCGCTGCTCGGTGGTCACGCCCGGCGGGTTCTCGTACCCGACGAAGGTGATGCCGGTAGGCGCCTCCACGACCGGCCAGCGGTCGTGCGATGGGGTCCACGGGTAGCGGTTGTTGTTGGCGTAGGTGCGGATCGAGGTGCCGATCGCGTTGTTCGCCCAGAAGATCATGGCGTGGGTGAGCAGGTCGTCCTTGCCGAACACAGTCTCGATGTCGCCGCCGTCGTCGCTCCAGCTCATCCAGCGCTGCAGGATCCAGGCGAGCATCCCGGCGGGGGAGTCCGACAGCCCATACGAAAGGGTGCTCGGGTCGAGCATGTGCGCGGCGAGGTGGACGGCGAACCGTTTGTCCCGGGCCACGACCTGCGCGTGGACGTCTGCGGGCAGCCCTTCGGGGATGGGCCGGCCGCCGCTCAGGTCCCAGGCCCGGTCGCCGTTGAACAGGTCGAGCTTCAGGCCGGAGCCGATGTGGATGGCGTAAAGCTCGTCGGCGTGCTTGTGCCCGAGTTGCCCAGTGACGAGCGCGCCGACATCGCAGCCGGCGGCGGCGTACCGCTCGTGGCCGAGCGTCTCGGTCATCAGGGTGTGCCAGAGGTCGGCGACCTTCCAGAAGTTCATGTCCGGGTGGTCCGGCAACGGGGTGGAGAATCCGAACCCGGGGAACGAGGGCACGATCACGTCGAACGCCTCGGCGGGGTCGCCCCCGTACGCCCCGGGGTCGGCCAGCGGGTCGACGACCTTGGACCAGTGCCAGAACGTCCAGGGCCAGCCGTGCGTGAGGATCAGCGGTGTCGGGTTGGGCCCCGCGCCGGGCCGGCGCATGAAGTGCACCGGTACGCCGTCCACCTCGACGCGGTAGTGCTCGTACGCGTTGATCGCCGCCTCTGCCTTGCGCCAGTCGTACTCGTCGCGCCAGTACTCGACCAGCTCCCGCAGGTAGGTGCGGTTGACGCCGTAGTAGGAATCGTCGTTGCCCGCGTCGATCGGCCAGCGGGTGAGGGTGAGCCGCTGTCGCAGATCGGCGAGCACGTCATCGGGCACTCGAATGGGCGTTGGCGTCAGAGGGAAATCGGTCATGCTCGTCCTCGCTGCTCGTTCTGGGACTCGCCGAGTTCGGCGATGCGGCGGAGGGCGGGCAGCGCGGCGGCGATCGCGGAGCGCTCTTCGGCCGAGAGCCGCTGGAGAATCGGTGCGAGCCGGGCGACCCGGTCGGCGTAGCGAGCCTCGACGACCTCGGCACCCGCGGGAGTGATGTGCACGAGCACGGCCCGGCCGTCACGGGGGTCGGGCCGCCGCTCGACCAGCCCGTCGTTCTCGAGCCGGGTCACCACCTGCGTGATGGCCGATTGGGTGACCTGCTCGGTCGCGGTGAGCTCGCCGAGCCGCATCGGACTCCGCCGGGCCAGCGTGTGCAGCACCGACAACGTAGTGAAGCTGTGCCGCTGGATCGACGGCAGTCGGATGTAGAAGCCGTTGAACTCCTCGACCGCTGCCGCCATCTCGCCCGGATCCAAGTCGGGCGTCCGCTTCTCCGTCACGCGGGAACTGTATCAGTAACTTATTAAAGTATCTAATGTATATGGGAGTCACCCAAGATGGGGGAGCGGACCGCAGTGGGAAGGGCGCCGTCGCGGCCGGCGATCTCGCGTCCGACGTCGGCCAGCACGCGCATGCGTAGCTCAGGGCCAACATCACGGAGCTACCCCGACGCTGGCGGGGCCCGGCTGGGCGTCTGTGGCTGCACACCGCGCCGGACCTTGAAATTTCCCGCTCGGTTGGGGCCAGCACGCGACCAGTCGCCAGGTGCGCGTTGCGGCTGGGCGAGCGACGTCTGGACCGTTCGGCGCAGTTGATGGCCAGTTCGCCGAAACCCGCCCGTTGCCGCCCCGCGGCCCGCAACACGGCCAACGCCGGTTCGCCGTCCGTCTGCGCGAGCTTGTGGGCGTCCTCCAGTACGCTCGTCGATCCCAGTTGGGCCGCGGGCCGGGAAGATCCCGGAGCACGGCGCCCCGAGGGTGGCCAGCCATGCTTCCCGTCGGGAGGTGAGGGCCCGTCGAGCGCTGAGAGCGCGTCCATCACGGCCGCCAGCTGTATCGTCGGTCTGTCGTGAACGATGTTCGCGGGCCAGATCGGTCCACGGCGTAGCGCCCTGCGGCGTGCCAGAAGGATTCCCGCGACCGCGCCGCCTCACGGGCCTCCGCGACAGCCCCGGCGCGGGCCATCGCAGTGAGTTCGTCCGCGCCTACCCCGGAGACGCCTCGGCCCGGCTGGTGCCACAGGGGAGTCTCGGGCACGAAGGAGACCCATGTCCCCCATCAAGCTCTCCGCCTTGGCCGCAGGCCTGATCGCCTCCGCCGCCGCGAGCCTGATCGCCACCAGCTCGCCTGCCGCCGCGGCGGCCACCGGCCACTGCCTCGACAGTGGCGGCAACACTTCGTCGGGGAAGGTCCCGGCCTACCTGTTCCGCGACTGCTCCAACCCCTCGACGAACCTGAAGTGGATCGTCGAACGCGGCCAGATCAAGAACCGGTAGCGGCCCGCTGCTGAACCCTCGCTGATCGCGGCCCGGTCGCGCGCCGCCAGGCCGTCACGCCTCCGTGAAGACCAACCGCAAGTGCCGCCGATCGCGAAAGCGGTCATCGAGCCGGCCGATGAGCAGTGGTGGGCGACCTGGCCTCAGCCGTGGAGCAGGCACTTCGACCTGCGCGGACGAAGATGGCCTCCGATGCAGAAAGACGCATGTCGCCGACCGGCTGGTGCGCCCGTCCGATCGGCATCAACTACCATCCGCGTCTGACAGACCGCGTAGCGCGAACACACTCAGATCGAAGTCTCCCCATGCCCCTTCCCTCGCGCGCACTGCCGGCCGCAGTGGGCAGTGGCGATCCCCCTCACCTTCGGCGCCCACGCTGCGGGAGGTGCGTAGCGCAATGGTGCCGTCGGGCGCGAACGAGATGGTGAAGGAGTCGGTTTCGTCGTCGCGGTGCATCAGACCGGTCCATACTCCCACGGGGGTCTGGACCGCGTCGGCCGCGAAGTTCGTATTCTGCATGTCAGTTATCCGCCTTCTCGAAGGACTTCGCCGCGTCGTCGGCCTCCGCGGTCGGCGGAGGGTCTGGCACCTGGGCGTTGCGCAGCAGGGCCGCGGCCGCCATGGCCAGCAGCGCGGCGAGCACCGTACCGACGATCGCGGTTGTCTGCAGGCCGTGCACAAAGGCCTCACGGGCCACCGACAACAGCCTGGAGCCCTGGGCGGGCGGTAGTTCGCGGGCGACGTTGACAGCGGCGGCGAGGGTGTCCTTGGCCGTCTCGACGGCGGGGGCGGGCAGGCCTTCGGGGAGCCTGTCGGCCAGGTTCGCCCGGTACACCGCGAATCCGACGCTGCCGATCACCGCGACGCCCAGGGCGCTGCCGAGCTCGGTGCCGGTCGAGGCCATCGCGGACGTGGCGCCGGCCCGTTCGGGCGGGGCAGCTCCCACGATCAGTCCGGTGCCCAGCGAGACCATCGGCCCGAGCCCGAGTCCGATGACGGCCGCCCCTGCCACCGCGACATACAGGTCGGAGGGACCACTGACCCGGGCCAGCAGCACCATGCCGGCCGCAGCGACCACCAGGCCGCCGGCGAGCAGCGTACTCAGCTTCATACGGCTGGCGAGGCCAGGGGCCCCCATGGCGCCGATCATGACCGCGATGGTGGTGGGCAGCGACCAGAGTCCGGCCTGGAACGGGGGCAACCCGCGCACCAACTGCAGGTACTGCATGACGAAGAACTGCGAGCCCGCGGAGAGCAGGGTCGCCAGCACGAGCATGCCGAGGGCGGTTCCGAACAGGCCGTTGCGGAACAGCGAGAGGTCGACCAGCGGCTGCTCAAGGCGGCCCTGGCGATAGAGGAACAGCGCCGCCAGCGCGAGGCCGACGACGACGGCGATGCCCGACTCCGGGCGCAGACCGTCCTCGGCGATCCGCTTGAGACCGAAGATCAGGGCAAGAACTCCGACGATGGACATGATCGCGCTGATGAAGTCCGGGCGGGAGACCGACTCGTCCCGGTACTCCGGTAGCACGAGCGGGCCGAACACGATCAGCAGCAGCATGACCGGGACGCCGAGCAGGAAGACCGAGCCCCACCGGAACACTTCCAGGAACGTGCCGCCGACCAGCGGTCCGATCACTGTGCCGAGGCCGAAGAAGCCGGTCCAGGCCGCAATTGCCGCGCCCTGCTGCTTGGGGTCCCTGAACATGATCCGGATCAGGGAAAGGGTGGAAGGCATCAGCGTGGAGCCCGCGATGCCCAGCAGTGCCCGGGCAGCGATGAGCATCGCCGCATTGACCGCGAATGCCGAGAGCACCGAGGCCACGCCGAACGCGACCGCGCCGATCAGCAGCAGCCGGCGGCGGCCGATCCTGTCTCCGATCGCGCCCATGGTGATGAGGCAGCCGGCGATGAGGAATCCGTAGATGTCCACGATCCACAGCAATTCGGTGTTGCCGGGCCGCAGGTCGGCGGTGAGGGCGGGTAACGCCAGATGCAGCACGGTCAGGTCCATGGCGATGAGCATGGTGGGAAGTGCGAGGATCGCCAGCCCCAGCCATTCCCTTCGGGTCGCCCGCGGTGCGGCCGCCATACCGACATCGGTACTCAACGGAATCTCCTTGCATCGTGGTTGAACGTTGGACAAGCCAATGTTGGCGTGACCAACAATACAGATAATCGTGGGTGCGTCCAACAATTTGCTAGATTGCCGCCGTGGACATCGCAGAGGGAAAGCTGCCGAAGCGGCTGCGCACGCTACCGAGCAGGCTGACCAACCAGGCTGCGCTGGTCGCCAACCGGATCGTGGACCAGGCTCTCGCCAAGGCCGGCGTCCGGCGCTACCACTACGCGCTGCTCGCAGCGTTGGAGGAGTACGGCCCGGCCAGCCAGGCCAGCCTCGGACGCCGCACCGGCATCGATCGCAGCGACATGGTGGCCACCGTCAACGACCTCGCCGAAGGGCGGCTCCTCGAGCGCGCACCCGACCCAGAAGACGGCCGCCGCAACATCATCACCATTACCGCGGCAGGCCGAAGGCAACTCGCCCACCTCGACGGGGTACTCGCCGCCGCCCAAGACGAGTTCCTCACCCCGCTGGCCACCGCCGACCGGCAACACCTGATAGACCTGCTCACCCGCCTCGCCGAGCACCACAGCAGCGAACACCGCTGAGCTCAATCACCTGACCGCACCGGAGTCACGCGTCCATGATCACGCCGTTGCCGTGCCGCTGAACGGCTTGTCCTGCGGATGGTTGTAACTCCGGCTTCAGAATCCGGCGTCCGACTTCGATTGATCCGTTCGCGAGTCCCCAGAGTCCTGGATGACCGACCTCAAGAAACCAGTCGTGATCCCAGGTAAATGCTGAAAGGGGATCGGTGACACCGGTGGGGAGATGCAGCCAGGTGACGGGACGGCTTTCGGACACAGTCAGCCGTCATGGGGTGCGACCATGGGCCAGGGCAGCGGCCTTCCCGCGCGAGCTCACGCCGAGCTTGCTGAGGATGTTGGCGACGTGGAACTTGACCGTGTTCTCGCTGATGCCCAGCCGGGTGGCGATCACCCGGTTACGGTGGCCGAGCGCCAGTTGCTCGAGGACGTCGCGTTCGCGCGGGTTGAGGGCGTCCAGTGGGCCCGGGGGCTGGGGGCGTACCGGACCGAACGGAAGGTCTGCGGTGATCGTCGTGCCCCAGCCCGGGACGGCGTCCACGTCGAGCGTTCCTCCCAGCACCGCCATCCGGTCGCGCAGCCGGTGCACCGACAGGGCGTCGGTCGCCAGCGAGCCGGGACCGTCATCGCGTAAGGTCACCCGCAGCAGCGAATCCTCCGCCTCCCAGGAGAGCCTGACCCGGCTCAGCCCGCCGTGTTGCAGCATCGCCAGCACCGCGCCGCGTACCACTGATCTAGCCGCCCTGGCCACCTCCCCTGGCAACCGCCTGTCACGCTGTTCCGGCCCCGCCAGCTCCAGCCTGAGATCGTGATAGCGGGCGAGCACGGAAAGCTTCTCCGCCAGCAGGTCGAACGCTCGGCCCGCCGACTCTTCCCCCACGTCGCGCTCGCCGCCCGCCCTGGCCTCCAGGAGCGCGGGCACGGCCAACTGGACCGCGACTCGCCGGGCCGCGGCGTCGTCGAGTCGCCTGGACCGCAGGACGCCGAGCAGCGAGGTCAGCGTCGCGGCGTGGGCGTCGGCGAGGTCTTCGACGGCCGTGACAGACGGGCCCGTCACGTCATGCGGCTCGGCGTGTGACACGCGGTCGGTCAGGTGCACGGTCGTCAGTTCGACGAGCTTCGTCACGATCTCCCGCACGTCAGGTTCCGGTGGGCCGGTGCCGGTCGTGACGACGGCGAGCAGACCGCCCGTGGTCTTCGGCGGCTTGACGGCCACGGCCAACACCGGCCGCTCGACCCCCGCCAGCGTGAACGGGCCGAACCAAGGGCGATCGACGGCCACCAGGGGGACGAGGCGGCTCACCTCGTCGGCGCTCACCCCGTCGATCCCGTGGATGAGCAGCGGGGACATCAGCAGGCAGTCCCCGGTGAACAACACCAGCCCCTGGTGCGGCACCAGGGTGGACAGCACGGCCGACAACTCCGGCAGAACGCCGTCGAGCGGCGCCCGCACCACCCTCAGCGCCGCCATCAGAGCGGCCGACCACGGCTCCGCCATGGCCCCGATGGTAGTAGGTCCCTTCCCCTGGTCTGCCCACTCGTTCGGGTGGGCAGGCCCACCCGAACGGCCGGTCCGCGAGGGGGCCATGGCGGCCAAGCTGTGCGCATACGTCGTGACGAAAGGAATCGCCATGAAGAACGAATCGAAGCTGGTGGTGGTGGCCTACCACAGCGGGTACGGGCACACGGCCCGACTGGCCGAGTCGGTACGCGCGGGAGCGGCGTCCGTGGACGGCACCAAAGTGGAGCTGGTCTCGGTGGACGGCATCACCGAACAGGAATGGTCGCTGCTGGACACGGCGGACGCCATCGTGTTCGGGTCGCCCACGTACATGGGGTCGGCCAGCCCGCAGTTCCACACGTTCGCCCGGGACTCAGTCCAGCGCTGGACGGAGCAGGCTTGGACGGACAAGCTGGCCGCGGGGTTCACGAACTCGGGGTCCAAGAGCGGGGACAAGCTGCACACGCTGGAGTACATGGCGCTGCTGGCGGCCCAGCACGGCATGCTCTGGGTCAGTCTCGGGTTGCTGTCCGGGTGGAATTCCAGCACCTCCGCCGAGAACGCGCTCAACCGGCTCGGCTTCTGGCTGGGAGCGGCGGCGGCCTCGAACATTGACGAGGGTCCGGAGCTGATGCACGACTCGGACCTCCGGACGGCCGAACACCTCGGCCGCCGGGTCGCCGAGCAGGCCCACCGCCTTTGCCCGGACCCGGCGCTCCGCACAGGGTGGGAAGCCCGGGTGTGAAGCGGAGCCCGATGAATTCGTTGGTCTCAACCGGCAGCGCTTGTAGGTGGGGTCTGGCGGGGCCGGAGATCGACAGAGTTGAGATGTCAAGGAGAAACGACAGTACAGGGCAGCCCAGCACCACAGCTTTGATGAGCGTGTCATGGCGGACATGGAGGATCCGGCGTCGCTGGATACGGCTGCGCGGCGCGTACGCCTGACGCTCTGAATGAGCCGGTGCACGCTGACCAGGTCCTCACGCTCGCAGCTGGAATCCTGCCCTGGATCGAAGGCGAGAGTGATCAAGCTGTAGGAGGCTAACAGCGCTGGAGCCTCAATCGAAGTTCTGTGTCACACTGCGGGGCGTGAACGCAACCGTGCTCGGCATGGGATTCTCCACCCCCTTTCCGAACGGTCGAATGAGCAGAACGACGTTCTTCCCTTCCCAAGCCCGCAGTGACAGACGACAAATAAGAGGTCGCGCGGATAGGCGGCTGGCCGCCGCCCGGACCGGTGTGCTGAGCAGACCGTTGGCGAGCCGAATGTCAGAGGGGTTTGGCAGGATGTTCGCCATGACGCTTCGCGCCCCCTTGATCTCCAGCCTGCCTCCGTCCTGCCACGAGATCATGGACTTCGATCTCGTCACTCTCGACGGCAAGTTGATCCTCGTCGGCAGTCCCGGCATGGACCAGCTTGCGTGCACCTGGGATCCGGCCCGCGACCACTGGGCCCAGTTCGAACTCGACGCCCCGGACGAGGACTTCCCCCGCACGGACCTTACTGCGCTCGGTGCCGCGGTGGTGAAGGGCCGGATCGTGATCGGCGGCGGAGGTGACCACCAAGGCTTCGCCATGTGGGACCTGGAGACGGGCAAGGTACGGCTGAGCGCACAGGAGGGCGGCATGGCCTCGGTCGCCAGGGCCGACTTCGGTGACCGCTCAAGGTTGCTCGTGGGATTCGCGGGCACGTGGGGCGTGGAGTTGTGGGACCCGTCCGTTGTCGAGCCGGAGCACTGGCATGACGACGATGGCGACCTTGACGACGAGGACGATTCGGTGACAGAGCTGGAGCAGCACTCGCCTTACGACTCTCTCGTGGACATTGAGGAGCTGGAATGCCAGTCGCGCGCCAGTAGCGCAGCGGCAGCGGGTCTGTGGGCAGGCCGGCCGGTCGTGGTGGCCGGTGGCCGGAACGGCGGCGTGCTCGTGTGGGACATCGAGGAAGAGCGGCACCTCGCCAAATTTGGCGACCTCGACGAGACGCCCACCGAGTTCGCCCTGGCCTCGGTGGAGGGTCGCATACGGGTTATCGCAGCGGGTGGGCAGAGCCTTGTGCTGGGAGACCCCGAGTCCAACGAGTGGGGCGAACCCCTTACCGTGCCCGGGGGCGAAATCAGCTGCTTGACCTCCGGCACCGTGCACGGTCGTCCGTTCGCCGTCACCGGAGCGGGGGATGGCACCATCTGCGTGTGGGACCTGGCTGAGCGCCGGTTGCTGGGCCAGCCGCTCCAGGGCCACAGCAGCGAGGTGTTCGGGCTGCGGGTGGCCGATCTCGACAGCCGCC
The DNA here is from genome assembly GCF_055586305.1 of Nonomuraea sp. NPDC051298. Lineage (NCBI taxonomy): Bacteria > Bacillati > Actinomycetota > Actinomycetes > Streptosporangiales > Streptosporangiaceae > Nonomuraea > Nonomuraea sp. NPDC051298. The sequence continues at coordinate 24,310 of NZ_JBVJIM010000047.1, forward strand.
CCGTGATCATCAGTAGTGCCCACTGCGACTCAGTCCACCTCTGGGAATTTCCGTTGTAGAGGTCATATAAGAAGTCACGCGGATACGCGTGCGGTCATGGTCGGCGGTTCGGGCGTTCGTCCCAGCGGTGGGTTGTCCATGCCCGTCGCATGAGGCTGCGCACGGTAATGATGGTGTCGGCGAGGTCGAAGAAGGCGTCGATGACGGTGGCGTGGCGCTCGTAGCAACGGGCGATGCGGCAAAGGCGTTCTGCCAGGCGTGGGTGCGTTCGACATGCCAACGCTGGCTGGCCTGAATGGGCGCCTTCTTGCCCCTGTGCGCGATCCGTCCGTGCAGGCCGCGTGCGCTGAGCAGAGCCCGGGTGATGTCCGAGTCGTAGCCGGCGTCCAAGTGCACGGTGATGCTGTCGGGTAATGGGCCGAGGTGGTCCAGACGGTCCAGAGTCGGGGCGAGCAGTGGGGAGTCGTGGCGGTTGGCACCGGCCAGGACACGCCCCAGCGGAATGCCGTATCCATCCGTCATGCCCGAGCGCTTCAGCCCCTGTTTGCCACGGTCGACCGGTGAGCGTCCGGCGACCTCGCCGCCTCCGGGAGCCTTGGTAATCGCTCCGTCGACGGCGATCTGGTCGAGGACGAGGCCGACGATCCGGTCGTAGGACTCCAGCGCGATCTGCCTGAGCCGAACGAAGACGCCCAACCGTATCCACTCGTCGCGGCGGCTGCGGATCGTGGTGGCCGAGCAAGTCGTGTCGGCGATCGCTTCGTAAGAACAGCCGAAGCGCAGCAGTTGCAGCAGCTTGTCGAAGACAATCCGGTCGCTGATCCGTGGCCGATGACAGCCCAGCGGATGGTCCGGGTGGTACACCGGCCGCTCCGGCAGCAGGGCCGCGAATTGGCCCCAAAGCGGTTCGGTCAGCCACGATGGCAGTACAGGCACAGGTTTCCTCAGTGATCACAGAGCGTCGCAACTCCATGATCTCGAAGACCTGTGCCTGCCTACGTGCCGGGCTACCACCACCGCGCCTATTCGCGCGACCTCTAACTCAAAACTCCCCATCCGCTTCCGAGCGCCTTCGGCCGGAGGCCGCCGCGTTGGGCGCCGCGCGTGGGCGGAAGCGCCAGGTCCGGGCAGACACGTCGGTCATCCGGTCGACGCGGAAGCTGCGCCAGTCGTCGCGATCGAGGTCGTAGGCGAAGAGGTACCAGCGCCGGTCGGAGGCGACCAGGCGGTAGGGCTCGATCCGCCACCGCCGCATCTCGCTCCCGGACGGGTAGTTGAAGCCGGCCTCGACCTCGTCGCGGCAGGCTCTGGCCAGCGTCATGAGCACCTCGGGGTCGACCGGCGTACGGCCTCCGCCGAAGGACTCCACCGAGCCGGAGAGCGCGCGCACCTCGTGCCGCAACCGGGTGGGCAACGCCCGGTCGAGCTTGGTCAGCGCCCGGAGTGCGGCGTCCCCGGCGCCGGCGACCGCGCCGACGAGCAGCGAGAGGGCGGTGGCGATCGCCTCCTCGTCGTCGAGAAGCAGAGGCGGCAGGTCCTGCCCCGGGCCGAGTTGGTAGCCACCGCCAACGCCCTGGCTGGCATGCACCAGATAGCCGAGCGCGCGCAGCCGCTCGACATCGCGTCGTACTGTACGCGGCGTGACCCCGAGCCGGTCGGCGAACTCGGGGCCGGTCCAGACCTGGCGTTGCTGCAACAGCCCGAGCAGGGTGAGCACCCGCTCAGTCGTGCCCCACTCTTCACTGCTTGCCACGTCCATATCTCCCCACCCTGGCGGACCGATCGTGTCCGCTGGGATCGCAGAGTTCACCACCGAAGAGCTCCCAGCAACTGACCATCTCGCCTACTAGCAAGATCGCGGCGATGCCGATCTCACTTCCCAGGACGACGATCGTGCGCATCAGGCACGTACCTTCGGGGGTCTCGGAAGAGCGAGCACCGCCACCGCCCCGGCGGCCACGACGCCGGCGCAGACCCCGAACGCCAGGGCGTACCCGGAGGTCGGCGCGCCGGTGTGGGCCGCGGCCAGGGTGGTCAGCGCGGCCAGGCCGAGCGAGCCGCCGATCTGGCGGGAGGAGTTGAGGATGCCGGAGACCAGCCCCGCCTCGCCCGGGCCGACCCCGGCCATGGCGGCCATGGCGATCGGCGCGGAGCTGAGGCCCATCCCGCCGGTGATGAGCACGCCCGGCAGCACGATGCCGGTGAGCAGGCCACTCTCTGGCGTGATCGTGGCCTGCCAGGCGAAACCCGCCGCCGAAATCAGCGCGCCTGCGACCAGTAGCGGACGCAGGCCGACCCGGCCGACCAGCCGCGGCGTGGCCTTGGAGGCGACGATAATGGCGAGGGTGTGCGGCAGGAACGCCAAGCCCGCCTGTAGCGCGCTGTAGTGCAGTACCTGCTGCATGTAGAGAGACAGGAAGTACCAGACCGCGAAGCCCGCGGCGCCCAGCAGGAACTGCACGAGGAACGCGCCGGACACCGAGCGGGCCCGGAAGACCCGTAGCGGCATCAGCGGCGCCCGCGCGAACCTGGCCTGCACCAGGACGAACGTGGCAAGCGCCAGCACGCCCACGCTCATCGGGATCAGCGCGCGCGCCGCACCCCAGCCGTACGCGGGGGTCTGCAGCACCCCGAACTCCAGCGCCGACAGTCCCACGGTCACCGTGATCGCACCGGTCAGGTCGAGCCTGCGGTTGCCGAGGTCGCGGCTCTCGGCGAGCAGGCGCAGCGCGGCGATGATCGCGATCACCCCGATCGGCGCGTTGATCAGCAGGATCCAGCGCCACGACAGGTAGTCGGTGAGCAGCCCGCCGGCGAGCGACCCCACCGCCCCGCCGGCCGCCCCGACCGCGCCCCAGGTGGCGATGGCCTTGGCCTGTGTCGCCCCGGCCGGGATCGAGGTGGTCAGGATCGTCAGCGTGGCGGGGGCGACCACGGCCGCGCCGAGCCCCTGGATCGCCCGCGCGGCGATGAGCAGCTCCGGCGTGGTGGCGAGCCCGCCGGCCAGGCTGGCGATCGCGAACACGGCCAGGCCCGCGATGAAGGTGCGCCTGCGTCCGTAGAGGTCGGCCGCCCGGCCGCCTAGCAGCAGGAACCCGGCGAAGGTGAGGATGTAGCCGTTGACCACCCATTGCAGCCCTTCGGTGCCTAGGCGGAGGGCGGATTCCATGGCGGGCAGCGCGACGTTCACGATTGACACGTCGAGGACCATCATGAACTGCGCCAGACAGACCAGGCCGACGATCGGCCAGACAGGGGCGGGCGGCTTGGTGGCACTCCGCCCGGAAAGTGGTGCATCAGATACGTTTGTCATGATCCGATGTTTTCGTTAATGGACCAATGGTCCAATGGACCATGGCTTCGTGATCTTTCGTAGCCGCGGATGCAGTGGCGGTGACGGGCGATCCAGGCCGGAACGGCGTGCGTTCGACAATCCAGCGTCGGGCAGCACTTACAGCGGTGACGGATCGTTTCGCGAACTACGCCATGAGCCGCAGCCGGGTGCGGCCCAGCCCACGAGCTTGCCGGAGTAGCCGCCATCGCCCTACGCCAGGCGGATGGGTACGGGGCCGGGTGCGGGGACCAGCGGCTCGACCGCCGCCCGGACGGCATCTACCGCCACAGGGTCCACGGAGCGCATGATGACGGATGACTTCCACCCGGTCGTCGCTGTTGGGTCGCACCCGGCATCTAAACCGGGCCAACCCGACGACCGGGTGAATAGTCCCGCCCCGGAGCAGCAGCCCCCCGGGGCATCACACGACGGCGACGGCGTCGATCTCGACGAGGAACCCGGGCCCCAAGCCGGCCACAACGTGGACCGTGATGGCGGGCGGCGGGTCAGCCCGGTTCCACACCTCCTGGAAGGCAGCGACACCCTCGTCGAACGTGTGGCCATCCACTACGGCGATGCGCCAGTGCACGATGTTCGCCAAGCTCGCCCCCTCGCTCTCCAAGATGGTCGCAAGGTTGCGGAACACCTGCCTGGCCTGCTCCCCGACCGTGGGACCGACGACCTTACCGTCGGCGTCGACGCCGTTCTGCCCGCCGACGTAGATCGTCTTCGCCGGCTGTTCGACCACGACGGCCTGGCTGAAAGCCGGGCTGCGATGGAGCCCTTCGGGGTTGATGTGCCGTACACCCATGCGCTTGCTCCTTTGAGGATTGAACCGGTTAAAGCGGTTTCATGCGAAACCAGTTATAGTGGTTTCATGCGAGCGAATGCAACCGGGCGAGTGCTGCATGACCCCAAGGGCGGGTCGTTCCGGTTCGACGCCGGCGCCGTCTGCCTGGACTTCGCCCACACCGGCGGCGAGGGCCAATACGCGGTATTCGAGACCCTTCACGAGCCTGCCGACCTCGGCGAATGGCTGGCCCAGCCGCCGCTGGGCGCGTTCATGGCGGTCCCCGTGACGGCCCGCGAGCTGAGCGCGGCCAAGACCCTGCGCCAGGCGATCTGGGATGCGGCGCACGCTCAGGCGGCGCGCCGCCCCCTCCTCGCCGAGACCGTCGCCACCATCAACCGGGCTGCGGCCGCGGCGCCGCTGATCCCCGAGCTCGCCGCCGACGCCACGACTGCGGGGTGGGCGCCGCCGGTGCGGGCAGCGCAGGCGCTGTCGACGCTGGCGCGGGAGATGATCGAGCTGCTGTCCGGGCCACTGTCCGGGCGTCTTCGCGAGTGCGCGAGCGACAACTGCCCGCTGGTGTTCGTCGATACGTCCCGCCCCGGCGCCCGGCGCTGGTGCGCGATGGAGCGCTGCGGCAACCGCCACAAGCTCCGGGCTCTCCGCGCCCGGCAGGCCACGGACCCGTGATGCAGTCTCAAGCACGGCCAACCCTGCGTAGTCCCAGCCCGTACGTGCCCGTTCCCATTCCTTCCGCGTCAGAGTCAATGAACCAGTCCCGGTCCGAAACACCTATCAACCGCGGGTAGTTTGATCACTCCGTGGAAGAGGTTGAAGCAGGTGGCAGGACCGCAGCAGGATCCCAAGTCGTCCCAGGCCCGTCCGGGTAGGCCGGGCAAGCGTACGTTGCTCGCCCCATCGGTGAAGTACCAGGTGTTCGTCGAGGTACTCACTGGCCAGTCCACCCAGGGCGAGGCGGCCGAGAAGTACGGTGTGAACCGGATGACGGTCAGCGTCATCTGCAAGACCGCCAAGCAGGGCGCGCTGGACGCTCTGGCCGGTGCCTCGACGTCGGGTCGTCCGGGCAAGAGCCCCGTGGCCGTCGAGTTGGAGGCGGCTCGCAGGGAGATCGAGCGGTTGCGTGCGACGGTGACCGAGCAGGCCGTCGCGCTCCATCTGCACCAGGGAAAATCGCTTTGGGGCTGAAGGCCGGCCTGGTCCCGCCGCGAGTCGACGCGTCCGTCAAGGCCGGTCTGCTGGAGCTTGTCGCGCACGCGGCGCGTGAGGGCGGTTGGTCGACCCGCCGCTCGTCCGCGCTGCTGGGGCTGGATCACGTGCGGGTGCCGCGCTGGCAGGCCCGCGCCGTGGTGGGCCGCTTGGACGATGCGAAGCCGGGCCCGGAGATCGCGCTGCACGCGCTGCTGCCGTGGGAACGCGAGGCAATCGCGAAGATCGCCGAGGAGTGGCTAGGCATCGACCGCTCCCATCGCAAGCTCGCCCATCGTGGGTCGCGGCTGGAGGCGTTCTACGCCTCGGAATCGACGGTGCTGCGGGTGCTGCAGGCCGCCGGGATCAGCGTTGCCGAGCGGCCCGCGCGTGAGCGACGGCCACGCCGGGCGTGGCCCGAGTGGGCCGAGCTGGTGCCAGGCATGATCACGATCTATGACTTCACGCACTTTCGCGGGCTGCCGTCCTGGTGCGCGATCGCGGTCCTGGACGTGGTGTCACGGTACTGGCCGGCCACTGTGGTCTCCCCGGAGGAGACCTCCACGCAGGTCGAGGTCGCCTACACGCGCGCTCTGGAGATGCTGGGGCAAGGCTCATCTCCTCGATGACGAGGGGTTCTTGGCCGAACTGCGCGGCGGGCAGGTGCCCGACCACGACGCTTTCCCGGTGCTGCTGGCCGTCTCGGGTAACGGACCGCAGATGACCTCCTCAGCGACCAGGACGTTCATGGCCGGGGCGCGCATCGCCCAGCACTTCGGGCGTCCCGGCACGCCGAATGACCAGGCGTGGATCGAGTCGCTGTTCGGGCACGTCAAGGAGGAGTTCCCGCACCTGGACAAGGTCACCGGCCCTGGGGAACTGGAGGCCGAGCTGGACTCGATCCGGACGTTCTGCAACGAGGTCAGGCTGCACGAGGGTCTCGGCTACGTCACCCCCGACGACGAGCACCATGGGCGCGGTGAAGCTATCCGGCAGGCCCGCCGGGCCGGGCTGAAGGCCGCTCACGAGGCCCGGGTTGCCACCCGGCGCGAACTACGCCAGGATCCCCTATAACCCCTCTCGCGACTGATAGGTGTTTTCGGCCCTATCTGGTGCATTTTCTCTGACACACCTCGACCCGGCCTCGTCGACACGCCCTGGTGGAGCGGCCTGCCGGACGACGCCCGGCAGGCTTACTTCGCCCAGGCCGCCCAGGCGCTACCCGCCCGGCACATCGCAACCGCCGACGACGTCGTGGTCGTCGCAGCGACCAACGCCAACATCACCGGCACGATCATCGAGACCGATGGCGGAGCCCGCCTGGCGTCCCTGGGCTGAACGCGTGTCGTCGACCGACTCGATCAGCTACCGCACCGACTTCGGCAGCGACTCGCCCTTGCGGGGCTTCTCCCGCTTGAACGACGGCCGGAGCAACTCCGCGCCCTGGAAGGCGAGGCCGGTCTCGAACTCCTTGGAGGCGAAGCCCTTGTCCGCACGGCCGCGTCGCCCTGCATCTCGTGCGACGGGCCCGCGCCCGCGGCCGACCTCGCGCCCGGCCGGAGCGGTCGACGCACTGCTGCGCAAGAGCCCTGGGGCCTGTCCGGCTCTTGACCGCTCAGTGGCCGCGGATCCGGGCGGCCAGGTCGGCAACCCAGTAGGGGGTAATGCATCCGCGTTCCTGCACCCCCGCCACCACCCGCCGTCGACGGTTACTCTTCGCTCGCCTATACTCGCTGCGATCATGGTAAAGAAGGTGCCCTTGAACGAGCTGGGACGTTCTCAAGAAGATCTCGGGATGACCGAGCGCACAACCGGGATTTCGATCGACGCAGACGGGCGTGACTCCTCCGGCAGGGCGATGAGCAGATTGGCCGGCGAATATACGGCGTATGTCAATGGGCTGAGCTTCGCCGATGACGCGCCGTTGCCGTATGAAGAATTCGCCGCCGGCTACCGCGAGCTCAGGGCAAGTCTTCACGCCTCGTGCGAACGGCTCGCCGGCTCGCTCGATCGCGCCGGAGCCGGACAGATCGCCATGGCGGTGGTCAACAGGGGTACTGAGCTCACCAACGGTGAGCTCGCCGACAGCTCACGCGCCGACGGCGGGCACGTGTGATCGAGCAGGCCGCAGCGAGCGGGCTGGCGTTGCTGGGTGTCCCGCCCCTGCCTGGGCTGGAGGCCATCGATCGGCACGTCTCCGAACTGGACGAGGCCGCCACACGTCACCGGGCACTTGCCACCGAGAGCAGGCAAGCCCTGCGGCTCGCCTCGGCGAACAGCGGTCCGGCTGCCGACGCGGCGCACGCCCACGTGACCGGTCGCGACGGAACCGCCACCACCGCTGAAGACCTCGCCCACCGCCTGTCGGTCACCGCCGACATCCTGCGGTGCACCAGAGGCGTACTGGTCTGGGCCGGCGGACTGCTGGCCGGGTTGGGACTGCTTGCCGTCGCGGTCGCCGTACACGCGCCCCAGCTCCTGCCCAGGCTGAGAACGCTGGCCGCCAAATTCTTGTTCAGGTTGCGTGAGGTCATCGCCCGCATCGGCGCACTGATGCGAGGCATGTCCACGACCTTGACCAACCGCAGGGTCAACCAGATCGCCAGCCGCTTCCACGACAAGTGGCGTGCGCCACGCAGACTTTCCGACAACACCTACGAATCCAGGTGGAAGGCCACCAAGGACTCAGCCTGGATCAAGAAGCACAGCACCGATCAGGTCGACATCGCCAACACCCGCTACCGCTCGCTGCCCACCGACTGGCAGCACGAGAACCGGGAGTCCGCGCGTATCGGGTTGCAGCTCGTCGACGAGGCACGTGTGAGCGGCGTGGACGTCTGGAGCGAGCGGTTCATGGAGGAAGCGAGTTCGGTAGTGCACGACAAGTGGCTGGCCCGCAACGCTTCCTGGGCCACCGAGGAGCAGCGCCGCCCCTACATGCTGCTTTCTGAGGCGGAGAAGGAGAAAGATCGCGACGTCATCCGCACAGTCCTCGGGATCTAGGGCAGGGCTTCTGGCTCACCCGAAGAAGCACCAGACCAGACCACGTGTGCGAATTCTGAAGCGCTACAGGGTCGGCTCGAATGCCCGTGGTCACGTCCCGCCACCAGTCCCGCTCGGCGATCTCCGGACTGTCACCATCAGCCGCCGCAAGGTGCTTCGGGAGGATGCAATCGTGATCTGGCTGTGTTTTCGGCGCGACTGATGCGCGGCCGCGCTTACAGGTCGTTGCCCGCGTAGGACAGGTTGAAGCTCTTGTTGGCCAGGGGGAAGTCGGGGACGATCGCGCTGTCGAGTGCTACTGGGAGAGCGGG
>NZ_JBVJIM010000048.1:0-31515 GCF_055586305.1 Nonomuraea sp. NPDC051298
CAAACCTCCGAAAGCCACACCGCCGCCGCAATCATCCAGTTGACCGCCGGCGACTACCTCATCGTCCACGCCAGGAAATGGCCCTCGGCCGACCAGCTCGCAGGACTGAACCCCGACAGCGGCCACTACGGCGGCCAGCTCGAAATGCGCTGGCTATCCACCTGACATCCCCGATCGTGCCGCCCGTGGCTGGGTGCGGACGGGCGGCACCCCCCTATCCACTTTCCCGGCGAGGAGCGATGTGGCCGATGAGCCGACCCTGGGCGAACTCACCCGCCGCCTTGACGGGCTGACCGCGATGCTCGCCCAACTCGTGCAACGGGCCGAGTACACGGCGGATCAACGGCTCACCGAACGCCGCTTCACCGAGGTAGAGAGCGACGTCGACGAGTTGCGGCGAACTGTCGCTGACGAGATCAAGGCGCTTAGGGCGTCCATCGACGCAGCCACGGAGAAGCGCGGCACGAACGTCCGCCAGGCCGTGTACGCAGGTCTGCTGCCTGCGCTGTTCATGATGGTGTCCATCGTGGTTCAGATCTGGCTCGCTGCGAAGGGCGGAGCCTGATGGGTGACCATGTGCGCAGGGTGCGCCGCAACTGGCTGATCATCGCCATTGCCGCGATCGTCGCCGTGCTCGGCCTGTGGGTGTCGGTCGAGGTCAACGCGCTGGGGGAGCGTGTCCGCGAGGCGGAAGAAGACCGGCAGATCCTCAGCGAGCAGGTCGAGGATCTCGGCGGGGTTCCCCTCGTGTCGCCGTCCCCAGGCCCGCCTGGTGAGCGCGGAGAAACGGGACCGCCTGGCCAGACGATTGTTGGCCCTCAGGGACCGGCCGGCCCGAGCGGTTCTCCTGGTCGACCTGGCCGAGACGGGAGCGACGGGAGCAACGGAGTTGTGGGCCCTGCTGGGCCCGCTGGAGTGGCTGGAAGCCCTGGCGTTAGGGGTGAACCAGGGGAGACCGTTACCGGTCCGGCAGGCCCGCGAGGAGAAGCCGGGAAAGACGGCCGCGACGGGGTGGACGGCAAGGACTCCACCGTCCCAGGGCCACCCGGCCCCACGGGGCCGCCCCCGACCGGCTGGACGTACACCGATCATCTCGGCATCACGCACGAGTGCACGCCGACCGAACCAGGATCCACCACCTACACCTGCAAGCCGGGAGGCTGACCCATGCAACTCGTCACGCGCTCCGCGTTCGGCTGGGGAGCCTCCAGCGCCTCCTACGCCAACCCGACCCGCGGCCTGGTCATCCACTACGACGGGTCCAACCAGAATCTTGCCGACCAGTCGCACTCCGCGTGCGTCACCTACTGGAAGAACACGCGTCGGTTCCACATGGGCTCCAGTCGCGGGTGGGCCGACATTGGCTACTCGTTCGGCGCCTGCCCGCACGGCTGCGTGTTCGAGGGCCGCGGGCTGAACCGGGCTCAGGCGGCGCAGCCGTCCGGAAACACCACCTACTACAGCGTGACCCTCATGTCCGGCCCGAGCGAGGACCCTACCCCGAAGCAGATAAACGCGGTGCGGGAACTGCGGGCGTGGCTCATGGACAAGGGCGTCGGGCCCCTGGTGAAAGGCCACCGGGACTTCTACAGCACCTCGTGCCCAGGAGACAGGCTGTACCGGCTGGTGACGAACGGCACGTTTGCCAAGAAGCCCTCGGACACCGCACCCGCTGACACCACCTCGTGGACGGAGGACATCGTGAAGACCCTGCCGACTCTCGGCGTAGGTGACGACTCGTACGACGTGAAGACCGTCAGAGCCAACCTGTTCGCCCGTGGAGGTCTCAACGACAAGGTGTACGGCGGCGCTGCGGGCCTGCGGTCGTGGCTGGAGACCACGAAGTTCGACGCGGCCCTCAGCGAGGACGTGAAGGCGTTCCAGCGCCGCGAGAAGCTGAAGGACGACGGAATCGTTGGCAAGGCGACGTGGCCCGTCCTGCTGCGGGTTGCGTGAGCGACGGCCTGTTCGCCCGTTGGTGGCCAGACCTATCGAGACTTCCGCAGTGTCCCGAGTCTGCGGAGGAGCTGAAGTTAACTGAACCCTGCGGGGTTCTCCAGGGCGGCCTGCCGGATGCGGGCCGCCCTTCGTATTTCCCCTGTTAGAGGAGCATCCTCACCATGCGCATCTCCAAGAGCGCGATCGTCCTATCCGCTGCCCTGCTGACGCTGGGCGTTGGTGGCGTGGCCACCGCGTCCGCCGCGGCGCCCCCGAAGGCGGTCGGCGCGTGCGCCTCCACCAAGACCGGCGCAGTCCGCCTGCTGGAGCCGAAGAACGTCGCCAAGTCGCAGTTCGGCAAGTGTCGGTCGGGCGAGGCCAAGGTGACCCTGCCGACGTCGGTCGCCACCGGCCCGAAGGGCGCCACCGGTAAGGCGGGCCGCGGTTTCGATGAGGCGTTCAAGTTCGTCCTCGACAGCCAGCCCGCGAGGAACTGCACGTGGGCCGCGGCGACGTCCACCCTCACCTGCACCACTCCGGCGTCCTGAGGAGACGGCATGAAGAAGGTCACGCTATTCGGGCAGGAGCCCGCGGTCATCCTGGGCGCTGTCAATGCCCTGGTCGCGCTGCTGGTGGCGTACGGCCTGGACCTGTCCCAGGTGCAGGTGGCGGCGGTCTCCACGGTGACGTCCGGCGCTCTCGCTGCGATCGTCGCGGTGATGACCCGCCCGTTCGTCGTCTCGGCGCTGACCGGCGCGGTGTCCACGGTGATGGCCGCGGTCGCCGGGTTCGGGCTGAACTTCAGTCCGGAGCAGATCGGCGCCACCGTGACGGCCCTGTCGATCGTGCTGGCGCTGGTGCTGCGGGCCAACGTGACTCCGACCTCCGGGCCGGTCGATCAGCGCTAGCCTGGGGGCCGGAGGAAGGCATCGCCTGAGTCCGGTGTCCAACAGCGTCTCGGCGATAAGAGGTGGAGGCCACCTCTTCCCCTCGGGGATAGTCGGGGATGTCCGCCTCTGCCGCAGGACGCTGCGGCACCCGCGACAGTGGCATAGCGGCGGGGTCGTTCTCGTCGTCTAGTGGCCGAGGACGCGGCCGCAGTAGGGCCTGGCTCCCTGCTGGCTGAAACGCCGGTTCGAATCCGGTCGAGAGCGACGAACGGGCCGGGCCACCTGCGGGTGGCCCGGCCCTTCTCCCGTTTCGGTACGGTGATCGTATGAGTGGACGCTTCTCAGGTGCGGACTGTTAGGGCCACGCCAGGCCGTCTGGCGGGCCTAGACAGGACCCGCGGTGTCCCGCACGGACAACACCATGCCCTACCGGATCCAGAAGGAGGACCGGCCGGCGGCGCATTGGCTCCACTACGGCGGCTCCTACGCCGGCGTCGGCAAGGACTGCAACATCTATGAGCGCCGGGCACGCCAGCGCGTGAGGCTCGCCCTGCTGCGTGGCGAGGAGCCTGAGCCGACCCGGCACCGTGGCCACGCCAAGTGGCTGTACTGGTAAGGCTGGAGCGCCTCAAGACGGAGAAGGCCGCTTCCGATTCGATGAGCCCTACGGCTACCGAAGAGAACTGACCGAACGTATCGTCGACAGCAGACGTCTTCTGGAGCCGTCGCCCTGCAACGAGAAGCCCTCCGCCTGGTCCTCACGGATGAGGCGGAGGGCTTCTTCGCTTTGTACGGCGTCTCGCCCTTTAGCAGGTGGCGAGCATTTCGATGAGCGCTTCCTTCTCGGTGGCCTGCATGGTCAGGCCCCAGTCGTGCTTCACGTCGACCCAGCTCTTGGCGTACTCACAGGAGAAGGACTCCAGCGGCGGTCGCCAAATGCTGGGGTCCTTGTCGCCCTTTGCCTGGTTGACGTTGTCCGTGACCGCCCAGAGCTGGGAGTCGTCGAGGCTGTTGGCGAACGCCTTGCGTCGCTCGGTGGTCCACGCCCAGGCGCCGCTCCTCCACGCCTCGGACAGCGGGACCATGTGGTCGATGTCGATGTCCTGCGGGTCTGTCCAGACGCCACCGTCGTATGGACTCGTCCAGGTGCCCGAGGTGATGCGGCACAGGTGATCGGTTTCGACGCCCTCGCCGTCCCGAATGAGCACGAGTTCGCGGGCGTCGCATTCGCCTTGAATGCGGGCCCAGTGGATGAACTTCTTCCGGTCGTAGGTGCTCGCGTTGGTCTCGTCGGCGACGGTGACGGCGGCGAGTTCGGACCGGGCCTCTACGACGGTAGGTATGCCGGGCGGGCCGGCGGGGGCGGCACTCGCGGCGAGCGGCATGAGGAGAAGCAGAGCGGCGGCGGTGACGGCGGGGAGAGCGATACGGCGCATGGCGGCCCTTCTGTCCCGTCTCGAGGCCGGGCGTTCTGCCTGGTCGCGGATGCGAGGCGGAGACAGAAGCGAAGATCTCAAATCGATAACACGCCCGCGATGGCGTCATGACACAGCCTGTGAGCTGCAGTTTTGGGCGTGTCGCCTGTAACGCCGGCGGACCGTCGAGCAGAATCGGGACAGAGAACATAAAGCCCCCGCTCTGCCGTCGCCGACCCGGCGCGGGGAGCGGGGGCTTCTTGGTGTTGTGGGGCTGCCCGTGCTCACGCTTCAGCTTCGGTGAGGTATGGGTGTAGCTTCGCGGCCAGTCGCGGATCGGCCCCGCGTGCCTCATCGAGTTGTTCTCTGGTGACACCCGCCGCCGCCAGCGCCTCATCGAGGCCCCTTCCCTGGTGCAAGCGGACCAGGAGCATCCGGCGTGCCTCGTGATCGAATCCGCGCCCTGAATCCTGCAAGGTTTGGCGCACGTGGGCCTCGAAGTCGGGGTTCGTCCGTCGCTCGCGGTACATGCTGCTGAAGGTGACGTGCGCAGAGGTGCAGGCGTCTCGCATGTTCATGCCTGCTGCGAGAGCAGCGAGGAATGGGGCTTGCCACGCGTCGAGACGCCGTTCGTGTTGCCCGCGCTTCGAAGCCTCGATGGCGGCAACGATGTTCCTGTCGAGGTCTCGGCCGAGTGCGCGGCGCCGCGCCAGCTTCTTCAGGGTGATCCCGCATTCTGCGGCGGCACGCTTCAACGGCAGCCCAGAGGCGACCAGCTCCAGGAGCCTACGGCTGGCCTCCCGCCATTCCTCGTCTTTGACCGCAGCGTGCTGGGCGAGAATGCTCTTGACGCGGCTGTCGAAGGCGGCGTCGGCGAGGCGGTGCTGATGGAGGATCTCCGGGTTGCGGCCCACCTGCGTCAGCGCGTGCCTGATCTGGCCGCTCTGCTCCAGGTGGAGAAGGAACTGCTCGTGCCATGCGGTGTTGGCGGGTGCGGCTCCGCGTCGCCCGTCGAGACTGCCCATCGCCTGCTTGATGGCTGTGTCCAGTTCGGGGTCTTTGGTGCGATGTGTTGCGACTGTCTGAGGCGACACATCGGCGATCTTGCAGGCGGCAGTCATGCGGTGCCCCTCGGCAAGGGCGGCCAGCAGCGAGCCTCGCCACCGGGCCGCGCCACCGAACTGCGCGTCGCGGCGCGACGCCATATTGCCTCCAGTATGGTCAGCGCCCCGTTCTGCGGTGAAGCGCGCCGATGGCGGGCTCACCCCCCAGTCGGTGAGATTGTGTCGCTGTAGACGATGGAGAGCCCTGGCACCTCCTCGGCGATACGGGCGGCTATGGCGCGGTGCCAGGAGGGCGGCCATGGGCACTCAGGCGGGCAGTCGGCGTCGTGACGTGGAATGGCCATGACGGCTTCCGGGGCGTCGTTCAACATCTTCACGGCTGCGGTCACTTGCTGGGCCGCCGCCTTCTCCAGCCCTTCGACAGCGAGCCGGACGCCGTCGGGGATGGCGTACTTGCCCTGTTCCCAGTGCTGGACGGTGCGCAGCGACACGGCAAGGTGGTCGGCGAGCCACTGGAGGGACAGGCCGAGGAACTCGCGGACGACCTTGAGTTCGGCGTCGGTCATCCGCTCGTCTTCTGGCATGCCGGGCGGGTCGGTGTAGGCGTGCTCGGTCACGTGCGACTCCAATGAGGAAGCCCCCGACATGAGCCGGGGGCTGAGGTGGTTGCGGTCAGATCTGGTGGCGGGCGGTGATCTCCCAGAAGTCGATGCCCTCGACGATCTCCCTGACGTCGAGCCGGTTGTTCTCGTCGGTGGGGTATCCGGCCGCCGCCCAGTCCTGGCTCTCGTACGGGCCGATGAACTCGCTGCCGCACAGGCTCACGCCGTCGGGGAGGGCGTCGTTGATGGCGTCGCGGTAGTCGGCCACGATGGTGTCGAAGTCGAACCCGTCGGTGCCCTCGCTGCCGAACGCCTCCATGACGTAGGTCTCGAAGTCGGCGCTGTAGGGGGCGACGCGGTTGTTCCAGGTGCCGTACGAGGTGGTGGTGGTCATGGCCGGTTCCTTCCGGTGGGGTCTCGGGCTGTTCCCGTAACCTCTTGCCACCACACTAGCTTCGCAAATTACGAAGCGCAAGGGGGTTGACGAAGAAGGCCCCCGCTCCTTTGCGCCGAATGGGCACGGGGGCGAGGGCCTTTCGTATGGGCGCCTACTTGCAGGCGGTCCAGTCGCCAGCGCTGCCCCACGAGCAGGTGTCGACCTTCTTGAGATCCGACGCCCGGTAGATGCCCGCCGCGTCGCCGTCGTTGTTCCACACGTACCATTTGCGCTGCCAGAACAGCGTGGTGGAGGAGTCGCTGCCCTGTCCCGAGCGGATGGTGACGCTCTTGCCTGCCTTCAAGGTGAAGCGGGGGCCGCGCCAGGTGGTGCTCACGCGCACAGCATACGCAGAGAACCGGACAGAACGGCATGTAGTGGGCGTTTGCGAGCGAGCCCACCCGCCCTGCTGCTGAGGGCGGGTGGGCTCTTCGCTACTCCAGGGTGGTCAGGATCGTTCTCGCCAGGTCGGCCAGGGCCGCCGCTAATCGCGCCAGCACCGTCCAGTCGAGTCGTTCTGGCCTGCGTGGTCGTCGTCTCATCGTCGCCTCTCACGGTTGTGGTTGGAGTTCCAGCGTGAGGGGCGGCGTCATATGACCGGTCATAGGATCATGTGGAGACCGGATCTATACGGGAAGGCGATGGCCTCTACCAGGGTGATCGCGCCGGCGTCGGCCATCACGCCCCCGTCCTGCGCAGCGCGTCCAGCACCTGCGCTCTCGGATCGAGCGGACCCACCTTCCGGTCGTCCTGGTCAAGAGGGCCGTCGTAGCCCTCCTCCTCGCGGAGCCTGCGCAGCGCCTGGTACTTCGGGTCGTCGTCGAACATCGTCCCCCTACCTGCCGTCTCCGGCGCTGGTCTTCCGGCATCGGGCGGCATGCTGCTGCGCCTGGAACGGCTCGCCAGTGCCGTGGCCTGTGCAGCCGCCGCATGTCCACACCCCGCGGCCGTGCAGCGGTATGTAGTCGCTCTGGGACTCGCCCGAGTCATACGTGAAGGTGACGGTCTGGTGTGCCTCGGTGCGGAAGATCTTGGTGAGCTTGCTCATCATGCTGCTCCTTTCGAGTCGGTCGTCTTCCGTTGCTTCACGGATGCTGCTTCGCACCCGCGCCTTCCCGGCGGGCCTGTGTACAAAGCGCCCACCGGCCTTATGGCGGGTAGCCGTGCCGTTCAAGAGCGGCCTCTACGAAGTCGATCTCCGCTTGAGTGCTCTTCGCCAGCGCCTGGTAATACCGATCCCGGTTCGCCTCGAACTCGTCGCCGTCGGGGTCGCCCTCGTACCACGCCATGCCGAGCTTGAGGAGTTTGCGCACCTGGTCCCGCCGCACCGGCGACGGGACGGGTTTGCTTGTCTTCCTGCTGTTGAACAGGCCCACGTCGGCCTCCTTCCGGTTGGGGTGAGGGTGGCGGCCAGCCCGTACACGACCCGGCCACCGCCGGAGGAATCAGCCGAGCAGCTCGGCCAGCATGGATTCGTGCGCCGCGAACACCCGGCCGCCCTTGCCGGGCTTGCGCGGTGGGTCGGCGGGCCGCTTTGGCTGCGGCTCGTCCTTGCGGCCAGGAGGGATGACCGGGCCGTCCTTGCCGTCCGATGGGATGTAGCGGCTGCTGGCGATGTTTGTCTTCTTGCTCACGCTGGCACTCCTTCTGCGTAGGGATGAGGGGTCGGGCGGCCCGGCCGCGCCAGGACCGGGCCACCACGCATCAGGAGTCAGGCGGCGCCGACGGCCTGCTTGAACGTCGTGCCCGCCCGGAACGTCGGCACGTGCTTCGCCGCGACCGGCACCGGGGCGCCGCCGCGCGGGTTCGGCGCCGTACGGGCCTCCCGGAAGCGCCGCTCGAACGAACCGAAGCCGGGGACGGTCACCTTGTCGCCCTTGGCGACCGCCTCCTGTACGACCTCAGTGGTCGCGTTGAACATGGCGGTGACGGCGGCCTTGCTCTGGCCGGACTTGGCGGCGATGGCGTCGATGAGCTGGGACTTGTTCATGCTGATCTCCTTGCTGCTCGTGGAGCTGGCTGCTCCGGACGCTCGCCCTCCCCCACGAGAGGGCGAGCACCCGCAACGTCAGCGGTCAGTAGGCGGTGCAGTCGCGGGCATGCGCCTGGGCCGTCCCAGGATCGACGTGACCGCTCGTCCAACCGCAGCCGTCGCACCCTGCCGGGCCGAAGTCGTGCGTGAATGTGGAGTTCTTCTCCCAGGTGACGGTGCTTCCGCCAGCGGTTCGGTAGTTGACTCTGTTCTTCATCGCCATCTCCTTTCGTGGAGCGCTCTGCTCCGGACTCCCCGCCCGGCGGTGGACGGGCGGGGATCCGCGACCTCAGCGCTACCAGGAGAAGCGGCCCCTGACCGTGCTGTCGCTGCCAACGACCTTGGCGGTCCCGGAGCGCTTGTCCTCGACGTACGTCAGGTCCTTCGCCTCGGTCCCGGTCTCGTTGACGATCTTCTGGAGGGCGTTACGCTCACGGCCCCGCTTGGTGAACGCCCGCCCGGCAGGCTCTTTCGTCGTTCCCATGTCGATCTCCTTCGTCTCGTGGAGCTGGCTGCTCCGGGCGCCCGCCCGGCCCCTGGGGAAAGAGCCGGAGCGAGCACCCGCAACGTCAGCGCTGGAGGGCGAGGGAGAGGCGGTGGCGCTCAAGGGCGGTGAGTCCACCCCAGACGCCGTAGGGGATGTGGTTGTCCAGCGCGTACTGCAGGCACCGGTCCCGCACCTCGCACCCGCTGCAGATCCTTTTCGCCCGCTTCGGGGACGATCCCTTGACGGGGAAGAACACGTCGCGGTCGGTCTGGGTGCACAGGCCCTCCGACATCCACGCGTCGAGGGCCGCGATCGCTTCGAGTTCGGCGAACAGACTGACCACACCAACGAGGTCGGCGCTCGCGGAGTCGGTCTGGATGTCGCCCAGCACCTCCACGAGTCAGCCCTCCGCCGGGAGGCGTGACAGCCGGTCCACGTGGACCAGGTCGCCGGGCGCGATGGTGATGAGGCCGAGCTGATCGAGGAACCGCGCCCAGACGGGTTCGAGGCCGGGCTCGTTGCGGAACTCGCGGGCGGTCACGTGGCCGAGCGCGTACTGCGTGGTCCGCTCGGCGAGCCGCTGCAAGTCGTCCCTGGTCAGCCAGTGAACGGTGCGGGCCTCTCGCGGCGAGGGGACGAGGCTGCCGGTGACGGTGGCTTGGTAGATCTGCCACTGGTGGCCGATGCCGCGCAATCCGGTGTCGCGGCGGCAGCGGTTGGGCCGCCATCCGCCGACGGGCAGCAGTTCGAGCGAGGTGACGATCAAGCCGACCTCTTCGGCGACTTCAGCGCGTGCGGCCTGCTCGTAGCCGTCGTGGTCGTCGAAGACGTGGCCCGCCGGGGGCGCGATACCGGCTGGCGGTGTGGCTCGTTCCAGCATCAGCCAGCGGTTCCGGGCGTCGGTGATGAGAACGCCGACGCTGGCGTTGTCGCAGCGTTTCGACATGATGGGGGTGCCTCCGTGGGATTGGGGGTGGTGGGCGCGTACAGGTGTGGCCGGTCTTGGCGGATAGGTCCACGGCTGTGCGCGCCCACCTTGGGGGAGCGGCTTCCAGTTGCCTTCGTGTCGGGGTGAAGCTGACCGCTCCGGCCACTCGCCCCGCCCGAGGACGGGGCGGGCAGCCGCAACGGGCGCTCCACTACTTGGCGGGTTCGACGCCTGCGGCTTCCTGCCAGCGCTGGCCCTGTTTCCCGGCGAGGGCGGCACCGGGCAACGCCAGCATCTGCAAGCCGAGGTGCGCCATCGCCGTGTATGCCTGCGCTGCGGAGGCGAGGGCGGCGACTTTCGGCCAGTCCTCTTCGCGGCGGGCCTTGGCCAGCGCGTCCAGGCAGTCGTGGGCGGATTCCAGATAGTCGGATCCGGACGGTCGTCGCGGCATTCGGGGCCTCCTAAGCGTTCGCGGGGGACAGGTGGTAGAGGTCATTTCGCGTGTGTACGGCGCCCGACTTGGTGAGAGCGCGCAGCGCAGCCGGGATCTCCGCCAGCGGGGTGCCATCGCCGAGCTGGCGGCGGACGGCGACACAGACGGCGCCGACCTCCTTGGGGCCGGACAGCAGCGCCTGTTCGACTGCCGCTCGAATATCGCCGGATGTCGGCCGCGACCGCTGAGACGTGGGCTGCGAGGACGGCACCTCTCTGGGCTCGCGACCGCGGGCCCGGTGGTGGTGGTACTCCTCGATCCAGGCCAGCGTGCGCTCCCCGAGAGAGCCTGCCGCCGGCTCGGAGGCGATGCCGAATGCGTCCCGTACCGGCATCATCCGGGCCGTCGCCGCTGGCCGGCAGTCCACACCCGTGAGGTAGCCGAGCCCGTGCGTCTTGTCCTTGTTGCGGAACCGCTCCGGTAGTTTGCTCGGGTCCGCGGGCAGGCCGACCATGTTGTGGTCTGTACTTGATCCGGTGCGCAGTGCGGTGAGGCTGCCGCCGGACAGCAGGTTGGACCGGAACGACTGGCTGTTGCCGAAGTTGTCCAACCCCAGGTTCTGGTTGACCACCAGCAGCCCGCCGCCGGCCTTACGCCAGGTGCGCACCCCCGTACCCAGCAGTTCGAAGCCGAGCTTGCCGAACGGGCCGTCAAGGAACAGCTTCAACTCCTCGACACACACAAGGATCATGCTCATGCCGTCCATGTCCGGGTCGCCCGGCAGCAGGAACGGCTTGCCTCGCCGTTCACGGCCGTGCTCGTCCCCCCACGGCCTGTGCGCCACGAAGTCGGCGCGGCGTGTCATGACGAAATCGAGCAGTTGCAGGTACTCAAACGTCTCCTCGTGGCCTTCGCCGTACAGGTGGGTCTTGCCAGACCAGTCCGGCTGCGAACTGCCCGACTGCGGATCCAGCAGGGAGGTGGCAATGAGGCGGCAGCGGTGCGCCAGCGCGAGCGTCGCGGCGACATGGTTGGACTTGCCTGAGCCGGTGTCGCCGGCGATGACGCACATCTGCGCGCCACCCGACTTGGTCCAGAACTGGCGGTGGGCGGGAGCCATATCGAAGAACCGGCCTACCTGCGCGATCCCCGTCTCCAGGTCGATCGCCGCGCCAGCGTCTTCCAGCCACACGGTGCCCTGCAGATTCGCATCCGACCGGATCACGGTGATTCGGGCGCGGGATGTGTCCCGGTCGTCCGACTCCTCCACGGCGACCTGGGAGATGTGGACGCCGTTGGCGGACGCTACTGTCTCCACCGCCGCGGCGTTGGACAACTGGCTGAACCGGGTCGCGCCACGCTCGCCGACCACGATGCCGGTGTATCCATCCGGGACCGGCTCGACCTGCTCCAGGCGGGTGAGCTTGTACGCCTGATGGTTGGGAACGACGCGGCTCTCCCACAGCGCCACCTCGGATGGGGCAGCAGCAGTGGTGCGCCCCGAGGTCCGCTCCTTGCGTGCGGCCGGCTGGGGGTGCGGGCGGCGCAGTACGCCCACCCAGAACGGGACCGCAAGGATGATCCCCGCAATCCACAGCAGGATCGCCATCCACCCGTACGGGCCGAACACGCTCGCCCCCGCCGACCACAACACGCAGGCCGCGACTGGCACGAGTGGCAGGTCCTGGCCGCGCCGCTCGGCGTTGCCGAGCACGGCAACCGCGGTGGCGGCAATCACCGTGGCGCGGATGAGCGGGTGCGCATCCAGGGCGTCAGCCGCCCACGCGGTGACGTGAAGGCCAGCCAGCCACGCCACGGGCTGCAGCAGCGCGAGCTTGCCCCGCTCGTGGTGGGCAACCTTGCGCGCGGTACGCAGCACCACGTCGGCCCGATTCGGCGGGGCCTGAGGGTCTGCTTCCGCAGTTGGCGCGGTCGCCGTGTCGTGGCTGGACATGGGCTTCTCCCGGGAGGGTCAGTTGTTCGCGACTTCGATGGCGCGGCTGGCGATGCGGTCGGCGACTCCCGCAGCCTGGCTGAGCAGGTCCATCAGGACGGCGGTGTCGCCGATCAAGTCGGAGTGCTCGTTGAGGATGGACGTCATCGAGGCGGCCAGGCTTTCGCTGCCGCTCATCTGGTCGCGCAGTTCGGCGGCGAACTGCTGGTGGGCGTGGGCGTAGCTGGTGAGGCCGGTTGCTTCGGTCTGCACTTCGGTTCCTTCCTGTGGTGGGTGGTGCGGTTCCGGCTCCTCGGAGTCGGAGACGGCGGGAATTGGTTGCGTGTCCGAGTCGTCGGGCGGGTCGTTCGGCTCGCGGTAGAAGACGATCTCGAAGCCGCACAGGCAGACGACCCAGACCTCGTGCTGGTTGCTGGGGATGGTGGCCCTGTGGTTGGTGCCGCAGCCTGGACACATCGCCCGGCTGGTGACAGGCGGGTTGCCCGTCTCCGGTTGGTCGGGAGGCGCGGGAACGGCGTCCTCAGTCTCAACGACGATCTCGGCATCGACCGGCTGGGCGGCCTTCCACGCGTCGTACTGGGCCCGTCCGCCGCGCCACGCCTCCCGGCGGACCCGGTTGGCCGCAGACAGCGTCTTGGCGGCCCCGTACGCGCCGGCCAGGGCCCATGACGCCCACCGACGCGGGTTGATCCACCGCGGTTCACCTGAGCGGAGCTTCTGCTGGGCGTAGGTGTAGCCGTCGCGGAACTCGCGGACCGCCTGCGCTTTGCCGGCCTGCCACGCGCCATCAAGGGCGGCTCGGGCGTCCGGGCGACGCCAGGCGACGCCGCAGACGACCGCAGCGATGACCAGGGCGAGAATGAAAAGGATCACCGCGTGTCCATCTGAGAGGTGAGAGTGGAGGTGTTCTGCCGCACCAGGTCCGTCAGGTAGCCGATGGTGGTGCCACCCGTGATGAACACGACGGCCGCCAGGGGCGGCAGCACGAACAGGTTCCACGGGTGATCGATGCTCTTGTCCGACACGTCGGCGACCGTCGCGACGGCAATCCCGGCGAACAGGACGAGCGCGATCCCGCCGACGATCAACACGGACGTGATGCTGGTGACCCACTGGGTGAGCGCGACGGCCACCCCGACCAGGCCCAGCCCGGCAAGGAACATCAGAATGCCCATCACGGCAGGCCATTTGCCGCGCTTCTTGAGCTGGAGGGCTGGGTAGAGGAACACGGCGGTGGCGAACAGCCCGCCCACAATGACGCCGATCATGAAGAGTCCTTTCAGAGGAAGAGGCCGAGAAACAGGACGAGCAGGCCGGTGCCGGCCAGCACGCTGGGGTAGCTGACGATGAACAGCAGTACGTGCGCCGCGGCGGTCACGGCGACGACTGGGGCCCCGTAGATCGCGTACGGGATGCGCAGGATCAGCGCGTCCCGGATGTACGGCGGGGGAGAGGTCCAGAACTGGCGGGCCAGGTCCGCGACCGGCCGGGGACGCATCCCGAGCAGTCCGTCGCCGACCCACGCGGTACGCCAGCCGGTCGCGAACCGCTCCACCGCCGGGGAGACGCGTTCGACCAGCCGCTGCCGAACCGGCATGGCGGGTTCATCTTGCGGCGCGGGGAGAGGAGCAGAGTTGGGGAACGGCACCACCTCGCCCGCCTCCGGCTCCGGCTCGTCCGGCAGGCTGAGCTTGAACAGGTCAGGCGCTGGCACGGTTCTTTCCCCCTCTCTGGGCCATCAGGTGTGCGTGGTGCTGGTCGTTGAGCCCGCGCGCGAACGCTGCGAGCTGGTCGGCCAGGGCAAGTCCCTGCTCGTGTGCCTTCGCCGTGTCCCGGCGGCCCAGATGCTTGAGTTCGGCCACCGCCCACCAGGCGGCCCACCAGAACCGCAGGACGCCGTTCTTCTCGCGTCCGATGCGGTTCTCGTGGAAGCTTCGGCGGGCTTGGGGGCCGGTCGGGCGCTTCTGAGACAAGGACTCCTCCGTTACAGAAAGTCACGGTCAGGGGTGGGTGCTAGAATCACGCGCGCGTTACGCACCCGTGCGCGTTACGTAACCCGGAGGCGCGTAGAGGCTCCCCCCGCAGGCGGTCACGCACTCCGCTCGCTCTCGGCTGTCGATGTGAACGGGTGTCACGGCGAGTGACGTTCACGACGTCACCTCCAACAGCCAGCCATCGAGATCGATCAGGTCCTTCTCCCTGCCGAGCGGCACCAGCCGCAAGGTCTCGTCGACGAACGCCTCCAACGTCGACCGCTCCGCATACAGCTCCCGGCGGCGGCCATCGACGGCCAGCGTGAGCGTGATGTAGTCGCTGTCGACGATGTGCGGCTCAATCCGCACGGCCCCCTCACCGGTTGGCCACTCAAGGCCGTCGATGAGTACAGCTCTGCCGAACAGGACCTTGGCCGTGTTGCGGCCGTGGCCGCGCGGGAGCACGAGTTCGACAGCGAACGGGTCCGACAGCCGGTAGACGAGCGAGGCCGCGTACGGCTGCCCGTCATGGCGATCCGTCACCCACAACAACGCCGGCCGGTGCACGAAGTTGGTCTTCACGCCGACACCTCCGCCGTCTCCGAAGCGTCCGGCTCGGTGTCCTTCGAAGAGAACGATTCGGCAGGTGCAACGACGACGTTCCCGGGACGGAAGACGAACCCCTTCGCTTGCATCTGGTCGCGCGCTGTCTGTACTCGCGACCGAGCCCAGGACCGGCTGAACTTGTACTTGTCGGCGACATCGCTCAGCGTGGGGACGCGGCCCGCACGCATACGGTCGCGGATCCACTTCTCGGCGGTGCGATTGTCCTGCTCGTCGGGGCGATCCCGGCCAGCATCGGAGGTGCCGTCAGGGGCATGCTCGCTGGGGTCGCCGGTGCACTCGTCCTCGACGCTCTCCGTGTCCGACGCTGTTTCCTCGATCGTCGACTCGGTGTGCTTTTCGTCAGACACCTCGATGGCCTGCTGAATCGCCGGAACCGGGTACACCGGGAGGGCCTGACGGACCGCGATGGTCGCCGCCTCGTTGTGCTCGTCGTCGTACGCTGCGCACAGACGCGCGACCTCCAGAGCGTCAGCCTGTGCGCGGATCAGAGCCGCTTGCGCGCCCACCAGCCCGTCACGCGTACCGGCGAGAAGCCGCCTGGCCTCGTCCGTGGTCTCGTCGGTCTGGATCGCGAGGATCGCGGCGGCCGGGGACTGCTCGCCGTGCCGCACGGCCCACCGCAGTGCCTGCCAGGTCTCGGCCCGATGGAGGAGCCACCGGAGTGCCGCGAACTTGGGGGCGCGGGGGTCGATCAGGCCGTTCGCACGAAGGGCCTGGCGGTGCACGTGCCGGGAGTGGATCGCCCACAGCCACGGCGACAGCAGGGACGCGGCGCCGAACATGACGGCTCGATCGTCCAACTCCCAGCCGGGCGCGTAGTGGTGGTAGTTGAGTGCCGCGACCCCGGCCGCGATCAGGTACGAGGCCGTGCGCAGCCGGAACAGGCTGTCGCCTTCGATGAGGGCGACGTGGGCGTGCCATCCGACGTAGATGGCGATGGACTCGATGACCGCCGCGGCGCCGAACGCGCCCGCAGCAGGCCACCCGAATGGATCGGCCTGGAAGGCGGTCACTTGGCCGGCGACGGCGACGATGTTCACGCCGACGATCGCGCCGACCATGACGAACGCGTGCCACCACTGCCGTGCGCGGGACTGCCATGCGGCGATCCGCTCGCCGCGGACGTACGCGTTACGCGTCTTGCGGCTGCGCCGGCGGGCTTCGCGAAGCTCGT
This sequence comes from Nonomuraea sp. NPDC051298, assembly GCF_055586305.1. NCBI lineage: Bacteria > Bacillati > Actinomycetota > Actinomycetes > Streptosporangiales > Streptosporangiaceae > Nonomuraea > Nonomuraea sp. NPDC051298. The sequence goes on from NZ_JBVJIM010000048.1 coordinate 15,954, forward strand.
CACGCTCGGCAGCCCACTGCTCCGCGCGGCGTTCCCGGTCGCGGCGGGCTTCGTCGAGGATGCGGTCGCGTTCCGCCTTGGCGGCGGCGTCGGTGGTGAGGCGCTCTGCCCTGGTGGGCTTCACGGGAGGCGGGGAGGGAGCGGAGCCGTTGACCCGCTCGATGTGCTCGGTGTTGTTCACGGCGCGCTCCGGTCTTCGTCGTCTTCCGGACCCTCTGTCGCCTCGGCCTCGCAGGGGGCGGGTTGTCCCATGGCTGCGAGGGCGTCCTGCCAGTCGTTCAACCGGGCGAGGTCCTCGGACAGCGGGTCGCCCTCGGGCGGCGGGTCGGTCGGCTTCATGGCGGGTCCGTTCAATCGAATGTCAGGGGGTGGAACCCCCGCCCGGTGCGTGTACAGGTGCTCCCACAGGGCGGGGGGATCTTGGAGGGCTAGCTCAGGTCGGGCTCGTTGCTACGGCCGACGCCGTTGAGGACTCGCCCGCACCCGCAGACGGTGTCCGCGAAGGCGTTGCCGTAGGGCGTGTCGGTGCCGCAGGCGGCGCAGGTGATGGTGCGGGTGGCGTCGTCGTAGGTGTCGCCCTTATCTGTGAAAGCCATCAGTTGCGATCTCCTCTGGGTGTGGGGTGCTTCGCGTGCCCGCCCAGGGCTTGCTCCCTGGGGGATGCCGGCGGCCCCTTGCGGGTCCGGTCGGGCTGGTGTTCGGTTGTGGTCCCCCCGCCCCGAGACGTTGGGGTTGGATTCCGGGACACGCCCGCGGGCGGGGGAGTAGGGGGTCAGCGTCGGTCGAGGGGGCGGCCGAAGTTCTCGATGCGGAGCGCCTTGGCGGCGCGCTCGCCCAGCTCGGACTCGTCGCAGGCTTCGCGGTAGTCGCGCTGGTTGCTGGCGTCGCGGGTCAACTTGGCGGTCAGCTTCGTCAGGCTGTGTGAGGCGACGTGCATCTCCATGCCGCGGCCCTCGGTGGTGTTGGCCCACTTCAGTTCGCCGTTGTCGTCCGTGTCCCAGGTGGCCACGTTGGTCGCTCCTTTCAGGGCGAGGGGGGAGTAGAAGGGGCCCGGCTGCCGCGGGCTTTGGGTGTGGGGCGGCAGCCGGGCCGGTCTCATCAGGCACCTGCCGCGATGATCAGCGAGGCGACGAAAAGCCAGCCCACGTGCCAGGACTGGTCGAGCGCGTACGCTCCGGTCCCGCATGGGGCCGCTTCGGGGAGCCCGAGCTTGTAGTAGTCGCCCTTGCCGAGACGCTCAGCGAGCGCCTTGAGGGTGTACCGGCGGTCCGCCCAGTAGTGGGTGGCGGCGTCGAGCAGCAGGCCGGCGAAGAGCGTCCACCAGGTGAGCGGCAGCCCGGTGACGAACACGAGCATGTAGAGGGCGGCCAGTTTGGTCAGGGTCAGTGTGAACACGTGCCACAGGCAAGCTCGCTGGCCCGCCCGCGTGGGTTCGCCTTTCGTGCACGCCTGCCGGTGGGTCTGCACCCAGTGATCCCCCACGTGGTGGGCGGCATACAGGGAGGCAAACACGGCGGGGAACGTGATGACGGCGGCGTAATGGACAGTCATTGGGCGCCTGCCTTGCGCAGGGTGCGGCGGAGCTTCCGCTGCCACCAGCGAGGGGCGGCCAACTCGTGGGCGATGGCCAGCAGCGCGGCCGTCTGCGCCCGCTTCAGGTTCAGGGCGGCGAAGCGCAGCACGAGTTCCTCGCTGCGCCGGCCGTACTGGCGGTTGTCGACGTCTTCCATCTGCTCAGTGGCCAGGTTCAGCCACTTTTCCGCCGCGTCGGCGTGCTGGGCGGCGACAGCGAGGGTGTCCAGCTCGTCGCGGAGGAGTTCCGTCTCGGTGCTGTTCATCGCTGGCTTCCCTTCGAGCAGGAGCAGCGCGGGTTGGTGCAGGACGGGTTGGTGCAGGCGAGCGTGTCGATGGCAAACTTCGGCGGGGCGGGTATCCATCCGCGCCGCTTCGGCTGGTGGCTCATGCGGCTGTTGACCTCATCGGTCACGGCCTTGATCTCGTCAAGGGTGCGGGTCTTCACCGGGACACCGCCTGACGGGGGAGCAGGTAGGCGAGCAGCTCAGACGCCGACGGGGGAAGCTCAGTGCCGGTCGCCGCGCAGAGTTCGTGGGCGTCGCCGAGGATTCCCAGCGCGGTTTCGTTGGCGGCCTGCACGATCTCCAGCGCGGTGTGAAGCATGGTGTTGGCCACGCTGTCGACCCGGTCGCGCTCGGCATCCGTGAGGGCGCCAGCGAGATGGTGTGCCATGATGGGCGTTGTCCTTCCGTAACTCTGACCGGTCATGGGGGACACACACGGGCGGCCCGGAACTTGGCAGTGAGGGGCCGCCCGGAGCATGTCCGGGGAAAGACGTGGGCAGTTCATGCGTCACTCCCGGCGAACAGGTCGGCCTGCTCGTCGCGCGCATACTCGCCCGCGTAGTACATGTCCCAGACCTCTTCGAAGAGAGGCAGGTCCTTGCGCGTCCAGGCGTACGTCTCCCGGACTGCGCCGCTCGTGGTGTCCTCAGCGCGCTTGGCGGGCATCGGTCGCTGCTCGGCGAGCGCGACCTTGACGATGCGCCGTCCGAACCAGGACTGCGCCGACTTGATCTGAGCCTGAGTGAGACCCTTCTCCTTCAGGAAGTCGGGCACGTACAGCGGCATCTCGTCGTGCTCGATCTCAGGTTCTTCGCCGAGACCGATTGCCACCTGGATTCGGATCTTGGCCTTGACCCAAGCCTCGTCCAGGTAGTGGATCGCCGCGCCGAGCAGCTCGATCCGAGACTTGGCCAGCTCCACCATGCCCACGGCTTCCGAGCGCTGGGCCGCAGTGGCGATCCCTTCCACGTTCAGCAGGTACGCCCGAACGTCCTTGGCCACCTGTGAGCCGATGAGGATCTGCCCGACGTTGAGGATCGCGCGGCGGTTGAAGACGGCGACCCGCCGGGTCTGTGGAGACAGTTCGAGGGTGTCACCGATGACACTCTCAAACTCGGCGCGGGGCATGACCTTGTAGCCGTTGCCTGCCAACTCTTCCCGGTTGCGCTTGACGATCTGGTCGATCGACTCAGGCGTCACCTCGAAGTAGGCGGCGACCATCTCGGTGGTGGCGTGAACGCCGTCAGGCAGCAGGCTCAGGGCCTTGACCCTGTCGAGAACGTCGACGCGGCCAGCATGGTCGGCGCGGACTGCCTGGGATTGGATCAGAGCGAGTTCGTTCACGCCGACTCCTGCGCGGATTCGTCGGACACAACCTCGAACAGGTCGGCGAACAGATCGACCCCGAAGGCGTCCACGATTCCCGCGATGAAACGCGCGGACATTGCGGTCTTGCCGTTGAGGACGCGGTACACGGTGATGGGATCGACGCCGATCTTGCGGGCCAGGCTGGCGTCGGTGTGCAGACCGGCGAGTCGGCGGTAAGCGTTGAACTTGTCGCCCCGTAAGACGAGGGTCGCCATGACCGCAACTCCATGCCTTGTTGACATCGGTGCAGTCACCTCGTGCCCTGTGACTGCATTGGTGTAATCGACGCTAGCGTCATGACTGCATCCATGCAATAGATCTGAGAAATCGGACTGGAATGGCTGCATCCATGCATATATGCTGGATGCGTGACAGAGACTTGGTGGCAGTACGTTGAGCGCATCAGCGGCGGCGCGACGCAGGTGGCGATCGGAGCCGCCGCAGGTGTCGACAAGGTCACGGTGTGGCGCTGGAAAGCAGAGCGAGCCACTCCCAGCGCTGAGGTCGTGATCCGGCTTGCCCGCGCCTACGAACGCCCAGTAGCCGAAGCGCTGGTCGCGTCCGGTGTGATCAACGCTGCCGAGGGGGGCGTCACCCAGATTGTCGTCCTCGCCGACCCGGCCGACCTCGACGATGACGCGATTGTCGCGGAGATCCGCCGACGCATCACCTTGGCCCGCACCGCAGCAGAGGAGATCGAGCACGTGCCCGAAGAAGCCACCAAGCCAGAGCGTCCCCCGGTCGTCGCTGCGATCGTCACGTGCGAGCGAGGCGTGTTGGTCGGGAAGCGCAACGACGGCACCCCGCCCTGGACCTTCATCGCGGGTGAAATCGAGGCCGGCGAATCCGCTGCGGATGCGGCCATCCGAGAGGTCAAGGAAGAGGCGGGCCTCCGTGTCGTGGCGGCCGAACGCGAGATCGCGCGTCGGGTCCACCCGAGGACCGGCCGAACCATGATCTACCTCGCATGCTCGCCTACGGGCAACGCCGATGTGGTCCTCGGTGACCCCGACGAGCTGGAAGAGGTTAGGTGGATCAGTCTTGCCGAGTTGGGCGAACTGCTTCCCGGAGTGTTCGAGCCCGTCCACGCGTATGTGGAGGAGCAGCTCGGAACCGGTTCGTAGCGGGGTGAGGACACACGGGCGGCCTGAGCCTTGGCGGGAGCGGGCCGCCCTCAGCGTGTCCGGGGAGATGGCGCGCATCACACCGCCACCTCGTCATCGGTGGCGTCCTTCAGCAGCGCGTCTACTTCGACGGGGTCGAAGCGGTAGTGGCCACCAGGGGTCCGCTTTGCGCTGAGCTTGCCCGACTCCCTCCAGTCGCGGACTGTTTCGTCGGTGACGCCGCAACGGCGCGCGACGGCACGGGTTGGCATCCAGGGCTCACCAGGCGTCCTGTCGGTGTGACTGGCCGTCAAAGCAAACCTCCCCAAATCGGACATACGTGAGTCGGTGCGGGATCCCCGGGAATCCCGGGGAAAGCATCCTATGATGAAGCATCATAGGATGCTTGTGTGCTGTCAAGGGGATTGGCCTAGGATGCTTTGGAATCTTGAAATTGGCCTACGACAATTTGTTAATGTTGGGCCATGAGCCCCGAGCCGCAGACTGGTTCTGCCAGTCGTATCGCCGCAGACCTCCGCGCAGCCATCGCCGACGGGCGGTTTGGCCCTGGCGCGAAACTGCCCACCGTGCGTGATCTCACTGAGCAGTACGGCGTGAGCCGCAACACCGCATCAAAGGCCATTGCTCAACTCAGCACCGAGGGGCTCATCAGAACCCGCTACGGCTCTGGCGCGTACGTCCGTGAGGCTCACCAGGTGCGGCGCGTCGGCCCACACCGCTACGCGCGGTCACGCTGGGCGGTCACCACGACCGAGGCCCATCAGGACGAGAGCGGCGATGGAAGCACGATCACTCGCCAGGGCAGCCAGACGCAGAGCATCAAGCGGGTGCCCGCTAGCGAACAGGTCGCAGCGGCGCTTGGGGTCGAAGTGGGTTCCGAGGTCGTTGAGCGCGACCGTTTGGTAACCAGCGACGATCAGCCCACCCACACGATGACCAGCTACTACCGACCCGAAGATGTCGACGGCACACCCATCGCGGACCCACGCCCTGGGATCGCCGGACGCGGGGGCGGGTACGCGATTCTCGCGGAGCGGGGCCTTGAACCTCGCCGGATGGTAGAGGATCTGTTTGCCCGCATGCCGACCGCCGAGGAGGCCGCGAAGCTGAAGCTTCTGCCCGGCGAGCCCATTGTGGAGGTGCATCGCACCACGCGGACAGTCGATGGCAGGGTGGTCGAGTACGCGCATGGCGTCCATTCAGCGTCGCGCTTCGTGTGGTCCTACGAGTTCGACATCCCGGATTGAGTAGGGCTTTCGGTGGGATCACGGCTAGCCGCCGTCTTGGCACTTACCGCACTCCTGATGAGTCCCAAAGGGTGCGGCGAGGACCCGGCTGGGCTGGGGGTCGTGACGCCTGACGTTGACCGCCGGCGGATCAGCTACGTCGGTGAGCCTCCGGTCTGACCATCGCGGCTTGCAAAATTCCACCTTTCGGTTCGGTTGACAATGCCGAATCCGGGCGTCACTTTCGAGGCAGGTACTCCCGATCAAGAGTTCGAGCGTCCTACGGTGTACCGGCGTCACGTGGTGCCGAAAGGAGATCGACGTAATGGATGTTCACACTAACGCGAACGATGCTCTCGTTGCGGAGGACGTTCGGCGAGCCGCGACTATGTTCGACATGATGAATGAAGACGAACGTCGCTCACTCGTTCTCAATATGTACGAAGGAATCGCGAAATACTCTCGGACGGGTGACATTGACCACCTAAAGAAACTGGCTGAGAGTGTTGAGGTGACGGTTCACCTCCGATCAAACCCGCAGGTCGTTCAGGACATCCGGAACGCCCCAAAGGGTCCGATCAAGCATGGGGAGGAGGTGGAAGTCGACGACGTCATCAAACTGCTGCGGGAGTAACAATGGCGAGGTTGTCACTCACGCCCCACGGCGCAGAAATCGTATCCGCATGGAGATCGCGAGCGGCACCAAAAGATCGTGAGCTGGTTGCCGAGGTTTTGGACTGGGCAAGCAACGGCCTGAACGGCATACGGTTCTACTGCACAAAGGATGAGTCGGACGACTCCATCACGATCGTCCAGCCTCGGGAACGCCTGTACGTCCTCGTTCGCATGTGGCCGACCGGCCAGCCCGACTACCCGAACCATTTCGAGGTGCTCAGCATCGTCGCGGACGACGAACCCGACGACGATCGGGACTAGCAGCCGATGGCGGTCCCGTCATGGGACGGGCGATGGATCTGGGTTTCGCTGCCCCAAGCGACCTTCGCCATCGTGGTCCGCGACGGCAGGGTGGTCGATGCGGCCCCTATCGCGCTGTGGTTGATCGGTCGAGACGAACGCGAAGTCGCCAACTACCTGCGTCGCAGGGGAGCTATCTTCCGGCCGCTCGACAGTCTCGACGGTGGCGATTCGAAAGGTGGAGTTCCTCGCGGGAGGGAGGCTAATCTCGCAAGAGGGGAAGGGAGAGCATGCGATGACCGCTCAGCCGCACGGCCGCCACCGGACGCCGGACGAGATCAGAGAGTCCCTCAAAGAGGACCGCAGCCCGAAGAACATCCGCAAGGCGCTCCCGCCTGAGGACCACGCCCTGTTCGACCGCGAGTACTGGCACGCCCTCGACACGGCAAAGCGAGACTACGACCTGACCCCGGTGCTGAAGTTCCAAGAGACCTGGTGGTGGACCGCGTACCAGAAGGCCGACCCGAACGAGTACGCCGAGACGATCCAGGCCGCGGAGCGCGCCATGGAGTACCTGGAGCGCGGCGAGATGCCGCCCGGCGCCGTCCGTGTGGACGAGGCGTACAAGCAGCGACTCCGCGAGCGCATCGCCAAGGGCGACTAGGCGTGTACGAGGTCGGCATCGACCCCGTAGCCGAACACGAGCGCGACGCGTTACCACCTGAGGGCCAGGCAGCCTTCATGGAACTGCAGACCCTTCTTGAGGTCTCTCCATGGAGCGGGGAACCCCACAAGAGAGAACATGCCGACCGCAACATGCGCAGGCAGGTGTTCGGCGGCGGCCACGGCCTAGCCACCTACGTGGTGATGGAAGAGCGACGCTACGTCTACATCGTTCGCATCATCTGGCTGAGGTGAGGGGTGGGTCCCGTTCTCGCCCCTCCAGTCGAGAACGGGACCCACCCCTGCCCTCCGCCCGTGACGGGGACGGAGGGGGTCTTGTGCGCCGGGCTGCCTACAGCACGGCCCTCATGCCGTGCAGCTCCACCACCTGGGAGAGCGCCAGGGCGGAGCCGTGCCAGCGGTGCGCGTCCCACGCGATGAACACCTGGTGATGGGTGCGAACGGCCTGGTTGTAGAAGATTCCGGGCTGGTAGATGTCTGCCAGCACGCCCGCGCTCTCGACCGACGCCACGGTGACGAGCTGGTGGTTGTCGCGCAGCATCGGGCATTCGGCCATGGCCACCTCGACGCACCGCCAGCAGCAGGGCGGCGTGTTCGTCCGGCCGCTGTTCGGGCCTGTCTCCTCGAACACGGTCTTGGTCAGCAGCCACGGGGTCCGGCCCGTCTCCGGGTCGGTCGCCGGCTGGCCGCACACCTGGCAGAGCAGCCGGTCCATGCACCGCCACTGGCGCTTGACGTTGAGCTTGCGCATCCGCTCCGACCCGCGCTTGTCCGTCCGAGTGCGCAGGTCCTTGATCCGGGCGCGCAGGATGCCGTGTACCCAGTCGTTCGGCCTGGCCTTGAGATAGGTCAGGCGGGCCTCGTGGTGCCAGACCTCAAACATCAGGTCATCGGTGACCAACTCGTTCGCGTAGGCGATCACGAACGGCACGGTGGTGTACCCGCTCACGGCATGTCCTCCGGATCGGGCACGATCTGCCGCACCTGGTGCGGACGGCCGGTGCGCGAGCACGTCGTCGAGCCGTCCGGGCCGCCCCAGCCGTCCGGGGTGGGCTCCAACTCGTCGCCGCATGTGAGGCACAGGGGGGCGCTCACCGCTGCGTCTCCCACGTCCACACCTTCACCCGGTTCCGCGCCGCCTCCTGGACCAGCCCGGTCTCGGTCGCCGCCTGAACCTCTTGCACGCACCCGTAGGCGAGAGCTTCCTCAGGAAGGGCTCGGCGCAGGCGGGCGTGGTAGCCCGCTTCGTCCACCCACGTGTCGTAGTGCAAGAGGTGGCGGGGTTGGGCGGGCGCGTCATCGCTCGTAGGCTCTGACATAGATCGCACCTCCGTCGTGCGATTAGGGCCCGTGTCAGCGTTCGCCGCGCTGCCGGGCCCAACTTTGTCTGTGGCTGCCCTCCGGCAGCTCTTGGGCTGGCTGTTGCCCAATGATGACGCCAGGTGGCGATAGATGTCTACGGTCATCGGCCAAGGTTGACCAATATGCCGGGTAATCATCAGGCACCTACGGTCATCCGGTGAGTGTGGGACTGGACTACGACGAGACACGACCGAAATGGCGGCAGGTGTACGCGCACATCAAGGAGCGCATCCGATCAGGCGATCTGCCGCCGCGCTCAAAGGTCAGCGAGCACCGGCTGGTCGCTGAGTACGGCGTCGTCCGGGACACGGTCAGGAAGGCGCTTCGCGCCCTTCGGGAGGAGGGCTACGTCTACACCGAGCACGGGATCGGCAGTTTCGTAGCCGACGAAGACGCCTGGCCTGACTCCTGACCCGCCGAGCGCGGTCGTCCGCACGGTCGGGCCACGGTGCCGCCTGCTGGGCATGGTGAGGATGCGCGGGGCTGCAGAAGCAGGCGCCTGGAAACGGATGCGCTACCGTCTGTCAACCTGTGGCGCAACCCAGGCGTCGCTTTTGGTGTCGTGTCTTGTGTCGTTCTTCGCCTCGTGAGATGCCTGGTGTGAGAGAGTGCACCAGTCCTTGTGCGGCCCTGAGGGTAAAACTGCAGGTCAAGACGCAACTATCGGGGGCGATAGTGGTCATTGTCCGCCAATGAAGGTACTTTGATGACGAGACAACTTAGGCTGGGAGGAGGGGTGATGGAGATACCTTCACAGCCCTCGGAGCCTCTGGTCAGCGCCACCCTGGCGGTTCTCAAGGCCGCCCGCGAACAGGGTGTCGAGATCACGAAGACCAAGCTCGTCAAGCTCCTGTATCTGGCCGACCTTCAGGCTGTGGAAGCTGGGGACACTCAGTTCAGCGGCGCGACGTGGCGCTGGGACAACTATGGCCCCTACGATTCGGCGCTCGCGCGGGCTGAGCATGAGTTGGCGACCAGCAAAATCATCGATCGTCGTGACAATAGGTTGTTCCAAGAGTACGGTGCGTGCGTGCTCACTCTAGCCGTCGACATCGACGACCCGCTGCCCGCCGAGAACATGCGGATCGTGCGCGACGTCGTCAAGCGGCTGGGAAACCAGAGCGCCACCACGCTCAAAGACCTGTCATACACAACCCCTCCCATGATCGAGGCGCAAGCCGGCGGAGAAAGAGGCGTGCTGCTCGACCTCAGCCGGGTACGCCGGAGTAAGGCCGCCCGAGCGCTGATCGCACGGGCGAGAGCACGCCGTGCCACGCGCGAGCCAGCAGACACCACACCAGAGACGTACGGCGAACTGCTGGCCGAACTGGACGCCAGCCGTGACTCCATCCGTCGAGCGAACGAGAAGGTGCTAGGCGACCAGTGAGGCCCCCCATCCGAAAGGGTGGCGTCTACTGGGTTGCCGACGACCGGCTCACCCTGCCCCCCAACGACGAACGCAACGTAAAGCCCAAGCGGCCCGTCATCGTGATCAGCGGCGACGGGACCAACGAGAATCCGGACTGGCCGATCGTCTTCGTGGTTCCGGTAAGCACCTCCCCCAGACTGAAGACTCCGTTCTGCCTCCAGTTGGGCGCCGGGGTCGGAAACCTGCCGCAGAAGGGGTGGGCGCGGGTGGTCGCGGCCCAGCCCTTGGCGAAGTCCGACATCCAGGACTTCATGGGCAGCCTGCCCGCCGAGATGGTTGCGATCGTCGAGGAGAACCTGCTCGCGTACATGGATCTCGTGCCCTGACCTGTGGCTCTCGGAAGCGAGGGCCACAGTCACGGATGACACAGGCGTATGGCTCCCGTTCGTCGTTGAGGGCGCGTCCTCATGCGGCCATGTCGGCTATTGGGCGTACACGGCGATGCCTGGGGTGCGAGAGTGACCGGATTGCACTGGGCACAACGAATCGAATACAGATTCGATTCCGCTCTTTTGGTGCGCTCTGTCCGCATCCACACTGGAATGGGAATCGACATGGGATCCCCCGCGCTGAACTGGGTAGAAGCTACGGTGGGCACGTGAGGGGAGTAGGCATGGCGCACGTCCAGGACGTAGCCGCGTACATCCTCGACAAGCTCGGCCCGATGACGGCCATGAAGCTGCAGAAGCTCTGCTACTACGCCTACGGCTATCACCTCGCGTGGGAGAGTCGTCTACTGTTCCCCGAGCGATTCCAGGCATGGGCGAACGGTCCCGTCTGCCCCGACCTGTACTCCAAGCACCGCGGCCGGTTCCAGCTCAACAGGGGCGAGATCAAGGGCGAGCCGTCCAACCTCGACGCCGGCGAAATCGAGTCGATCGAACTGGTGCTCAACGGGATGGGGCACCTGTCGGCGCACGACCTCTCGCAGATGACTCATGTCGAACTGCCGTGGCTGGCCGCTCGCGCACGCGCCCACGTGGGACCGTTGGACCGCAGTACCGAGGAGTTGTCGGACGCTGACTTCGAGGAGTTCTTCGGCGCCCTGGTGACCGTCGATGGGGAAGAGTTCTAGCAAGAAGCTCTCCGCGAAGCACGTCCAGGCACAGCATCGGGACAAGCACTTCGTCTCGCCTCGTTCCGTGCTGCCTGACGCGGAGAGTTCTGACAAGCGCATCTCGTGGCGGTTCCGTCACGTCGACCACGATGGCCCGTGGGGGTTCGACAAGGTGGACGGGCCAACACTCTGCTGGATCATGCAGCGGCTCGCTCAGTTCGAGTCCATGACCATCAACGAACTCTTCAACAACGGCGGCTACCCGGGCAAGGACTATGACGTCGAGTCGCTGCCGACGCCCAAGTCCCGCGAGCGGTTGATCGATCTCGGCCTGTCGGACATGACGAAGGTCTGGGCGTTACGGCTGGAGGGAGAGCCGCGCCTGTACGGCTTCTTGCAGGGGAACTGCTTCCATGTGGTGTGGTGGGATCCGCTCCACCAGATCTGGCCGAACAAGAAGAAGCACACCTGACGGGCTCCGGCCGCATGTTCTCCCCGAGGGCGTAAACCGCCGGGGACAGGTGATGGAGCGGCGGCGTGGGCCCGACAGCTCCTAGCGAGGGGCTAATGCCTCGGGGGAGGTGTTTCCCGCGCCGCCGCTTTGATCTTTTCTATCCGATTTGTCATGGGCATGTCTAGGCATGCCCAGGCACGTCTGGGCAGATCCCGGCGTGATGGGGTCTGCCTGGCCGCATTACGGTCTCCCCATGATCAATTGGGAGCCGGATCCGGAACGACCTCTCTGGCAGCAGGTCATGGAGATCCTCCGGCAGCGGATCCTCGACGGCGTGTACCAGCCTCGCGGGAAGATCCCCAGTTTCAAGCAGCTCGCCCAGGAGTTCGCCGTGGGCATGAACACGGCGCGGCACGCTGTGGACGATCTGGAGGAGCAAGGCTATGTGCGTCCGGTGCAGCCGCTGGGCACATTCGTCACGCCGGCAGAGGAGTGGCCCCAAGGCTGATCGGCGCCGCTGCTAGCGCACGGTTTCCGCGATGAGGAGCTGCTGACACAGGATGGCGGCGATGGCGTCCAGGCTGGGCTGGAGGATGTGGCGGTGGAGCCCGGCCGCGGCCTGGGCCGGCGTCGGCGGGGTGACGCGGGTGGCGCTCCACATGGAGGTGCCGCGGGCGCGAATGCGCCATCCGGGATATGTTTGCTCGATTATGGCGAGTTTGTACGCGATGTCGCTGTAGTCGGTTTCAGGGCGTGCTGACGTCATTGTCATAGATCTCGTTCCCCTTGGTGCATTTAGTTCCGGGTAGCTCGTACTGTCCCCCTCGCCCGGACTGTCACATGATGCGCTACGCGAGTCGAATGCGGAAGATGCGCACGCATGTTCACTTTGACGGTCAAGCGGCCGTCACGATTGCGCGCCCGCGAACCCGGAGGGCGGGTGCCGAGGGGTGGGAGCGAAATGGGAGTGGATCACGTTGATTTGGGTTGACGTGAGTTGACGTCAGTTGCGGCGAAAACTAGCCCTGACATGGGGTTTCCCGGTACTGTCACAGGTAGCTGATCGGGCTGGACTTCGTTCGCATCGAAGGGGTCAGGGGTTCGAATCCCCTCATCTCCACCCAGGGCCGTTCTTGAGACGGCCGGACTGAAGTTGACGGGATCCCGTCTGATCATCGCGATCGGGCGGGATCTTGTCGTTTCGAGGGTTTCCGAATCGGGTTCGCTGTCGGGCGCTGGAAGCGGATGGCGCCGTCTGCGTTCGCGCTCTGCTTGAGTCGTAGCCAGTACGGCTCTGGCGACCATCAGCTCCTCGCGGCGTGCGCGTACGTCAGCGCCCGGCGGTGCGGCGGCGGTGCGCCTTCTGGCGGCATGCGGGGCCGCAGAACCAGGCCGGCCGCCCGGTGCGGGAGGGCCGGAGGTGCCGTCCGCACTGCCGGCAGTGCGGACCGTCCTCCTCCCCGGATCCGTTGGCACCGTCCCTTCCGTCACCGCCGTCTGCGCCAGTAGCCGAGTTTCGTGACGGTTCTGTATGGGCTTTCGTCACGGGTGGCAGAGAGGGACGCCCGTCCGCCGGAGCGGGACGCAGCCCGTCGAGGACGATCGCCGTCGCGCGGCCGGGCGCGCCGTTTCGCCTGCCCTCCATGGTCAGGCAACCGCTCAGGAGCGTCCGTACGTCGGCCGCGTCGACGTCCGGACGTACCGCGCCGGCGCGCTGGGCCCGGTCGAGCAGTGTGCCGAGGGCGGCCGCGTAGTCCTCCCGGGCCGGCGCGGCAAGGCGTAGGTCCACCCCGGCGGACAGGGCGTCGCACAGAGCCTTGTTCAGCGCGGCCCGTTCGACCGTGAGGCGGACCGCCTCGAAGAACGCCTCGGCGGGATCAGGGGAGGCGGCCAGGGCGCTGACCTCCTCGGTGAGCTGTTGCAGGCGCTCCAGCACCACCGCCTCGAACAAAGCCTCCTTGCTCGGGAAATGCCGGTAGACCGTTCCGGCTCCCACTCCGGCGCGTCGCGCGATCTCGTCCAGCGGCACCTCGAGGCCGAGTTCCGCGAAGGCACGCTGCGCCGCCTCCAGCACGCGGCTCCGGTTGCGCCGCGCGTCCGCCCGCGCGGGCGCGACGCCGTCGCGGACGACCTCGTCGGACATGTGCTCCTCCTCGGCCCGCGTTGACAAACGGGGCGATCGTTCCGTAACGTCCAACCGGGTGGATCGTTCCGATTCTATCCAAGGCCCGCACGGCCATCCCCTCAAGGAGTTCCATGAGCACGAGCACCCCTTCACCCCGCGAGGTCGCCGACCGTTTCCTGCGCGACTCAGCCGCCAATGCCTGGGACGACCTCGCCGACCTGTACGCCCCCGACGCGGTGATCGAGATCCCCTTCGCGCCCGAGGGCATCCCAGCCCGATCGCAGGGGCGGGAGATCTTCCGTGCCCGATTCAAGGCGGCCGCTGCGCTGCGGCGGTTCGAGAAGGCCGACCCGGTCGTCATCCACGAGACGCGCGACCCGGAGGTCGTCATCGTGGAGTACGACCTCCACGGATCCATGACGAGGTCTGGCCGGCCCTTCGTCTTCTCCTACGTCATGGTGATGCGGATCAGGAACGGGCTGATCGTCCACTCGCGCGACTACGCCAACCCTCTGGCGGGGGCTGAGTTCCGCGACGAGCTGGCCGAAGCGATCAGGCAGTGATCCGGTGGATCTTAGCCGGGGACGCATCCCATCTCGCGAAGCGCGTCAATGCTCCCGCGGCACGCACCGAGGCGCTGCTACTTCTCCGCCAGCCTGGGAAACGATCACGCCGCTCTCGGGAAGCGATCTTCCAAGCCCTCATCGCTTCCCAGGTCAGACCTACTCGTGAACGCCCCACCAAGAAGATGCAGGTGAGAAGGGCTCTCGGAGTGATCCGGGGGCCCTTTTCTCGTGTCTGGAAGTCGATGGGAGCCAATCGGGGAGCCATCTCAGTCGGATTCTTTACCCCACACCCATCTGCCGCATTCACGCCACGCAGTCCTGCAACTCCACACTGTAAGCGGCATGGCGCTGGCAGTCACTACCGAGCAGAAGATCCATACAGGTCCACGCATCCATCGCTCCCCAGGACACTGCATCACTGCTGTGCCAGGATGCCCTCCATGGCGGATCTGTATGAATTGCTGGTGACTGCTGATCTCCCCGACAACCTGTCGGAGGCCGAGGTGGCCGAGCTTCGCTGGCATCTGGGACTTGGGCCAGAGCCCGAAGATTTCACCATCGTGACCGACTTTCCTGAGGAGTTCGTCGACGACCACGATGACCCCAAGGTCGCCGAATGCGGAGAAGGGTACTGGGAGGTTGTGCGAGTCCCGGCGTTGGCGCAGCGCGGGCCGGCCGCCAGAATCCGCGGGGTCCTCTTCGCGGAGTTGGAACGTCGCGGTCGCGAAGAACCTCGACCAGGCTGGGCGCTGACCGCACGCCAGGAGATCCACGCCGCGGAATTCCAGATGCCGACACAACTCATCCGGTGGCTGAAGGAACGGGTGGACGACCGGATGTTCGATCTCAGCCTTCACATGCGCTTCTATGAAGACGATGTGCTCGAACCGGCCTTCCTCGAGAACGGTGAACTCGTGACCCACCAGATCATGTCCAAGGCGCCCTCCGCACATGTCCTTCGCTTGATCGCCGATGGCAAACGTAACGAAGCGATCATCCAGGCCCGCAAGGACACTGGCCTGGACCTTGATAAGGCCAGGAAGTACGTCGACGCGCTGCGGGAAGGTCATGTCATCGTGGCATAGGCGCCGAGCGATAACAGAGATGTTCCTTTGGGGACGGCATCTTGACGGCCGGGACACCGCATCGTCCACCCTCCTGCGACCAAGCTGCGCGCTTCCTCTCCAAACGCAAGCTTGGGAAACGATCAGTCTATTTGTGGGAAGCGATCTCCACGGCCTAACTATCGCCGCAGATCAGCGCGACTCGTGAACACTCCACCAAGGGCCGTTCTTGAGGGGACTGTACGGTCTTCGACTCTGGCCCACTTTCGGTGGTGACGGACCGTGATAGTTCGTGTCGGTACATGGCTATCTCGGGGTGCTGTGTCAGC
>NZ_JBVJIM010000049.1:0-29495 GCF_055586305.1 Nonomuraea sp. NPDC051298
GCCACGACTACCTCCCAGCTTCCAGAGACAGCCAGCCTGACGGGTCCACCAGCCGAGATCAATTACCCGGCCAACGTTCCGGGACGGCCCACTAGCGAACGTCCTGCGCACCGGAGTGCGAATGCGCGACGACCTGGAAGGCACCGTCTGATGTCGCCGGCCGAGCCGGACACCCACGCCATCACCGTTCACCTCGACCGACTCCTGACCGAGCGTGGCATGACACTCACCGAACCGGCAGATCGGGTAGGGGTGACCGTGGTCAACCTGTCCATTCTGAAGAACGGCCGGGCCAAGGCCATCCGGTTCACCACCCTGACCAAGATCTGTGACGCCCTCGACTGCCAGCCAGGCGACCTGCTGGCCTGCGAGTAGGAGTGGTACGGCGAGCCGGGGTTACTGCCACATTCGTTGACAGTCCTCCATGATGGGAGGCCGACACGCCACCGAGCCCGATGTGATGGCGTCGGGAGGTGGGGGACAACCGAGGTTGGAGGCCCATCGATGGCGGGACCGGCGTTGACCGCTGAGCAGAGGGCGATGGCCTTGCACAAGGCCGCGCAGGCGCGGACGGCGCGCAGTGAGCTGCTGACCAAGATCCGGGCCGGGACGGTCACCGTGGCGGAGGTGTTCGCCACGGCGCAGGACGATGATCTCGTCAAGAGGACGAGGGTCTCGCAGGTGCTGCGGGCGGTGCCCGGTTGTGGCCCGGCGAGGGTCGCCGCGGTGATGGCGACGCGCGGGGTCGAGGTGAAACGACGTGTCGGTGGTCTGAGGGAAGCGCAGCGTGAGCGGCTGCTCGCCGCGCTCGCGCGCTGGTGAAGGACATGTCCCTCGGGGATACCACTGGCCTGCTGGGGCGAATCGCCCTAGGCCGAAGATCGCAGCTGGCCGACGGTGGGGACCATGAGCGAGGACAAGCCGGAGTTCGGGTTCGTGGGGCGGGCGAGCGGCTGTTATGGACGGTGCGGGATCGCGACGCTGAGGCCATCCGGGCGGTGCTGCGCACGACGGACAGGCGGGAGTTCGGTGAGCGGCAGGACGGGTTCGTCGTGGAGGGTGACGGTGCGCCGTTCGTGATTGCCAACGGTGGCGATGGCGAGGCCTCCGCCCCGGAGTTGGTGCGGCATGAGGCCGCGCTGCTCAAGGCCGGGTACCGAGTCGAGCCTGACCCGGTCGATGACCAAACGCTGCAGGCATGGCCCGCTCTCGTGACGGTGTGGGTCACCGACTGGTGGTGGGGGTGGCGAAGTCGGTGGTTCAGCGGGGGCGGTAGGTATAGGACCCCAGCCAAGGGCACCTCGCTGGCGGTCGACTTCACTCAGCGGGCGGGTCGGGGAAACGGGCTCATCGCGAGGTCAGCACCGCGCTCCGACCCGACCCAACCCCTAACGAGGTGCCCTACCGCAGGCCAGGAGCGCATCCTGCGCGGGAGACACCTTCCAGGTGAGTCGGCGGTGGTGTGCCTAGCGGTCGTGTCTTAACCTGCTTCCCTCGGCGCATCACGGCGGCGCAGGTTCTGCAGCCCGGCGTACGTCTCAGCTATGCGCTTGCCGCAGAAGCGCACCGCCGCCGACGAGCTCACTCTGGGTTAGCGGACCCGGACCGTCCGCCTGCGGGTTTCTGGCGCGGCCAAGCCGTTTAGGCCCAACCCACTGATACGTCGCTTGGGTGGTCATCTCGAACGACTTGCTCTCACCCGGTGATGATCGCGACGAGATCCTGATGCTGCGTGAGCTCTGACCGGCGCGGATACGCGTTTCCTGTCTGCGGGCGCCGGGTCAGAGGCAGCGCTTGCGGTCCGGGGCCGGTACGGGGCGTTCTGCAACCGGCTTGGGCACGAAGTCCCGTGCGTAGGCATGCCTTTTGATGTGCTTTCCTTCCATTCCCCAGATCTCGGCCGCCCGGTAATCGGCCCACCTGATGGCCCCTGTTTTCAGGTTGACGATGTAGAACTCCTCCCAGTCGCACGGTCCAGGCGGGTACCCGTGATCGGGCCAGGTCCGGCTCCGCTCGGCGCGGAGCAGTACACTGTCGCGACCGAGGGGGCGGATCGCGTCGACGGTCTCCAGGTCGTACGGCAGCGCGAGGTCGGCGGACGTGACCCGGTGGGCGGGGTGGCGGAGATCCACTCTCTTCAGCTGATAACGCAGGTTTTTCACGTCTCCCAGCCGGACGACGCTCACCGCTTCATCGCCCAGCACCACGGGGTGCGTGCCGTCGTCGGTATCACCTTCGCGGTGGACCACCGTAAACGGAGACTTCCAGTTCTCGCGGACCCGTAGTTCCTCGCCGGCCAGCACGGTGACACGGCCGCGGTCCGCGCGCGCCTCCAGAAGGTCACGCTCAAACTCCGTGCCGACGCGCAGACGCGCCGTCGACGCCAGATCGATCAGCTCGCTCCCGCCGCCGGCGTTCCACACGAACAGCAGTTCCCCGTCCGCATGGAAGGTCAGCTCGACGTTCCACGAGTCGTCGCCGGGCCGGTACACCCTGGTGAAGACCCGCCTGGTCTCCCCGCTGGCGAGGTCTCTGACAACCAGGGCACGGTCGGAACGCTGGAGATAGGCGAGGCGGCGGCCGTCGTCGCTGATGGCGAGGGGCGACACCGCCTGCCCGCCGTCCTTGGGAACGAAGCCGAGCGCGTCCTCGATCCGCCACTCCTGGCCGGAGCCGGTCCCCACTCTCCAGGAGTGGTGCGCGGCCTCGGGTTCCCGGATGACCCCCGGGTCGTACAACACCGCGTAGTCGAGGCGCGGCGCGTTCTTACCTGGCAGCACAGGCAGCCGTGCCGCCGGCTGTACCGTCGGCGGCGGATCCGGATCTTTCTCAGTCCAGGCCTGTCCGGCGAGCACGACACAGAAACCGGCGAGACAGATCATTGCCAGCCAGGGCACGAGACGCCTCATGCCGCCCCCTTGCGCAAGGCCTCGGCGGCAACTCCCTGATCCATCATATTCCGACCTGCGGGTACGACAGTGAAGCCTTGTGCAGGCTCCTCGTCGTGGCACTGAACATCAGAACGACG
This sequence comes from Nonomuraea sp. NPDC051298, assembly GCF_055586305.1. Classification (NCBI taxonomy): domain Bacteria; kingdom Bacillati; phylum Actinomycetota; class Actinomycetes; order Streptosporangiales; family Streptosporangiaceae; genus Nonomuraea; species Nonomuraea sp. NPDC051298. The sequence continues at coordinate 3,029 of NZ_JBVJIM010000049.1, forward strand.
ATAGCGCCTGGTCGTTCACCGTGGAGTTGTAAGGAAACAACACGGTGCTTCCGGGTTTCCGGTTCGATGGGTTGATATGGCCATCCCGGGCGAGGTCCGCGATCAGCTCGCGTTGCGGTTCGCGGTGTTGTTACCTCATTTGAACGAGCGCCAGCGGCGGCTGGCGTTGGCGACCGAGGCCCGGCTGCTGGGTCATGGGGTGTTCGGCTGGTCGCGCGGGTGGCCGGGGTCAGCGAGAGCACCGTTCGCAAGGGCGTGTTCGAACCCGAGGCCGGGGCTGAACCGCTGCCCGATGGGCGGGTCCGACGCGTGGGCGGGGGCCGGTTGCGGGCCGAGGCGGTGGATTCGCTGCTGGTGCCGGCCCGGACCGTCCGAGATGTGGAGTGCGACCTGCGGTATCTGCCGACGCGGGGTGAGTGTCACCCGGTTCCGCTACGGTGATCCGCCGTGGACGATCACTTTCCCCCGGCCGAGGACGTCCTGGTCCTCTCCGAGCCCCTACGCCAAGATCTGCACCCCCGGCGGGGCGGCGCGCTCCCCGCGGAACCGGGCGTCTCCGACCGGGCGCTGGGCGAGGTCGCGCCCAGCGACACCGTCGACCCTGGCGCCGCGGACCTGGCAGCGAAGCTGACCGAGAAGCACCGCGGCCGCATCGAGGCCGTACTGTCGGCGGGCAGGAGCGACAAGGCCCTGGTCGCGCACGCGCGGGCATACCTCAGCGGCGCCGATGACCCCGCCGGGGCGGCGGCGATCGCATCGATCGTCGACGGCACGCGGAACGGGAACGAGACGCCGCGAACCTTCACCGACGGGTGGATCGCCTCCCGCGGGCTCGCCTTCGCCGCCTGCGCGCTCGCCGAACTGAGCGGCATCACCTCCTCGACGGAAGACCTGCGCCCGCTGGACTCCCTTCGGCAGGTCGACTCGGTAAGCCTGCGCCGGGTCCGGGGGCTGCTGGCCTTCTGCCCCGAGGAGGAGTATCGGCGGGCGGTGGAACGCCTGGCCGCGCACCGCGGCACCCGCTCGCGGCGGTTCGTCGTCTCCTACTTGGTGCCCACCCGGCACGACTGGGTGGACGAGTGCTGCGCCGACCCGCCGTCCGCCGAGTGGGGCTCGAACGCCTTCTACCGCGAACGACTGTGGGCGTCGGTGAGCACGCTGCGGCACCTCGAACTGCTCGGCTGGAGACTGGAGGAGTCCGACTTCGACGCGTTCACGTACGGGATGCGCGCCACGATGGCCGACGGCTTGGGCCCGGCGGCCGCCCCGGTCCTGGTCGACGCCTGGGACCGGCTCAGGATCTACAAGCCGTGGCGGGAGCAGTTCATTGAGCTGATCTCCCTGATTCCGAGCGACGAGGCGTTCAAGCTGCTGCTGGAGCGGTACGAGCGGGAGTTCGCGCGTGAGTACCTGCTTGCAGCGATGGAGCGCTTCCCCATACGGGCGGTACGGGTGCTGTCCACGGTGGCCGCGAGCGACTCGACGTCGGCGCTCCTCGCCGCCGGGCTGCTCCGCATGCACCTCAAGGCGCATCCCGAGTTGCCCGGGCCGGACCCGGCGCCGCGGGTCCCGGACGCGCCCGGCGAGGACGTCCCGGCGGTGCTGACCGCGCCGGGGCGGGCGGCCCGGCTGCCCGCGTACGCCGATCCCGATGTCCTGCCGCAGGTGCTGCTCAAGGGCGGCGGCCGGGCCCTGCCCGCCGACGCGACCAGGAGGCTCGTCGCGCTGGCCAGGAAGCCGGACGAGCGGCTGGACGCGGTCCGCGACGCCTGCGACCGGCGCTCGCTGGCCGACCTGGGCTGGGCGCTGTTCCTGCACGGCGACGCCTGGGCGCTGCCCGCGCTGGGATGGCTCGGCGACGGCCGGACGGCCCGCGACCTGGCCGCCCTGATCCCCGGCTGGGTAGCGCGGGGCACCAGGGCCCGCGCGGTCAAGGCGGTCGACGCCATCGCCCGGATCGGCACCGCAGAGGCGCTGGAAGTGCTGGACGAACTGGCGAAGACGGGCCAGGACCACACGGTCCGGGACGCCGCGGCGAGGGCGCGCCCGTAACCACGCAGGTGCACCCCCGACGCGGTGGCACGCCCGTACCGCCCGCAGAGATCGCCGCCGGCGCGCCCGGCCGGCTCCGCGCTGGTCGAGCACAAACGGGAGCGGATCGAGGAATTGCTCGGGCATCCCGAGGGGGACGAGGATCTGGTCGAACGGGCCCGGCGCCACCTGGGCGGCGACCCCGGGTGGAGGCCGGAGGGCCGGTCGGGCGACGGCCGCGATGGGCCAAGTCCCGCCGCCGCCACGTGCGGGCCGACGCCGCCGAGCACGAGGACAGGGCAACCCCGGCCCATCACCGACCGAAACGAACGGCGACGGCCGCACTCGGCCGGCTGGTCTCGGCCGGCGGGCTCACCCCGGCCCAGGCCAAGGGGCTCGGCCGGGCACTCGACCGCTTCTGGGCCGCGCTGCCCGCCGCGCCCGAGGCGCTCAACCACGGCGACTTCTGCACGCCCAACACCCTGTGGCACGACGGCCGCGTGGTCGCACTGCTCGACTTCGAGTTCGCCGTCGTCGCCCCCGTCGCGATCGACCTCAACGAACTCGTCAAGATCGCCTTCGGCCCCGGCGACCCCGGCGAACGCACCCCGCTGCAGCCCGTGGTCCGTCGCCTCGCCGCCGCGAGCTGGACGCGGCGGGCGGCCCCGACGTGCTCACGGCCTTCGCCGAGGACGACGGCGGCAACTACGCCCCGCTCCTCCAGATCACCCCACCGATCGGGACCCGGTCTTCGCCTTCGCCTTCAGGGAGGTCTTCGAAACCGAAGGACTGCGAATCATCACAACACCGCCGCAGACGCTGAGGATGGACGCCATCTGCGAGCGGGTCATCGGCACCCACTGTCGTGAACTTCAGGATCGGATCCTGCACCTCGGCGAACGCCACCCGGCCCGCGTGCTTCACGAATATTTGATCCACTACAACGGGCATCGGCCGTACCAGTCCCGAGCAGGCCCGTGCCGGTCCCGGCAACAATGTCCGCCGGACATCGCCACGCAGCCCTCCTGCGAGGTGACCGACCTCGACGACCTGTGATCCATTCACCGAAACCCGCCGTCGCAGGCATGATCGGCGAATCCCGCCACGCCGCCCTACCGCAGCTCAGACCGCGGACTCAATCTTCGAGCGGTACACGGGTCAGATCGTGAATCCTCCGTCGACGGTGAGCGTCGCCCCGGTGATGTACTGTCCGTCCTCTCCGGCCAGGAACGCCACGGCCGCGGCCACATCGGCCGGCTCCGCGTATCGGCCGAGCGCGGTGAACCCGTTGATCACTTCGGCATTGGGGCCGTCGGCGGGGTTCAACTCGGTGTCGGTCGCGCCCGGGCTCACCAGATTGACCGTGATCCCGCGCGAGCCCAGTTCGCGTCCGAGCGCCTTGGTCAGTCCGGTGAGCGCGGTCTTGCTCATCGCGTACAGGGAGAACCCGGGGAACACCACCCGATCGGCCACCATGCTGCCGATGGTGATGATGCGCCCACCGGCACGCATGTGCGGCACGGCGGCCTGCGAGGCGACGAACGGCGCGCGGACGTTGACCGCGACCGTGTGGTCGAACTCCTCGAGTCTCACCTGTTCCAGCGGCCCGACGGGGAACCCGCCGGCATTGTTGACCAGGATGTCCAGGCGGCCCAGTTCGTCGGCGGTCCTGTCGATCGCGGCGGTCAGCGCTGCCGGGTCGGCGCTGTCGGCCTGGATGGCCACAGCCCGCCGCCCTGCTGCCTTGACCTGGTCCACGACCTCCTCAGCGCGACGCTCGTTGTTGTGAAAGGTGAGAGCCACATCGGCGCCCTGCTGCGCCAGACGCAGCGCCACGGCGGCGCCGATGCCCCGGCCGCCGCCGGTCACCAGGGCTACTTTGCCATCAAGTCGGTTGCTCATGGGTCGAGAGTCTGGCCGATCATGCCACGGTACGGCTGGCAGTAATCAGACGTCACATTGGTACGGTCGCTGCATGACGTCCGGCATGTCAGCGTAGGAAGTCGCGATCCTGCGCCTGCACCTGCCGATAACGTCATCCGCGCAGGTCAAACGACTTCCTGGCCCTTCGCGACGGGTTCCTGTTCCGGCTGTCGACGGCCACCGGAGGCGGGGCACCATCGTCGATCTGAACGTACGCCGACGGGACTGGCTCGGTGGAGTCCCTCACGAATACTCACGTGCCGCTTGAACTGCACGGACGGAGCTTCGGCAGGCACGGTATCCCACCCTCGCCGGTGCCCGCCGACGCGGTTGACATCTCCTTGATGCATATACAACACTGAGGGGCGTGAGAACCGCTTCCATTGACGAGATCGTGGGTGACTGCCTGGCGGTGCGCGTCCGGTTGATCGGCCGAGCGCTCACGAGCCTCTACGACAGCGCCCTCAGTGGTCATGGTTTGACCATCGCCCAGGTCAACCTCTTGGCCGCCCTGGGCAAGGTCGGCCCGTGTCCGCCGGCAAAACTTGGCGATGTGCTGCAACTGGAGAGGTCCACGGTCAGCCGGAATTTGAATCTACTGCTGAAACACGGCTGGATCGAGGTCCCGTCGTCTGATGCCAAGGGGATGCGGGAGGTTGCGCTCACCCGTGCGGGCCAGGCGAAAATCGAGTCCGTGATGCCCGAGTGGCGGCAGGCTCAGCGGCAGGCGGCGCAGCTTCTCGGGACGACAGGCGTGAACGCGGTCCAGGGGATTGCGAGCAGCATGGGGTATGCGCCAGGGGCCTAGGAAAACAGGGCCGGCCCAGGCGCATCTCCATGGCCCTACGTTGTATATACACCAAGAAAGGGAGCGCATGAACCCGCTCTTCGCGAACAAGGTGGTGCTGGTCACAGGCGCATCACGAGGAATCGGCAGGGCCGCCGCGCTGGCGTTTGCCCGGGAAGGAGCACGGTTGGTTCTCGCGGCCCGCTCGGCCGACCGACTTGCTCAGGTGGAGAGCGAAATTCGCGATCTCGACTCAGAAGCGCTGTCGGTGCCGACCGACGTGACCTCCCCCGGTGCTGTGACAGCCCTGGTGGACGCGGCGATGAACCGCTTCGGAAGAATCGACGTGCTGGTGAACAACGCGGGCATCGGGAAGGTGGGCGGTATCGAATCGGCGGCGTTCGAAGACGACGTCCGCCAAACACTGCAGGCGAGCCTTTTCGGGATGATCAACGTAACGCAACGCGTGCTCCCGATACTCCGGCAACAGGGGTCGGGCACGATCGTCAACATGTCGTCCGTGATGGGACGCAAAGCGTTTTCCCGATTCGGCTCATACGCAGTTGTGATGCACGCGGTCTCCGCATTCTCTGACAGTCTTCGTCAGGAGGTGGCGGGTGGCGATATCCGGGTTTCGGTGATCCATCCAGCGCTCACCGCCACCGATCTGTTGAGGGAGGCGGAGGAAGCTGAGATGCCGCCCCCGTTCCGGCACATGACTCCGCTGTCGTCGGAAGATGTCGCGCGAGCTGTGGTGGCTGCGGTCCGGAGCGGGAAGCGACGCGTCGTGTTGCCGCGAACGGCAAACATGCTGCTGCTCGGCGAGGCGCTGTCACCTCGCATCGGCGACTTGATCGCCACCGCGCTGACGCTGCGGCCCATCGCCAGATTGCTCGGGATGAGCCGTGGAAAGACCTACCACGAGACCATCCTGAGTCACCCAAAGCCCATGAAGCGGCCTGGGTGAATCGACGGACGTGATGTACGGCGTCATCGGCAACTGAAGCCGGCGTTCGGTGACCGCTTCCGGCCCGGTAAGCGGAGACTTGCCGGGCGCGGGTGGGCCCTTCATGCTCGGCCGGTAGCAGTCGGAGCACCGCCGGCGCCCGGGTCGCTCCCGAACACGCCGAGGAGGTGCGCCGCCGAGTTGGCCGTGTCGCTCACCACCGGTCTCCGGATGCGGCACGGACGTTGGTGACCTCGGCCGCGCCGAGGGCTACGACGTGCTGTGGGTGCGCCCCAAGGGCGGCAGACGTCAGCCGCTCCGACTCGGCTGGAGCCGCCAGTCAGGGGGGTTCGCGAGTGATGCCCCCTTGATCGCTTGCGCTGCATGAGGAGGGCCGCCCGGCAATTGTGTGCCGACGTCTCCTTCGACCGTGACCTTCGCGACTCGGTGATCTGGCGGGTGCTGCTCGATCCCGCGCATCGGGTCGCGCCTTCGTACGGCTTCGACAACAGTGACCTTGGTGCGTTCGCGGTCCCGCACTCTCCCTACAAAGAGTTCGCCGGCGAGTCTGCTCGAAGTTGGCCTGTTGGCTGCCACGACTCTTCTCTTCGGTGGTGAAGTGTTCCGGCGGCAGGATGACACTTCCACCTGACCAGCCTGCGGGCGGGTACGTTCACAAGACTGGTCGCCGCAGGCGTGAACCTCTACAGCAACGTCACCCACCAGGACATGAGCACCTCGGCCGTCGTGATAGGTCGCTGCCATGGTGTGTCCGCGTACAGATAAGCGTTCAGACAAGATCGCAGGAACACTCTGTGTAACAGAAGCAGGGTTGGTCTCCTTGCACGGGTCAGGCAGGCCCGCACAGCACGACCATCCGCAGGCCACCCGGGTCCGGTGCGACGATCTCGGTTCTTGGCATCGCGGCTGCTGCATGAGCATGGACTGTCACAGCGATCTCTGTTGATCTGCAACAAGGAGACGCATGTGAATGGCTACATAGAGAGGCAGAAGTCGGCCAACGAGTTCTCCCTCACCGACCTGCCGCTGCGCCCCGACCTCCGCGGTCGCGTCCCCTACGGCGCGCCGCAGATCGACGCACCCGTCAGGCTCAACACCAACGAGAATCCCTATCCGCCACCGTCGGCGCTGGTTGAAGCCATGGTGTCGGCGGTGCGATCGAGTACGGGCGAGCTGCATCGCTACCCCGACCGCAACGCCACCGAACTGCGCGCCGACCTGGCCGCCTACCTCGGTCACGGGCTGACGGCAGGTCACATCTGGGCCGCCAACGGATCGAACGAGGTGCTCCAGCAGATCATGCAGGCGTTCGGCGGTCTCGGACGCTCGGCGATGGGCTTCGATCCCTCCTACTCCGTGCATGCGATCATCGCTGCCACCTCGGCCACGGAGTGGATCTCCGGCGCGCGTGACGATGACTTCCGACTCGATCCGGACAAGGCGGTGGCGGCGATCGAAGAGCTCCGGCCGGACATCGTCCTCCTGACCTCCCCCAACAACCCGACCGGGGAGGTGCTGGACCTTGAGGTGATCGAGAGGTTGGCCGCGGCCGCGACCGGCATGGTGGTCGTGGACGAGGCCTACTTCGAGTTCACGCGCCCCGGTACGCCGTCGGCGTTGTCGCTGCTGGCCTCGAATCCACGGCTGATCGTCACCCGGACGCTCTCCAAGGCGTTCGGGATGGCAGGTACGCGGCTCGGCTACCTCGCCGCCCATCCTGCGGTCATCGAGGCGATGGAGCTGGTTCGTCTGCCCTACCACCTGTCGGCGGTCACCCAGGCGATGGCGCGGGTCGCGCTCGCGCACCGGGACGAGGTGCTGAGCGCGGTCGAAGCTGTATGCGCCGAGCGTGACGCGACCGCGGCTTGGCTGCGTGGCATAGGACTGGAGGTGCTCGACTCCGACGCGAACTTCCTGTTGTTCGGGCGTCTTCCCGACAGGCACGCGGTATGGGAACGGTTGCTCTGGCGTGGCGTGCTGATCCGCGAGGTTGGACCACCCGGCTGGCTGCGGGTGACCATCGGGACCGCCAAGGAGATGGCGACTTTCAGAGCGGAGCTGGAGGATGTGCTCTGGTCGTGCGTTCGTGAGGCCCACGGGCGGCTCGGCGGCACTTCAACCGTTCCCGCAGTTTCTCCTCTGGCATGAGGACCTTGTCGAGTCCGACGACATGCTGTCGGCATGAGCGTGGAGACGAACCGCCGGACGAGTTTCGCCCGTTGGGTCGGCGATCATGCCCTGGCCCTGGATTCCCCGGACTGCGAGCTTCCCGCAGACGACCTTGACTGGACGATCTTGAGCCGCTGACGGTTCAGATACCGCGAGCCGATGACCTCGCGCAGGACCGCTTCGACCTCGGCCGGCAACCGGCCTCGTCCCTGACCGCTCGAACTCCACGCGATCGGTCATGAGCTTGGCCGGCACGCCCGACTCCGTCTCCGTCTCCGCATGCGCCTGGGATCGCGGTCATGCCTGAACAGGTATGGCAGGACTGAGAACATGCATTAGACGGACATGTGGCATGGCACTCATCCTCGACGTACATCAGCGTCTTGCCGGCTCGGGGGACAGTGCGACGCAGCCGATCTGGAGCACCACATGAATCGAAAACTGATAGGGCTGGCGGCCACCGTCGCGGCGTCCCTGCTCGTCACGGGATGTTCTGACGCGACTGATCAGCCGAGTACGGCACAACCCTCGAAGAAGACGCAGATCTACTTGGTCGACGGCAACACCACTCAGTACGGCGACGAATTCAAGGCCGGCACGTTCGACGGCGTGAAAGGCGTCATTCCCGGTGGGAAATCGACCGACGAGTTCCGCAAGCGGCTCCTCGCCGCCGACCCCGGGCTGAAGGACTTCGCCTACGCGGTGGAGGCGTACGACTCGGTGATCTTGACGGCGCTCGCGGCGGAGGCCGCGAAGAGTGACAGTTCGAAGTCGGTCGCCGCCAAGATGCGCGACGTCTCGAACGCGCCGGGAGACAAGTGCGCTTCCTTCGCGGACTGCTCGAAGCTACTGAAGGCGGGCTCGGAGATCGACTACGACGGGCTGAGCGGTCCGATCGATCTCAACAAGACCGGCAGCCCCTCGGCAGCCTCCGTCGGCATCTTCCAGTACGGCGCGGACAACACCTACCAGTCGGTCGGCAACGAGACGGGTGAGGCTTCCGCCGACCCGATCCCCCTCCCGGCGCAGGAGATCAGCGGCGTCGCCGCGCCCGGTGACGGCCAACTGGTGTTCGGCTCCCTCTTGCCACAGACCGGTGACCTGTCCTATCTCGGTCCGCCGATGTCGGCAGGGGTCAAGGTGGCCGTCGCCGAACTGAACGACCAGGGCGGAGTCCTGGGTGAGGACGTCAAGCTGGTCGGCGGGGACTCAGGTGACGGAACGCCCAACATCGCGCCGCAGGAAGTGGACAAGCTGCTCGACGCGGACGTGGACGTCATCGTCGGGACCGCTTCGTCGAGCGTTTCCCTCAGCGTTCTCGACAAGATCGTGAACGCGGGGATTCTCAACATCTCTCCCTCCGTGACGTCCCCGGCGTTCGACACCTTCCCCGACAAGGGGCTGTTCTTCCGCATGATGCAGTCGGACGCCCTGCAGGGCGGCGTGCTCGCCAACACGATGTCGAACGACGGCTACACCGACGTCGCGATCCTTGTCCGGCAGGACGCGTACGGGCAGGGACTCGCCGGGAGCATCAAGACGTCGTTCACCGAGTCGGGCGGCAACGTCGTCGCCACGCGCTTCTACGCCGCGGACTCGGGCGGATTCACGGCCGAGGTGAACGCCATCAAGGCGGCGGATCCGGACGCCATCGCGCTCGTCGGGTTCGACGAGACCAAGAAGATCGTGCCTGAGCTGATCAAGGCCGGCCTCTGGATGGGTCAGTAGCCCGACCCGCGATGCTGTGACGTCAGGACACGTGACACCACAGCACCGAACCTCTCTTTCCCCCGAACTTGGAGTCTCCGTGCGGTTCCGTCCTGCCCTATGCCTTGTCTTGCTCGTCGTGGCCTTCTTCGGTGCCGGCTCCGTGGCGGTCGCGGCGACCTCCCCGGCGGTCACGGCCGGGGTGGACGGCCCCGGCGTCGTGAAGGTGACGGGCAAGCTGGTCAACCGTGACGACACGGGATCGGCACCGGTCGCCGGCGGCACGGTGACGGTGACCGACGCGTCGGGCGCGAAGCACTCCGCCACCAGTCTGGCGGACGGCAGCTTCTCGGTGGAGGTGCCGTTCAAGGTCGGGACCATCTCGATCGAGCTTGACGAGACGTCGCTCCCGGACGGCGTCGCGCTGCGTGAAGGTGGTCGCAACCCGATCACCAGGGCGGTTTCGAGCACCCTTCCCCTGACGGTCACCTTCGTCCTGGGGAAGGGTGACCGTCAGACGTTGAGCTGGGTGGACCAGGTCCCGCAGAGCCTGTTCAACGGTCTCTACTTCGGCCTGATCATCTCGCTCGGCGCGCTGGGGCTCTCGCTGATCTTCGGCACCACCGGTCTGACCAACTTCGCGCACGGTGAGATGGTGACCTTCGGCGCACTCGTGACGTACGCGCTCAACGTGATGGGCGCTGACATCTGGCTGGCCGGACTCCTCGCCGCGGGACTGGCCGCCGCGTTCGGGTTCGCGCAGGATCGGTTCTTCTGGCGCCCGATCCGGCGCCGAGGTACGAGCGTCCTCGCCATGATGATCATCTCGATCGGGGTGCAGTTCATCCTCCGGAACACCTACCAGTTCTTCACCGGTGGCAGGACGGAGACGTATCGCCAGTACACGACGCCAGAAGGCCACCGTCTCGGTCCGATCACCTTCTCCATCCGCGACCTGGTCTGCATGGCGATCGCGCTCGTGCTGGTCGTCGGTGTGACGGTGGCGCTCAGGAGGACCAGGCTCGGCCGGGCGACGCGCGCGGTGGCCAACAACGCGGCCCTCGCCGCGACGGCGGGCATCAACGTCGACCGGGTGATCGCGGCCGTCTGGTCCGTGGGCGCCCTGCTCGCCGGGACGTGCGGCCTGCTCCTCGGTTTCAGCCAGGCCGTGAAGTTCGACCTCGGCGCGCTCCAGCTCCTGGTGATGTTCGCCGCCATCACGGTGGGCGGACTCGGATCGGTGTGGGGAGCCGTCATCGGAAGTCTGCTCGTGGGCACCCTGATCGAGATGTCGACGCTGGTCATCCCGTCCGAGCTCAAGGTGGCGGCGGCGCTGTTCCTGCTCATCGGCGTACTCCTCGTCCGGCCGCGAGGACTCCTCGGGCGCGCCGAGCGCATCGGTTGATCGAGAGGTTTGACATGGACATCCTGATGAGCGCCCTCCGGGCCGGTTTCTCCGTCGACGCGGCGTACTTCTGTCTCGCCGCCATCGGGCTCAACGTGCAGTTCGGATACGCGGGTCTGATCAACTTCGGCCAGGCCGGCTTCCTCGCCGTCGGCGCGTACGGGTTCGCGGTCGGCTCCGTCTCGCTGGGACTCCCGTTCTTCGCCGCGATCGGTCTCGGCCTGCTGTGCAGTGTCGCGCTGGGCCTCCTCCTGGGAGTGCCGACCCTGCGTCTGCGCGCGGACTACCTCGCCATCGCCACCATCGCCGCCTCGGAGGTCCTGCGGCTATTCTTCGGCGCGGCGTTCCAGGGTGTCTTCCACGGACGCGACGGGATCTCCGGCTTCTCGACGGGGTTCCAGGCGGCCAATCCGTTCCAGCAGCCGTTCCTCGGGTACCGGCCGACCGACCTGTGGGTCATGACGGTGGGCTGGGGTCTGGTCGTGGTGGTCAGCGTTTTCGTCTGGTCGATCATGCGCGCGCCATGGGGCCGGGTGCTCAAGGCGATCCGTGAGGACGAGGACGCGGTCCGCAGCCTGGGCAAGAGCGTCTACACGTACAAGATGCAGGCACTGGCGATCGGCGGTCTCATCGGCGCGCTCGGCGGGTTCATCGTCGCGCTGGGCCAGAACTCCGTGCAGCCGGACAACTTCAGCTTCGACCTGACGTTCATCGTCTGCACGATGCTCATTCTCGGCGGCGCGGCCCGGATCATGAGCCCGGTCGTGGGCGCGGTCCTCTTCTGGGCGCTCCTGTCCCTGGTCAGCGGGATCCTGGGCGCGCTCACCGAAGGGCAGGACCCGGTCATCCCCACCTGGCTGATGACGGGCGACCAGATCGGAACGGTCAGGTTCATCCTCGTGGGAGTCGCCCTGGTGCTGCTGATGGTCTATCGACCCCAAGGAATCTTCGGAGATCGTAAGGAGATGGCGCTCAATGCCTGAACGCTCCAGCCCCCATCCGGCCGTGATCCTCACGGCCGAGAAAGTGGAGCGGCGATTCGGCGGATTCACCGCCGTCGACGTGGACCACCTGGACATCCACCGGGGCGAGATCACCGCGCTCATCGGCCCCAACGGGGCGGGCAAGACCACGTTGTTCAACCTGCTGACCGGATTCGACCGTCCTGACGCCGGCCAGTGGACGTTCGACGGTCACCCACTGGCGGGTGTGGCCCCGCACAAGGTCGCTCGGCTGGGCATGGTCCGCACCTTCCAGCTGACGAAGGTCCTCTCCCGGCTGACGGTGCTGGAGAACATGAGGATCGCCGCGCCGGGTCAGCTCGGCGAGCGGCTGTGGACGGCCCCGTTCAGCGCGCTGTGGAAGCGGGGCGAGAAGGAGAACACCTCTCGTGCGCGTGCGCTCCTGGCGCGGTTCCTGCTGGACGACAAGCGCGACGAACTGGCCGGGTCGCTTTCCGGTGGGCAGCGGAAGCTGCTGGAGATGGCCCGCGCGCTCATGGTCGAGCCCCGGATGGTGATGCTCGACGAACCCATGGCCGGGGTCAACCCGGCGCTCAAACAGTCGCTGCTCGGACACATCGTGTCGCTGCGCGACGACGGGGTGAGCGTGCTGTTCGTCGAGCACGACATGGACATGGTCCACGAGATCTCCGACCGCGTGGTCGTCATGGCCCAGGGCCGGGTGATCGCCGAGGGTACGGCACGAGAGGTCACGAACGACGAGCGGGTGGTCGGCGCCTATCTGGGTGAACGCTTCGGCAGCGACCTCGGCGAGACCGCCTCGGCGCTGAGCGGTGAGGGGGGCGGCCGGTGAGCGCGGCACGCGAACTGCTGGTCGCCGAAGATCTCGTGGCGGGGTACGTGCCGGGGGTCGACATCCTCAGGAAGGCCGGCCTCCGGTGCGACCAGGGGGAGCTGATCGGCATCATCGGGCCCAACGGGGCCGGGAAGTCGACCCTCCTCAAGTCGCTGTTCGGCCTCGTGCCGGTTCGCAGCGGGGCGGTCCGCCTACGCGGGGAGGACATCACCAATGAACGCGCGGACTCGCTCGTGGCCCGCGGTATCGGATTCGTGCCGCAGACCGAGAACGTCTTCACCAGCCTCTCGATCGAGGAGAACCTCCAGATGGGCTGCTACCAGGCGCCCGCGACGTTCGCCGAGCGGCTGGACTTCGTCGGTGGCCTGTTCCCCTCACTGCTGGACAAGCGGAGCCAACCAGCCGGGTCGTTGTCCGGCGGGGAACGGCAGATGGTGGCGATGGGACGCGCGCTCATGATGAATCCCTCGGTGCTCCTGCTCGACGAGCCGTCCGCCGGTCTCTCGCCACACATGCAGGACGAGGTGTTCGTTCAGACCCGGAACATCAATCGGGCCGGTGTCAGCGTCGTGATCGTCGAACAGAACGCACGGCGCTGCCTGGAGATCTGTGACCGCGGATACGTCCTGGACCAGGGGGCCAACGCCTTCACGGCGACGGGCCGGGAACTCATGCACGATCCCAAGGTCGTCGAGCTGTACCTGGGAACCCTGGGACGTGACGCATGACTCACTACAGATATGCACGTATGGACATGGCACACCTCGTAAGACCTATTTGTGGCACATGGCGCGGTCCGGTGAGCATATGACCATGACCGCAGCGTTCGCAGAGGGCATCGTCCACAACTTCGTCGGTGGACGATTCGTCGAGCCCGACACCACGTCGTTGTTCGACAACGTCGATCCCGCCACCGGCCACGTCGCCGGACGTGTACACGAGGCTGACGGCGCGCTGGTGGCGCGCGCCGTGCAGGCGGCACGTGACGCGCTCGGCGGTTCCTGGTCGCGGTGGACCACGAACGACCGTACGGCCCTGCTCCGCCGGGCGGCCGACCGCATCGAGGAGCGTTTCGAGGAGTTCGTCGCCGCCGAGGTGCGGGACACCGGCAAACCGGTGACGCACGCTCGTGGCGTCGACGTCGCACGCGCCGTCACGAACCTCCGGGCCTTCGCCGACGTCGTCGGAGCGGCCGGTCAGGAGTCGTTCCTCACCGAACTGCCGGATGGACGCCGCGCGCTCAACTACGCGGTGCGCAAGCCGCTCGGGGTCGTCGCCGTGGTGGTCCCGTGGAACCTGCCGCTGCTGTTGCTGACCTGGAAGGTCGCACCGGCGCTCGCCTGCGGCAATGCCGTGGTGGTCAAGCCGAGTGAGGAGACACCCTCCACGGCGGCGCTGCTGGCCGAGGTGCTGAGTGAGGCGGGCCTGCCGGACGGCGTCTACAACGTGGTCCACGGGTTCGGCCGGGACTCCGCCGGGGAGTTCCTCACCGGGCACCCCGGCATCGACGGCGTCACGTTCACGGGTTCGACGGCGACCGGCGCGCACGTGATGCGGACCGTCGCCGCGCGGGTCCGGCCCGTGTCGTTCGAGCTGGGCGGCAAGAACGCCGCCGTCGTCTTCGCGGACGCCGATCTCGGCACGACACTGGACGGGCTCACCCGGTCGATCTTCTCCAACACCGGCCAGGTGTGCCTGTGTACCGAGCGGGTCTACGTACAGCGCCCGATCTTCGACGACGTGGTCAACGGTCTCGCCGCCCGGGCCGAGGCGCTCGCCCTGGGCGACCCGCTCAGCGAGACGACGACGACCGGCCCGCTCATCTCCCAGGCCCATCGGGACAAGGTGCTCACCTACTTCGGCCTGGCCGAGGAGGCGGGTGCGAGGACCGTCGTCGGCGGCGGCGTCCCGGCGATGGGACCGGCCCTCGACGGCGGCTCCTGGATCGAGCCCACGATCTGGGTCGGTCTCGACCAGCGGGACCGCGTCATGCGGGAGGAGGTGTTCGGGCCGGTCGCCGGCCTGATCCCGTTCGACTCCGAGGAGGAGGCGATCGTTCTCGCGAACGACACCGAGTACGGTCTCGCGTCGTCCGTGTGGACCTCGGACCTCACCCGCGGCCACCGGGTCGCCCAGGCGATGCGGGTCGGCATGTCGTGGGTCAACACGTGGTACCTGCGGGACCTGCGCTCGCCGTTCGGCGGCATGGGCCTGTCCGGGATCGGCCGTGAGGGCGGCGAGGCCTCGCTCCATTTCTACACCGAGCCGACGAATGTGTGCGTGCAACTGTGAAGACGACGATTGACGATGCGGCCGACCGGCTGCTCGCGGCGGCCAGAGACGCCGCCCCGTGCGCCCCGGTGCGGGACCTGATCGGCACCGGCGACATCGAGCGGGCGTACGCCGTGCAGGAGGCGGTCGCCGCCGAACGCGAGCGAGCGGGAGCCCGTGTCGTGGGCTGCAAAATCGGTCTCACCGCGAGGTCGGTGCAGGAGCAGTTCGGCGTCTTCGAGCCTGACTTCGGACTGGTGTTCGACGACATGCTGCACTCCCACGGCAGTGAGCTGGAGCGCGGCGCCTACCTTCAGCCCCGGGTCGAGGCCGAGGTCGCGTTCGTCCTCGAAGCGGACATCGAGCCGCCCCGACCGTCGGTGGCCGACGTGATCCGGGCGACCGGCTTCGTCCTGCCGGCGATCGAGATCGTGGACTCGCGGATCGCGAACTGGGACATCACGATCAGCGACACGATCGCGGACAACGCCTCCAGCGGCGGGGTGGTGCTGGGAACGACCCCGCGATCGCTCGACGGCCTCGACCTCGCCGACGTCGGCATGGTCCTGGAGCACGACGGTGAGGACGTGGCGTTCGGCTCGGGCGCGGCGTGCATGGGATCGCCGGTGGTCTCGGCCACCTGGGTCGCACGCGAACTCGCCCGCCGCGGCCGGCCGCTGCGGGCGGGCGACATCATCATGACCGGTGCGCTCGGGCCGATGGCCGAGGTGGCGGGCACCGGGCGATTCACAGCTCGACTGGCCGGACTCGGCCAGGTCGAGGTCAGCTTCGTCGATCGGGAGATGTGATGGCCGCAGGGCGAAAGGCGGGAGCCGTCGTCATCGGCTCCGGCAATATCGGGACAGATCTCATGTTCAAGATCGAACGCCTCTCGGAGCGGCTTTCGATGGCGGCCATGGTAGGCATCGACCCGGAATCCGATGGTCTGGCGCGGGCCCGCAGGCATGGCGTCGCGACGACGGCGGAAGGCGTCGACGGGCTGGCGGACCTGCCCCAGTTCCGCGACGCGGCGGTGATCTTCGACGCGACCTCGGCCGGAGCACACGAGCGGCACGCCGCGTTCGCGCGCCGGCACGGAAAGCTCATGATCGACCTGACCCCGGCGGCCCTTGGACCCTACGCCGTGCCGACGGTCAACCTGGACGAGATGCACTTCGTCGACAACGTGAACATGGTGACGTGCGGCGGGCAGGCAACCATCCCGGTCGTCTCCGCCGTGGCCCGGGTCGCCCCGGTCGCCTACGCCGAGATCGTCGCGTCCATCGCGTCGCGCTCGGCCGGCCCTGGGACCCGCGCCAACATCGACGAGTTCACCGAGACCACGAGCCGGGCGATCGAGTCCGTCGGCGGTGCCGGAATCGGCAAGGCGATCATCATCCTCAACCCGGCGGACCCTCCCATCGTCATGAGGGACACCGTCTACTGCCTGGTGGAGGACTCGCCCGGCCGGGAACGGCTCGACCGGAACGCGGTGGCGCGCGCGGTCAGGGACATGGTCGCGCGAGTTCAGGAGTACGTCCCGGGGTATCGGCTCAAGCAGGACGTCCAGTTCGACCGGCTGGACGGCGCGTACGTCCCGGCGCTCGGCCGCACGTTCTCCGGGACCAAGGTCACGGTCTTCCTCGAAGTGTCCGGAGCCGGTCACTACCTGCCGGAGTACGCCGGCAATCTCGACATCATGACCTCGGCGGCCCTGCGGACGGCCGAGCGGATCCTTGAGCTGCGTGAGGGGGTTGAGCTATGAAGATCTACATCCAAGATGTGACTCTACGCGATGGAATGCATGCGATGGGTCATTCTTACACGGCCGAACAGGTGCGCAGGATCGCGTCGGCCGTCGACGCGGCGGGGGTCGACGCCATCGAGGTGGCGCACGGGGACGGCCTCGGTGGTTCGAGCGCGAACTACGGTTTCGGCGCCCATTCCGACCTTGAGTGGATCGACGCAGCGGCCGAGGTGCTGCGACGTGCCAGGCTCACCACCCTGCTCATCCCGGGGATCGGCACGATCAAGGATCTGGAGCGCGCGCACCGGCACGGCGTCACCAGCGTCCGGATCGCGACCCACTGCACCGAAGCCGACATCGCGGCACAGCACATCGACTGGGCCCGGTCGCATGACATGGACGTGTCCGGGTTCCTCATGCTCAGCCACATGCTGGACCCGGCGAGACTCGCCGCGCAGGCCGCGCTCATGGAGTCCTTCGGCGCCAACTGCGTCTACGTCACGGACTCGGGGGGACGCCTGACCGGCCGTGACGTCGCCGAACGCGTCGACGCCTACCGCGACGTGCTCGACCCGCGGACCGAGGTCGGGATCCACGCGCACGAGAACCTCTCGCTCTCGGTGGCGAACAGCGTGACCGCCGTCGAGCACGGGGCGGTGCGGGTGGACGTGGCGCTGGCCGGACAGGGCGCCGGCGCGGGCAACTGTCCCGCGGAGCCCTTCGTGGCGGTGGCCAATCTGCTGGGCTGGGAACACGGGTGCGACCTCTTCGCGCTGCAGGACGCCGCCGACGACATCGTCCGCCCGCTCCGCACGCGTCCCGTCAGGGTGGACCGCGAGACGCTGACCCTGGGGTACGCGGGCGTCTACTCCAGTTTCCTCCTCCATGCCGGGCGAGCGGCCGAGAAGTACGGCCTCGACGTACGCGCCATCCTGATGGAGGCCGGGCGCCGCAGGCTCGTCGGCGGGCAGGAGGACATGATCGCGGACGTCGCGCTCGACCTCGCCGCCGCCGGACGGGAGGGCGACCGATGAGCCTGACGGACGGCGAGGTCGAGCGGCTCGCGCACGAGCTGGACGACGCCCAGACGTCGACACGCGCGGTCACCGGCCGATCGGGTGGCGAGAACTGGGACGTCGCGAGCGCGTACCGGGTGCAGCGGGCCCTCGTGTCCCGCCGCCGGTCACGCGGGGAACGGCCGATCGGTCTCAAGCTCGGGTTCACCAGCCGGGCCAAGATGCGCCAGATGGGGGTCCACGAGGTCATCGTCGGACAGCTCACCGACGCGATGGACGTCCCGGACGGCGGTGAGCTGGGCCTCGGCGGCCTGATCCATCCGAGGGTGGAGCCCGAGGTCGCGTTCAGGATCGCCAGAGACGTGGACCCGGACGAGCCGTCGGCCTCCCTCGCGACCGCGGTGGACGCCGTGGCCCCCGCCCTGGAGATCATCGACTCGCGCTACCGGGACTTCCGGTTCTCCTACGCGGACGTGATCGCCGACAACACGTCCGCGGCGGCGTTCGTCGTCGGCCCGTGGAGCGCGGTGCGGCCACTGGACAACCTGGCGGTGCGGATGGACCTCGGATCCCGGACCGTGGCGGTCGGGAGTACGGGGGCCATCCTCGGAGATCCGCTGCGCGGCCTGCGATTGCTCGCCGGGATCGCCCGCCGCCACTCGATCCCGCTCCGCGCGGGCGACGTCGTCCTCGCCGGGGCGGCGACCGCGGCGGTACCGCTCACCGAGGGCTTCGCCACCGCGCAGGTGTCGACCCTGGGCCGGGTGTCGGTGCGCGTGGCCGCGGGCCGGAGCGGGGGCGAGGCGTCATGACGGGCAGCCGCACGATCGACGGGCTCGCGCGTCCCCGCGGCAGGTTCCCGCACGTGAAGGTCGCGGGCGATCTGGTGTTCGTGTCCGGTACGAGCTCGCGACGGCCCGACAACACCTTCGTCGGCGTCGAGGTCGATGAGTTCGGCACCACCGACCTCGACATCCGCGCTCAGACCCGTGCGGTCATCGAGAACATCGGCCGCATCCTCGGCGAGGTCGGGGCGACCCTGTCGGACGTGCTCCAGGTGACCGCCTACCTCACGTCCATGAACGACTTCGGCGGGTTCAACGAGGTCTACGCCGAGTTCTTCGACGAGGACGGCCCGACGCGGACGACCGTCGCGGTCCATCAGCTCCCGCACCCGCACCTGCTCGTCGAGATGCAGGTCATCGCCCGCCATCCACACCCGCACCCAGACGACCAAGGAGAACGCACGTGACGGACGCACTCATCCCGGTACCGATCAACTTCGCCTCGTGGATCAGCGAGCACGAGCACCTGCTGAAGCCGCCGGTGAACAACCGGACGATCCAGACCGGCAAGGACTTCATCGTCCAGGTCGTGGGCGGCCCGAACCAGCGGACCGACTTCCATCTCGACCCGTACGAGGAGTGGTTCTACCAGATCAAGGGCGACATGTATGTCGATCTCATGACGCCTGACGGCCCGCAGACGGTCCACATCAGGGAGGGCGAGGTGTGGCTCCTGCCTGGCAACCTGCCGCACTCGCCCCAGCGTCCGCAGGAAGGCTCCATCGGATTGGTCATCGAACGGATTCGCGAGGAGGGGACGCTGGAGAAGTTCCAGTGGTACTGCCCCACCTGTTCCAGCCTTGTCCACGAGGTGGAGCTTCAGGTGCGTGACATCGTCGAAGATCTTCCTCCCGTGTTCAAGGAGTTCTATGAGAGTGAGGACGGCCGGACCTGTGCCACCTGTGGAGCCGTGCACCCCGGCAAGGGCTGAAGGCGTGACCATGAGCGGCTCTATCGACGTACACACGCACTATGTTCCCCGTGGCTGGCCCGACCTCGGATCGGTGGAGGAGCCCGTCCCCTGGCTGCGCATCGACTCGGAGCGCGATGCCATGATCATGATGGGTTCCACGGAGTTCCGCGCCATCCAAGACAACTGCTGGGACGCCGAGGTGCGCATCGGCGAGATGGACGCCGACGGCGTGGACATCCAGGTCCTCTCACCGACGCCGGCGTTCTTCTCCTACGGCCGGTCCGCCTCCCAGGCCGCCAAGATCTCGGCGATCTTCAACGATTTGGCGCTTGACATCTGCGCGCCCGCTCCGGACCGGCTGCTGCCGTTCTGCCAAGTGCCGCTGCAGGACACGGACGCGGCCTGCCGCGAACTGGAACGGTCGATCGCGAACGGCCATCGGGGGGTCGAGATCGGCAACCACGTGGGCGATCGGGATCTGGACAGCGCGGGCATCGTGACGTTCCTGCAGCACGCGGCCCGGCTGAACGTTCCCGTGTTCGTCCACCCCTGGGACATGGCCAGGTCGCCGCGGCTCGACCGGTGGATGGCGCAGTGGCTGACGGGAATGCCCGCCGAGACGCATCTGTCGATCCTCGCCATGATCCTCGGTGGCGTGTTCGACCGTATCGATCCCGGTCTGCGGATCTGCTTCGCCCACGGCGGCGGCTCGTTCGCGTTCTGGGTCGGGCGGATGGACAACGCGTGGCACCAGCGTCACGACGTCATCGGCACGTCCGAGCACCCACCGTCGCACTACCTCGGTCGCTTCCACACCGACTCGGTGGTCTTCGACCACCGGGCGCTGAAACTGCTGGTGGACACGATCGGCGTCGATCGGGTGATGCTCGGCAGCGACTACCCCTACCCCCTGGGCGAGCGTCCGGCCGGACGCGTGATCCACACGAGCCCTGACCTCGGGGAGGCCGAGCGCCGGGCGATCCTGCGCGGGAACGCCGAGACCTTCCTGGGTCTCTGACGTCTCAGTCGCGGGCCGGCGGGATCGGGGCGTCGGGTGGCAGATCGGACGGCAGATCGGGTGGCAGGGAGAGGTCGCGTGCCGTACGGCGGAGGGTGTCGATCAACGCGGACGTCGCCGGGTTGAGACGGCGGTCGGCCTGCAGCGTGAGCCCGACACTGTGCCCGATGCGCTTCAGGGAGATGGGGAGCATCGAGATCCGCGGATCCTCCCGGGCGATGAGGTCCGGCATCACCGCGATGTTGTGGGTCTCCAGGAGGAGGTGCCGGACCGTGAGGAACGACGTCGTCTCCACCCTGTTCTGCGGGAGCTCGAATCCGTTCTCCAGGAAGTACGTTTCGAGCTCACGCCGGAGCACCGTCTCGACCCCGGGCAGGATCCAGGGATACTCGGCGAGATCGTCCAGCCGAACATCGGAACGCCGGGCCAGCGGGTGCTGTGCGCCGACCACGACCCGTACCGACTCCTGGTACAGCGTGCGGCGCACGAGCCTTTCGTCCGACGGCGAGGTGAGACGGCCGACGACGACGTCGAGTCGTCCCGACTCCAGCTCGGCCAGCAGCATGTCCGTCCCGCCCTCGCGCACGATCACGGTGACCAGCGGGCGTTCGGCTTTGAGGGCCGCGATCGCCCGGGGGATCAGCAGGTTCGACCCGGTGAGGTGGGTCCCCACGACCACGGTTCCGCGTTCCGCGTCGGCGATCTCGGCGACGTGGCGGGCCGCCTGGGAGAGCTGGGAGAGGACGGCGCGCGCGTGGGAGGTGAAGGCGACGCCGAAGTCGGTGGGGGTGAGCCCGCGGGGGCCTCGATCGTAGAGGGCGACGCCGAGGACCTGCTCGAGGTCTTGCAGGCTGCGGGTGACGACGGGCTGGGTCACGTGCAGGGCCCTGGCCGCGCCGATCACGGTTCCCTGAGTGCTCAGCACGTCGACCAGGACGAGGTGCCGCAGCTTGAGTCTTCCGTCGAGCAGCTTGGGGACGTGGTGCATGCGATCGATTGTAGTCCGACCATGCCTGGGCGAACATGGAACATGGCGAGTAGTGCTGATTTTGGCTATAGCATCACGGGCATATGTCCACACGTAAGGTGAATGTCCTGATCCCACTATTGACCCGCATCGTGCTGGATGCTCTGACTGTCGGACTGGACGGCGGCTCACGGGAAAGCCGCCGGGATGTGAGGAGTTCGTGTTGAACGATCTGAGCGGGATGATCGCGATCGTGACGGGAGGGTCGTCGGGAATCGGTGCGGCCACGGTGCGGCGGCTGATCGCCGACGGAGCGCATGTGGTCTCCGGCGACCTGGCACGGCCCGCCGACAACCCGCCGGAGCTTCACCACGTGAACCTCGACCTGGCCGATCCGGACGCGGGAACGGCTCTGGTGGACGCCACCCTGGAACGTTTCGGCCGCCTCGACATCCTCGTCAACAACGTCGGCATCGCGCCCACCCGGGCCTCGTTCGTGAGCACCACCGACGACGAGTGGGCGAGGACGTGGAGCGTCAACGTCATGAGCGCGGTGCGCGTCTCCCGGGCCGCGCTTCCCGCGCTGGAGGCGTCACGGCGGGGCGTGGTCGTGTTCGTCGCGTCGACCACCGGGCGGACGCCTGACCCGTACTTCGTCGACTACGCGGTCACGAAGGCCGGCCTGGTGACGCTGGCGAAGACGCTGTCGGAGGAGTTCGGCCCGCACGGCGTGCGGGTCAACTCGGTGTCGCCGGGCTCCATCCGCACGCCGCTGTGGGATCAGCCCGGCGGGTTCGTGGACGGCCTCTCGGCCCGTCTCGGCCTTCCCCGGGAGGAGGCCGTGCTGACGTTCGTCCGTTCAGAGCGGCGGATCAGCCTCGGGCGTCCAGGACGCGCCGACGAGGTCGCCGCGGCCATCGCGTTCCTGGTGTCCGACGACGCTTCCTACATCACCGGGATCGACCTGGTCGTCGACGGCGGCTCGACGAAGTCGGTGTGACGGGACCGGTCCCGGCGCCGTGCTCGATCACCGAGGCGGCCGGTTTCGCCATGATCGAGCGGGCTGTGGCGGCCGACGTGCCGTCCTCCTGGTTCACCGCCGATGAGGAGTTCGGGCAGAATCCCGGCCTGCGCGCCTTTCTGCTCACCCTGGCCCCAATGCCGTTTGGTCGATAAATGAAACGGCAACCCCTTGTTGGCGTGACCGTCGCCGCCGCGCAGCGCGACCTTCAACGCGAACAGGTCGGCGATCTGGTCGCGGGATAGGGCCTTGGTGCGGTCGGGCGGCGCGGGCCGGCGTTCGATGCCGGCGATGGGGCTGGCCGTCAGCCAGCCGCGGCCGCGCCACCAGGCGACGGCGGCCTTCATCACCGACAGTTCCCGGTTGACCGTGTTCGGGTCGACCAGGCGTGCCCGCTCGACGAACGCGGCGGTGATCGCCTCGACCGCGCCGGGCGCGTTCAGGTCGGCGAATGCAACGACCGGCGGGACGGCGCCGCGGCGGTCGGCGCCGAGCGGCGCCTGCTCGCCGCGGGCGAGCCACGCCCACGTGGTGAGGGAGATCTTGTAGACGCGCTTGGACGACGCGCCGATCCCTGCGGAGCGGAGGTAGGCCTCGACCGCGTCGGCGTAGGTCTCGGGTTCGTCGCGGCCGAGGGGGATCACCTCGGCGGCGCTCGCGCTCATGGTTCGCGGCCCTCCCGTACTCCCGCAGTAAATGCGTACACCTCGCGTCGAGACGGTGATCCGAGCGTGCCAGGTCGGAGCGGTGGCCGCCACCGCCTCGCGGGCCGTCTCCCGCAGTAAATCCGGTATTTACTGCGGGAGTCCGGGGTATGGCCCTTCTGGTTTGTGCCTGGTCATCGTTACGGCGTCAGCAGCAGCAGCATCGTGGTTGCCCCGGCGACCACTGCCAGGAGCACGGGAGCCGCGGCGTGGGAGCGGTGGCGCCGATGGGCGAAGTCGCGGGCGCGCACGTGATAGCCGATCGCGCCGATCAGCAGCAGCGTGAGACCGGCCGCTGCCGCTACGGCGATCGGCCTCCACAGGAGGCCAGCCACAAGCCCCAGGGCACCGGCGATCTCCAGGACGCCGATGGTTCGGGTCATCGCCGAGCCGACGCCGAGTCGCAAGAGGTTGGCGGTCACCTGAGGGCCCCGCAGCAGCTTTTGAGCGCCGGCGAGCAGGAAGACAAGAGCGACCAGAGCGCTCAGTGTGGTGGCGGGGAACAACGTGGCATGCCCCTTCCTGCAAAGAACGAATGTTCCTTCACTATGGCTTGGGCGGCGAAGTTGTCAAGGACGAATGTTCGTTCTACGTTCGGTCCCATGGCACGCATGCCCAAAGAACATCTCGAAGCCCGCCGCCGCCAGATCCTGGACGCCGCCCGCCGCTGCTTCCTTCGCAACGGCTTCCACGCCACGTCCATGCAGGACGTGCTGGCCGAGGCGGAACTGTCGGCCGGAGCCGTCTACCGCTACTTCAAGAGCAAGGACGACATCATCGCTGCGACCGCCTCCGAAGCTCTGGCCGAGGTCGCTTTGGCGTTCGAGGCGGACGACGCGACGCCGCCGGATCTGGACGACATCGTCGACCTCGTGCTGGGCGTCGGCCGTCCGCCGCTGTCCGGCTCACGCGAGTCCGCGCAGTTGCTGGTCCAGGTGTGGTCGGAGGCGCTGCGCTCGCCGTCGTTGTGCGCGAAGCTGAAGGAGGTCATGCAGGAGGCGCGCAGCGTGGTCGGCGGCCTCGTGGCCCGCCACCAGCGGCGCGGGCTTCTGCCTGCGGACGTCCCGGCGGGGCATGTGGCCGATGTCCTGGTGGCGCTTGTGGACGGGTTCCTGGTGTTGCGTGCGGTGTACGGCCACGCGGATCCGGCGGCGTTCAGGAGTGGGCTGAAGGCCCTAATGTCGGCGTCGGCGCAGACCGGCCAGTAGAGAACGAACATTCGCTCTTGACGCTGGTGTTGGGGTCGTGCTGTTCTAAAAGAACGATCATTCGTTCTAAGGATGGATCTGTGACAGTGAACGCTGACATCCTCATCGCCGGTGCGGGACCGACCGGCCTGGTGCTGGCCATAGAGCTGGCGCGCAGAGGCGTGATCCCGCGCGTCGTCAACGCCGAAAGCACCGACCACCGAGAGAGCCGGGCGGTCTCCATCGTGGCTCGATCGCTGGAAATGCTGGACGACCTCGAGCTGGCCCAGGCCGCCCTCGACCGAGGCGTCCCGCTGCACACGCTGAACTTCTACCAGGGCACGACGACCCTGGCCGAGATGGACGTGACAGCCGTGGACTCCTCGTTCCCGCTGGACCTGTGCATCCCGCAGTGGCAGACGGTCGCGCTGCTGCGTGAGCGCGCCGAGTACCTCGGGGTCACCGTCGAATGGGGCACCCGCCTGCTCGGGCAAGAGGCGGACGAGCACGGCGTCAGCGTGGAACTCGAGCACGGGGACGGCCGCCGCGAGCGGTATCGAACGGGCTGGCTGATCGGTGCCGACGGCGCCCACAGCACCGTTCGCGAGACGGCGGGCATCGGCCGGGCAAAGACCGATCTGAAGCGGGGCTTCATCCTGGGCGACGTCGCCGTGGACTGGCCGCTGACGCGGGACCGTTTCCACGTCTACTTCGACCGATCCGGCCTGGTGGCCGTCTTCCCCATGGTCGGAGGCTACTGGCGCATCCTGGCCAGCACGCCGGACGACCGGCCACCGCGCACCCCCGGGCTGGACGACTTCGCCACCTGGATCGCCGAACGCACCCCCCTCGACCCTGGAGTCCGCGACCTGCAGTGGAGTTCGTCGTTCGTGGCCCGCGAAAGCCTGGCCGACCGGCTCCGCGACGGCCGGATCCTGCTGGCCGGAGACGCCGCGCACAGCCACAGCCCGGTGGGCGGCCAGGGCATGAACACCGGCATGCAGGACGCCTACAACCTGGGCTGGAAACTCGCGCTCGTCGTCACCGGCCGCGCCGAGGAATCCCTCCTGGACAGCTACCAGACCGAACGCTGGCCCGTGGTAAAGGCCGTGGTAGAGGCAACCTCGACCACCACGAAGGTCGCCACCGGCACCACCCTGGTCGCCCGCAGAGCCAGACGGCACGCGCTGCGCCTGCTCGGCAGGCTCAACCCCGTGCAGCAGCGCCTGTCGAACGCCTTCGGCGAACACCTCGTCCACTACCGCGACAGCCACCTCGTCTTCCAACGCTGGCACGAGTCCCCCGCCAAGGCGTGGAGTGACATCGCCGGTACCGGACCGGAAGCCGGCGAGCTGATGCGCGACGTCTACCTCGAAAACCGCCAGGGCCCGGTCTCACTGCGGCACCTCCTCCGCACCCCCGGCCACCACCTTTTGCTGTTCACCGCGGACACCACCGACTCCACCACCCTGGCCCACTGGCAGGCCACGGCATACGAGGCGATGGCCGGGCACGGCGAGGTCCATCTCATCACCCGCGGCCACCTGCCATCCGGCCTCTCCGGCGGCGTCTTCGCCGACCTGCGCAGCGAGGCCCACAACCGCTACGGCGTCCGCCGCCCCAGCCTGTACATGATCCGCCCGGACAAATACGTCGGCTACCGCGGCGACAGCATTGACCTCGCACCCGTCAACGACTACTTCCACGCCCTGGGCACCACACCCGTAAAGGAAAAGACGACACCATGACACCGGACTCGACTGTCCCCGACAGCCTGACCGGGATCGGCGCGACCGCCTTGGGAGTAGCTCTCCTGCGCGCCCAAGAGAGTGAACGCCCGGACCGCCTGTTCGACGACCCCTACGCACGGCGCTTTCGACGCGCACAGCCAGGCCCCCGCCCCGGTGTCGGCGCTGATGTCGGGGGTGCTGCTGTCAGTGGCCTTCTACGCCATCCTGCGCGTCAAGGTCA
>NZ_JBVJIM010000050.1:0-25210 GCF_055586305.1 Nonomuraea sp. NPDC051298
GGGAGCACTATAGCGATCTTGTGTCAGGTCAACTGAGAAAACTGTCGAATGCGTCAGGTCAACTGAGACTGCGCCAGCTCAATTGAGACGGGACACCGGCTCGCCCTCTGCCGACCCCCTGGAGCTGAAATCATCCTATACCAGACAGAAAAGATGTTCTGTCCGGTATGGGATTTTGCGTCGTTCGGGCGAATGGCCCTGCCCTCCGATTACTTCCCATCATGGGCAAGGAAAGTCCGGTGATCGAGGACGATGCCCAGCAGGCGATGAGCTTCCGCTCGCTGATCTTCCTGCTGTGCGTGCGTGACGGCTTGCCGAAGCAACTCGATCGCGTGGTCGAGATCCTCGGGGTTTTGGCGAATGTCGAATCGCCGGACGTGAAGCATTGCCACGTCCGTCCGGGCTCCAGCGGTACCCGGGTGGTTTGGCGGCATCGCATCCACTACGCACCGGCGCATCATGATGGCCGCGTCCAGAACGCCCGGGCTTTCGGTGCGTGAGGTTTCGCTCTCCAGCAGCGCCGCATAGCTGTCCAGAGCCCAGAGCGCCGCAGGCTCCGCCTCGGTTGGTGCCCCTTGCTCCCGCGCATGGTCGACCATCTCACGAAGCTGAGGGGCTACTCGGCCGACGTCAAGCGAGGCAACCAGCGTGGAGAGCGCAGCCGCCGCCTGATACTCGTACCGTTCTGGTGGCTCACCAGCTAGCGCCTGTCGGCGAATCACGTGGATCAGGGCGAGATCGGCGAGGGTGTCGACCTGCACCTTGGTGACGTCCAGCCGAGGGCCAGGCGCAATCGGAACGGCCTCGTGCAGTGCCTCGGCGGCCAGTGCCAGCACCGTGGGTTCGAGAACGATGTGTTCGTTCTCCCGCTCGACGGCTCTTTGGAGGTGAGCCTTCAGAGTGGCCGCGGGCGAGGGCTGATGGTCGGTCATCGGCGAGGCTTTCTCCCTCTCTATGACTCGGCTGACAACGCCCGGCGTCCTCGGATCCGTATGCGTTGACACTTGCGCTCAGCTGCCACCTAAACGTGCGGCGGTCCGCCTCGATTGTCTCCTTGATCTAGTGCTTCCGCAACGTCTTCGCCACCGCTCGCGCGATCGGATGTGCTGTTGAAGTGGGTTGCACTGTCTGCGCGCAGTTGTTCCTCCACCCCTCCGGGGCCGGGCGAGGGCAGGCCGTCTTCGCGGATCGTGATCACGTCCGCGACGCCTCCGTCTAGCAATGTCTCTCCTACAGCCTCAAGCTGCTGATGACTGACGTCGGTGCGGGCCCTTGCTCCCGCCACGATGAGCTCTGTGCCCCTCACCACGTCGAGCAGGTCGTGCGCGTCGAGATGCACGAACCGTCGGCTGAGGCTCGCCGACAACTGATCCTTCGCAGGCAGGCGGCCTATTGTTCATTGAGACGCTTAGCGGCCACTCGCCTGATACGCTTCGTGCTTCCAGAAGCCGCCAGGTAGGTCACAATCCCATCATTACGGCTCAGCGCGGCCAAACGCAGTTGCAGCCACTCGGACCATCCTTGCTCCGCATAGCAAGAATCAGCGTCCAGAGATAACTCAAGCAAGGACTCCAGAACACCAAGATCGTGCGCTCTGGCACCAGCGTAATCCTGATCCCGGGCCTTCTCAAGCCGGTGAACCCAGGCATCCCTGTCACCTGCCGGAATGATCTCCAACATGCGCAGGACGAGTGACAATGCGATCGCGGAATCGTCCTCTCGACCCACAACCCGGAACAGTAGACGGATACGCCGATCATCCGGGTTGGCCAGTGTGCGCTGGTACAACCGCCAACGCTGATGGCCGTCCTCGTAGTCGATCCGGCCTGTGCCGTCAAGCTCAGCCAGCTCCGCGATTACCTCGGCGAGTGAATTCATGTCAACATTCATCAAGCGTATTATTTGCCCGATATTCCCGCATCTTGTTCTTGATGCTCGACCGAACAACACCCCTGTACTTGTCCAGAATTTTCTGCTGCTCGGCTGTCAGCTCGACATCGCTTTGCAGCGGCTTACCGTTTTGGCCTATTTGGATATCATAGCCGCCGCCCTTCAGATGCCCGTGTGCAGGCCCGTGGTCATTTGCGTATATCTGAAAGATGTATCTCCCTGATCGGAAGAAGACACCGGATCTGCGGGATTTCTCATCGTTATGGACGAGGACGGGTGTGGTGCCAGCGTTCACATAGTACGTGTTGATGTCCTGGACGGTGAGGTTGTGGACTCGCCTGTCAGCCGTCCACTTCTTGACCGCCTCGACCTGGACATGGGTGCCGGCGGCGGTGCGCAGCCACATCCCGGGCTTGAGGTCACCGGCGCCGGCCCACTCACGCAGTTCAGGCACCCAGAACGGATGCTCGTCGGTGGCGATGACCAGGCCCCTCTTGTCGCCCTTCTTACCGTCGGTGTCGACGGTGACCTGCACTAGGTTCTTCTGGCCCTCGCCGATGATGGTGGCGACCACGGGCTTGGCCTCGGTCTCGCCGGTAACCGGGTCCGTGGCCATAACCTCGTCGCCGATCTCGACGTCTTCGATTGCCTTGTGGGCACCGTCGGCCATGAGGACTTTGGTGCCTGGTGTGAAGCTGTTGCTGGCGAGACGGCAAGTGCTCGGCGCCTTTCGCCCTTTGGGCGCTTTGATGCCCTTCGGCCCGAGTATCGAGAGGACCAGGTTGGTTCCGTGCTTGGATGCTCGGCGTACGTCTCCATCCCTGACTGCGTCGACCCATTGACCGGCTTCGCTGCCGAGGCCAGCGACCGCTTGAGCTCCGGTGCAGAGTGAGCAGGCGACATTGCTGCCGACGTATTTCGCGGCGCTCAGGAGGCCCTCGTCGCGGAACTTCTCATACGCTGTCCGGTAGCGGTCGGCTACCGCCTTGAACGGGTCGGTGACCATTCCCTTCAGGGCGTCTCCGACGCCGGCTCCGGCCTTGCCGAAATGGTCGGCCAGCCCGCGGAGTCCGTCACCGGCCAGTTGGAGAAGGCTCGACTTGGACACATCGCGGACGACCGGTCCGGCACTGTCCACTGCTCTCTTGTAGAGGTCCTGCACTTTGTTGTTGTGGTCCGCGACCACGTTGCGAACGGTGGACAGCCGCTTGGCCGGCACCTTCGGGTTTGTGGAGACAACCTCTTTCCGGTTGGCGTAGTGCGGTCGGGCGGCCGCCTTGGGCGGGGGCATGGCATTGTGTTTGGCGTTCGAGTCGGCCCTCGATCTTGCGGCCGCTGTCACGGCTCGGGCCCTGGCCAGGGCCGCCTCCCGAGCCGCCGCCGCGCTGTAACGGCCAGGGCCGGAAACGTCCCTTCCACCGCCACCGCCGCGTGGCCCGGAGATGGTGCCGGAGGCGGTTTCGATGAGGGCACCACAGCCGGGTCCGGACAGGCTGGTCAGCTGCCACCGCTCGTAGTCGGTCAGCGGGCAGTGCCCGGTGGGATCTGTGACGTTGACCGGGTCGGCGTTGGCGTAGGTGTAGCGGTTGGCCTGGACGCTGGGGTCGGGGTTGAGGTTCCAGTCGTCGCGGCTGGCGAACGCTCCGGTGCCGGGGGTGTACCAGCGAGCGTGCATGTTGACCTTGCCGCTGGTCGGGTCGGTCCAGTCGCCCTGGTAGCCGACGGCTCCGGCCGTACCGCCTTCGGGTTCGGCGATCACTTCGCCGAAGGGTGAGTAGGCGGTGGAGTCGGTGAGGGAGGTGAGGGCTGTGTTGGCGGGGTCGAAGCCGCCGATGATGTCGCCGCGCTGGTCGGCCAGTGTCACCCGCTGTCGCTGGTTCTCGGTGACCGCGAGCAGGCTGCCGGATGGGTCGCGTGCGTATTGGGCGGGGCCGTCGGAGACAGGGTCGGGGTCCGTGCCGGCATAGGTGAAGCGCGTTCCACCGCGGGTGGAGACACGGTCGAGCCCGTCGTAGGTGTAGGTGATGGCGCCTTCGGTGGCGAGCCTGTCGAAGGCGTCGAAGGCCAGCGGTGCCGTTTGGCCGGAGCCGGTTCGGGAGGTCTGCGTGCCGCGTGCGGTGTAAGTGTAGGTGTGGTCGCCGTCGGACAGCAGGCGGTTGCGTGCGTCGTAGGTGGCGGTCTTGGCACCGTTGCGGGTGCGGTTGCCCGCGTCGTCCCATGCGTAGGCGGTGGTGTCGCCTGCGGCCTTCCAACTGGTGAGGCGGCCCGCGTGGTCGTAGGTGTAGGCGTTCTGTGTTGCGCCTGCCGTACCTGCCGTGATCTTGCTAGTGACGCGGTCGGCGAGGTCGTAGTCGTATCCGGTGGACGCGACCACGTTGCCAGCCGCGTTCTTGAGCTCATCGGAGGTGATGCGGCCTAGGTCGTCGTAGCCGAGGGTTCTGATGCGGCCGGAGCCGTAGTCGAGGGTCTTCGGCAGGCCTGCCGCGTCGTAGCCGAGGGTCTGGCGCAGGCCGGTGATGCCGTCGGTCACAGTAGCCAGGCGGCCCTTGAGGTAGGTGTAGTGGCCGGTGCCGGAGGCGTCGGTGCGGCCGGTCATCAGCCCGTCGGCGTCGTAGTCGAACGTGGCCGCGCCGGATGGGCCGGTCGCGGTGAGTAGCGCGCCGCGGTCGTTGTACGTGTAGGCGTCCTCGCCGCCAGGCGCTCCTGCCTTGGTCAGACGTCCGGCGAGGTCGTAGGCGAGGGTGCGGAGGGCAGTGGTCGCCTCGGCCCCGGCGCCGGTCTCGCGGACGAGCCGGCCAGCCGCGTCGTAGGTGCGGTCGCGGACGACGCCGCCGGGCGAGGTGAGCCGTACCGCATCGCTGTTGGCGTTGTAGGAGGTGGTCCAGGTACGGTCGGCCAGTTGCGGGTGAGCGGGAGTGGACGGCTCGGTCACCGACTCGGGCAGGCCGAGTGTGTTGTAGGTGTAGACGGTCGCATTACCCCGTCCGTCGGTGGTCCGGGTGCGATTGCCAGCGGCGTCGTAGCCGGATGTCGTCGTGATGGTGTGGCCGTCCGAGACGGGTTCGATCATGCGGACGAGCCGGTCGGCCGCGTCGTGGACGTATGCGGTGATCCGCTGGAGCGGGTCCTTGACGCTGATGAGGTTGCCGGCGGGGTCGTAGCCGTAGCTCTCGGATCGCTTCGGGGTGCCGTCGGGAGCCAGGCTGGTCGTCGTGGATAGGCGACCGAGGGCGTCGAAGTCCGTGCGCGAGGTGCGGCCGAGCCCGTCGGTCGTGGCGACCTGCCGTCCAGCGAAGTCGTAGCCGTGCCTGGCGATGACGCCTGAGGGGTCCTTGATCTGAATGAGGTCGCCGGCCTTGTCGTAGGTGCTGGTGATGACGGCGTTCGTCGGGGTGGTGACGGTGGTGCGGTTGCCGGCGTCGTCGTAGCCGAAGCGCGTGGTGAGGTTCTGGAGGGCCGGGCGGCGCTCGACCACGGTGGAGGTGGCCTGCCGGTCCAGGTCGTCGTAGGTTGATTCGACCCGTGCCCCGGTGGGGTCGGTGACCGAGAGGACCTGGCCAGTGCGGGTGTAGCTGTAGCGGGTGAAGGCCCGGTCGGCGTCGGAGGCGGCGGGTTCGTCCAGTGTGACGAGGCGGTCGAGCCGGTCGTAGGTGTAGCGGGTGGAGTCGCCGGCCGGGTCGAGGGTCTCGACGACGTTTCCCGCCGGGTCGTACGCGGTACGGGTGACCGGTGTGATCGGTTCTCCGCCGGGCGGGGTGTAGGCGGGGGCTGTCGTGCTCGTGGGGCGGCCGAGCCGGTCGTATCCGGTGCGGGTGACGTTCCCGAGCGGGTCCTTGCCAGCCACCGGTTCGTCGAAGGCGTTGTAGCCGGTGGTCCAGGTGGGGGTGACGGTCGTGGCCGGGATTCCGCCGCTCTCGGCGGACACCGGCGGGCTGATCTCGCTGGTCTCGCGGCCGAGCTCGTCGTACCGGTTGGTGGTGGTGAAGGCTGCCTTGTCCGCGCCCGGTACGTTGCCGCGCGGGTCGGTGGCCGAGACCTGTAACCCTCGCTGGTCGTACCCGTACGACGTGGTCAGCGGGGTCTGCCCTGGGGCGGTCTGCTTCTCGGTGATCAGGTTGCCGGCGAGGTCGTACTCATATTCGACGACCTCGCTGGATGCTGGCACCGTCCAAGGGACGTTGGAGGGCGCGCCGGACGTCGTGACCTTGGTGACGTTGCCGTTCTGGTCGTAGCCGAAGGCAGAACGCCTGGCCAGTCCACCGGGGTCGACGACGGTGGCGGCGATCGTGCCGGCCGGGTCGACGGTGTGCTCGGTGACGATGGTGCCGTTGCCGGTGACCTGGCGGGTCAGGTTGCCCGCGCCGTCGTAGACGTTGTTCTCCAGCACGTAGTCGCGGGTGGAGCCGTCGGGGTTGCGGAAGTTTTTGAGCGTGGCGCTCTGCAGCAGGTCGTCGCTGTAGTAGCGGTATTCGACCCGGCGGCCCATGGCGTCGGTGCTGCGGGCCTTGCGGCCGGCGAAGTCGTAGGCGTAGGACTCCAGCACCAGGTAGTCGCCGGGTGTCTCGTCTGCCCCGTCGGGGTCGTCCTCCCAGTCGCGCAGCCGTACTTCGGCGAGCATGTTCCGGGCGGTGTAGCCGTACTCGTACCGGTTGCCGTTCGGGTCTGTCATCGACGTGGTGTTGCCGGAGCGGTCGTAGGTGTAGGAGGTCTCGCCGCCCTCGGCGTCGATGGCCCGCTCGACCCGGTTGTGCTCGTCGTATTCATAGGTGGTCACGCGCGGGGGCTCACCGCCGAGCAGGTCCTCTACTTTGGTGGTCGTGAGGTTGCCGTCGGCGTCGTAGGTCATGCTCGTGCGGCGCTGGTGGCGGGTCCCGGTGACCGCGTTGGTGGTGGCGGGCTCGGTGACGGTGGTGAGGTTGGAGCGTGCGTCGTAGGTGAAGGTGGTGGTGACACCGCTCGGGTAAGCGTCGGAGGTGGTGGTTTCACTCAGCGTGCGCCCGAGCGCGTCGTATGTGAAGCTTTTCGTCTGCCCCGATGGCAGGCTCGCCTTGGCCAGGTCGCCGTTGTGGCGGTAGTCGTAGCGCGTGACGGCGCCTCGGGCGTCGGTGCTGGTGTGTAACAGCCCGGACGGCATGGTCCCGTCGACGGCCGCCTCTGCTCCGGTGGTGTAGGCGTGCCTGACGGTCGTGTTGTCGGGACTCGTCTGCGAGGCGAGTTGCCCGGTGGCGTGGTAGGTGTAGGTGGTCCGGTACCGGTTGTCGGACGGCCCGGATGAGCGCCCGTCGCGGTGCTCGGTCGGCAGGTCGTTGCGCGGGTCGAACGGATCGGACGGCGCGGCCGGATAGGTGGAGTACTCAGTGTGGCACTGGGTGGAGGCACGGCAGGTCCGCTTCGAGGTGACGTTGCCGCGGTCGTCGTGCCCGAGGGTGATGGTGTCGCCGTTCTCGTTGGTGATGACGTTCTGGAAGCCCTGCTCGTCGTAGGAGAACGAGCGGATCGCCATGCCGTCCAGGTTGTGGCCGTCGAAGACCGGGCCGCTGGCCTCGCCGGGGATTGTGGTGCAGAACGCCACGTCCTGGGGGTCGGGTGTGGTGCACACCTTGGTGGGTGAGGGCGTGGGGCTCGGGGTGGGGAGCGCTTCCGCGCGGTCCTCGTCCTTGATGACCAGGCCGGTGGGAGAGCCGGATCGGATCATGTGTCCGGCGAGCGCGTCGTACTCGTACAGGTAGGGCCTGCCTGCCGGGTCGCGTACCTCGACGCCGCGGCGCAGGTCGGCGTCCCCGCCGTACACGCTGGCCGCGCCGATCCGCCAGGTGCCGCCGTCGCCGTCGGTGTAGTCGGTGACGCGGCCGGTGGCGCGGTCGTAGGTGGCCTCGGCGGCCAGCTTGCCGCTGGGCAGCGTCACCGTGGTGAGCTGGTCGGCGGCGGTGCGACCGTATTCGTAGTGTGCGCGGACCGTCTGCGGGCTCAGCGGGTGGGCGTACACCGCCACCTCGTCGATGGTGCCGTTGTAGTGCCGCTGGGAGGCGGCGCCCCAGCCCGTCCAGGACGCTGGGGAGGTGGCGTAGGCGGCGCCGACCTGATTGAAGGTCAGCGCGGAGGTGTCGACGGTGGCGGGGTTGGCGGTGGTGGCCACCTCGGCACCGTCAAGGTACAGCGTCTGCTTGTCGCCCATCGAGGACAGGACGACGTGGTGCCACCCGCCCTCATTCACCTTCCCCGGCGATCGCATGGGAGCGATGGACCCGTTCCAGAACTGGCCGCGCAACAAGCCGTCCGACCCGTGATAGAGCAGGGGCACACCAAGGGTGGAGGCCGTGCCGAGCGCCTTGTCCTGGTAGCCGATCAGCGGGCCGCCCGTGCCGGTCGGGTTCGCCTTGAACCACATCTCGACCGCGACGTCCCGGCTCTTCTTCACCGTGCCTTTCGGGAGGTCGAGAACGGACGTGGTGCCGTTGAACCCGGCCGCGGTGTCCCCGGCTCCGCCGATCGCACCCTGCTGTTCGAGGGTGACGTTGCGGTACGTGCCGCGGTCGGTGCCGAGGTTGACGGCGACCTGGCTGCCGGCTGCGCTCGCCCCGGCGGGGTCGCCGAGCCGCCAGTAGGATTCGGGACGGTCGCCGAGCACGGCGCTGTGATAGAGCGAGCCTGGCGTGTAGGTGTAGGTGGTGCAGGCGTTGGCTGGCGCGCACACCTGGGTCAGCAGGTCGCCGGTGTAGGCGTAGGTCCACGTCAGGGGTGCGCCGTTCACGGGGTCGGTGCGGACGGTGGCCACGTGGTCGCCCGACCAGGTGAAGGTGAGGGCGCGTCCTGCCCGGTTGGACTGGCTGTTGGACACCTGTGCCTTGGCCAGCCTGCCGTTTTGCTGGTCGTAGGTGAGTTCCACCGAGTGGGCCGCGGCGTCGGTGATGCGCACCAGGCGACCGGTGCCGGAGAACTGGTAGGACGTCTTGGCCTTGTCCAGGAGTAGGAAGTTCGTCCCGTCGAACGTGAGCGAGGCCGTACGTCCCTGGGGTGGCGCGAAGCTGCCGTCCGGGTTGCGGCCGAACCGCACTTCCTGTCCGTCGGGATAGGAGACGACCACGTTGCCCGAACCGTCCTCGTCAGGGGTGAGGCGCATGTCGTAGCGCGTGAACCAGCCGGCGCCGAACGGCGACTTTCGGCGGGGGTCCAGGCTGTTGTAGGAGCGCACCAGGTCCAGGCCTGTGCCCACGGCGGCGGCTGAGGCGTCCACAGCGGCGGTGGAGACGTTGCCTGTCTGCGGGTCGAAGTCGCGTTCCTGCGAGCCGTAGGGTGCTCCCGCCACGCGGGAGGTGACTGCGGGTTGCGGCACGTGGGTGAGCAGAGCCGAGTACGCAGTGGGCACCTCGGTGGTGGCGTCCTTAACGAAGCCCCGCCACAGGTACTGCTCGCTCCACACCAGGCGGCCTGCCGGAACCACCCATGCAGGGCTCGCCTGGTAGGCCGAGGACGTGCAGTTCACCGGCTGGCCCGCCGTGTCGCGGCGGCACACCTCGAACTTGTAGCGCAGCGCGGTGCCGGGTGGTGCGTCGATGTCCACGGCCCGTGCCCAGAGCTGCGGCGTCAGCGTCTGGGCCTGGTAGCCGTTGGGCGGGAACAGTTCCTGGACGACTGGTGGGATGTCCACGACCTGCAGGACGATTCGCCCGGGTGGCACTTGCTCGTCGGTGAACACGACCCCGCCGCTGCGCACCATCGTGAAGTCGAGGAAATAGGTCCCGGGCGGCAACGGTTTGATCGTCGCCTCCAGCGTCACCTTGCCGCCGCGTGCCACTGTGCTGGGCAGGTCGGCCGACCGCTGCTGCGTCACTGACTTGCCGGTCTTGGCGTTGTAGACCCGGTAGGCCAGGTAGTAGCCGCCCGGCGTCCACGCCGCAGCGCTCAGGTTGGTGACGGTGACCTTCACCTTGCCCGCCTGGTTCTGCAGCACGGGAGGCTCGGGGACAGGGCTGGGGATCGCGTACTTGGCGTTGTAGGGGCTGTGCGTGACGTACAGCCGCGGGGGGTTTGCCGATGTGGGGCCGGCGATCCGCTTCCAGGCGAGGGGGTCGCTCGCGGACGCGCGCAGCGACAGGCCGTTGTTGTCCGCGCCGTCCGCCCAGCCCTGGACCAGCTTGCGGCCGCCGGCGCCCAGGTCGAGGAGAGTCACCTTGGCCGGGCACGGCGAGCGCGACTGGCCGAGCGCGATGTGCCCGTAGGCGAACGATGACGAGGCCAGCGCGCCCCCCACGGCAGGACCGGGATGGGAGTGTCCGGTGCCCGCCGACCATGACTGCGTGACCGGGTGCACGCTGATCTGGCGTGCCTTGCATGAGGCCGCGTCGAAGTTCACCAGCGACAGTTGCGCGCCGAAAATCGTGTGCCCGCGCAGCCGGTCCACTAAGTCAGAGAACTTCAGGTACGACGCGGCCGGCTCCCCGCCTCGCGGGCCCACCAGCAGTTCCTCGCCCGCCGGATACGAGCGGCCGCCGTGGACGACCATGCCGGAACTCGCGCCGTCGGAGGCCACACTGGGATCCACCGACACAGGGAACTTGCGGTCAGGGTCTCGCAGCCACTCCGCGTCGAGGTCCACCTGAAGAGCGAGGCCGCCGTCGACCGTGACCAGTCGGTACGTGACGCCTGCGGAGGTCGCGTCGGCGGCGTCCCACATGTAGCCCGCGGGGATGGTGGCGCGCCGCCGCCCGGCCGTGTCGGTGAGCACCACCTGCCCGTCCTCGACGCGCGCGGTCAGTCCTTTCAGGCCCAGGGGGAAGACGTATCGGCGCGGCGCTTCGGGTGAGTGCAGCACCAAGGTCTCCTTCACCCCGCCGGGAACCGGCTCCAGTCGCACGTCGCCCCCTCCGGGAAGGGCATCCCGGTAGGTCACCGCGTCTTCGGATGCATGCCCGGCCACCGGGCGCGCGCCCGCGAGGGCGAAGGAGAGGTCGATGACGCCCTGCCTGTCGAAGCTGATCCGGGCGAGTTCGGGGGCGTCCGCCCGCGCGGCCAGTCGGATGTCCACGGCGTCGGCCTTGTTGCGCCACGTCCCGTCACCGGCCGGGGTGAGCCTTGGGTCGATCGGCGTCCAGGCCCCGGTCTCCTCGTCGCGGTAGTTCACCGGGACGGTCGAGAACTCGGTGGTGCTGCTTCCGTCGTCGTTGATGAAGCCGCGCTGGTACGTGCCCCGCAGGCTGGCGATCTCCCGGCTCGTGGCGCTGTCGAAGGTTGCGGCGGGTGGCTGTGGTGGTTCCGCCACCCGGGCGACGTTGGGCTCCGGCTCGCTGGCGGGTGTCGGGCTTGCTTGGGGAAACCGCGACCGCAGCGTCGCCGGTATCGTCCGGTTGCCCGAGGAGCCAACGACGTGGGGCCCGCCCGCAGCCGATCCCCACGCCTGGCGTGGTTTCGGCTGCGGGCGCCCTGCCTCCTCGATGGCTGCCGAAGGCGGGGCGGTCGCGACACCGGCGAGCCCGCCCGCGGCCGTGCTCGCGAGCATCGCCAGGCTCAGGGCCACGGCCACGCCGTACCGGCCCCAGGGAAGCCGGCGCCGTCCGGGCATCGTTCCTCCAGCTGATCGAGACGGTCGCGGATGAGATTCGGGCTACTTGGGCGGCGCGGGCAGGTTGTGCGGAACGAACCGCACGGGCTCATCCCCCGTGGCCCGCGCCAGCCCCGATGAGACCTCGTAGAACCTGGTGGAGTTGTCGGCGTCACGGGCAATGAACGCCCACGTCAAAACACCCGTACGGGTATAGGTGAGCACGGTCGGGTCGGCCGCCGCCACGAACGAGTCCGCCTCGCCCTGGGCCTTGATCCAATCGCGCCACTGGCCAGAGCCCTGTGCCGTCTCGCCGGTGCTGTGGATCTTCCCGTTCGCGTCCCTGGCCACGACCTCGGCCTTGCCGCTGACCGGGCTCAGCAGCGCCGCCGGAGAGCCGGCCGCCACGAACGAGCCGACCTGCTCCCACGTACCTGGGAAGGCGCCCGCCGCGTCCTGCAGCTGGGTGACGATCGAGCCGTCGCCCGCGCGGGCGAACACGCGAAGCCTGCTGCCCGGGTAGAGCACCACGGCGGGGGTTCCGGTCAGTCCGGATCCGCCGAGGCTCGTCATCCCGGACAGGGACCCGCCGGCGTACAGGCCCGTCTTCAGGGTCCCTGCGGTGTCTCGGGCGAAGACCTGCAGTCCCGCGGCCACCCTGACCACAACGGGGGCACCGGCCAGACCGGTCATGGCCAGCTTGGACCAGCACCCCTGTGTGCCGTTCTGCCCCTCCTGCGGGGACGCCCACAGGGTCCCGCCCGCGTCGACGGCGAAGGCGACGAGCGTGTCGTCGGAGCGCCTGGCGATCACCGGAGGCGAGGACATCAACCCGCCAAGGTTGGTCCAACCGGCCCAGGCCGGCGGCTCCTTGGTGGCCTGGGGCCGCATCCAGACATGGCCCGTGGTGGTCAGCCCCATGACTCTCAGGCGACCGTCGGCCTGCTCGATCATGCCGGGGCGGCCGCTGACCGCGGAGGTCTCCACATCGGAGATCACCTGCCACTGGACCGAGCTGAAGTCGTCCGGGCTCTGCTGGCGTCCATGCAGCAGCCGACCGACGTTGTCGCTGTAGGCGTACTCCAGCGGGGCCGCGAACGCACCCGGCGCCTGGCTCGCCTGCAAAGCGGTTGTCGGGGAGTACTGCTCGACGGCGACCTCGGGGGCGGCGGGCGCCGCCGGCGGCGTGCACGCTTGGACCGTGTAGGAGTACACGTCCACCGACAGCTCCACCGGATGGTCACCGGCGTTGTAAACGGTGATCCGCCCGTCTGAGCTCAACCTGGCGATGACGGCGCCCGCGTTGTAGTAGGTCATCGTCGGATACCCGACCACCCACGTACCCGGCATGGTCGCACCCGTGGGGAACACCCGGACCCAGCCGTTGTCGGTCGAGCTGCGGACGGTCAGGTTGATCCCGACCGACGTGACACCGGAGGCAGGCACTCCGCCCTTGCCAAGAGGTGAAAAGATGTAGCTGGCGAGCCCTCCGACGCTGGCATTGCTGACGATCCGCGCCGGCTGGACCGGCACGAAGGTCGAGCCGACGACCGCGGCCTCGGGCGTAGCGAAGTACCCCGACACATCAACCCAGATCGTGGCCGGGACCGTACCGGCGTTGCTGATGACGACCTTGCCGTCCGCGCCGAGCTGTGCGATCACGAGGTTGTCCTTGTAGCCGTTCGGGGTGGCGTGCAGGTTCACGTCCGGCGGCCTGGCCGTACCTGACGGGTGGACCGTTAACCGCGCCTCCGCAGTGGCCGTGCCGATCAAGGTGAAGACCACCTGCGACACCCCCGAGGTGGGCACGCCTCCCAGGCCCAGCGGGCTGAAGGTGTACGTTCCCCCCGCGGGCACGACCGGCTGGGACAGGACACGGGCAGGTGTCAGGCCCACGTAGCGCGACCCCGGCGCCGAAGCCGGCGTGACGGCCGCCGGTGTGAGGGTGTAGCCGTGCACATCGGCCACCGCCGATACCGTCAGCGTACCCGTGTTCTTGATCTTGACATGGCCGTCCGCGCCGACCTTCACCAGCAGAAGGTCGTTGTTCCAGACGTCTCCGCGGTAGCGCGCACCTGTCACCGCGGGCTGGTTGCCGTCGGAGGGGTACACGACCAGCCCGCCCTGACCCGACGCAGTCGCTTTCGAGGAGAGATTCAGCGCGACCAAAGCCACCCCCGCCGCCGGTATAGACCCCACGCCCACCACCTTCAAGGTGGCGGTCGCGCTGCCCGCGATCGTCAGCGTTGACGCCACCCGTACCCGGGCCCCATAGAACTGTCCCGGCGACGGTGGCAGCCAGGCTGGCGACTGGGCCACCTGCTGCGCCTGCGCGGCCGTCTGTGCTATCACAACGCCCCCCAGCAACACCATCAGTGCCGCGGCGGTCGCCGATAAGCATCTCAAAACATGGCTTCGCATATACGTCCCCCATTCAGCCCTTCCGGCACGAGGACCGGACATGGGCAACACGATTCAGCGCTGGGCCTTCCAACACTCGATAACAGACCGAACGAAAATTCAGATCTACAAATGCCAATCGACGACCCCTGCCTTGAACTGCGCATCGCGAGGTGGGTAACCGGACATCGCGCGATCGGAGCGCTGTGCGCTCCTGGCGGGCCCGCGCTCGATCTGGGCATGTGACCAGCCATCGCGTCCCGCGCAGTCAATCTGTACTCAGCGAGCAATGCTGGCGAAGCCGCGCAGGCAGGGGAGGCACCGAGTTCTCCTCGGGCTTTTGGAGCACCAGACGGATGGTTCCCGCCCTGTTACTACCAAGTCCCTGCTCCTTCTATGATCGCCGTCGGCGATCGGCCGACTCTCATGCCAATGCCTCGGCATAGCCAGGGGAAACCGTCTTGCTCACCGAATACGGGCACGCCGTATCAGCCGCCCTCCCATGGTCCTTTCCTTCAGATGCCGCGCACCAGTTCGCCACGTGAATCTACGTGATTCTCTCCGTGCCAATTATGTGGGTGACCGGTGCAGACCCTGCAGCGACTGAGCAACGGCCCTAACAGGGTCCGAGAAATGTCGAGCACAGCACGACGAGCAATCACGCGGAGCCTTTCGGTCGGTACGGCTTCTTATGGCAAGACCTTCCTTGCCGAAAGGCTCCACATCTGTCTCAGACCTTCTGTGACTTCTCTAGAAAGACCCGAAACACCATCATCGACATCTCGGATATCCGCAACCATTCGAATTAACCGTTCTCGATCACCTCCAGGACGACACAACCCATGGCGCGTGTGCACTCGGCAAAGTCGCGGAGACGACCGTTCTCGTAGAGATGGACGGCCACCCTCGTGGCTCCACCACGGACGTTGGCCGACATCGTGAAGCCGTGCCTGACGGTGGCGCTACAGGCGTCCCTGACCGCCCGTGACAGGATAGTCCGACCGCCGTACACCGTGTAGACCACTGACCGGCAGCCTGAGGCCGCGCGCAACTGCCCACCGACCCGGATCGAGCGGTTGTACCAGATAAGACTCCCTTTGGCGTAGGAGTTGCCGTACTTAACGTGGTATTCCGTGCGCGGGTACGCGGCGGAGCGTGCTTGCGCGGCCGGCGCGATCCCGGCGGCGATAACGGCTCCTATGCAGGCCATGGCAACCACTCGCGAGATTCTCATTGTTCCCTTTCCTTTAGAGAGGTTTTCAAGCGGCAGAATATAGAGCTTGGCCGGGCAAGCGACCGGGCTCGGCCATTACCCTGCGATCAAATTTCTGTTTTCCTGCCATCAGAGTTCCCGTCGCGCCCCATAGAGCCTGGCGAGGCGTTTGTTCCATTGGCCGGCAAACACCTTTCGGATCGCTACGGCAGCACCGCCGCTCGCTTGCCCGACGCAGGCGCAAGGTGGGATGCCTCGCATCGCGTCGTCCAAGCGCTGCGTGCTGCGCGCGGCCTCCTCTCGAACTGGCCCCCGCGCTCGCCATCGTCTTCCCGCGTGCCCCGTGACCTGCGCGATCAGCGGCACGACGGTGGCGATGACGCGGGTACGCGGATAAGGGCGCATCGCGTTCTCCTCGGACTTTGGATCGAGCTGCCATCGATTAGTGCACCAGACGCCGGTCCACACGCGGTCCACACGCGGTCCACACGCGGTCCACACGCGGTCCACGGAAAATGAGCCGGCTGGATCGCCGAGACAGCCACCACTGCCTTGAGCATCACAAGATTTCGATGGTGGAATCGGGGGGCGATCGATCTATTACGGAGGTCATGGTGGAATTCCGGCTACTGGGCCCTATCAGGGTCCGTGACGCCAAGGGGCAGAACGTGCACATCGCGCGCCCGAAGCACCGGCAGGTGCTGGCAGTGCTGCTCACGGCGGCCGGGCAGGTGGTTTCGGTTCATCGGTTGACGGCTTGCCTGTGGGAGGATGAGCCGCCGCTGTCCGCCCGGGGGAACATCAAAACCTATGTGTGGACCTTGCGCCGGCTGCTGTCACCGGGCGATCCGGCGTCTTCGCCGATCGAGACCAGTGGCGACGGCTACCGCATCACCTTACGGCCGGACCAGCTCGATCTTCTGAGGTTCCAGCAATGGACTGCCCAGGCGCGCTCCGCCCTGAGATCAGGCGAGCTCGGGCAGGCCGAGAAGTTGCTGGAGCGGGCCATGTCGCTGTGGCACGGCGACGTCTTCGACGGCACCCCGCTGACCCGGAGCCTGAGCGAGATCGCCGCACAACTCCAGCAAGAGCGGCTGAGCGCCTTCGAAGACTGGATGGAGGCGCGGCTGGCCCTGGGCCTGCATAGAGAGGTAGCCGATCAGCTGCGCCCGTGGCTGAGCGAGCATCCGCTGCGCGAACGCTTATGGGGTCACCTGATGCTCGCGCTGTGCCAAGACGGCAGGCAAGGGGCGGCTCTGCACGCCTTCCACGATCTGAGAGAACACCTCGCAGCCGACCTGGGAGTTGAACCGAGTCCTCCGCTCAGGCAGCTCCACGAGCGTATCCTCGCCCAAGATCCCGGCCTGTTCCTGCCGCCCCCCGATCAGCGCGGCGTTCGGCAAGCGCCTGACATCAACGTCCCGTCAGATCACTTGGGCGAGCCGTCCAGATCAGCCGAGGTGAAGTTCCTGTTACTCGGCCCCGTAGAAGTGCGTGTAGGCGGGGAAACGCTCGATCTCGGACCCGCCAAGCAACGCACGGTGCTCGCGGCCCTGCTCGCCGACGCCGGCAGGCCAGTGCCAGTGGCAACGCTAATTGAACGAGTGTGGGCTGACACGCCTCCGGCGCAGGCGCGAAACGTCCTGTACGCCCACATCACGCGGATCAGACAGTCGCTGGCACTGGCACGACAGGATGGCAACAGTCCGTGCCTGGAGCGAAGCGATGCCGGATATGTGCTGGAAGTCGACCGGGACCAGACCGACCTGCACCTGTTCACTAGCCTTATCAAGCGGGCGCGAGAAGCGGACGATGCCGGGCGGGCGCCGCTCCTACGTGAAGCGCTGGATCTGTGGCGCGGCGTCCCTCTCGCAGGGTTGTCAAGCGCGTGGGTCGAACTGCTCCGGCAGGAATGCCATCGGCAGCGGCTTGACGCGGCGGTGGACTGGGGCCGGGCCGAGATCCGGCTGGGCAACCACCAGACCGTCATCGACCGCCTCCACGTCCTGATGGCGGACTACCCCCTCGCCGAACCGCTCGCGTGCGTCCTGATCCGCGCACTCCACGGCGCCGGACGCACCGCCGAGGCACTGAAGTGTTGCGCCGGCATCAGCGGGCGACTGGACAACGAGTTCAACGTCGGTCCCGGAACCGAGCTGCGAGAACTACATCAGACGATCGTGCGCGATCACTCCGCACGTGCCTCGACGACTTCGGCCGCGCTCGACCTCGTGGCACAGCTGCCAGCCGACATGCCCGGATTCTGCGGCCGTCACCCCGAACTGGCGAGACTGAACGGTCTCCTGCCATCCGCTGCCGAGCGGCCCGCCACCATGGCTCCTGTCGTGATCACGGGGACAGCGGGTGTGGGGAAGACCGCCCTCGCGGTGCACTGGGCTCACCAGGCAGCGCACCGGTTTCCCGATGGCCAACTCTATGTCAACCTGCGGGGATTCATGCCCAAGGGGCAGACGATGACCTCCGCCGAGGCGCTGCGCGGTTTCCTGGACGCACTCGGCGTACCGCCTGAGCGCATCCCCACCGAACTCGACTCCCAGGGCGCGCTGTATCGCAGCATGCTCGCGCGCAAACGTATGCTCATCGTCCTCGACAACGCCCATGACGCCCAGCAGGTCCGACCGCTGCTGCCCGGCTCGCCCGGCTGCTTCACCGTGGTGACCAGCAGGGACCGGCTGACAAGCCTGATGGCCACAGAAGGCGCTCAGCCGCTCGTACTCGATCTGCTCTCCACCAGCGAGGCGCGCGATCTGCTGATGCGCCGCCTTGGCAGGGAGCGGGTGTCAGCCGATCCCCGAGCGGTGAACGAGATCATTGACCGGTGCGCGCGGCTCCCGCTAGCCCTGGCCCTGGCTGCCGCGCACGCCGCCGTCCGCCCGGGCTTCCCGCTCGCCACGCTTGCCGCCGATCTGGAGGACGCGCACAACGCGCTGGACGTGCTCACCGGACATGACGCCCTCAGCGACATCCGCTCCGTCCTGTCGTGGTCCTACCGCACGCTCGACGCGGAGCCGGCGAGGCTGTTTCGGCTGCTGGCCTGTCATC
Source organism: Nonomuraea sp. NPDC051298 (assembly GCF_055586305.1). Taxonomy (NCBI): domain Bacteria; kingdom Bacillati; phylum Actinomycetota; class Actinomycetes; order Streptosporangiales; family Streptosporangiaceae; genus Nonomuraea; species Nonomuraea sp. NPDC051298. The sequence continues at coordinate 18,105 of NZ_JBVJIM010000050.1, forward strand.
CAGGGCCGGACATCGCCGCTCCCGCAGCGGCCAGTCTGGCTGGAGTGCCGCAACCGCGGGTGCGACTGCTGCTGGGCGAGCTGACGCGCGCGCACCTGCTCACCGAGCATCTGCCTGGCCGGTACGCCTTCCACGACCTGCTGCGCGCCTACGCCACCGAACTCGTCGGCACCCTCGAATCCGAAGACGACCGCCACGGCGCGCTTCGCCGGGTGCTCGACCACTACCTGAGCACCGCATACAGAGCCGCTACGTTGCTCCAACCGCACACCCAACCCATCGCTCTCGGCCCGTCCCACCCTGGAGCCACCACCGAGCGCTTCGCCGACCCCGACGCTGCGATGACGTGGTTCACAACCGAGCACCAGGTGCTCCTGGCGTCGATCCGGAAGGCGGCTCGACTTCGCTGCGAGACCCACGCCTGGCGGCTCGCGTGGGCGATGGGACATTACCTCTATCCGCGTGGCCACTGGCAGGACTGGCTCGCCACGCAGCGCATCGCTCTCGAGAGCACGCGGCGGACCGCTGACAAAGCCGGGGAGGCCTGCGCAGTGCGCGAACTCGGCCGCGCCCACGCGGCTCTCGGCCGCTACGACGAAGCAGCCACCTATCTGATGCGGGCCCTCGACACGGCAGAGCAAATGGGCGACCTCACGGCCAAGGCCCACGCGCACCAAAGCATGAGCGCGGTGTCCTCCTACCTGCATAAATATCGGCCCATGCTGCGCCATGCCAAACGTGCCCTAAACCTGTTCCGCGCCACTGGCAACGCTGGCGGACAGGCCAACGCCCTCAACGCGGTGAGCTGGGCTCTTAACCATCTGGGCGAGTGCGAGCCAGCCGTCCCCCACTGCCAGGACGCGATCGCCCTGCAGCAGGAGATCGGGGACCGGTGGGGCCAGGCGTCAACGCTGAACACCCTCGGCTACGCCTACGCCAAGCTGGGCCGCCCCGCGCAAGCTATGACCTGCCACCAGCACGCCACCGACCTGTACCGGGAGATCGGCGACCGCTACCACGAAGCCCTCTCCATCGACCTACAGGGCGACGTCCACCACGGTACGGGCCACCATGACGCGGCACGACAAGCATGGAAGCATGCCTTGAGCATCCTCACCGAACTCGGCCACCCCCAAGCCGAAACAGTCCGAGCCAAATACGCCCACCAGCTCGGTGCCCACCGCCCTGCGCACGGCAGAGAACCGGGCAACGATGGCGTCGATCAGATACTCGTGCGAACACAACTACCGCAGCCGGATCCCCTGGTATGAGTACAACGACCACCTATTCGCAAGCCTGCACAGCGAACCGCCCCGAGATCCACCAACGGCACGGTCACATCCGGGGCAGCCATCCTCATGAGCACTGCCGACACGAGTCTCATGCCGTCGGGCAGCTCACAGAGAGTCACCGGACGATGCACAGGCGGATCATGAGTGACAGCAGCACCAAAAGGCACATGCCAACCATGTACCGCAAGCGTCACTCGGGACATACCAGGGTCGTGACAACTACCTGTCGTTACTCCTCGGGAGCGACATGCGAGACGACAAGATGACTGTCAAACGACATGTTCGCTGTCACGGGACAGACAGTGAGAGCAGGCCCCTTCCCCCGCTGCCGGTCGATTGCTCGATAAGGAATCTTATGTCAAATAGAACATGTGTTCTATTCTTCGTGGAAACTGGTGCCTTCCTCCAAGAACCGACCTGTGCTCCCCTCATCGTGGTTTGAGTTGGCCTACTCGGACGAGATGGGCGTTCGACGACAGGGGTCCCCTTCGTCGTGCTGGCATGTCCCCTTCGAGCGGATGACGCCTTCAAGGGCGTTCCCGTCCTTCAAGGGCCAGAAGAACTTCACGGGAACCGGGCCGGGTACTGCCGGGCCTGATCTCGCGCTCGAGACGCCAGCGGGCCACCCAATCCGGCTCCGGCAAGAGCCACCAGGAATGCTCAGCCGTGATCCTTGCTCTCACGATGGCGGGAGGTGCAAGGACCACGGACTGTTACTCCGTGCGACCAGGATGACGCTGGGGCGGGGCCAGGAAGTCGCGTACGAGGCGGTCGTAGCGGTCGCGGTCCACGTTCCACGCCTCTGTGTGCTCGCCCTGCGCGAACGGCTCGAACTGGATCTGCCATCCCAGGCGCCCACCGGCGGCGGCGAGGTCGCGCGCCTCCTGGATCGGGTGCTCGGCGTCGGGCTCGGTGTGGATCAGCAGGAGGGGCGGGCGGACCTGCGGCGGGTGGCGGATCAGGCTGAGCGCGTCCGGGTCGATCCCAGTACGCCACTCGATGACCTGGTTCGACAGTCCCACCATGAAGGCGGGCAGGTGGTACTTCCTGACGGCCTGTTCCGCGGTCATCCGCATGTCGATCAGGGGGGCGTCCAGGATGACCCGGTCGACCAGGTTCGCGAGCGGTGACTTGCTCAGGAACTGGCCGACGAGCTGGCCGCCCATAGAGGTGCCGTACAGGATGAACCGCCGCGCCCCCATCGCCTGCGCCTGGCGCAGGGCGGCCTCCAGGTCGCGCCACTCCGAGGCGCCCAGGTGCAGCAGCCCGTCAGGGGAAGGCGGCGCTCCCTCGTCGTTGCGGTATGTGATGTCCAGGAAGGGCAGCGCGAGTTCGTGCACGACCGGCAGGACTTTCAGCTCCGCCTTGCGCCGCCCGTTCTGCCCGTGAACGGCGACGACCCAGGTGCTGCCGGTGCCGGGCACGTACCAGGCGGGGGCAGGTCCGAGCTCCGTGGGAACCATGATCTCGGAGTAGCCGATCCCCCAGGCCACCCGGGGATCGCCGGGCGGAACATTGCCGAAGTAGCCCGGGGTGCCCACCGAGGGGGCCGGGCCGCGCAGCACCTTGCGGGTCACCCTGCCCGGCGCGCGGGACACGACGTCGCCGAGCATCGAGTACGTGCCGCTCCACTCCAGCCAGTACGTGCCCGGCTTGCCGGACTCGCGGGTCAGCTCCAGTGTCACCAGATCACCCTGCACGGCCAGCACCCTGGTGTTGCTCGTCCCGTAGCGGACGACCTTGACCGCTTGATCGCTGCCCCACCACGCCCCCAGCCCCGTGGCCGCGACCAGGACGACGAGAATCGCCACTCCCGCGACCAGCGCCCATCGCCGGCGGCGGGGTCGCCGCTCACTTTCCGATGCCATCGAGGATCCTCCTCACCGTGCGCTCGCACAGACCCCGGAATTCGGCTTCGTCCAGGCCGATGCGTCCCCCGTGGTAGAGCTGTACGAGGCCCTGAACGGACGCCGTCACCGTCAGCGTCACCTCCAGCGGATCGTCTTCGCGCAGCAGCCCCTCGCGCATGCCCTCCTCGACCAGCACGACGAGCATCGAGAACGGTGGCCCGCCGCCTTTGAAGTCGTCGGGGAAGCGCCGTGCACGCTCGCGGTGGTCGGTGATGAGGAAGTTGTACAGGTGTGGCCGCCCGAGGGCGAAGTCGAGGAAGTCCTCCATGAGGCCCAGTGCCCGCTCCTCCCAGAGACCGCCCGGCGCCCGGCTTCCCCACCCCCCAGCCAGTTCCCTGAACGCCCGGCCGGCCACCTCGTCGAGGAGCGCCTGGCGGCTCGGGTAGTGCTTGTAGGCGGCCATCGGGGACACCCCGGCCAGGCTGGCCACCCGCCGCATGGTCACGACCGCGGCACCCTCGCTCACGAGAATGGCCCGCGCGGCATCGATGATCTTCTCCGCCGTGCCCGAAGATCTCATGGCGTACACCGTAAACCATCAGGTGTACGTCGTAAACCCGCGACGGCGTCCTCTGCCACCGCCTCATGATGACGGCGTCCGCTGGCTGGCAGGGAACGGCTGAACTCCCCCGGCTACAACGACGACAGCGTGTCAGGCGTATCGCGACGCTGCGGTCAACTTCGTTGGGGACCAGCGGATGACGTCCGGCGGCTCGCCGGTGTGATGGTGAGCAGAGTCGAGCAATCCTCGTCGAGCCGGCGGTATGTGCTGGTTAACGAGCTGGGCCGAGGCGATCTGACTGTCTTGAACGTAGTGGCCGCTCTGGACGGGCACGCCATTCGCATCAGCGCGCCTGCCTGACGCCGACCAACGCCCACCATGGCATGCAGGGCCGCCGACGCACTTGCCGCGGTGTTCGCGCAGCGGGCGGGGCGCCGCGACGGCGGCGCCCCGCCGAGCGGCAGGCGCTGATCGCGGTGGCGGCGCTGGGCGTGGCTCCCGTCTCCCGCCACCTCGGCCCCGTCTCCGACATCGGTGCGGCGCTGCCACACGGGTCCCTGCTGGCCAAGCGCTGGGCCAGCGCGCCGCTCAGCGTGGTGTCAGCCGACGAGGTCTCCCCTCGCGGTCCAGGGTGAGGAGGTCACCACCAGCGGTGAACTGGGCGGAGGTGACGCCGGTCAGGCGCATGGTCGTCCTTCCATAGGTGTCCACGATGTCCAGGGTGCCGTCGTGGAGGAGGGCGAAGCGGCGACCGGTCGGTGCGGCGGAGACCTGCGCTTCGGTGGCGATGTCCCGCGCCCAGAGTTGCCGTCCGTTCCGGTTTGGCGGCGATCGCGCCGATCATTCTCGGGGCCACCGAGCGTAGGCTGCGTCGGCCGCAGCCGTTCCGAGCATCGCCTCCAGCGACGGCGATGCTCGCCGCAGGGCGGTTGGGACTCGCCGTGTCTCGGGACAGCCGTTCAGACCCTGCCAGTTGCTGTAGATCAACTCTGTGCAACAATCTGCGACACGCCGTTTCGGATGTGGCGTATGCAAACATCGGTACGCGATGATGCTCCGCATGGCAGCTATCGCTGGACGCACACGACGCGCTGATTCGGGCGGCGTCTATGGATCGCTCGGTGGTCGCGTGAGCCCCAGGATCCATAGGCTCGCATGGGACGGCGCCGCCCGGGACAGCGTGTCCATCTCGCTCTACCTGGAGCGACTGGTGGAAGCCGACCCGCTGACCCGCCGACCGCCGGCTGGGCCGGTACCGCGGCGTGCCCGCGTCCCCACGGGGGACGAGGTCATGCTGTCGGGACGGGTCCGGCCGGAGGTGCGCGTGGCGGCGAAGAGGGGTGCCCGTGCCCGTACGGTGCCGATCTGGCGCTATCTGGAGATCCTGGTCGAGGCTGCCGAGGCCGCCGAACTCGGCCAGGAGAACGCTGAGCTTGTCGTCGCCGAGCATCCCGAGCAGCTCGATCTCAATTTGATGAGCGCCTGATGCGCTGCCCACGCCAGGCTGAAAGGAGCTTTTGGCCGCCACGGGCAAGCGTGTGCGCCACCCAAGCACTCACGCCCCAGCCATACGCCCGAGCTCAGCTTCCAGAAGGAACTGCAGCTCTGTCGCAACACTGAGAAGCGGCCGCCTAGCCGGTACGGCGGGCGCGCCAAGGAGACGACACGTGCAACAAGAAAGCCCCGCCGGAGAGCGGGGCGTTTCCTGACGAGCGATCCACGACGTCGTTCGGCTCCCACATGGTTTCGCAGGCCCTGTGAGCTGAGCAACAAGGAGGATCGTCCGGCTGATATGACCGCGTCGGCCTGGCTGGCCGCCCGCGGGCTTTGTTGTGCCTCCATCTAGCTCTGGAGACTTCGCCATTATGGCATCAGAACGTGGGGCCATGCCAGCATGCCTCCAAACGGGAACTGTGGCGTGTCGGACACCCGCCACCAAAACGACCCATCAGCGACGCCGATCCGGTGTGCACTGGACGGTGTTCACCGGCGTGTCGAACACTCAGGACCTCCCTTCGCGGGTACTCATCGCCGCCGCAGTGCCGCGCGGGATGCGCCGAGCGGGCTCCCAGCGTGCGTGGCTGCGCGCCCTGAAGGAGGACGCCAGAGTCCTGGAATTGCGCTGCGACGGCTACAGCAGCTTGGTCCTGGTCGCCAACGTCATCTGCTGGCATGCGGATTGGAGCACGATGTGCTCTCGCCCGACCATCCATCGGATCATCGAGCGCACCGGACTGGCCAAACCGACCGTGAAGCGGTGGGTGCGCTGGCTGCGCGAACGCGGCTGGCTCGGCACCGTCGAGCAGGGGAGCATCTGCAGGTTCCGTAAAGGAACCTGTGCGGGCCTGGTCGACGACGGGTTCGGCAACAGGGCTGCGGTGTGGGTGCTGTGCGTGCCGCGCCGCACGGCCGCCGACCGTATTCGCGATCACACAAAGGATCAGGGCCGTGATCAGGAGGAAGGCGTAAGTGAACCCCCTTCTGCTTCTTCACAAAGTGAAGAAGCACCTATTCCCACGCGCGCAGGCGAGAGTCGTCTACCTTTCCGCGAGCAGGAGCATTCCCGCATTTCGCCGACATGGCACCTGCACCGGACGCCGAGGACCAAACGTGACAGACTCGCGGCCTGCGAACGACTCCGAAGGGAGTCGCCGGTGTTCCGTCTGATGTCGCCCTGGTACCTGCGGTGGCTTCTCAAGGATTTCCTCGATGCTGGGGCCACCCCCGCTGATCTGCTGCATGGCCTGGACGTACGAAGCGACGACAGCCATTGGACGTACACGTGGAAAAGCATCCGCGAGATCCGCCATCCTGCCGGGTGGGTGGTGCACCGGCTATCAGCGTGGATGGCTCCGAACGGGCAAGTGCTGCTGCTGCCGTCCCAGCGGCGGGCGGCGGTCGACGAGCGGCGCCGTGCTGAACAGGAGGCGCGGCGGCGAGAGTGGCAGGCGATGGCCCAGGCCGCCGGCTATGTGTTCGCCCCCGGCCCGGGCGGCGAGGACACCGGCGAGCACAGGACGGGTCCCGAAAATACGGCGACGTCTCCCGCGGTGGTGGCCAAGCCGAACGCGGCGTTCCGGGCGGTGCGTGCAGAGATGGAGCGCCACCGCCTGGAGAAGATGGCGGCCGAGGAGAAGATGTTTGCCGCCTGGAGAGCACAAAGGGCGCGGAGAGTGTGATGACCGATGCCAAGCAGTGGGCGGCCTTGGCTCGCGAGGGGCTGGCCCTCTCTTCGCCGCGAGCAGCGAAGACAATCCAGGAGCGTGAGCTGGAGGCCGCGAGACGGCGTCTCACATCGCGGTCGAGTGTGTCAACGGACACGCTGACTTCCATGTAGGCGGGCATTGGTTTGCCAGGTGCGCGGACATCGGTTCTCCAGGCGTGGCCATGGTTTTCCAGGTG
>NZ_JBVJIM010000051.1:0-23753 GCF_055586305.1 Nonomuraea sp. NPDC051298
TCTGGCTCAACGACAACACCGGCCAGCCGATCAAGCGATCCCTGATCGCCTACGACCACTAACCGTAGCCATCCCCCTTGGCATCAATCATCTAGTCCAGGGCGGCGCGGGCGCGGTGCTCGCACTCCCGCAGGGTGAGCCCCGCCAGCGCCTCCCGTACCGCGGGCACGCAGACCGCGGCCATCGACAGGCTCGTCACCCCCAGCCCGGCCAGCAGCGGCGCCATCAGCGGGTCGCCGGCCGCCTCGCCGCACACCCCGACCGGCTTGCCCGCCTCGCGGCCGGCCCGCGCGCACAGGGCGATCAGCTCCAGCAGGGCGGGCTGGCGCGGGTCGAGCAGGTCGGCCAGGGCGGGGTGCTGGCGGTCGGCGGCGAAGGTGTACTGGGCCAGGTCGTTCGTCCCGATGCTGAGGAAGTCGACCTCGCGCAGCAGCCGGTCCGCGCGCAGGGCGGCGGCCGGGACCTCGACCATCACGCCCACCCGGGCGATGCCCCTGGCCCGCGCCCGCCGGGCGAAGTCGCCCGCCTCCGCCGCGGTGGTGACCATGGGCGCCATCACCCACGGCCGGGCGGCCGTCCGCCGCGCCGCCTCGGCGATCGCGTCGAGCTGCGTGTCGAGGACGCCGGGCAGCACCCGGTCCACGCGCACCCCCCGCACGCCCAGGGCGGGGTTGTCCTCCGCGGGCAGGCCCAGGAACGGCAGCGGCTTGTCGGTGCCCGCGTCGAGCGTGCGCACGACCACGTGCTCCGCCTGCCCGAACACCTCCGCGTACGCGCTCACCTGCTCCTCGTACGACGGCGCCTGCCTGCGGTCGAGGAACAGGAACTCCGTCCTGAACAGGCCCACCCCCTCCGCGCCCGGCCGCAGGTCGGCGGCCGAGCCGATGTTGAGCAGCAGCTTGACCGGATGCCCGTCGGCGGTCCTGCCCGGCCCCCGCAGCGCCGCGAGCCTGGCCGCGCGGGCCCGCTCGGCCGCGGCCACCTCGGCCGCCTGGCTCTCGGTGAGCCCGACCGCGACCTCGCCGGTGCCGCCGTCGACGCCGATCACCGTTCCGTCGCCGAGACCCATGACGCCGGGACAGGCCACCACGGCGGGCAGGCCCCTGGCGCGGGCCAGGATCGCGGTGTGGCTGGTGGGGCCGCCGCGCTCGGTGACCAGGGCCAGCACGTCGGGGCCCAGGCCCACGGTGTCGGCGGGGGAGAGGTCACCGGCGACCAGCACGTACGGGTGGCCGGGCGTGGGCAGACCGGGCATCGGCAGGCCGAGCGCGTACGCCACCGCCCGGTGCCTGAGGTCGTCGAGGTCGGCGGCCCGCTCGGCGAGGTAGCCGCCGAGCGCCGCCAGGGTGTCGCGGTGCCGGGTGAAGGCCGTGTCGAGGGCGTGGGCGGCGTCCGTGCCGTCGCGGGCCAGGGCTTCGGCCTCCTCCAGCAGCACGGGATCCTCGGCGATCATGGCGAGGGCCTCGAGGATCTCGGCGGCCGGCCCGTCGGTCGCGGCGGCGCGCCGGTTGAGGTCGGCGGCCACCGCCTCCAGGGACTTGGCGACCTCGGCCGCCTCGGCCGCGGGGTCGGTGACGGCGCGGGGCCGCGGCAGCGTGGGCGGGCCCGCCATCCGGACCAGCGGCCCGGCGGCCCGCCCCAGGCTCACACCCAGCCCGGTGAGCGCTCCCGCGGCGCCCGTCCAGGGGCCGCCCTCGGAGTGCCCGCCGCCCGCGTTCGCGGACGCGCCGACCGAGCCGCCGGAGAGGGAGTCGGGCTGCGCGCCGACCGAGCCGCCGGAGAGGGACGCGGGGTGTGCGCCGGTCGGCGGGGGAGTGGGTTCAGGCATCGAGGGCCTCTTCCGCGTCGAGGTCGCGCGCCAGCAGCGCCGCCAGCGCGTCGAGCGCCTCGTCCGCGCCGGGCCCGTCGGCCTCCAGGGTGACCTCCGTCCCCTGGACGACCCCCAGGGACAGCACGCCCAGCATGCTCTTGGCCGGTACGGCCCGCTCCCCGGCGCGGATCGTCACCGCCACCCCCGTCTTGACCGCCGCCCGCACGAACAGTTTGGCGGGACGGGCGTGCAGGCCGCTGGCCGAGGCCACGACCACGGTTCGCTGTGCCATGGCAGACTCCTAGGGCTCGATCGTGACCTTGATGGCCGCGCCCCGGCTGACCAGGTCGATGCCGTCCAGCACCCGTGGCAGCGGCAGCCGGTGGGTGATCAGGTCCGACACCACCACCGCCCCCTCGGCCACCAGCCGCAGCGCCTGCGCGTTGTCGGCCGGGCTGGAGCCGTTCGCGCCGACGATGCTCAGCTCCCGATAGTGCACCAGGTTGGAGTCGAGCGCGATGACCGGGTCGTCCTTGGGCAGGCCGCCGAAGAAGCTGACGCGCCCCTGCCTGGCGGCCATCCGCACGGCCTGCTCCTGCGCCGCGCCCGAGGCCGCCGCCGTGATCACCACGTCGGCGCCCCGGCCGCCGGTGAGCTTCAGCACCTGCTCGACGGGGTCCGCGTCGATGGCCGCGTCGGGACGCACCAGCTCCGCGGCCATCGCCAGGCGGGCCGCGTTGACGTCCACGAGGAACACCCGGGCCGCCCCACGCGCCCGCGCGAGGCGTACGTGCAGGCAGCCGATCGGGCCCGCGCCCATCACCACGACGTCGTCGCCGGGCCCCACGCGGGCCAGCGTCTGGCCGTTGAGCACGCACGCCAGCGGCTCGGCCACCGACGCCTCCGCGAACCCGACGCCGTCGGGGATGGCGTTGACGCCGTCCACGGCGATCACCTTCGCCGGGACGATCAGGTACTCGGCGAAGCCGCCGTCGTAGTGGTAGCCCATCGACTCCTGGTTCGGGCACACCGTACGCCGCCCGCGCAGGCACTCGCCGCACGTGCCGCACGGGATGGCGGCGATCACCTGCACGCGTGCCCCGGTGCCGACGACCTCCCCGGCGATCTCGTGGCCCATCACCCGTGGCGGCACGATGTGGTGGTGCCCGTGCTTGAAGATCTTGGCGTCGGTGCCGCACGTCGAGCAGTTCCGTACGCGGATCTTCAGTTCACCGGGACCGGCGACCGGCTCGGGCGCCTCCTCGATCCTGATGTCGCCGGGCGCGTGGAATCGCGCGACCTTCATGTCAGCTCCTTCATCACCTGGGAGACCTCGGTGGCCTCACGCAATGCCTTGGCGCGGTCGGGGTCGAGCAGGATCTCGGCCAGCGCCGCCAGCAGCGGCACGTGCCCGTCGCCCTTGGCCGCGATGCCGACGCAGAGCGTGACCCGATCGCCGTCCCAGTCGACGCCGCCGGGGAAGCGCACCACGCAGATGGCGTCGCGCTCGATCGTCCCCTTGGCGGCGGCGGTGCCGTGCGGGATGGCCACGCCCTCGCCGACGTAGGTGGAGATCGTCCGTTCGCGTTCGAGCATCGCCTCGACGTACGACTCGGCGACCGCGCCCACCTCGACCAGCGCCCGCCCGCACCGGCGGATGGCCGCCGTGCGGTCGGGGGCGCTCTCGTGCAGCAGCACGGCTCGCGGGTCGAGCAGGTCGTCACGCATCGACCGTGCCGCCGTTCTTGATCGTGTTCACCAGCCGGGTCACCGCCGGGTCGCCGAGGAAGATCTGGAACGACACCAGCACCTTCCCCGGCGCGGCGGCCCTGGCGCGCGCGGCCAGGCCCGCGTGGCACACCACCACGTCGGCGTCGCCGGGGATCGAGTTGACCGGGGTGTGCTCCACCGTGACGCCGGTGTCCTTGAGCTGCTTCTTGAGCTGGGACGCGAGCATCACGCTGCTGCCCATGCCCGCGTCGCAGGCCACGATGATCTTGTGGATGTCCTTGCTGTCGATGCCGGCCATGGTCAGATCTCCTTGCTGGCGGTTCGGGTGACGGTCTCAGGGGCGGACTCCGGAGCGGGCCCGGCGGCGGATTCTGCGGCGGGGGCGGACTCGTCGGAGCCGGACGCCCCCGCGTCCTCGGCCTTCTCGCCTCGCCCGAAGCCGAGCAGGAGCGCGGCCACGGCGAACGTGACGCCCGTCGCCACGAGGATGCCCAGGCTGGAGCCGAGCCATCCGCCCCTCGGGGTGACCGCGATGTAGGCGAAGATGCTGCCCGGCGACGGGGTGGCGACCAGCCCGGCCCCCGTCACCATGAACGTGAACACCCCGGCCGCGCCGCCCGCGATGACGGCCAGGATGAGGCGGGGCTTCATGAGGACGTACGGGAAGTAGATCTCGTGGATCCCGCCGAAGAAGTGGATGATCATCGCGGCGGGCGTGCTCGGCCGCATCGCCCGCGGCCCGAACAGCAGGTACGCCAGCAGCAGCCCGAGCCCGGGACCCGGGTTCGACTCCAGCATGAACAGGATCGACTTGCCCGTCTCGGCGGCCTCCGCCACGCCCAGCGGGCTCAGGACGCCGTGGTTGATGGCGTTGTTGAGGAACAGCACCTTGGCCGGCTCGATCAGCAGCGAGGCGATCGGCAGCAGATTGTTGACGATCAGCCACTCGACCGCGTTGCCCGCGCCCGTGGTGACCGCCTGCACGATCGGGCCGATGCCCAGCATGCCGACCACGGCCATCGCGCCGCCCACGATACCGGCGGAGAAGTTGTCCACCAGCATCTCGAACCCGGCTTTGGTGCGCTCCTCCGTGAACTTGTCCACATATTTCAGGATCAAGGCGGTGAGCGGGCCGATGATCATCGCGCCGAGGAACATCGGGGCCTCCGTGCCGACCACGACGCCCATCACCGCCACGGCGCCCACGACCGCGCCGCGCTGCCCGTGCACCATCCGGCCGCCGGTGTAGGCGATGAGGACGGGCAGCAGGGTCGAGATGATCGGGCCGACCATCTTCGCGAGCGTCTCGTTGGGCAGCCAGCCCGTCGGGATGAAGAGCGCGGTGATCAAGCCCCAGGCGATGAACGCGCCGATGTTCGGCATGATCATGCCGGCCAGATGGCCACCGATACGCTGGATGGTGGCCCTGACCCCGGTTCCGGTGACCGGGGGAGTGTAGGTGTCGGCCATGGGACGTGCTCCTTCTGGGGGGTGAGCGTGAGCAGTCGCTTGCGGGCGGCTCGGGCAGGGAATCGACGGCGGGTGACGGGTTCCTGGACTGGTTGCGAGGGCTGGGCTCGGGACGGGTTGCGGGAGGCTACGCGAGGGTCGCGGGGACGGCGGTGGACAGAGGGCGGTCGGGGTCGGGCGGCTGGACGGTGACCGCCCCGGAGTCGATGTGGGCCGGGCCCGGCATGCGGCTGCCCGGCTGGCCCACCGCGGCGGCGCCCCAGGCCAGCGCGAGCGCCAGCGCGTGCGGCCCGTGCCCGCCCGCGGCCAGGAAGCCGGCCAGCATGGCGTCCCCGGCGCCCACCGAGCTGCGGGGTTCGGTCACGGGCGCCTCGCCGTACCAGATGCCGCCCTCCTCGACGAGCACCGCGCCGTCGGCGCCCAGGCTGGCCAGCACCGTACGCGCCCCGGCGGCCCGCAACTCGCCCGCCGCCACGGCCACGTCGCCCAGGCGGCGGATCGTCATTCCGGTGGCCGCCGACAGCTCCTCCAGGTTCGGCTTGACCAGGGCGGGTGAGGCGCCGAGCGCGCGGGACAGCGCCGGGCCGCTGGTGTCGACGGCCACGTGGATCCCGGCTTCGGCGAACCTCCGGCACAGGCGGGCGTAGACGTCGGCGGGCACCTCGGGCGGCAGGCTGCCGGAGGCCACCACCCAGTCCGCACCCTGGCCGTCGGAGTGCGCGGCGGCCAGCACGGCCTCGGCGATCGTGTCGAGTTCGGCGGGTGACAGGGCGGTGCCCGGTTCGTTGACCTTGGTGATGGTGCCGTCGGGCTCGGCGAGCGTGACGTTCGACCGGGTCGGGCCCGCGACCGGCACCGTCACCATGTCCAGCCCCTCGGCGGCCAGCAGGCGGACGAGCTGCCTGCCCTCGTCCCCGCCGTACGGGACCACCGCCCGGCTCGCCACCGCGTTGGCCAGCAGGGCGCGCGAGACGTTGACCCCCTTGCCGCCGGGGTCGAGGCGGGCGGTGGCGGCGCGGATGACGGTGCCCCGGTCGAGGGAGGCGATCTCGATCGTGCGGTCGAGGCTGGGGTTCAGGGTCAGGGTGAGGATCACGCCCTGATCACCTCCGGGCCGGCCGCCGCCAGGTCCGCGGCGAGCGTCGTGTCGAGCCCGGTGTCGGTGATCACCACGTCGATCTCGCCCAGCTCCGCGAACGTGGACAGGTACGTGTTGCCGAACTTCGTGTGGTCGGCCAGCAGCACGCTGCGCTGCGCGGCCTTGACCATGGCCCGCTTGATCGCCGCCTCGGCCGGGTCGGGGGTGGTCAGTCCCCGGGTCGGCGAGCAGCCGTTGGTGGCCATGAACGCCACGTCCACGTTCAGGTAGGACAGCGGGCGCAGCGCCCAGTCGTCCACGGTGGCCAGCGTCTTGCCGCGCACCCGGCCGCCCAGCATGATCACGTGCAGGTTGGCGCGCGCGGCCAGGGCGGTGGCCAGCGGCGGGGAGTTGACCACGACCGTCAGCTCCCGGTCGGCGGGCAGTACCGGCACCAGGCGGCCCGTGGTGGTGCCCGCGTCGATGATCACGGACCCGTCCTCGGGCAGCTCGGCCAGCGCCGCCTTGGCGATGCGTTCCTTCTCGGCCGTCATCACCTCGTCGCGGGTGGCCAGCGCGGGCTCGAACCCCAGCCGCTCGACGGGGATGGCGCCCCCGTGCACGCGGCGCAGCACGCCCGCCCGCTCCAGCGACGTCAGGTCGCGGCGGATCGTCTCGGTGGTCACGTCGAGCTCGGCGGACAGCGTCACCACGTCGACGCGGCCCGCGGCCCGCGCCCTCCGCAGGATCTCCTGCTGCCGCTCCTCGGCGTACATGATGTTGGTTCACCGCCGTTTCTGGTTGGTTTCTTCTGTGTTTATACCTGCTTTCGTTGGGAGGTCAAGAGTGTGGGGCCGGAATCTGGTAGTTATAGCCGGGTGCGAATGAAGCCTCTGGCCCCCCTGTTCCTCACCGGCTCGCTCGTCGCCGGCGCGTTCGCGGCCCCCGCCCAGGCGGCCCAGTCCGCCCAGGGCGCCCAGTCCGCCCAGGGTGCTCGGCCCGCCCGCTCCGTCCAGGCGAAGCCGCCGGTGGTCCCCGCCGGGACGACGGCGGCGTGGGTGGTGTTCGACCGGCAGGCGGGCAAGATCGTCGCGACGCGGAACGCGCACAGGAAATACCGCTCGGCCTCGGTCGTCAAGATCCTCATCGCGATCGACTACCTCGAGGGGCGCAAGAGCGTGCCCGCCGCCGACGCCGCGCTGCTGAAGGTCATGCTGCGCTCCAGCGACGACGACGCCGCCTCCACTCTGTGGAACCGGCTGGGCAAGGGGCAGATCATCGTCCGGCAGGCCCGTAAGCTGGGCCTGTCCGACACCACGCCGCCGCCCGCGGCCAAGCCGGGGTTCTGGGGCTACACCTCGCTCAGCGCGTACGACATCGTGCGCACCTACCGCTACCTGCTCGACCGGGCCGACGCCCGCGTACGTGACACCATCCTCGGCCACCTCAGGCGCGCCACGCCGTGCGGCACCGACGGCTTCGACCAGACCTTCGGCATCCCCGACGGGGTGCCCAGGCCGTGGGCGGTCAAGCAGGGCTGGTCGGGGTTCGGCACGACGCCGCCGGTCAGGTGCGGCGGCGACGCCAGAGCCGCCGCGGCGCCGATCTCGTGGATCGCCCAGCGGGCCTCGGGCTCGGGCGTGCCCGACTACGGCCGGCCGGTGCTGCACACGACGGGCCTGGCAGGAAAGGGCGACCGCTACGTCATGGCGCTGCTCACCGCCCACCCGGCCGGTGGCACGTGGAACACCTCGGTCAAGCGCGTCACCACGCTGACCCGCGACCTCTACCGCAGCGTCACGGGCTGACAGCCCGCCCGCCCGCCTACCGGACGAACGCGAACATCGGCTCCCGCGCCACCAGCGGCACGGGCGGCCCGGTGTAGCGGTGCACCCCGATGCCGTAACCCGTGCCCTCGCCCTCGACGCCCACCCGCTCGAACCCGCCGTCCTCGAACCAGGCGCAGATCCGCGGCACCAGGTCGGGCTCGGTGCGGCCCCTGGTCCAGATCACCATCGCCTCGGGGGCGCACAATTGGGGCAGCGTGGCGATCGTGCGGCGGATGTCGCCGTCGGTGATGTTCCCGAACACCCCGCAGACCAGCACGAGGTCGGCGGGCACCGCTCCGGCGTACGCCTGCGGCAGCGCCGCGTCCCCGCACACCACCTCGGCCCCCTCGGGGGCGGCGGCCCTGGCGGTGGCCGCGTTGCGCTCGTCAAGCTCGACGAGCAGCGCCCGCACCCGGCCGCGCCCGGGATGGGCGGCCAGCACGGGCAGCAGGTCGCGCCCCTGCCCGGCGCACAGGCTCACCACCCGCGAGGCCCCCTCGTCGAGGGCCGCCGCGACCCACCTCCGCACCGCGTGCAGCCGCTGCTCCAGGGACGAGCCCGGCTGATCGTAGTAGTCGTGCCACCGGACCCAGTCGCGCTCTGTCATGATCGTTGATCCTCGTCGAGGACGGCGGGTCCGGCAAGTGCCCCGATCAGGGGCCGGCGGTCCGGGCGGCGGCCTGTTCCTGCTCCAGGCGGACCTTCTTCGGCACGCACATCCGCCACGCCTCCAGCACCAGCTCCCGCATCTCCCCGGCGTCGAGGGCGGACACCCGCGCCACCACCCAGTTGAAGCGCAGGTCCGACTCTCCCGGCAGGAGGAACTTCTCCGGCTCGGCCGCCACCAGGGCGGCGCGTTCCTCCTTGGGGAAGCCGAAGCCCATCAGCGTCTCGTCCCGCGAGAACGCCACGTAGACGATCTTGCCCACGCGGAACTTCACGCGGTCGCGGATGAGGTGCTCCGAGGAGCGCGGGAGCGTGCGCGCGAACCGCCGTACGTCGTCGACCGTGACCACGCGGCCACGTTACCGCTCAGCGGTTGGCCTCGGCGGCCGAGATGTCGGCGAGGGCGGAGTTCGGGTCGCGTTCGAGTGCCAGGTCGCCCAGGCTCACGACGCCGACCGCGCGGCCGTCCTCGACCACCGGCAGGCGGCGTACGGCGTGCGTACGCATGAGCCTGACGGCCTGCTCGATGCTCGTGTCCGGGCCGATGGCCTCGACGGACGGGCTGCACGCCTCGCGTACCGGGGTGTCCGGGCCCCGCTCGTCGGCGACCACGCGCACGGTGATGTCGCGATCGGTGACGATGCCCTTCAGGCGGCCGTTGTCGTTGACGATGATGGCCCCGGTGTCGTGGTCGCGCATGAGCGTGGCCGCGACGGACACCGGGTCGTCGGCCTCGACCGTCGCCGGGTGGGACGTCATCACATCTGCCACGGTCTTCGCCATGGGATCCTCCTGAGGGTCGGTCCAGCCGACCTCTACCCGGGCGGATCCGCGTGTCACGGACTTTCTCGGTTATCTGCCTGTGGCGGGCGTGTCCGGCCCGTGCGCCGCGTGTGCCTCGACCGGCGCCGGCCGGCCGTCCCGGCTGGAACGCCCCGGCCGGAGCGTTCCAGCCGCCAGCCGGATCTCGTCCAGCAGCAGCGTCAGGTCCGCCTCGGTCGTGTCCGGGTGCAGGAAGCAGGCCCGCAGCGCCGCCCGCCCGCCCAGCCGGGTGCCGGTGAGGAAGGCGTTGCCACGGGCCTGGACGGCGGCGGGAAGGGCCAGGTTGAGCCGGTCGAGCCCGTCCTCGTCGCGGATGGCCGGGGTGAGCCCGTCGGCGTCAGCGGCGGCCAGGCTGGGCGCGTCGGCGCGCGGGACGTGCCGGAAGGCCGTGATCGAGGTGGTGACGGGGGCGAGCAGCTCGAAGTCGGGTGCCTCCTCGACCAGGGCGGCGAGCGTACGGGCCAGCCCCGCCGTGTGGTTCACCAGGCGCGCGACCCCCGAGCGGCCCAGGTGCGACAGCGTCGCCCAGGTCTTCAGCGCGCGGAACGGGCGGGTCTGCTCCGGCCCGTACTCGGCGAACCAGCCCAGCTCGCCCGCGTTGTCGTCGACCAGGTACGACGGCACCAGGCTGAACGCCGCCCGCGCGGCGCCCGGGTCGCGCAGCAGCGCGCAACCGCAGCCCACCGGCACCCCGAGCCACTTGTGCGGGTCGAGGGCCAGCGAGTCGGCCCGTTCCATCCCCAGGAAGCGCGCGGCCGCCCCGTCGGCCAGGACGCCCAGCGCGCCGTAGGCCCCGTCCACGTGGAACCAGAGCCCGTGCTCGGCGGCCACGTCGGCGATCTCGTCCAGCGGGTCGACCGCGCCGGAGTTCACGGTGCCCGCGCTGCCCGCCACGCAGAACGGCCGCAGCCCGGCCGCGCGGTCCTCGACGATCATGGCGCGGAGCGCGGCCACGTCCATCCGGTACGCCGCGTCCACCGGCACCGTACGCACGTGTCGCGCCCCGAGGCCCAGGAGCTGGGCGGCCTTGTGCAGGCAGCTATGTCCCTCCTCGGTGACGTACAGGACCATGCCAGGACGCCCCGACAGCCCCTCCTCGCGGGCGTCCCAGCCGTCGGCGAGCGCGGCCCGCTGGCGGGCGGCGGCCAGGCAGATGATCGTGGCCATGGACGCGCCGCTGGTCAGCAGCCCGCCGCCGGGCGGGTGCGGGAAGCCGACGAGCCCGGCCAGCCAGCGCACCACCGCGCGCTCCAGGTGCGGTCCCGCGTGGTCGCCGCCCGCGCAGCTCGGGTCCAGCGCGGCGGCCAGCGGCTCGACCAGCACTCCGGCGGGGTTCGGGGGCGAGTTCACCCAGCCGAAGAAGCGCGGGTGACCGTTGCCCATCGGGTAGGGCAGGACGTGCGCCCGCGCGTCCTCCAGCAGTTCGTCGAGCCCGCGCCCGTGCTCGGGGAGGTCCTGGCCGCTCAGCCAGGACCGTTCGCCGCCGGGCACCGGCCGCCACACCGGCCCGGCGGCGACGCCGTCGAGATGGTCGGCCACGATCGTGGCGGCCTTCGCTCCGGCCCGGCGCAGCTCATCCATCGGCCGATCCCCCCTGTGGTTCGTGGTGCCCGGCTCCGCCCAGCTCCATGGCCAGGTAGTAGACGCAGTCGGTGGCGCCGTCGTTGGCGAAGGCGTGGCGGCAGTCGCCCGGGTAGTACGCCGAGTCGCCCGCCGCCAGCGCGTACGGCCTGCCGTCGATCGTCAGCCGCAGGCCGCCGCGCTCGACCGCGAGGTACTCCCGCGAGCCAGGCGCGTGCGGCGCGAACTCGCCCGCGTCCACGCCCGGCCCGATGGTCGTGCGCATGAACTCGAACTCCACCTCGCCCAGCACCGGCGACAGCACCCGCCGCTCCCAGCCGGACGGGTCGCGCAGCACCCGCTGGTCGGCGTGGCGCAGCACCCGCATCGCACTGTGCGCGGGCTCGTCCAGCAGCCGGGAGATCGACGTGCCCAGGGCCGTGGCGAGCCGGTCGAGCACCAGCACCGTCGGGGTCTTGGCGCCCCGTTCGACCTCGGAGACCATGCTCCTGCTGATGCCGCTCAGCTCGGCCAGCCGCTCGATGGACAGCCCGCGCGCCCGCCGCTCCCCGCGCACGCGCCGCCCCAGCTCGGCCATGGACAGCCCGCTGGAGAGAACCCCTTCGCCTGACATTCCTCCACTATAGCGGTGATGTGTCCGCTTTAGTGGATTTCGCCGCCTCGTACGCGGCCAGCACCTGCTTGCGGCGCTTGGCCGGCAGGCGGTCGATGTAGAGCTGCCCGTCGAGGTGGTCGGTCTCGTGCTGCAGGCAGCGGGCCAGCAGGCCGGTGCCCTCGACGGTGACGGGCTCGCCGCCGGTGCCGAACCCGCGCACCGTGGCGCGGTCGGGGCGGGGGAGCGGGGCGTACTGGCCGGGGACCGACAGGCAGCCCTCGTCGTCGGCGTCGAGCCGCCGCTCGCCGAGGCCGGGCAGCTCCAGCTCGGGGTTGACGACGACGCCCTTGTGCCGTTCCCCGTCGGCGTCGGGGCAGTCATAGACGAACACGCGCAGCGGCACGCCGATCTGGTTGGCGGCCAGGCCCACGCCCTCGGCCGCGTACATGCTCGCGAACATGTCCTCCACCAGCGCGGCCAGCTCGCCGTCGAACCGGGTGACCGGCTCGCACGGGTGGTGCAGCACCGGGTCACCCACGTGCACGATCGGCCGGACCTCTCCCACGACCAACGCCCCTCCTGATTGCGAACGATTCGCAACAAGTTTACGAGCGGCCGGCGGCGGCTCGGTAGCGTCTCGTATGTCGATACGTTATTTCTTGAATAATGAGATGGCGTTAGAGTGGCCGTCACGTTCACAGAACCGGGAAGAACGAGGGAGTTCGCCGATGGACGCCGTGTACACGCATGGCCACCACGAGTCCGTGCTGCGCTCGCACCGCTGGCGCACCGCCGGCAACTCGGCCGCGTACCTGCTGCCCCACCTCGAGTCGCACATGAAGGTCCTCGACGTGGGCAGCGGGCCGGGCACGATCACCGCCGACCTGGCGGCGCTCGTCCCCGACGGGCAGGTGACGGCGTCCGAGGTGAGCGCGCGGGCGCTCGACCTGGCCAGGACCGAGACCACGGCCAGAGGGCTGACGAACGTGGACTTCGCCGTGGCCGACGCGCACGCGCTCGGTTTCCCCGACGACACGTTCTGCGTGGTGCACGCCCACCAGGTGCTGCAGCACGTGGGCGACCCTGTACGGGCGCTGCGAGAGATGGGCCGGGTGGCCAGACCCGGCGGCCTCGTGGCGGCCCGCGACAGCGACTACTCCGCCTTCGCCTGGTACCCGCGGCTGCCCGCGCTGGACGAGTGGATGGCGCTCTACCAGAAGATCGCCCGGGGCAACGGGGGCGAGCCGGACGCGGGGCGGCGGCTGCTGTCGTGGGCCCGCGCCGCCGGGTTCGACGACATCACCGCCACCTCGTCCACCTGGTGCTTCGCCACGCCCGAGGACCGGGCGTGGTGGGGCGGGATGTGGGCGGAGCGGATCCTGCGCTCGTCGATGGCCGAGCAGGCACTGGCCATCGGCGCGGCCACGGAGTCCGACCTGCGGCGCGTCTCGGAGGGGTGGCTGGAGTGGGCCGCCGACCCGGACGGCTGGATCTCACTCCTGCACGGCGAGATCATCTGCCGCGTCACCACCTGACCGGGCGCACCTGAGGGGCACCTGACCGGGGGGACTGTCGGGGGCACTGTCGGGAGGCACTGTTGGGGGGCACTGCCGGGGGGCTCAGGAGGGCGGGTGGCTCAGAGGCCGAGGGTGCGGGCGCGCTGCCACTGCGGGTCGCGGTAGAGGACCATGTCCGTGCCGATCATCTCGTCGGGCGCCGACAGCATGGTGATCTCGCCCGCGGCCTGCAACTGCAGCAGCAGGTCGCGCACCCTGGGCCCGACCGGCAGGCGGCCCGTGGGCAGCCCCAGCCCGTTGCGCACCGTGTCGGCGATCTCCGACAGGTGGAACGGGCCGTCGAACCCCGCCACCACCCCGCGCACGACGGTCATCGTGATGAGATGCTCGGCCTCGGCGTGCGCGAGCTGCCAGGTGATCTGCTCGCGCCGCCGCCCGGTGCCCGCGCAGCCCGTGCAGTCACGCGTCAGGCCGGGCGCCGCCTCCTCCGCGGCCGTGCCGAGGCACGCCGAGCACATCCCGTTCTCGGCGGCGTGCAGCTCGGCGGTCATCCGGCCGCCCAGCAGGACCCCGCAGTCACAGGCGAACGCGTCACCGAGGATGCCGGTCTGGGGGAAGATCGCATGCTTGGTCACCGGGCCGACTCTACCGGCGCCGACGCCACCTCCGCCCGGCAACCCCGGACGGAGTCCCTGCTCGTCGGCGCTCACACCCGGCACGACCAGAGCGCCCGCCCCCGTACGCCCGCACCCGGCCGCCCCTGAACGCCCGCGCTGGCCGCCCCCGAGTGCCGCACCCGGCCGGACCCGATTACCCTCGGACGTCGGCCAGGCCGTGCAGGCGGCGCAGGGCCTTGCGGGCCGCGGCCGACACCCGTTCGTCCGGATGGTGGTCGATGAGCACCCGCAGCACCCGGCCCGTCCAGGGGTGGTCCCCGAACGCCAGGATCGCGATCGTGCCCGCCTGCTCCTCCGCGTCCATCCCCATGGCGATCGACTCGATCACCTCACCCGTCTCGCCCCCGAACTCCAGCAGCGCCGCCGCCATGTCCACCAGCACCCACGCGATCTCGTCCGGAGCGGGCTGCCGCTCCTCGCGACCGGTCCTGGCCGCGATCAGCGCGCCCAGCCTGGGCTCCTCCAGCAGCCGGGCCAGCGCCCGCCGCCCCTCCTCCCCGAGGTCCGACGTCAGCAGCTCCACCCCGACCGCCCTGCTCAGCGGGCTCACCGCGCCCAGCGCGGAGGCGAGCTGGGCCGCCGCCTCCGAGGCGTCCCTGTCCTTCAGCCATCCGGCCAGCTCCTCGCCGCGCTCGGACTCCGGGTAGGCCCGCAGCCCGTGCAGCAGCGTCGCCGCGTCGGCGTCCGCGAGCGAGCCCATGACCGGGACGTCCTGCCCCGTGGTCTCGGCGATGACCTGCCGCGCCGCCCACAACCCGAGCCAGCTCAGCGTGTACGGCTCCGCCTGCCGCACCAGCCCCAGCCCCGTCAGCGCGGCGGGCGCCCCGCCCTGGAGCGGCTCCCTGGACAGGAACATCCTGACCAGCTCGAGCAACAGCCCCTCGTCCTCGGCCAGCAGGGCCCGGCAGTGGTCCAACCAGGCGGCCAGCACCTCCGCGTCGTCGCCCTCCGGCTTCAGCTCCGCCGCCAGGGGAGCGGCGCGTACGGCCGCCGCGAGCGTGGCCTCGGCGGGCAGCCGGATCGGGGGCTGCAGGGGCAGTGTGTCGTCGGCGTAGGAGCTCACTAGCCCATCCTGTCGCCATATCTCCGTTAAAGTATCCGCAGACACCGAAAAGTCGGAAGAAAGGAGGCGCTGAGGTGATCGGTATCCGGCCGGGCGCGCGCCGCGCCCGAATCTTCTGCTTCTCGGAGGAACCATGCGTTTCCGTACCGCCGTCGAGGACGATCTAGACCGCCTGCTCGGCTGCGTCGTCGACGAGTCCGTCAGTTGGTCGCACCCCGAGCGGCTGCTGTCGTTCTTGGAGAGCGGCGACTACCGCTTCGCCCACATCTGGCTGGCCGAGGACGAGCCCACCGGCGAGATCCTGGCCCGCGCCGTCTGGTGGGGCTTCCCCGACGCCGACAGGCCGCTCGCGCTCGACTGCCTGTACGTCCACCCGTCCGTCGCCGACCCCGTGGGCCTGGCCGCCGAACTGCTGAACCGGGCCCACGCCGCCTACGGGCAGGCACCCGACTATCACGTCTTCCTGTCCAACGGCTGGCGCGACGACCCCAGGGCGAGCGCCGCCATCGCCTGGCGCTGGGCGGCCGCCGGACGCGCCGGGCTCACCGAGGAGCTCGAACGCCTCCGCTACGCCTGGACGGCGGGCGACGCCCCCGTGCCCGAGCCCTCCGACCGGCTGGTGTTCCTGGGGAACGACGACGACGAGGCGTTCGTCGCGGCCTTCCGCAGGGTGGCGGCCGGGACGCTGGACGCCCACACCCGCCGGGCCCTGGCCGCCACGGACCCGGAGACGCAGGCGCGGGAGGACGTCGGCGACTACAGGTCGATGCCCGGGGACCGGGCGTGGTGGCGGCTGGCGTACGACGCGGGCGGGGACCTCGTGGGCGTCGCCCTGCCGTCGGCCAACAACGGCGGGCCCGTCGTGGGCTACCTGGGGGTGGTGCCCGAGCGGCGCGGCCACGGGTACGTCGACGACCTGCTCGCGGAGATCACCCGCAGCCACGCCGCGCGCGGGGTGCAGCGGATCGTCGCGGACACGGACGCGGGCAACCTGCCCATGGCGCGGGCGTTCGAACGGGCCGGTTACCGCAACTTCGCCGTACGGATGGTGCTGTCGCCCAATGGCGTGAACGCGTGATGCGCGGCGCCCCGGCCGTCCCGCATCGTTGATCACATGACGTGGGACACAGAGAAACTCGACCTCGACGCCTACCTGTCCAGGATCGGGTACGACGGACCGCTCGCCCCTGGGGCCTCCCGGGGTGTGGCTTTCAGGGGGTGGGGCCGGGCGGTTCGTGGGCGAGGACCTTACGGGTCAGCTCCACCCGGCTGTTCACGCCCAGCTCGAGCCCTCCCGCTCACAGGTGCTCCTCGCGCACGCCGATCAGGAACTCCTCCACCCGCCCCCGCTCCGGCAGCTCCGGCAGGACGCTGGGCGCGGCGGTCAGTTCGGCCGAGAGCGCGGCCCGCCACCCCTGCACCTCGGCCCAGGGCACCTCCCCGCGCCGGATCGCCAGCAGGCGCTCCCGGTGGGCCCCCATCTCGACCAGCGGCTCCCCGTGCCGTACCAGGTGCAGGCCGCTGAGCAGCAGCCGCACCATGTGCATGGCCTGCTTCCAGCTGGGCCGCTCCGGGTCGAGACGGCGGAACTGGGCCTCGGCGTATCCGATGAACGACCGCTGCGCCCGTTCCGACAGGAACGCCTCCCGTAACTCCCGCAGCCGCCGCCCGGCCGGGTTGATCACCTCCACGATGGGCGACCAGAGGCACTCCAGGACGGTCGGGTTCGCGTCGAGTGCCAGGCGGCAGAAGCGCTCCACCTCCCACGAGAACTGCTCGGGCAGCGGCCCGTCCCGATGCGTGGCCGGTTTGTCCAGCCGCCAGAACGCCGAGGTGGGCGCCACGAACACGCCCCGCCGGTCGGTGTCGGAGCCGTCGGTGTCCAGCCCGTACGCCCTCGACCCCACCACCACGGAAAGGATCACGTCATCGCTCACCTGTCCTATCTTGCGCTATGAGGCCGGCGGCTGTTCTGATCGACAAGTGAGCGGTTTCAACGAGGTCTACCGGCGCAGCATCGAGGAGCCCGAGGCGTTCTGGGGCGAGGCGGCTCTCGGGATCGACTGGGACGTGCCGCCCGCCACCGTCCACGCGCGGGGCCGCTGGTTCCCCGACGGGCGGCTCAACACCTGCCACAACGCCCTCGACCGGCACGTCGCCCAGGGGCGCGGCGAGCAGGCGGCGCTGATCCACGACAGCCCGGTCACCGGCGTCGTGCGCGTCCACACCTACGCCGAGCTGCTGGAGCAGGTGGCCAGGACGGCGGGCATGCTGCGCGGCCTCGGCGTGACGGCCGGCGACACCGTGGTGATCTACATGCCCATGGTCCCCGAGGCGGTGGTCGCGATGCTGGCCTGCGCCCGGCTCGGGGCGGTGCACTCGGTGGTGTTCGGCGGGTTCGCGGCCGGGGAGCTGGCCGTGCGGATCGACCACGCCCGGCCCAAGGTGGTGCTGTCGGCGTCCTGCGGGATCGAGCCCACCCGGGTGGTGGCCTACAAGCCGCTGCTGGACGACGCGCTGGAGCAGGCCGCGCACCGGCCGGCCCACTGCGTGGTCCTCCAGCGGCCCCAGTGCGCGGCGGAGCTGATCCCGGGCCGCGACCTCGACTGGGCGGCGGCCGTACGCGCCGCGGAACCGGCCGGGTGCGTGAGCGTGGCCGCCACCGACCCGCTCTACATCCTCTACACCTCCGGCACGACCGGCTCGCCCAAGGGCGTCGTGCGCGACAACGGCGGGCACGCGGTGGCGCTGCACTGGAGCATGGCCCACGTGTACGGGGCCGCGCCCGGCGAGGTCTACTGGGCCGCCTCCGACGTGGGCTGGGTGGTCGGCCACTCCTACATCGTCTACGCGCCGCTGCTCGCGGGCTGCACGACCGTCCTGTACGAGGGCAAGCCCGTCGGCACCCCCGACCCCGGCGCGTTCTGGCGGGTGGTGTCCGAGCACGGCGTGCGTACGCTGTTCACCGCCCCGACCGCGATCCGCGCCATCAAAAAAGAGGACCCTTCCGGCAATTTCGCGAAAAAGTGGGACCTGTCCGGGTTGCGGCACCTCTTCCTCGCCGGTGAACGACTCGACCCCGACACCTACCACTGGGCCTCCGACCTGCTCGGCGTCCCCGTCATCGACCACTGGTGGCAGACCGAGACCGGCTGGCCGATCGCCGCCAACTGCGTCGGCATCGAAGCGCTGCCGCTCAAGCCCGGCTCGCCCACCAGGCCGGTGCCCGGCTGGGACGTGCGCGTCCTCGACGCCGACGGCCGCGACTGCCCGCCCGGCACCGAGGGCGCCGTCACCGTCAGGCTGCCGCTCCCGCCCGGCTCCCTGCCCACCCTCTACCGCGACGACGAGCGCTTCACCCGCTCCTACCTCGACCGCTACCCCGGCCACTACCTGACGGGCGACGGCGGCCACCTGGACGAAGACGGCTACCTCTACGTCATGGGCCGCATCGACGACGTGATCAACGTGGCCGGGCACCGGCTCTCGACCGGCTCGATGGAGGAGGTCATCGCCTCCCACCCCGACGTGGCCGAGTGCGCCGTGATCGGCGTGGCCGACGAGCTGAAGGGGCAGCTCCCGATGGGGTTCGTGGTGCTGAAGGCGGGCGCGGAGCGCGACGGGGACGAGGTGGAGCGGGAGCTGACCGCCCTCGTGCGCGAGCGCATCGGCCCGGTCGCGGCCTTCCGCCGCGCCGTGGTGGTGGCCCGGCTGCCGAAGACCCGCTCGGGCAAGATCCTGCGGGCCACGATGCGGGACATCGCCGACGGCAGGCCGTACGCGACTCCGTCCACGATCGAGGACCCGGCGGCGCTGCCGGAGATCGTACGGGCTGTGAAGGGAACATGACGGACGGGTAACGTTCAGATCGTCCTGGCGAAGGAGCGTGCGGAGATCGGGGCGTTCTGCGCATGATGGGACATCCCAGTCTCGGGAGGAGGCCATGATCGAAACCCCGAGCTACGCCGACGCCCTGAGGATCCTCGGATGCAAGGACGGCAGGCTCGTCAAGGTGATCGGGTTCGCCTCGGAGGCCGAGCGCACCGGCTGGGCGCTGGCCGGCGGCACCCGGCTCACCGCGAACCTGCGCGACATGCGCGACGGCATCGTCGCCTACGGCGAGGACGTCGTCCGCCGCATGCCCGAGCTGAAGAGCGGCGTCGACCGGTTCACCCGCACCCAGCGGCTGGCCGCGGCGCACGCCGCGATCGTCGTGTCGGCGTACTTCGAGGCGCTCGGCGAGGCGAAGCTGCCGTTCACGCTCGACCGGCTCGACCGCGGCGAGCGCATCTCCCACGGCGTGCCCACGGCCGAACGGTTCGCCCGGCTCGTGGCCGGGCTGCTGCTGGAGCGGCTGCCCACGCCCGAGCCGCACCTGCCCTACTCCGACACCCGCGCCGCCGTGGAACGTGCCTACCTGCGCATGTCGGAGGCCCTGGCCGGATACGTCGGCGGCCTGGCGCTCTGGGACGAGCTGTCCGTTGACGACCAGCTCCTGCTGCCCCGCCTGCTCGCCGAGGGGCCGCCCGCGCACGCGCTGCGCATCTACGACGAGGACTACCGGTCGCTCGCGCTCGACAGCCACGAGTTCGGGGTGCGCAGCCTCGTCACCGAACGCCCGCCGCCCGCCACGGCGCTGTCGCGGGTGGCGTGGCTGCTGGCCGAGCTGGCCCCGCCCCGGGTCGGCGACCGTCCCATGATCCACCAGGTCAGGATGGCCGCCAACGCGCTCGACCAGCCCCTGCTCGTGGCCGGCAAGCTGCCCGAGGACGTCTCGCTGCCGCTGCTCGGCGAGGGCTACCTGAGCCCGCGCTGCCGGGTGGCCGAGCTGGCCGTCGAGTCCTCGCCCGCCCTGCGCGACTGGTGGGCCCGCCAGCGGCTGCTGCCGGACGCCGAGGCGTTCCTCGCCGGGCACCTCACCTCGCTGCGCGCCACCCAGGCGCCCCTGCTCGTGCTCGGCGAGCCCGGCTCGGGCAAGACCAAGCTGACCGAGGTGCTGGCCGCCCGGCTGGCCAGGTCGGAGTTCCTGCCGATCAGGGTGGAGCTGCGCGGCGTACGGGCGCGCGCGGGCGTCACCGAGCAGATCGAGCAGGCCGTGGCCGAGGTGCTGGGGGAGCAGGTCGACTACGCCGACCTGGTGGCGGCGGCCGACGGCGCGCTGCCGGTGATCCTGCTGGACGGCTTCGACGAGCTGGTCCAGGGCAGCCTCAACCGCTACGACTACCTCGAACGCGTACGGGAGTTCCAGGCCAGGGAGGCCGGCCTCGGGCGGCCCGTCGCGGTCATCGTCACCAGCCGCACCGTCGTCGCCGACCGCGTACGCTTCCCCGAAGGGCTGCTGGCCGTGGAGCTCCAGCCGTTCGACGACGACCAGGTGCGCCAGTGGCTCGACATCTGGGACCAGGCCAACCGCGCCCTGCTCGCCCGGCGCGACCTCAGGCCGCTGCCCGCCGCGGCGGCGCTCGTCCACGGCGAGATGGCCAGGCAGCCGCTGCTCCTGCTGCTGCTCGCGCTCTACGACGCCGGCGGCAACGCGCTGCAGCACGACCACGGCAGGCTGGGCAGGGCCCGCCTGTACGAGGTCCTGCTGCGCGACTACACCGAACGCGAGACCGGCGGCGTGCGCCGGGTCGCGATCGACCAGGAACTCGTCCTGCTCGGCGCCGCCGCCCTGTCGATGCTGGCCCGCGGCAGCCAGGTCATCACCGACGAGCAGCTCGAACGCGACCTGCCCGCCCTGTGCCACGGCGGCGAGGAGGGCCCCGACGACGAGGACGAGCGCGTCGACTGGGCGCGCAAGGCCACCGAACGCTTCTTCTTCGTGAGCCGCAGGGGCCACGCGTTCCTGCACTCCACCTTCGGCGAGTTCCTGGTGGCCTGGCTGACCATGTACGCGCTGCGCGACCTCGACCGGCGCCGCCGCCTGGCCGGGGACGAGCCACTCGCCCTCGTCCAGGCCGTGGACGACGACCTGCTCTACGCGGTCACCTCGCACTCCTGCGTGGCCGAGCGCGGGCCCACCGTCGGGTTCATCCTGGAGCTGCTGGACGAGGTGCCCTCGGCGGTGCGGGCCCGCTGCGTGGAACTGCTGACCGGGCTGCTGCACCGCGCCCTGCACGAGCGGCCCCGCCGCCACTTCACCGGGTTCCGGCCGGTGCGCCACACCATGACCCGCCGCCTGGCCGCCTACTCGGCCAACCTCACCGTGCTCATCGTCACCGCCTCCGAGGAGCCCGTGCGGGTCTCGTCCATCCTGCCCGGCCCCGACCACCTGGAGCGCTGGTCCTCGCTCACCCACCTGTGGAAGGGACAGCTCGGCCAGGAGGGCTGGAACGGGCTGGTCACCGCCCTGTCCGCGCACCGGGTGATGGCGGACGGGCAGGAGGACGTCGTGCTCGGGGGCGGCACGGACCCCACCGGCATGGGCGACGTCGTGGTCGCGGTCGCCACCGGGCACGCGCCCCGCCACCGGCGCCTGCTCGACCTGCTGCTGCGGGCCCTGGGGGACGGGCGCGCGCTGCCGTACCGGGATCGGGTGGCCATCCTGGAGGAGCTGCTGCGCACGGTCGCCGTACGGTCGCCGGCCATGCACCGGGCGCTGGGCGCCATGTGGCACGAGGAGGGGGCCGACCGGGGCGAGCTGCGCCCGCTGCTGCACGCCATGCTCGTCGACCCCGCCGACCGGATGGAGACGTGGGAGCAGCTCGTCAAGGCGGGCATCCCCGAGACGGCCCTGTGGGAGATCCACCAGAGCGCGCTGATGCCCGGTGAGTGAGCGGCGGAGCGTGGGGCGGCGGGTCGCGGGGCGGGTTTCCCGGCGGAGGGTTCTCCGGTCTGACCTTTTCGGAGGCTGACACCTGGGCTCAAATCTACGTAATATCCCAATATCACGAGCGTTGGGGGCGCCAGGGTGCCAGGACAGAACGTGGGTGTGGTCGTCGACCCGGCGGTGCCGCCGGAGGTTGCCGGACTGTTGCGTGCCAACGCCTCGTTGTTGTCCAGGGTCAGGGCCGGATGGGTGCCGCCTCCGGTCGAGCCCGTGTCCCGCCCCCGCAGCCCCTCCACTGCCCTGCTGCTGGCCGCCACCCCCGTCGTGATCGCGCTCATGGCCGTCCTGCTGGCCACGCCGCCGCTGGCGCCCGCCGGGTTCGTCCTGCTCGGCACGTACGTCTTCATCGTCCTGGTCAAGATCGCCTCCATCAACGAGGTCCCCGACGACGTCCGCCCCAACGAACGCGGCGTGTACGAGCAGGCCCGCTGGTACGACGGCCGCTACCTGCTGCAGGAGGACTTCGACCACGAGGCCGCGCTCGTCCTGGCCAGGGCGCAGCGCGCGATCGGCTCGGTGCTGCGCTCCCACGTCAACGCCGAGGGCCTGCTCGACGACGCCCGCAACGCCGTCATGCTGCCCGTCCAGGAGTGGGAGATCGCCCGCCTGCTCGCCAAACTGTCGGCGCTGCGGCTGGAGCACCGCGAACTGCTGGCCAGAGGCATCGCCCCCGAGGTGGTCGCGGTGATCGAGCCGCTCGAACGGGCCCTGGTCAACAGCGAGGCCGCCGTGGTCGCCCGGGTGGAGGCGCTGGAACGTTACGCCGGCCACGTCGCCGAGGCCGAGCGCGCCTTCCACGCCCGCGGCCAGATCGAGGAACTGCGCGCCAGGCTGCCCCGCTACGAGGAACTGCTCGCCGAGTCGGGCGCCGACTCGCTGGCCGTGCCCGAGATCGAGCGGCTGACCGAGGATGCCGACCTCCTCGAACGCACCTTACGACGCAGCGTGGAGTCCGCCCATGAGGCGTTCCGCTACCTGGAGAGCTGACATTCGGACGGAAGGGCGCAGGGGAGGATCAGCGACGTGGCCGGACGTCCCGCGAGAGTGATCGTCGACCCTGACGTGCCCGCCGGCGTCGCCGCCCTCCTGCGGGACAACCGCAAACTCCTCCTGCGCGTGCCGGCGGGCTGGGTGCCCGAGCACAGGCACCGCGCGGCCCCGGTGATCGGCCGGATGGCCAGGCTGGCGGTCATCGTGACGGCCCTGGCCGCGGCGGTCTACGGGCTGGCGCTGTTCGTCGCCGAGCGTTACCCGCCCTTCGTGGTGATCATGACGGGGTCGGCCCTGCTGACCGTCGGCGTCCTGCTCAGGCCCAGGCCCGACGCCGAGGTGGAGCGGCGGCACGCGCTGGAGCGCGACGTCTACGAGGCCGCCGTCCGCAACGAGGGCCGCTACGTCCTGCGCGACCGGCTCGACGAGCCCGCCAGAAGCCTCATGGCCCGCGCGCAGACCGCCATCGACCAGGTCATGGGCTCCAGCGTGAACGCCGAGGGGCTGCTCGACGACGTACGCAACGGCGTGATGCTGCCCGCCCAGGAGTGGGAGATCGCCCGGCTGCTGGCCAAGCTGTCCGGGCTGCGCGCCGAGCACCAGGAGGTCGTCTCCGAGGGCGTCACGCCCGAGGTGGCCGCCGTGGCGTCGCCCCTGGCCCACGCGCTCGACAGCAGCCAGCGGGCGGTGCTGGCCCGCGTCGAGGCCCTGGAGCGCTACGCGGGCCACGTGGCCGACGCCGAGCGCGCCTTCAGGGCCAGGAACCAGATCGAACGCCTCAGCGCCAAGCTGCCCCGCTACGAGGAACTGCTCGCCGAGTCGGGCGCCGCCGGGTCGGCGATCCCCGAGCTGGGGCGTCTGTCCGACGACGCCGACCGGCTGGAGCAGGCGCTGCGCGACAGCGTCAGCTCGGCGCACGAGGCGTTCCGCTACCTGGCCCCAGGAAAACCCGGCGATCCCGGCGAGCCCGGCGAGCCCGGCGCGTAGGAGCCCGAGGCGGTCGGGGATTCGTGGCCGGCGGTCTCGAGGAGGAGGTCGCACAGGGCGTCGGCGGCGTCGATCCGGCCGAGTCGGGCGGCTGCCTGGCCCATGGTC
>NZ_JBVJIM010000052.1:0-23392 GCF_055586305.1 Nonomuraea sp. NPDC051298
CATTCACATGAATGTCAACCAAAGGAATCCGTCCAAAAAAGACGGGGTTGTGCATCATGCACTGGCTTTTTGACACACTGTTGAGTTCTCAAGAAGCGGACGCGAACATCCGCACCAGAATCCTTGGGAGACCCTAGTGCGAGAGGCGCACACTTCGTTTCCTTTAGACTACCAGATCCGGACGATCCTTGTCAAACCGCCCGATCCGGGATCTTCCGGACTTCCCTCTCTCGAGGCAACCCTGCTAACTTACCCGAACTTTCAGCCCTTGTCCAACCAGCCGACGGACGCAACCCGAAGGCCGGGGTTCGTTCACAGGGATGTCAGGGCCGATTCGGCCCTGCGTTGAAAACTGTAGCAGCCTCTGGAGCGTGGAAGGCCCATCTTCGGTAACGAATGGACCTTCCCTCGTTCGTACGGCTCAAACACTCAGCCCGGCGAGCTGAGCCTCCAGCCGCGCGATGTCGGCGGACGCCTGCTCGGCCCGGCCCCTGACCTTGTCCACCACGTCCTGGGGAGCCTTGGCCATGAACTGCTCGTTGCCCAGCTTGGCGGCCACCTGAGCGGCTTCCTTGCGCGCCACGGCCAGGTCCTTCTCCAGGCGCTTACGCTCGGCCACGACGTCGATGGCGCCCGCGGTGTCGATCTCCACGGTCACCGCCCCCACCGTGAACCGCGCCGTGGCGTCGAACGACTCGGACGGCTCCGTCAGCCGCGACAACGCCCGAATCGCCGACTCCTGGCCGGCCAGCGGCGTGCCGCTCAACCCGAGCCGCGCCGCGACCTTCTGCCCCGGCTTGAGCCCTTGGTCCGAACGGAACCTGCGAACCTCCGTCACCAGCTCCTGCAGCGCCTCGATCTCCGCCTCGGCCGCAGGGTCGCGGAAGCGGGAGTCGGCCACCGGCCATGAGGTCACGACCACCGACTCGCCGCCGGTGACGGCCCGCCACAGCTCCTCGGTCACGAACGGCACCAGCGGATGCAGCAACCTCAGCAGCGCGTCGAACACGTGGCCGAGCACCAGCCGGGTGTGCTCCAGCCCTTCGCCGAGCTGGATCTTGGCCAGCTCGAGGTACCAGTCGCAGACCTCGTCCCACGCGAAGTGGTAGAGCAGATCGGAGACCTTGGCGAACTCGAACTCCTCGAAGGCCGCGTCGGCAGCCGTGGTGACGGACTGCAGGCGCGACAGGATCCACCGGTCGGCCGGGGTCAGCTCGGCTCCTTCGAGCGAGCCCACGGCGGCGCCGTTCATCAGGGCGAAGCGCGTGGCGTTCCAGATCTTGTTGCAGAAGTTGCGCGAGCCGGCCGCCCACTCCTCACTCACCGCGACGTCGGCGCCGGGGTTCGCGCCGCGCAGGAGCGTGAACCGGGTGGCGTCGGCGCCGAACCGCTCGATCCAGTCGAGCGGGTCGACCACGTTGCCGAACGACTTGGACATCTTCTTGCCGTACTGGTCGCGGACCATGCCGTGCAACGCGACGACGCGGAACGGCGGCCGGCCGTCCATGGCGTACAGGCCGAACATCATCATCCGCGCGACCCAGAAGAACAGGATGTCGTAGCCGGTGACCAGCACGGACGTCGGGTAGAAGCGCTCAAGCTCCGGTGTCCGGTCGGGCCAGCCCATGGTCGAGAACGGCCACAGCCCCGAGGAGAACCAGGTGTCGAGGACGTCAGGGTCCTGCGTGTAACCGGCCGGCGGCACGTCGTCGGGGCCCACGCACACGACCTCGCCGTTCGGGCCGTACCAGACCGGGATGCGGTGCCCCCACCAGAGCTGCCGGGAGATGCACCAGTCGTGCATGTCGTCGACCCAGTCGAAGTAGCGCTTGGCCAGCTCGGGCGGGTGGATGCGGGTGCGCCCGTCGCGAACAGCGTCGCCGGCGGCCTTGGCCAGCGGCTCGACGTTCACGAACCACTGCAGCGACAACCGCGGCTCGACCACGGTCTTGCAGCGCGAACAGTGGCCGACGGAGTGCAGGTAGGGACGCTTCTCGGCGACGATCAGGCCCTCGGCGCGCAGCGCGGCCACCACCGCGGGACGGGCCTCGAACCGGTCGAGCCCCTCGAACGGGCCGTGCGCCGTGATGATGCCGCGCTCGTCCATGACCGTGAGCGACGGCAGCGAATGACGCCGTCCGATCTCGAAGTCGTTGGGGTCGTGGGCGGGGGTCACCTTGACCGCGCCGGTGCCGAAGGCCGGATCGACGTGCTCGTCGGCGACCACGGGGATCATCCGGCCGGTGAGCGGCACCTCGACCAAGGTGCCGACCAGGTGCGCGTAGCGTTCGTCGGCCGGGTGCACGGCCACGGCGGTGTCGCCGAGCATGGTCTCGGCGCGGGTGGTCGCCACCACGATCTCGTCGGAGTAGCGGATCGAGACCAGCTCGCCCTCGTCCTCGGTGTGCTCGACCTCGATGTCGGACAGCGCGGTCAGGCAGCGCGGGCACCAGTTGATGATGCGCTCGGCGCGGTAGATCAGCCCGTCGTCGAACAGCTTCTTGAAGATGGTCTGTACGGCCCGCGAGAGCCCCGGGTCCATGGTGAACCGCTCGCGCGACCAGTCGACGCCGTCGCCGAGCTTGCGCATCTGGCCGAGGATCCGGCCGCCGGACTCTTCCTTCCACTCCCAGACTCGCTCGACGAACGCCTCACGGCCCAGGTCGTGCCGCGACCTGCCCTGCTTGGCCAGCTCGCGCTCGACGACGTTCTGGGTGGCGATGCCGGCGTGGTCCATGCCGGGCAGCCAGAGCGTCTCGCGCCCCTGCATGCGGGCGCGCCGCGTCAGCACGTCTTGGATGGAGTGGTCGAGCGCGTGCCCGATGTGCAGCACGCCCGTCACGTTGGGCGGCGGCAGGACGATGCTGTACGGCTCGCGCGAGCTGCCCGGGTCGGCGCGGAAGTAGCCTTCGGATACCCAGCGCTCGTAGCTGCGGGTCTCGACGTCGGCCGGTGTGTATTGGGTGGGCAGCTCAGGCGTTGTCACAGGAACCAATTCTAGGGAGGCGGGCAAGCGAAACGCCCCATGGTTCGCGAACCACGGGGCGCCGGTGCTGTCGGGTCTGTGCTCAGGCCGACTTCTCGCGCGGGGTGCGCTGCTGCTTGGCGGCGAGCTGGTCGCGCGGGACGAGCGTCGGGATCGCGTGCTCGATCACCGACTCGCGGGTGATGACGACCCGGGCGACGTCTTGCCTGGAGGGCACCTCGTACATGACGGACTGGAGCACCTCCTCCAGGATCGCGCGCAGCCCGCGGGCGCCGGTGCCGCGCAGGATGGCCTGGTCGGCGATGGCCTCGAGGGCGCCGTCGGTGAACTCCAGCTCCACGCCGTCGAGCTCGAGCAGCTTGCGGTATTGCTTGACCAGCGCGTTGCGCGGCTCGGTGAGGATCTGGATGAGCGCCTCGCGGTCGAGGTTGTGCACCGAGGTGATGACCGGCAGCCGGCCCACGAACTCGGGGATCATGCCGAACTTCAGCAGGTCTTCCGGCATCACGTCGGCGAAGATGTCGGCCGTGTCGACCTCTTCCTTCGACCGGATGATGGCGTTGAAGCCGATGCCCTTCTTGCCGATGCGCGACTCGATGATCTTTTCCAGACCGGCGAACGCGCCACCGCAGATGAACAGCACGTTGGTGGTGTCGATCTGGATGAACTCCTGGTGCGGGTGCTTGCGGCCGCCCTGCGGAGGAACCGAGGCCGTGGTGCCCTCCAGGATCTTCAGCAGCGCCTGCTGCACGCCCTCACCGGACACGTCACGCGTGATCGACGGATTTTCGCTCTTGCGGGCGATCTTGTCGACCTCGTCGATGTAGATGATGCCGGTCTCGGCCTTCTTGACGTCGTAGTCGGCGGCCTGGATGAGCTTGAGGAGGATGTTCTCCACGTCTTCGCCGACGTATCCCGCCTCGGTCAGCGCGGTGGCGTCGGCGATGGCGAAGGGGACGTTGAGCATCTTCGCCAAGGTCTGCGCCAGCAGCGTCTTGCCCGAGCCGGTGGGCCCGAGCAGCAGGATGTTGCTCTTGGCCAGCTCGAGGCCGTCGTCTCTGCCCCGGTCGCCCGACTGCACCCGCTTGTAGTGGTTGTACACCGCCACCGAGAGGGCCTTCTTCGCCTTGTCCTGACCGATGACGTAGGCGTCGAGGAACTCGTAGATCTCCCTCGGCTTGGGCAGGTTGTCCCACTTGAGCTCGGAGGACTCGGACAGCTCCTCCTCGATGATCTCGTTGCAGAGATCGATGCACTCATCGCAGATGTAGACGCCTGGACCGGCAATGAGCTTCTTGACTTGCTTCTGACTCTTTCCGCAGAAAGAGCACTTCAGCAGGTCTCCCCCGTCGCCGATGCGTGCCACCCCAGATACTCCTTTGCGTGGGACCGCCCTGCTCATGCGAGCAGTGTCGCCGGACATCCTCCGGACTAGGCCGAACCGCTCAGGTTTCGACGTTACCGTCTTCTGGGCCCTCAGTGAGCCCCCTAGCGGCGAGTCGCACCGGAACGTGCCCTATTGGGCAGCGCTCCGGCGCGTCACGTCTCGTCTAGGAAGCTACGGCCTGAGCTCGTTTCTTCCTGGACGGGATGATGTCATCGATCAGACCATACGCCTTTGCCTCGTCCGCGTTGAGAATTTTGTCGCGTTCGATGTCCTTGCGGACTTCGGCGGATGGCTTGCCGGTGTGCCGGGCCACGATGTCCTCGAGCAGCGTGCGCATGCGCAGGATCTCGCGGGCCTGGATCTCGATGTCGCTGCCCTGGCCACCGCCCTCGGTGGACGGCTGGTGGATCAGCACCCGGGCGTTGGGCAGCGCGAACCGCTTGCCCGGGGTGCCACCGGCCAGCAGCACGGCCGCGGCGGAGGCGGCCTGGCCGAGGCAGATGGTCTGGATCTCCGACCGGACGAACTGCATCGTGTCGTAGATCGCCGTCATGGCGGTGAAGGAGCCGCCGGGCGAGTTGATGTAGATGCTGATGTCACGGTCGGGGTCGAGCGACTCCAGCGTCAGCAACTGGGCCATCACGTCGTTGGCCGACGCGTCGTCGATCTGCACTCCGAGGAAGATGATGCGGTCCTCGAAGAGCTTGTTGTACGGGTTCATCTCCTTCACGCCGTAGGACGTGCGCTCGACGAAGGAGGGGAGAACGTAACGGCTCTGGATGTTCATGTCAGCTCCCCCTTAGGAGACCGGGCCCGCGGAGGGCACCTGACGCGCACTGCGCACCACGTGGTCGATGAAGCCGTAGTCCTTGGCCTCCTCGGCCGTGAACCAGCGGTCGCGGTCGGAATCGGACTCGATCTGCTCGAGCGGCTGGCCCGTGTGGAAGGCGATCCGCTCGGCCAGCGTCTTCTTCACGTAGAGCATCTGCTCGGCCTGGATGGCGATGTCGGCCGCGGTGCCCCCGATGCCGCCCGAGGGCTGGTGCATCATCACCCGGGCGTGCGGCAGTGAGTAGCGCTTGCCCCGCGCCCCGGCCGTGAGCAGGAACTGCCCCATCGAGGCGGCCATGCCCATCACAACCGTGGATACGTCGTTCGGTACGTATTCCATCATGTCGTAAATCGCCATGCCCGCACTCACCGAGCCCCCCGGCGAGTTGATGTACAGCGAGATGTCGCGGTCGGGGTCGTCGGCCGCGAGCAGCAGCAGCTCGGCGCAGATGCGGTTGGCGATCTCGTCGTTGACCTCCTGCCCGAGCACGATGATGCGCTCGCGGAGCAGGCGCTGGTAGAGCTGGTCCTCAAGCCGGAAGGCGGAGCCGTTCTCACGGCCTCGAGACTCAGGCTGATAGAAGGTCGGCGGGCTGGTCACAGCGTCACCTTCCGATGCGTCGTAATCGATTGGCTTTGCTTGTGACCTTAACGCGCGCCGCCCACAGCTCATGCCCGGTCCCCGGGCTGTTCGCTGACGGCGCAGGTTCGGGCGGGTACTGATCTGTTGCCCTTAGTTGGCTTCCATGCCACTTCGCGGCTTCGCCGCCTTCGCCGGCGTGGCAGGTATTCGCGCTGCTCAGGACGCCGGCGGAGGGCCATCCCGGCATTTTGGGTAATGGATGCCCACGCTGGACCGGACGGAGGAGCGGGCCATGCTCCGGCCGGTGTTCCTTGGCGGGATGGTCGGCGACTTTTGGGGCTCGCGCGGTGTGAGCCCCGCCACGGCTCCCGCCCGCGTCGAACCCCGGCGAACACCGCGAGGTGGGCCCGCCCCGGACTCGGGCGGGAGGGCTCGTGGGACCCGTGCCGCGGGACGCTGAGGGGCGGTCGGGGGCACGGGCGGGGCGAGGGCGGTCTCGGCGACGGCCTCCGTTCGCGTCAGGGTCCGTCTGAGCGTCCCAGCGCCGTTGGGGCCGACGCGGGTGCCACCCTGCGCGGTGCCGCCTCAACGGAAGAAGCCTCCGGACCCGCGCGGGTCCGGAGGCTTCGGAGATGTCGGGCCGGCGGGACGGAGCCGCCGGTCGCGCCCTGGGCGTCAGCTCTGGGGCTTGGTCTCCGCGTCGTCGTCGGAGTCGGCGGGCTCCTCGACGACCTCCTCACCGTTGATCTCGGTGTAGATGGCCTTGAGGTCCACCTCGTTGCCGTCGGTGTCGACCACCTTGGCCGCGTCGCCCAGCACCGCCTTGGCCTTGTCGCGCACGATCTCGACCATGGCCAGCGTGAGCTGGTCGTTGTCGGCGAGGTGCTTGGCCAGCTCGTTGGGCTGGACGCCCATCTCCATGGCCCGGCGGACCACGAAGTTGGTCAGCTCCTGCTCGGAGACGCCCAGCTCCTCGGTCTTGACGATCTTGTCGAGCACGAACCCGACCTTGATGGCCCTGGCGGAGTTGGTCTCGAACTCGGCGAAGCGCTCCTCCTCCGTCGTCTGGTAGAGACGGAAGAAGGCGTCGCGGCTGAGGCCGCTCTCGGCCACCTGGTGGTCGAGGTTGTGCTTGCGGGCGTCGACCTCGGCCTTGAGCGCGCTGTCCGGCAGCGGGATGTCGACCTTCTCGAGCAGCGTGTCGAGCGCCTTCTCGCGGGCCTGGACGACCTGGTCGATGAGCTTGTTGCGGCGCGACTGCTCGCGGATGCTGGCCTTCAGCTCGTCGAGCGTGTCGAACTCGCTGGCGAGCTGGGCGAACTCGTCGTCGAGCTCGGGCAGGACCTTCTCCTTGACCGACTTGACGTTGATGATCACGTCGGCTTCCTCGCCGGCGTTCTCGCCGCCGACCAGCTCGGTCTTGAAGCTCTTCTCCTCGCCCGCGGACATGCCTTCGAGCGCGGCGTCGAGGCCCTGCAGCACGGAGCCGGCGCCGACCTCGTAGGAGACCTCGCTGGCCTGCTGCTCCTCGATGTTCGTGCCGTCGATCTCGGCGCGCAGGTCCATGACGACGAAGTCGCCGTTGGCTGCGGCCCGCTCGACGCCGGTCAGCGTCGCGAAGCGCTGGCGGAGCGCGTCGAGCTGGGTGTTCACGTCTTCGTCGGAGACCTCGGCGGAATCGACCGTGACCTCGACCCCCTGGTAGTCGGGGACCTCGAAGTTGGGCCGGATGTCGACCTCGGCGGTGAACTCGATCTGCTCACCGTCGTCGATCTTCGTGACCTCGATGTCGGGCTGGCTGACCGGGAAGACGTCGACCTCGTCGACCGCCTGACCGTACAGCTTGGGCACCGCGTCGTTGAGGGTCTCCTCCAGCACTACCGCCCGGCCGAAGCGCTGCTCGATGATGCGGGCCGGAACCTTGCCAGGCCGGAACCCGGGGACGCGCACCTGCTGCGCGACCTTCTTGTACGCCGCATCCATGCTCGGGCGCAGCTCCTCGAACGGCACCTCGACAGTGAGCTTGACCCGGGTCGGGCTGAGCTCCTCGACAGCGGTCTTCACGGAATGGTCTCCTTGATCAAGCTACGAGTGATCGCGGACGCGTCCATCGAATCGATACGGCTCGCGCGCCGCGCCCACATGAGCGGTGTTGGGCATGCTCCGCAACGGCGGCATCCAACGCCGATGGCCAGTCTAGGGCAGATGCACACCCAACCACGACGCCGCCGCGGTCAGAACTCGTCCGCAATCGTCCTCAGCAGCTCGATCGTCTCATCAGGGGTGGTACTCACGGCGCACAGCCGCTCCATCACCTCGGTGTACCGGTCCACGTCCTCACGCTTGTCGAGGTAGAGCGCACTGGCGAGCTGCTCGACGTACACGACGTCGGGCAGGTCGGCGTCGGGGAAGCGGAGGATGCTGAACGCGCCGCCCTCCGCGCTGTGCCCGCCGAAGCTGAACGGCATGACCTGGATCGTGATGCTCGGCTGGCGCATCAGGTCGATGAGGTGCTCCAGTTGGGCCCTCATCACCTCGGCCCCGCCGATGGGCCGGCGCAGCGCGGCCTCGTCGATCACCGCCCAGAAGACCGGCCCGTCGGACCGGTCGAACATCCGCTGGCGTTCCAGCCGGAGATCCACCCTTCTGGCGATCTCCTCCACCCCGATGCCCGCCGAACCGGCGGTCACCACGGCCCTCGCGTACTCCTTGGTCTGCAACAGTCCCGGCACGAACTGGACCTCGTAGGTCCTGATCCGGGCGGCGGCCTCCTCGAGACCGACGAACGCCTGGAACCACGTGGGCAGGACGTCGTTGAAGCGGTGCCACCAGCCCGGCTCGTTGGCGGTGGCGACCAGGTCGAGTACGGCGGAGCGGGCCTGCTGGTCCATGACCCCGTAGAGGGTCAGCAGGTCCGCGACGTCACGTTCCTTGAACCCCACTCGGCCGAGTTCCATCCGGCTGATCTTGGATTCCGACCCTCGGATGAGGTGGCCGGCCTCCTCACGAGTGACGTTCTTCGCTTCCCTGAGCTTGCGCAGTTGGGAGCCCAGGAGGATGCGCAGCGCCGTCGGCCCGGAACCCGGCTGGTTCTGCGTCACTTTGCCTCCTATCAAGGTCCGCACACACAGTGACACCACATTGCCAGGTATGACAAGGTCTCAACCTCGTGTCCGATTCGGATATCTATGCCCTAAAACGGTGCTTGCTACTGCACATTGCACTTGCACGTGCATTTGGGTCTTGCAGGTGCAGCGTTCGTGACCCATGATGGCTTAGTGCATATTGGGCCAAACATGCACTAACCGAGGTTGAACTGGGAGGTATCGGCGGCATGGTGGAGGACCCTCTGGCCACTGCCGATTGCCTGCAGATCACCCGCGAGGTGGGCTTCGACCGGCTGCTCATGGGTGGCAAACCGTACACGACCTCGTGTCCGCTGCCCTTCCAGGCCGACTCGGTGAAGACCGCCCGGGACGTGACCCGCTCGACTCTGCGCGGCTGGGGCCTGCACGAACTGAGCGACGACGCCGCACTCGTCGTCTCGGAGCTGGTGACGAACGCGGTCAGGTACGCGATGCGCGCCGCGGGCACGAGCGAGATCGAGTTGCTGCTGATGCGGGTCGCCCCTCACGTGCTGCTCGCCGTGGCCGACCCGAGCGACGAGGTCCCGCGGCGCAAGGAGCCGGACTTCATCTCCGAGAACGGGCGCGGGCTCTACATCGTGGAGACGTACAGCCAGTGCTGGGGCTGGGACCCGCTGGCCCGCGGCGGCAAGGCCGTCTGGGCGCTGTTTCGCGCCGACGCCTGAGCCGCCGGGACCGTCATTCGCCGGTGACGCCGTCGATACGCTCGCGTAGCAGGTCGGCGTGGCCGTTGTGGCGGGCGTACTCCTCGATCATGTGGACGAGGATCCAGCGGTGCGTGCACACCTGCCCGTTGCGCTCGCCCGCGGCGTCCAGCGGCTTGGCGGCCGAAATGGCGCGGGCGTGCCCGATCTCCTCCTGCCACGTCGCGAACGCCTCCTTCACCGAGGCGGTGTCCACCTCGGTGAAGTCGGCGTCGTTGTCGCGGTCCTTGTCCCAGAGCTTGGGCAGGTCCTCGCCGTTGAGCACGCGCCGGAACCAGGAGCGCTCGACGTGCGCCATGTGCCTGACCAGGCCCAACAGGGACAATGTCGAGGGCGGCGCGGAGCGCAGGCGCAACTGTTCGTCCGACAGGCCCTCGCATTTGACGGCGAGGGTCGCGCGGTGCCATTCGAGCCAGTTGTTCAGAACGGTCGGCTCGTCGCCGCTGAGCGGCGGAGGGATTCTGGTATCGGACACGACGTCAGACCTTATACGTTTTTGTCCCTTTTTACCTGGCCGGCGTCCTGCGTTTCCTGCCCGGCCCCCGTGGCGGGCAGACTTTGGGAGCGTTCCCACAGTCGTTCGGCAGCTCACCGCCCGGCGACCAGCGACCAGAGTCGCGCCGTGCTCTCCCGGCGTCCCCAGGCGATCACCGCGCTTAGCACGAGCGCGACGAGCGGCATGACCACCCCGCCCTTGGACACGAACGCCTCGGTCAGCGTCGCGCAGACGGTCAGCCCGACGAACGCCAGCCCCGCCGCCCCGGCGAGCCTCGGCACGAGCAGCCCCACGGCCCCCGCCACCTCCAGCACCCCGGTCAGGTGACGGAACCAGTCGCCGAACCCGATCGCCTCGAACGTGGACGCGGCCGGCTCGGCGTTGGTGAACTTCGCCATGGCGGACATCACGAACAAGCCCGCCACGGCGATCTGCAGGAACCACAGGCCCACGTTCGCTACGCGGCCGCCGGCGGTCTGGTGCGGTGTGGTGGTCATGGTCCCCGTCCTTCTTGATCCTCGTCTGCCCCCGACGCTACGGACGGCGGACGGCGGGGAGAATCGCGCTAGATACCTGAAGGGGTGTACCTAGGTGCACCCCGAGCCGGGACGAACCAGCCACCGCCGATGGGACCGCTCCGGGTGCGGCAGTCACTCGGCCGGACACGCAACAGGCCCCTTCCAAACTGGAAGGGGCCTGTGAGCTGGTCGGGGCGACAGGATTTGAACCTGCGACTTCTTGCTCCCAAAGCAAGCGCGCTGCCAAGCTGCGCCACGCCCCGTTTCGCCGAGTGCGCATGCGCTCCGCGACTCCGGTACGCTTACGCCCTGACGACCGGATGAAGTCTAGACCAGAGTTCGACCGGTTCGCGCGGACGTAGCTCAATGGTAGAGCCCTAGTCTTCCAAACTAGCTACGCGGGTTCGATTCCCGTCGTCCGCTCTCGATGGCGAAAGGCCAGGTCGGCCGCATGAGGCGACCTGGCCTTCGTGATCTCTGCCACTCCGGCGACGGCCGTCGGCCCGATGGCTCCCGTCAGGTGGAGCCGCACAGCCTGGCCAGCTCCGCGGCGTCGGTGTTGATGTCCGCGATCACCTGGTTGGGATCGCCGCCGACCATGCCGGTCAGGCGGAAGTGCAGCTCCTGGAACTCGCGGGCCAGCAGACTGATCTTCGCCCCCACCACCCCCTCCGCGTCGAGGACCGCGCTCATCAGGTCGAGGTATGCCTGGCGAGCCGCCGCCGCCTGGCTGCTGCGGACGTTCCCGGCGTTGCGCTGGTATGCGGTCAGCGCCGCCTCCGCGTCGTCGCAGCCGCCGGGCCGGACCGCCGACAGCAGTGGGGAGGAAGCCGGGACCTCTCGTGCGGGGCCGGCCTGCCGAGGCTCTCGCGTGGGGCTTTCCTGCTGAGGGTCTCGCGTGGGGCTTTCCGGCTGGGGTGGGCTGGACTCAGGGGATGAGCTGGGGGTCGGCGGTTCTGGGCGGGTGGTGTCCGGATCTGGTGACCATGACGGCGTGGTCGGGGCGGGGGCCGCGTCGGGCCGGGGCGGCGGGGTCGGCGGCACCAGGTAGGCGACCAGCGCGACCAAGGCGGCGAACGCGGCCGCGAGAGCGCTCACTGCCGTCCAGTTCAGACGGGAGCCTGCTCCTCCGCGCGCGGGCCGCGCTGATCTGTTCTCCGTCATGCCCTCATCGTGGCCGAGCCGCCGACCTCGGTCCAGGATGCCTCGCGCCGGCCTTCTCACGTCGTACTCGCCATGGCGGCGGGACTCGGACCGACCCAGGAGCCCTCGAAGCGGGCGGGCCACAGATATAAGGAGAGTGCGGGTCGCGGGAGCGCTCTATGATCAGCTCATGCGCAGCGGGCTCGGCGAGACATTGGCGGTGCTCGGCTTCGGGCTGGGGATGCTGCTCACGCCGTTCGTGCGCCGGTGGGCGGCGCCCGTCGGCGGTGGTGGTCCGCTCGGCGAGATCCTGCTCGTGTGTGAGGCGCTGTTCTCGGTCGCGTTCCTCATCGGCCTGGTTCGCCTCCTGATCCGTGGCGGGCGATGGCTGGCCAGGGCGTCGGTACGACGCGGGCGTCGTCACGAAGAGTCACCCTGACGATCCGATCGCGGACGTGCCCACAGGTCCGATGGACTTCCAGGATTCTGCGGTCGCTTCGGCGAGGTCGCGGATGCGGCGCCCGTACGCGTCGTGGCCGTCGGAGACGAAACCGCCGTCCCCGTCGTGCGGGAGGTCGCAGAAGCTCGTACGGAAGCGCTCGGGCGGCCCGTGCGGCGGCAGCGGCTCGTACGGTTCGAGCGGCCGCAGGTCATAGCCCGACCGCACCCGATGGTTGTTGCGCGCCACTTGATGGGCCGCGAAACGGAGGAGGGCGTCGAGGCCCCGGTCGAGGTAGTACTGCAGCATCCGGAACTGGCCGTCGAGGTACTTCTCGTGCCCCCTGCAGGGGTGCTGCAGGAGATACGCGCAGACGACGACCGCGTGCCACGGGCGCATCCGCGAGTCCAGTTGTTCGTCGACCAGGATCGCGTGGTAGTAGTCGGCGCACAGGCCGAGCGGCCCGGCGGTCGCGCCGCAGTCGCATGGAGCCATGGCGGGCAATATAGGCGGGCGACGCGGGCCCCGTCGAAGGCATTTCCGCTTCGACCGCACTCGTGAGCTGTCGAAGGCAGTTCCGCTTTGACCGCGCTCGTAAGCTGTTGATCGATGCGTGCGCGACCGATCTCCCGTGAGGCCCTCGTCGAGGAGCTGGCCGAGCTGATCGCCGCACGGCCGCCGGGGGCGTGGGTGCGGGTGGCCGTCGACGGGGCGCCCGCCACGCGGCCCGGCGCGCTGGCCGACGAACTGGTCGCTCCGCTGCGGCTGCGCGGACGGCCCGTGGTGCGGGTGTCGGCGGGCGACTTCCTGCGTCCGGCCTCCCTGCGCCTGGAGTACGGCCGCACCGACCCCGACGCCTTCTACGACGACTGGCTCGACGCTAAGGCGCTGCGGCGGGAGGTGCTGGAGCCGCTGGACCCCGGGGGCTCGGGCCGGGTGCTGCCCGCGCTGTGGGACAGCGGGATCGACCGGGCCTTCCGCGTGCCGTACGTCGAGCTGCCGCCCGGCGGGGTGGTGGTGGTCGACGGGACGCTGCTGCTGGGGCGCGGGCTGGCGGTCGAGGTCGGCGTGCACCTGTGGCTGTCGGCGGCGGCGCTCGGGCGCGGCACACCGCCGGGCGAGCGGTGGCGGCTGCCCGCCTACGAGCGTTACGAGCGGGAGGCGCGGCCCCAGGAGGCGGCCGACGTCGTGGTGCGGGCCGACCACCCCGACAGGCCGGCTGTGCTGGTCCCCGACGGTACTGGAACGCGGCGCGCGAGCGGCGCAGACTGAGACGATGATCCCCAGCGACTGGTACAACATCGTTCCCGATCTGCCCGCGCCGCCTCCGCCGCCGCTGCATCCTGGCACGCGTCTGCCGATAGGTCCCGAGGACCTGGCCCCGCTGTTCCCGATGGAGCTGATCGGGCAGGAGGTCAGCGGCGAGCGGTTCGTCCCGATCCCGCAGGAGGTGCTGGACGTCTACCGCCTGTGGCGGCCGACGCCGCTGATCCGGGCGCACAGGCTGGAGAAGGAGCTGGGCACGCCGGCCAGGATCTACTACAAGTACGAGGGCGTCTCGCCCGCCGGTTCGCACAAGCCGAACACGGCCGTGCCGCAGGCGTTCTACAACGCGCGCGAGGGCGTGCGGCTGCTGACGACCGAGACCGGCGCGGGGCAGTGGGGGTCGGCCCTGGCGTTCGCCTGCGCCCAGTTCGGCCTGGAGTGCCGGGTCTGGATGGTACGGGCGTCGTACGACCAGAAGCCGTACCGTCGCTCTCTCATGCAGGTGTACGGCGCGACCGTCCACGCCAGCCCCTCCCC
This sequence comes from Nonomuraea sp. NPDC051298, assembly GCF_055586305.1. Classification (NCBI taxonomy): domain Bacteria; kingdom Bacillati; phylum Actinomycetota; class Actinomycetes; order Streptosporangiales; family Streptosporangiaceae; genus Nonomuraea; species Nonomuraea sp. NPDC051298. Next base: position 14,037 of record NZ_JBVJIM010000052.1, read on the forward strand.
CGTGACGGGAGCGGGCAGCAAGGTGCTGGCCGACGACCCCGGCTCCCCGGGCAGCCTGGGGATCGCGATCAGCGAGGCGGTCGAGGTGGCCGGGGCGACGTCCGACGCCAGGTACGCGCTCGGCTCGGTGCTCAACCACGTCCTCATGCACCAGACCGTGATCGGCGAGGAGGCGCTCGCCCAACTGCCCGAGATGCCGGACCTGATCGTCGGCTGCACCGGCGGCGGCTCGAACTTCGCCGGCCTCGCCTTCCCTTTCCTGCGCGAGAAGCTGGCCGGCCGGATCGGCACGGTGTTCCGCGCGGTCGAGCCGGCCGCGTGCCCGTCGTTCACGCGCGGCGCGTACGCCTACGACTTCGGCGACACGGCCGGGTTCACGCCGCTGCTCAAGATGCACACGCTGGGGCACACGTTCGTGCCCGACCCGATCCACGCCGGGGGGCTGCGCTACCACGGCATGTCGCCGCTGCTGTCGCACATGTACGAGCTGGGCCTGTTCGAGGCGGTCACCCGTGCCCAGAACGAGTGCTTCGCGGCCGGGGTCCGCTTCGCCAGGACCGAGGGCATCGTGCCGGCGCCCGAGCCCACGCACGCGCTGGCCGAGACGATCGCCGAGGCGCTGCGGTGCAAGGAGAGCGGCGAGGAGAAGGTCATCCTGACCGCGCTGTGCGGTCACGGCCACTTCGACCTGGGCGCGTACGACCGCTATCTGGCCGGGGAGCTGGACGACTACTCGCTGCCTCAGGAGCGCATCGACCGGGCGCTCGCCGAACTGCCGGGGTGACGGCCGCGGGGAGGTGGCCGCTTCCCTGGGGAAGGGCGGCCACCGGCCCGTCATCGCGCCGTGGGACGCTTGCCGTGGTTCGCCTTCTTCTTCTTGCGGGCCTTGCCCTTGCGTGCTCGCCTGGCCATGTGCTCGCCTCCGCTGATCGATACGGGCTGATCGGTACGGCGTGAAGCTCCCAACGTCCCTCGCCAAGAGGGTCAGTGCAAGCGCGCCGCACGACCTAACATTCCCCAACAATTCCGTGTCATAATTTGGTGGAATCTGTTGGAAGGAGTGGGCGTGCTCGCACAGCAGCGTCAGCAGACGATTCTCGAACGCGTGCGCAGCCACGGCGGCGTCCGGGTGGCCGACCTCGTACGCGAGCTGGGCGTCTCCGACATGACCATCCGCCGCGACCTCGAGGTGCTGGCCGAGCGCGGGCTGCTGGAGAAGGTGCACGGCGGCGCGACCGCCCTGGGCCCCGGCTCGACCGAGGAGCCCGGCTTCACCGCCAAGTCCGCCCGCCAGCAGCAGGAGAAGGAGGCCATCGCGCGGCACGCGGCCAGGCTCGTCCGGCCGGGCACCGCCGTGGCGCTGTCGGCCGGCACCACCACGTGGGCGCTGGCCCACCACCTGGTCGCCGTGCCCGAGCTGACCGTGATCACCAATTCGATCCCGGTCGCCGAGGTCTTCCACCGCAACCCGCGCGCCGACCGCACCGTCGTGCTGACCGGCGGCGTGCGTACGCCGTCCGACGCCCTGGTGGGCCCGGTCGCCGTGGCCGCGATCCGCCGCCTGCACGTGGACACGCTCTTCCTGGGCGTGCACGGGATGAGCGTGCGGGCCGGGTTCACCACGCCCAACCTGCTGGAGTCGGAGACCGACAGAGAGCTGGTCACGGCGGCGAGCCGGCTGGTCGTCCCGGCCGACCACACCAAGTGGAACACGGTGGGCATCAGCACCATCGCCGAGCTGAGCGAGGCCGACGTGGTCATCAGCGACGCCGGGCTGCCCGAGGAAGCACGTACCGAGCTGGCCGAACGGGCCGGAGAACTGATCATCGCGGAGGGCTCGCCGTGAAGCGCACCATCACCCACCTGGCCGACGGCCGGGAGCTGATCTATTTCGACCGGCGCGACGACGCCGACCGGAGCGCGATCGACCGGCGCACGCTCGATCCCCGGCCGGTCGCCTCCGAACTGCGCTACGACCCGCTGACCGAGGAGTGGATCGCGATCGCCGGGCACCGGCAGACGCGTACGTTCCTGCCGAGCGGTGGCACGGCCGAGTGCCCGCTGTGCCCGTCGTCGCCCACGCGGCCGTCGGAGATCCCGGCGTACGACTACGACGTGGTGGTCTTCGAGAACCGGTTCCCCTCCTTCTCCGGAAATTTCGGGGCCTATGGGGAGGCGGGCGGGCTGAGCGAGGTCCGTCCGGGGGTGGGGCGGTGCGAGGTGGTGTGCTTCACCTCCGACCACTCCTCCTCCTTCTCCAGGCTCTCCGACGCCCAGGTGGCGCTGGTCATGGAGGCGTGGGCCGACCGTACGGCCGAGTTGTCCGGGATCGACGGCGTGGAGCAGGTGTTCTGCTTCGAGAACCGGGGTGAGGAGATCGGCATCACGCTGGCCCACCCGCACGGCCAGATCTACGCCTACCCGTACGTCACGCCCAGGACCAGGCTGCACCTCGGCGCGGCGGCGCGGCACCGGGGGCCGGGCAACCTGTTCGCCGACGTGCTGGCCGCCGAGCGCACGGCGGGGACGCGGGTGGTGGCCGCCAACGAGCTGTGGACGGCCTTCGTGCCGGCCGCCGCGCGGTGGCCGTTCGAGGTGCATCTCTATCCGCACCGGCAGGTGCCCGACCTCGCGGCGCTCACCGAGCAGGAGCGGGCGGCGTTCGCGCCGCTGTACACCTCGGTGCTGCGGGCGTTCGACGGGCTGTTCGGGGTGGTGATGCCGTACGTCTCGGCCTGGCACCAGGCGCCCGTGCGTACCGGCAGGGAGCTGGCCTATCTGCACCTGGAGCTGTTCAGCATCCGGCGGGCGGCCGGCAAGCTGAAGTACCTCGCCGGGTCGGAGTCGGCGATGGGGGCGTTCGTCAACGACGTGCTGCCGGAGGAGGCCGCACGCATGCTCCGATCACAAGTAGATCACTAATAGATTTCTACTTAAGGTCGCATTACCGGTGATCTACCACTAATATCCCGATATGCACCGGCCGTAACAGCCGTTGCGTGCCTAATCCCGGGCGCCGTGCCCGGGAGCCGGGGACCCAATCACACCCGGGGTGAATCCGCTCAGGCGGTAGGGAAACGCAGCTCCCATACCCGAACCCGTCAGCTAACCCGGCCGGCAGAGGGAGAGGAAACATCCACGTGGCGGCTTCGTCCCCCGCGAGTCTTGCCATCGGTCTCATCAGCGCCATCGCCGTCGCCGCCCTCCCCGCGGCCCCGGCCTCGGCGTCCACCTCACCGTCGATCAGGGTGTCGGCCGCCCCCAAGCCGACGGAGGCCCAGCTCCGCGCCCAGCTCAAGGAGCTGAACGCCAAGGTCGACAAGCTCATCGAGAAGTACAACCTCAAACGCGTCGAGCTGGCCAAGGCGCAGGAGGCCGCCAAGACGGCCCAGGCCAAGGCGGCGGCCGCCGAGCAGGCCGTGACCACGGCCGAGCAGCGGGTCGCCGAGATCGCGCGCCTGCGCTACCAGACCGGCGACCTGTCGCTGACCTCTTTCATGCTCCCGACCGACGCTGCCAGCGCGGCCCTGCTCGAACAGCTCACCGCCGAGCAGCAGGCGGTCGTGGACAGCGTGGCCAAGGCCCGCGACGAGAAGAAGAGAGCCAGCGAGGAGGCCGCCGCGCTGGCCTCGCGGATCAAGTCCGACACGGCCGAGGTGGCCGGCCAGCGCGACGAGGCCGAGGACGTCATCAAGGACATCAGGAAGAAGCTGGAGGACCTGGTGCCGTACGGGACCGGGCGCAACTCCGACGGCTCCTGGGCGCCCGAGCTGCCGAACGGGTCCGACAACATCACCGCGCGGACCCGGCTGATGAAGGAGCAGCTCGACAAGAACTTCGCGCTGCCGTTCGCGGTGGGGTGCTTCCGCTCGGGCTCGAGCGGCGAGCACCCGCTCGGCCGCGCCTGCGACTTCATGATGAGCACGGGCGGCTCGATGCCCAGCGACGCCAACAACGCGCTCGGCGACCGGATCGCCGAGTGGGCGCTGAAGAACAAGGACAAACTCGGCGTCAAGTACGTGATCTGGCGGCAGCGGATCAACCAGGGCTCCGGCTGGAGCACGATGTCCGACCGCGGCAGCATCACCGAGAACCACTACGACCACGTGCACATCTCGATGTACTGATCGCGGCCTGCGACAGGGAGGTCAGGGCAGGCGTTCGACGAGCGACTTGGGTGCGATGTGGCGGTAGGCGTCGGTGACGAGCTCCGCCACCTCGTCCCAGTCGATCAGCGGGACGTCGAGGTAGACCCCCAGCCACCCCCGGTGCCCCACGTACGGCGGGCGGAAGAACCGCTCGGGCGCCTCCGCCACCAGCTCCTCCTGCACCCCGGCGGGCGCGGCGCACCAGAAGGCCAGGCGGTCGTCGTGATGGTGGTCGGCGAACATCACGAACGTCTTCTTCCCCCGGACGAACCACGTCGGCTCCCCATGGGAGAGCCGTTCGGTGGTCTCCGGCAGGGCCAGGCAGAGGGCCCGAAGCCGGTCGACGGTGTCCACGGCGGCCTCAGTTCGTCAGCGTGAGCGGGTTGACCAGGTCGGCGTAGACGAGCAGGCCCGCCATGATCATCATCACGATCGCGATCGCGTACGTCAGCGGCAGCACCTTGGCGATGTCCACGTAGCCGGGCTCGGGCCGCCGCATGACCTTGGCGTAGGCCCGCTTGATGCCCTCCCAGAGCCCTCCGGCGATGTGACCGCCGTCGAGGGGCAGCAGCGGGATGAGGTTGAACATGCCGATCGCCAGGTTGAAGCCGGCCAGCAGATTGACGAAGATGGCGATCTTCTTCTCGGTGGACAGGTCGGAGGCGAGGATCTCACCGCCCATGCGACCCGCCCCGACCACGCCGACCGGGCCCTCGGGGTCGCGTTCGTCACCGGAGAAGGCCGCGTGCCAGACGCCGACCATCTTCTCCGGCAGGTTGAGCAGCGAGGCCGCCACCCGGCCCGTCAGCTCGCCCATGTAGCCGACGACCTGGCCGATGCTCTGCCTCTCCATGACCTCGGTGGGCAGCACGCCGAGGAAGCCCACGTTCTTGTCGATCTTGCTGGGGTCTTCGGCGTTGGGCCGGTCCTGGACGATGAGCGTGACGTCGAGGGTCATCGGCTTGTCGTCGCGGACGATGCCGACCTGCACCGCGCCGGCGCCGTGGGAGCGGATGAGGCGGGTGGCCTGGTCCCAGGAGCCGATCTGCTGGCCGTTGAAGGAGACAATGCGGTCGCCGGGCTTCATGCCCGCCTGGGCGGCCGGCGTGGGCCTGTCGGCGGCGGTGCACTGCGTACGCTGCTCGGAGATCGGGATCACGCACGTGTTGGTGTCGGGCGAGACGATCGGGGCCCAGGTGGGCAGGCCGATGCCGACCAGCAGGATGCTGAAGAAGACGAAGGCGAGCACGAAGTTCATCGCCGGGCCGCCCGACATGATGATGACCTTCTGCCACCACTTCTTGCGGTAGAAGACCCGGTCTTCGTCGCCCGGCCGCACCTCTTCCTGCGCGGCATCGCGGGCCGACTCGATGAGCCCCTGGAACGGGCCGGTGGCATTGCTCCTGAGCTTGGTGGGGTCGTCGCCCGGGCGCGGCGGCAGCATCCCGATCATGCGGATGTAGCCGCCGAACGGGATCCACTTGATGCCGTACTCCGTCTCGCCCTTACGCCGTGACCAGGCCGTCGAGCCGAAACCCACCATGTACTGGGTCACCCTGACCCCGAAGATCTTGGCCGGCACCAGGTGGCCGAGCTCGTGCAGCGCGATGGAGAACATCAGCCCGAGCAGGAAGAGGATGATCCCCACGACGTAGAGCCAGTTCATCTAGGCGCGCTCCAGGGCAGACGGCAGGGCAGACGAAAGGTCCGACAGCCCCAGAGTAGTCGAACTCGGCACGCCCCATGGCGTACCACTTTTGACGAGCATTGACAGCCCGCGATCAGCCGATCACCCTAAGAAACGACGGAGGGGGACGTCTTGATCCGCATTCTGATCGCCGAACACCTGCCCTTGGTCCGCCGCGGCCTGCTCGCCACCCTCGGAGCCGAACCCGACTTCCGGGTCGTCGCCGAGGCCGGGCGCTCGGAGGAGGTGGTGCGCGCGGCGGTCGCCGCCGCCGCCGACGTGGCGGTGGTCGATCTCGACCTGCCCGGCAGGCCGGCGGCGGCCGAGGTGGCCGCGCACGTGCCCCGGTGCGGGGTGCTGATCCTGTCGGCCGCGCCCAACCCGGCCCAGGTGCGCCAGGCGCTGGCCGGTCCCGCGCTGGGCTTCATGAGCCTGTGCGTGGCCCCGGAGCGGCTGGCCGAAGGGGTGCGCCAGGTCGCCGCCGGGCGCCGGGCCATCGAGTCGGAGCTGGCCGTGGCCGCGCTCCAGTGCGCGACCAACCCGCTGACCAGGCGGGAGCTCGACGTGCTGCGGATCGCGGCGGGCGGTGCGCGTTCGACGGAGATCGCCGACGAGCTGTTCCTGTCGGTCGGCACCGTACGCAACCACCTGTCGCGGATCATGTGCAAGACGGGGGCGCGCAACCGGCTCGACGCCGTACGCATCGCCAGCGACTCCGGCTGGCTGTGACGGCGCGCTGACGGGCCCGCACGCGTTCTGGACGGGCTCAGGCAGAACACGGGCTCTGGTGAGACGGGACCCCGTGGAGCCGCGCCGCTCCGCCGGAGCCCCGAACACCTAGAGGATCCCAGCACGGCCGAGCCCGCGGCCAGTGACCGCCCACACGGCCGGCCCATGTGAAACGTCACGGCTCACGGACGCCAGATGAGCACCAGCGCGCAGTCGTCGTTGTGCCCCGACGCCATCGCGTTGACCAGCGCCTTGGCCCCGTCGCGGAACCCCGAGGGCAGCAGCCGCTCCGCCTCGCCGAGCAACCGGTCGAGCCCGGCGTCGATGTCGCGCCCCGGCTGCTCGATCAGACCGTCGGTGTAGAGCAGCAGCGCGTCGCCCTTGCGCAGGGTGCCGCTGTCGGGCTCGCAGTGCAGGTCGGGCACCACGCCGAGCACCACGCCCTTGGCCGAGGCGACCTGCCAGTTGCCCGTGCCCGCGTCGAACTTGACCACCGGCGGATGCCCGGCCGAGGTGATCGTGTAGTCGCCCGTGTCGAGGTCGAGGCGTACGTGCACGGCCGTGACGAACCCCTCGTCGCCCCGCTGCCTGTGCAGGTAGGCGTTGCACGCGGGCAGGAAGTCAGCGACGGAGCCGAGCAGCCCGCCGAACGTGCCCGACAGCAGCAGCGCCCGGGTCCCCGCGTCGACGCCCTTGCCGGAGACGTCGACGAGGGCGATCTCGACGGACTTGCCGTCGCGCATGGAGACCAGGAAGTCACCGCCGAACGACGACCCGCCGGCCTGCTTGAGCACGACCTTGCCGCCCCAGTCCTTGGGCAGCGGGGGCAGCTCGCCCTGGCTCCTGAGCCGGTCGCGCAGCTCCAGCAGCATCGCGTCGCCGCGCAGGCCCTGCACGCCGAGCTTGCCCCTGGTGCGCGCCATGAGCACGGCGAGCACGCTGGTGAACACGATCGTCACGGTCAGCCCCAGACCGATCCGGTCGACGCCCAGCGTGATCGCGACGTAGCCGAGCGCCGCCCCGACCGCGACGAGCAGCTTGACCAGGCTGCGCAGCCGGAGCTGGAGCCCGCCGATGAGCGTGACGAGGATCAGCAGCGAGGGCGAGAACCACCCGGTCGAGACCTCGGCCGCGAGGACTCCGATGACCAGCGCCGGCACGACCAGCGTGAGCAGCAGGTTGCGGTCTTGGGACAGAAAACGCCGGACGAAGCGGACGACAGGCACCAGGAACGGCACCCGCACCAGGACCGCACGGACCCGTGGCGGGATGAGCGGCGCCGGTCGGGAACTCATGATGCGCCTGACTGTATCGGTCTGACCCGTGTTTGGGCAGCCCACTTGACCAACGCCTTGATCATTAAGCAGGTATATTGGGTGGCCCTCCCCCTTTGCCCGCTCCTACCTTGGACGGATGACGTACCCGATCCGTCCGATTGATGAGTCTGAGTGGCCGGCCTTCTCGCGGGTCTTCCAGGAGGCGTTCGGCTGGACACCGCACCCCACGCAGTCCGAGCGCTACAGGGCGGCGACCGAGTTCGACCGGTCGCTCGCCGCCTTCGACGGTGCGCAGATCGCCGGGGTCACCTCCGCCTACAGCCTCACCATGGCGGTCCCCGGCGGGATGCTGCCCGTCGCCGGGGTGACCTCGGTCAGCGTGCTGCCCTCCCACCGCCGCCGTGGCGTGCTGACGTCGCTGATGCGCAGGCAGCTCGCCGACATCCGTGACCGCGGCGAGTCCGTGGCCGCCCTCTACGCCTCCGAGGCGCCCATCTACGGCCGGTTCGGCTACGGGCGGGCGTCCACCGAGCTGCGGTTCAGGATCGCCGGCGCCCGCTCGGCGTTCGTCCCCGACGCCCCGCGCGACCCGTCGCTCCGGCTCCGCGTCGCCAAACCCGCCGACGTGCGCGGAGAGCTGGAGAGGCTCTTCGCCTCCGTGGTCGCCCGCCGGCCAGGCCGGTACGAGCGCAGGCCGCAGACCTGGGACATCCTCCTGGCCGACGAGGAGTTCGACCAGGAAGGAGCGGGATCGCTGCGCACGGTCCTGGCCGAGGACGACCACGGCGTGCGCGGCTACGCCCTGTTCCGCGTCAAGTCGTCGTGGGACGGCGACGGAATCTCCGACGGCACGCTGAAGCTGCTCGAGCTGGAGGCGTCCGACCCGGCGGCCTACGCGCTGCTCTGGCGCAACGTGCTCGACCGCGACCTGGTCACCACGGTCGAGGCGGAACGCCGTCCGGTGGACGACCCGCTGATCGCGCTGCTGGCCGACCAGCGCAGGCTCCGTGCCCGCTGGGCCGACGAGCTGTGGGTACGCCTGGTCGAGGTCGACCGGGCACTGTCCGCCCGCGCCTACTCGGCGCCGGTGGACGTGGTGATCGAGGTCGACGACGACGTGTGCCCGTGGAACGCCCGCCGCTGGCGGCTCACCGCGGACCCGTCGGGCGCCGAGTGCAAGCCCGTGGACGACGAGCCGGACGTGACGCTGCCGGTGTCCGCGCTCGGGTCGGCGTACCTGGGTGACGGGACGCTCGACGAGCGGCTCGCCGCCGGGCTGCTGCGCGAGCACACCCCCGGCACCGTACGCAGGCTCGCCCTCGCCATGTCGTGGAGCCCGAAGCCCTGGGCGGGCCTGGTCTTCTAGTGGCCCGTCACGCAACCTTGGCCGGGTAACTGGTCCAGCTTCGGATGGGTGAGCTGGCGGCGAAGCTGGTCTTCGGTTGGGCACGGGCGTTGCGCCAGCGGACGTAGCCACCGATCGCCGCGTTCTGCTCGTCGTGAGTGCGGTGGTCG
>NZ_JBVJIM010000053.1:0-21059 GCF_055586305.1 Nonomuraea sp. NPDC051298
CCTAGACCCGATGGCCATCAGCCAGGAATCCGTGATGACCGCCACACTCGACTCTCATGACCGCTCACCTGGAGTTTTCCACGGCCGCTCTCAGTGACACCGCCAGGTGACACCGCCAGGTGACACCGCCAGGTGACACCGCCAGGTGACACCGCCAGGTGACACCGCCAGGTGACACCGCCAGGTGACAGTGACGCCTGGCGGGCGGCGGGCCGGGAAGCGCCTGCCCATGGCAGCCGGGCGACGGTGGCGGTGGCAGCCAGGCGGGGCGCTGCAGCGGCGGGGGCGGCCCTGCGGAGCCGTCCTCCTCCATCTCAACTCTCCACTTCGAGAGCCTCCCGGAGAACGCCGATTACAAGCGGACGCGCTGCCAGTAGCCGACCGGCGGTAGACCACGAGGCACTGCCGACAGCCCGGCTAACCGCCAATGGCACTACCGGCGGCAGACCGGGAGGCACTGCCAGCAGCCCGGCTAACCGCCAACGGCACTACCGGTGGTGGACCAGCGGCAGACCGGGTGGCACTGCTGGTGGCAGACCGGTGATGCTGTCGGTGGCAGCCGGGCAGGACGCGGCGCTACGGGAAGTTGTCCTCCTCCATCTCAATCCCCTCCTGTTCGAGGGCCTCCCGGATGACGCGGAAGGCCAGCCCGGAAGGGTAGCCCTTGCGGGCCAGCATGCCCGCCAACCGCCGGGTGCGGGTCTGCGGGTCGAGGGATCGGGTGCCGGAGAGCTTGCGCTCCACCAGCCGCCGGGCCGTCTCCTCCTCCTGATCGGGGTCGAGACGCTCGACGGCCTCGTTGACCAGGTCGCCGTCGACTCCTCGACGGCGCAGCTCGGCCGCCAGGGCGCGCTTGGCCAGCCCGCGGCCGTGGTGCCGGGAGTCGACCCAGGCCGCCGCGAACGCCTCGTCGTTGATCAGCCCCAGCTCCGAGAACCGGCTGAGCACCGCCTCCGCAGCCTCCTCCGGAACCTCCCGCTTGCGCAGTGCCTCGGCGAGCTGGGCGCGCGTCTTGGGCGCGATGGTGAGCAGGCGCAGGCAGATGGCACGGGCCACCGACTCCGGATCGGCGTCGGACGCCGACCCGGCCGGGCTCTCGGCATCGGGCCCATCGGGCCACCGCCCCCGCTTCCGGCTCCCCTTCCGCCCTCCGCCACCAGACCGACCGGCCCCACGCCCACGCCGCCCGGCCTGGTCACCGAACCCCTCACCCGTCTCACCGTACGGACGTGTCTCAGCCCCGCCCCGACCCGCCGCCTCCTCCTCGACGTACGAGCCTGCCCCGCCGTCGTGCCGCTCCGCACCTCCGAGGTACGGACTCGCCCCAGCATCGTGCCGCTCCACGCCTCCCAGGTACGGGCTTGCCTCGGTGTCATGCCGCTCTACGCCTTCGCCGTACGGGCTCGTCTCCGTGTCGTATCGCCCCGACCTTCTGTCGGACGGGCGTGTCTCGAAGTCAGGCTCCTCAGAACGTACGGACGACTCGGACTTCCCGCCTGATCGCCGAGCACGCTTGCTAGACCCGTCGGAACGGCGGCCCTTGCCCGAACGTGGCTGCTGCCCACCGTCATCGGGCTCGGCCGCGAACCAACTGCTCCCGGCCAACACCTCGGAATGCCACTCGTCACTGGGACGCCGCTCCCGTGAGACGCCCTGCTGGGCCTCCAGACTGTCGTGGTCGCCCTCAGCCGCCCTTCCGTCCTCAGCCGCCCTTCCGCCGTCGGCACCCCCCGTACGGCGCCGGCCGCCCGCACCGCCACGACCGCTCGCGTCGTCGGCCGACCTTGACGACTTCTCACCGCCATGCTCAGGGGAAGATGCGAAGAAGCTTCGCCCAACGTCGGCGAGCGCCCCGAACGGGGCCCCCTCCGCGAACGTCCCGGACGCGGACGCCCCGGACGCAAATGCCTCGAACGCGACCGCCCCAGACGTAAATGCCCCGGACGCAACGGCCTCGGACGTAACCGCCTCTGACGCAACCGCCCTGGACGCGGAAATCTCAGACGCAAACGTCTCGGACGCGAAGGGCTCAGACCTGGACGCCTCAGGCGGGGTCCTCTCGTTGGCAGGACTACCCCCGTCCGGGTCGAGTGCCTTCGCCCGGTCTTCAGGGGTGTCGGGCCGCACGGCTGGCTCGTCCCGCGCGCCTGTCCGCGAGTCGGGGTGGAGCGGCTCGGGTGCTACGTCCGGAAGCGGATCACCGGCCTCCACAGCAGTGGCTGCCTCCTCCGCAGGGGCGGCTGCGTTCTCTGTTGCTGCGTTCTCTGTGGCGGCGGCCTGCTCTTCCTCGGCGCGCTGGCGGAGGCGTTGTTGCCGCCACTCGTCGACCGATGGCCAGCCGTCGGCGGAGGAGCGGGCCAGGTCCGGGCGAGCCGGGTCGCGGCGGCGTGATGGGGTGGGGTCTGGCCAGGCGCCCCGGTCGGAGGGGTGGGGCGCCTGTGGCCGGTCCGGACTGCTCATGGGGCGAACGATCAGACGTCACCCGGCTTGGGGGTGGACTTGGACCCACGGCCAGAGGAGGCGGCGGCGGCCGGGGCCGGAGCGGCGGCGGGCTCGGCGGCGGGGGCGTCGAGACGCGGGCCCACGCCCAGCTTGTCCTTGATCTTCTTCTCGATCTCGTTGGCCATGTCGGGGTGGTTCTTCAGGAAGTTGCGGGCGTTCTCCTTGCCCTGGCCGAGTTGGTCGCCCTCGTACGTGTACCAGGCGCCCGACTTGCGGACGAAGCCGTGCTCCACACCCATGTCGATGAGCCCGCCCTCGCGGGAGATGCCCACCCCGTAGAGGATGTCGAAGTCGGCGACGCGGAAGGGCGGGGCCATCTTGTTCTTGACGACCTTGACCCTGGTGCGGTTGCCGACCGCCTCCGTGCCGTCTTTGAGGGTCTCGATGCGGCGGATGTCCATGCGGACCGAGGCGTAGAACTTCAGCGCCTTACCACCGGTCGTCGTCTCGGGGCTGCCGAACATGACGCCGATCTTCTCGCGGAGCTGGTTGATGAAGATGGCGGTGGTGCCGGTGCTGCTGAGCGCGCCGGCGACCTTGCGCAGGGCCTGGGACATGAGGCGGGCCTGGAGGCCGACGTGGCTGTCGCCCATCTCGCCCTCGATCTCGGCCTTGGGCACCAGGGCCGCCACCGAGTCGATGACGATGATGTCGACGGCGCCGGACCTGATCAGCATGTCGGCGATCTCGAGCGCCTGCTCACCCGTGTCGGGCTGGGAGACCAGCAGGGCGTCGGTGTCGACCCCCAGCTTCTTGGCGTATTCGGGGTCGAGGGCGTGCTCGGCATCGATGAACGCCGCGATGCCGCCGGCCCGCTGGGCGTTGGCCACCGCGTGCAGGGCGACCGTGGTCTTACCCGAGGACTCAGGGCCGTAGATCTCCACGATGCGCCCGCGCGGCAGGCCGCCGATGCCGAGAGCCACGTCAAGGGAGATCGACCCCGTGGGGATCACCTCGATGGGGGCGCGGGCGTCGTCGCCCAGTCTCATGACGGAGCCCTTGCCGAACTGCCGCTCGATCTGAGCGAGCGCGGTCTCGAGGGCCTTCTCGCGGTCGTTGATAGCCATGGGAACTCCCCCTGGAGAGTCGTGGTTCGATCAGTCGAGTGAAAGCTACGGCCTGCCACCGACATTTTCTGCCGCAGTCGGGGAAGTCGTGGCTCGGCTTTGTTCATCGTAGCCGAACGGCTGTTCGATCTCAGCACGAACACGCAGGCAGCCGTCAAACGCCCGCCCACCAGTCGTCAGGGCCCGGCGTGAGCGTTCCCGAGGCCGTTCGAGGACGGTTCCGGCTGCCGCGCCGGCGGGCCGTCGGCGCGTGAGTCCGTCGAGCCGTACGCGCTGACCTTCGGCTTCGAGCCCCTGACCGTCGTCATGGGGCCACCCGCCCGACGACGCTCGCGCCGGCGTGTTGTCATGCGCGGTGAGCTGGGGAGACTCACAGCAGGGACGACAGCGGGAGGCGTCACGTGGCGAGCGGCTACACCGGGGAACGGCGCGTCCATCTCGAGACGCTCGCCGAATCGCTGCCCGCCCACGGTCTGGTCAGCCGCATGGTCGGAGGCGACGATCCGGTCCTGTGGGTGTGGCACCCGCGTACGGGCCGCCAGACGATCGTCTTCGCCACCCCGTCGAGCCGTGGCTGGCAGTACCTGTGGTCACCGGGCGGGCAGGACGCGGCCGGTGACCCGGAGCACACGGCGACCGCGCTGCGCCACACGCTCGACACGGCGCCCCTGGGCTGACGCCCCGAAAACGACCCCCCAAAACGACCCCCGAAAACGGCCCCTGAAGCCACCCCAGAAGCGGCCCCAGCGACCCCAAGGCGACCAAGGCTCTCAGCGCAGTTTGGACGAGACGTCCTCCACCTGGCAGACCGCGCGCCACACCGTCTTGGCACTCTCTCCGTCGGCCAGAGCCTGGACGACGGTGCGACCGCCCAGCGGGGCGATGACGTAGTCGCTGGCCCACGACTCGGCGTACGTCTCGCCGAAATGAGCGTTCATCCGTCTCCAGAACTCGGTCAGGCGCATGAACCCAAGTATGGAAGCGGGCCGAGGGTGGGTAGGACACCCCCATGCCAAAGACCCCCAAGTCTTCACCCCCGAAGACAGCCAAGACGAAAGCGAACCGGGCCAGGCGCCGCCACCTCCTGTCAGTGCTGCGGCAGTCCGTACGGAAGGAGAAGGCCGAGCGCGCAGAGCGGCACGCGGGCATCAGGCAGGCGCCGCGTGCGGGCAGTCCGCGTACGCGGCGGGCATCGCGGCGTTAGCCTGCGCGGCGTCGGATCTGCCCGGTAAAAGGGTTCCAGATCTACAGCACTCGCGCGCCGTACATCTCACCGAGTTGGTCGGCGAGCAGCTCCAGCCGGGCGCCGTCGGGGTCCTTGAAGTAAATGGAGGCGCCGCTCTCGACCTGGTGCGGCACGCCGGCCATCTCCAGCTTCCCGCGCAGACGTTCCCACGTGGCGGGGTCGACGGAGATCGCGATGTGGTGCAGCCCGCCGAGCACCTCCTGGTACGGCCCCACGTCGAGCCCGGGGAAGTCGAAGAACGCCAGCAGGTTGCCGTTGCCGAGGTCGAAGAAGAAGTGGCTGGAACCCTTGTAGTCGCGGTTCTCGATGATCTCGGTGAGCGGGAACTCCAGGAGTTCCTGGTAGAACTTGATGGTCCGTTCCACGTCGGACGAGAGCAGCGCCACGTGGTGCAGCCCCCGCGCGCTGCTGGACGGTCGGTGCGGTAACACGTAGCGCTCTCGTATGTCCGCACGGCGGGCGTCGATGGCCGCGTAGTCAATGGTCACGGACGCTGTATGTCCGCCAGGGCGCCCGCTCAACCTCCCGCCCCGGCGCCAAATGCGATTTCTGTCGGTCGCGCGAGGCAGTATGTGCTGGTGAGCACGCTAGACCAGTTCAGCCAGGTGACCAGGCAATGGTTCGCCGGAGCCTTCCAGGCTCCCACGGCCGCCCAGGAGGGGGCGTGGGAGTCGATCTCGCGTGGTGACAACACCCTGGTCGTGGCGCCCACCGGGTCGGGCAAGACGCTGGCGGCGTTCCTGTGGTCGCTCGACCGGCTCGCCGCCTCCGGCGCGAAAGGCCCCAGCGCAGAGGGCTCCAGCGCAGAAAGCCCCAGCACGAAAGGCTCCGGCACGAAAGGCTCCGGCGGAGGAGAGGCCCGCACGGGCACGCGGGTCGTGTACGTCTCACCGCTCAAGGCGCTGGCCGTCGACGTCGAGCGTAACCTGCGCGCGCCGCTGGCGGGGCTGAAGCAGACGGCGCGGCGGCTCGGGCTGCCGGTGCCGGAGATCTCGGTGGCGATCCGCTCGGGCGACACCCCGGCCGAAGACCGCAGGCGGTTCGCGGCCCGGCCGTCCGACATCCTCATCACCACGCCCGAGTCGCTGTTCCTGCTGCTCACCAGCCAGGCGCGGGAAGCGTTGCGGGGCGTGGAGACGGTGATCGTCGACGAGGTGCACGCGGTCGCGGGCACCAAGCGCGGCGCCCATCTGGCGCTCAGCCTCGAGCGGCTCGACGCGCTGCTCGACCGGCCGGCGCAGCGGGTGGGGCTGTCGGCGACCGTGCGTCCGGTGAGCGAGGTGGCGGCGTTCCTGGGGGGCACGCGTCCTGCCACCGTGGTGCAGCCGCCGTCGGACAAGCGGATCGAGGTCGAGGTCGTCGTCCCGGTGGAGGACATGACCGAGATGGAGGGCGTCCGTCCGGGCGGCGGCGGCGAGGAGGAGTTCGCCCCCGAGCCGGGCAACCGGTCGATCTGGCCGCACGTCGAAGACCGGCTGTTCGACCTGATCGAGGCCCACAGGTCGACGATCGTGTTCGCCAACTCGCGGCGGCTGGCCGAGCGGCTGTGCACGCGACTCAACGAACTGGCCTACGAACGCGAGCACGGCGGCCCCGAGGCGGTCTCCCCGATCGACCTGTCGATCTGGGAGACGGCCCCGGACTCCGAGCCGGGTCCGGCCCAGCGCATGCCCGCCGCGATGATGGCGCAGGCCGGGGCGAGCAAAGGTGCCGTGACGGAGATCGTCCGCGCGCACCACGGCTCGGTCTCCAAGGAGGAGCGGGCGCAGATCGAGGAGGCGCTGAAGTCGGGCCGCCTGCCCGCCGTGGTCGCCACTTCCAGCCTTGAGCTGGGTATCGACATGGGCGCGGTCGACCTGGTCGCGTGCGTGGAGGCGCCGCCGAGCGTGGCCAGCGGGCTGCAGCGCATCGGCCGGGCGGGGCACCAGGTGGGGGCGGTGTCCAGGGGCGTCATCTTCCCCAAATACCGGGGCGACCTCGTGCAGACCGCCGTGGTGGCCGAGCGCATGAAGAGCGGGCTGATCGAGGAGCTGCGCTATCCGCGTAACCCGCTCGACGTGCTGGCCCAGCAGATCGTGGCGATGACCGCGCTCGACGAGTGGACGGTCGACGAGCTGGAGTCCGTGGTCAAGCGGGCCGCCCCCTACGCCACGCTGCCCAGGAGCGCGCTGGAGGCCACCCTCGACATGCTGGCCGGGCGCTACCCGAGCGAGGAGTTCGCCGAGCTGCGCCCGCGCATCGTCTGGGACCGTGTCACCGGCGTCCTCCAGGGGCGTCCCGGCGCGCAGCGGCTGGCGGTCACCAACGGCGGCACGATCCCCGACCGGGGGCTGTTCGGCGTGTTCCTGGTGGGCGAGCGCGGCTCCAGGGTGGGCGAGCTGGACGAGGAGATGGTCTACGAGTCGCGCGTCGGCGACGTGTTCGTGCTGGGCGCGACCTCGTGGCGGATCGAGGACATCACGGCCGACCGGGTGCTCGTCTCGCCCGCGCCGGGGCAGCCGGGCAAGCTGCCGTTCTGGCACGGCGACGCGCCTGGGCGGCCGGCCGAGCTGGGCCGGGCGATCGGGCAGTTCCTTCGCGAGCAGGCCAAACAGGACACGACGGAACGCATGCGGGCGGCGGGGCTCGACGAGTTCGCCTCCGCCAACCTGCTGGCCTACCTCGCGGAGCAGCGTCAGGCGACCGGCTACGTCCCCGACGACCGCACCCTCCTGGTCGAACGCTTCCACGACGAGCTGGGCGACTGGCGGGTGGTCATCCACTCCCCCTACGGCGCGCGGGTGCACGCCCCGTGGGCGCTGGCGATCAACCGGCGGCTGCGCGAGCGCTACGGCATCGACGTGCAGGCCGTCCACTCCGACGACGGCATCGTGCTGCGCATCCCCGACACGCTGGCCGAGCCGCCCACCGACGTGGCGGCCTTCGACGCCGAGGAGATCGAGCAGATCGTCACCGAGGAGCTGGGCGGGTCGGCCATGTTCGCCTCCCGGTTCAGGGAGTGCGCGGGCCGGGCGCTGCTGCTGCCGCGCCGTACGCCGGGCAGGCGCAGCCCGCTGTGGCAGCAGCGGCAGCGGGCCGCTCACCTGCTGGGTGTGGCCTCGCAGTACGCCTCGTTCCCGATCGTGCTGGAGACCATGCGCGAGTGCCTGCAGGACGTCTTCGACGTGCCGGGGCTGGTCCAGCTCATGCGCGACATCGCCGCCCGCAGGGTGCGGGTGGTGGAGGTGGAGACGTCGCAGGCGTCGCCGTTCGCGGCGGCCCTGCTGTTCCACTACGTGGGCGCGTTCATGTACGAGGGTGACGCGCCGCTGGCCGAACGCCGCGCGCAGGCCCTGGCGCTCGACACCACCCTGCTGGCCGAGCTGCTCGGCCAGGCCGACCTGCGTGAGCTGCTCGACCCCGACGTCATCTCCGACACGGAACACGAGCTGGCCCGGCTCGACCGGCCGCTGCGTGACCTGGAGGACCTGGCCGACCTGCTGCGTTCGCACGGGCCGCTGTCGACCCCCGACGTGAGCGTACGCGGCGGCGACCCGGCCTGGCTGGAGGAGCTCGAACGAGCCCGGCGCGCGATCAGGGTGCGCATCGCCGGCGAGCAGCAGTGGGCCGCCATCGAGGACGCCGCGCGCATGCGCGACGCGCTCGGGGTTCCGCCGCCCGTCGGGGTGCCGCACGCCTTCCTGGAGCCGGTGGCCGATCCGCTGGCCGACCTGGTGGCCCGGCACGCCCGTACGCGCGGGCCCTTCCACGCGGGCACGGCCGCCGCCCGGTTCGGGCTGGGCGTGGCCGTGGTCACCGACGCGCTGCGGCGGCTGGCGGCGACCGGGCGGGTGGTCAGCGGGGAGTTCCGGCCGGGCGGGCGGGGTGAGGAGTGGTGCGACGCGGGCGTGCTCCGGATGCTGCGCCGCAGGTCGCTGGCCCGGCTGCGCAAGGAGGTCGAACCGGTCGCGCCCGAGACGCTGGCGCTCTTCCTGCCCGCCTGGCACGGCATCACCGGCTCCGGCCTGGCCGAGCGCGGCGCCACCGGGTCGGTCGAGCGTGGCCTGACGGGCTCGGCCGAGCGTGGCCTGACTGGGCCGGCCGAGCACGGCGGGACCGGGTCGGCGCGGGCCATGGACGCGCTGGTCCGTTCGATCGAACAGCTCCAGGGGGCCGCCGTGCCGGCCTCGGCGCTGGAGACGCTGGTGCTGCCGTCCCGGGTGCCCGGCTATCACCCGGCGCTGCTCGACGAGCTGACCTCGTCGGGCGACGTCATGTGGGTGGGGCAGGGCTCGCTGCCCGGCGGTGACGGGTGGGTGTCGCTCTACTTCGCCGACACCGCGCCGCTGCTGATGCCCGAGCCCGCCGACATCACGCTGACCCCGGTGCACGAACGGGTGCTCGAACTGCTCGGCGGGGGTGGCGCGCTGTTCTTTCGCGGTCTCTCCGACCAGGTCGGATCGCTGGACGACGCGGCGCTGGCGTCCGCGCTGTGGGACCTCGTGTGGGCCGGGCGGGTGTCGGGTGACACGCTCGCGGCCCTGCGGGCCACGCTCGGCACCGGGCGTCCCGCGCACCGGCCCGCCACGACGCGGCGGCGGCGGGCGGTGCTGCCGAGCAGGAGCGGGCCTCCGACCGTGGCGGGGCGATGGTGGTTGCTGCCGTCGCCGGGGCCCGACGCCACCCAGCGGGCCCATGCGCAGGCCGAGGTGCTGCTGGAGCGGCACGGGGTGGTGACGCGGGGGGCGGTGACCTCCGAACGGCTGCCCGGCGGATTCACGCCCGTCTATCAGGTTCTACGGGCCTACGAGGAGGGTGGGCGATGCCGCCGGGGCTACTTCGTCGAGGGCCTCGGGGGCGCGCAGTTCGCCCTGCCCGGGGCGGTCGACCGGATGCGTGCTCTGGCTCCGGGCATCGCCCCGGGTTCCGCGCCCGGTGACGCCCCTTCCGGCCCGGTCCTCGGTTCCGGGGAGAGACCGGCCCTTGGTGCCCGGGAGAGACCGGTCCTCGGTGCCCGGGAGAGACCGGTCCTCGGTGCCGACAGGCGGAGGCCGGGTGGTGGGCGGCGAGCCGTGGTGCTGGCCGCCGCCGACCCGGCCAACCCGTACGGCGCCGCGCTCCCCTGGCCACAGCACCCCGGCGACGTCGGCCACAAACCGGGCAGGAAGGCGGGGTCGCTGGTCGTGCTGGTCGACGGCCACCTCGTCCTGTACGTGGAGCGCGGGGGCAAGACGCTGCTGTCGTTCACCGACGGTGAGCGGCTGCAACCGGCGGTCGACGCACTGGCCTTGGCGGTCCGTGACGGCGCCCTGGGCAAGCTGACCGTCGAACGCGCCGACGGCGCCGCCATCACCGACTCCCCGTTGGCGGCGGCGCTGGAGTCGGCCGGGTTCCACCCCACCCCACGCGGGCTGCGGCTACGCGCCTGAGCCGAGTCCCACCCCACCCCACGCGGGCTCCGGCTACGCGCCTGAGCCGAGTCTCACCCCACCCAGCGCGGGCTTCGACTGCGCGCCTGAACCGGGTCCCACCCCACACGTGCTCCGACTGCGCGCCTGAGCCGGGTCCCATCCGGCCCCGCGCAGGCTACGCCGCTGCCTCGGGCGACCGCGCGCAGCGGGCGGCGTCCGCGAACCGTCGCACGATGATTCCCCGCCCCCATCAGGGGCTTTGCCGGAATTTGAATGGCCGTTTAAAGTTTTGAGCGTGGCATCAGAAAGTCGGACGTTCATTGAAGAGGCGCGCAGGGCCCAGATCATCGCCTGCGCCGTCGAGGTGCTCGCCGACCACGGATACGCCCGCACCACGCTGGCCAGGATCGCCAAGCAGGCCAAGATCAGTACCGGCGTGATCTCGTACCACTTCGGCGGGAAGACGCAGCTCATCCAGGCGGTCGTCACGGAGGTGGCCAGGCTGGCCACCGACCTGATGGTCCCGCGCATCGTCGCCCAGCCCACCGCGACCGAGGGCCTGCGCGCCTACATCGAGAGCAACCTCGAGTTCATGCGGCTGCACCGCAAGCCTCTCCTGGCGCTGGTGGAGATCATCACCCACCTGCCGGGCGAGGAGGGCGGCCCCGGCCCGTACGCCGAGCAGGCCGAGATCGCGATCACCGACCTGGAGAAGGTGCTGGAGTGGGGCCGGCGATCGGGCGAGTTCCGCGACTTCGACCAGCGGAGCATGGCCATCGCGATCCGGGGCGCCATCGACGCCGTCCCGGGGCGGCTCCTCGCCGACCCCGGCTTCGACCTCGACCTGCTCGCCCGCGAGCTGGTCACCATCTTCACCCTCGCCACCAGGAGACAAGCATGACAGCGGCCTTGGAGATCAACGGGTTAGCCAAGACCTTCGGCGAGAACGTCGCCGTGGACCACGTCGATCTGACCGTCCCGCAGGGCTCCTTCTACGGGCTGGTCGGGCAGAACGGCGCGGGCAAGACGACCACGCTGTCGATGGCGGTGGGCCTGCTGCGGCCCGACGCCGGCACGGCGCGGATCTTCGGGGCCGACGTGTGGTCCGATCCCGCGCGGGCCAAGCAGCTCGTCGGGGTGCTGCCCGACGGGCTGGCCATGCCGGAGCGGCTCACCGGGCGCGAGGTGCTGACCTATCTCGGCCTGCTGCGCGGGCTGAGCAAGGAGGTGGTGGCCGAGCGGGCCGAGGAGCTGCTGTCGGTGCTGGAGCTGGACGCGGCCGAGAAGACGCTCGTGATCGAGTACTCGACCGGCATGCGCAAGAAGATCGGCCTGGCCACGGCGCTGCTGCACGCGCCCAGGCTGCTGGTGCTGGACGAGCCGTTCGAGGCGGTGGACCCGGTGTCGGCGGCGACGATCAAGATGATCCTGCGCGGCTTCGTGGCGGGCGGCGGCTCGATCGTGCTGTCCAGCCACGTGATGGCGCTGGTCGAGCAGCTCTGCGACCACGTGGGCGTGATCGACAAGGGCCGGGTGGCGGCGGCCGGCCCGCTGGACGAGGTACGCGGCTCGGCCACCCTGGAGGACCGGTTCGTGGACCTGGTGGGCGCGGGTTCGACGGCGGCCAGGGGGCTGTCATGGCTGTAGCGATCACGATGGTCAGGATGAAGGTCGCGATCCTGCGCCATTCGGCCAAGGGCCAGCGGGGCGGCATGATGGCGACGGGCGGCACGCTCGGCCTGGTGCTCGCGGCCGGCACGATCTACCTGGCCTTCCTGGGGGGCGACTGGCCGGCCGCGGCGTACGCGGTGTGGATGCTGGGCTGGATCATCGGCCCGGTCTTCTCCGGCGGCGGCGACGAGACGCTGCGCCCGGAGTTCTTCTCGCTGATTGGGCTGCCCGCGCGGCGGATGGCGGCGGGGCTGCTGGTGTCGGCGTTCGTGGGCGTGGCGCCGGTGATCAGCCTGGTGGCGCTGGCCGGTCTGGTCGTGGCCGCGACCACGCCGGTGAACGCGCTGGTGGCGGCGCCGGCGATGGTGCTGCAGCTCGCGGTGTTCGTGTTGCTGTCGAAGGTGGCGGTGGCGCTGCTGGGCATCGCGCTGCGTTCGCGGGCCGGGGCGGTGGCCGCGGGGGTGATCAACGGCGCGGTGCTGGCCTTCCTGGGGCAGGCGTGGGTGTTCGCGGTGGCGTTCGGGCAGGGCGGGCGGATCCCGGAGTTCGTCCGGTACCTGCCGTCGGGCTGGGGGTTGCTGGCCGTCCGGGGTGAGTATCCGGCGCTGGCCGCGATGGCGGTGCTGATCGTGCTGCTGCTGGCGGCGTGGGCGGCGTTGCTGTCGCGGCGGGCGGGCGCGAGCCGGCCCTCGGCCCGTGGGCGGCGGCCGATGCGGGCCGCCACCGGGCGCGGCGCGGTGGTCGCCAAGGAGTTGCGTACGTGGTCGCGTGACCTCGTACGCAACCATCAGCTCACGTTCGCGCTGGCCTACGGGGTGTTCTTCGCGGGCGCGCCCCTCGTGCTGGGCTGGACGGGCATGTTGCCGTGGGCGGCGCCGATCTTCATCGTCATGGCGGCGGCGATGACCGCCAACGTCTACGGCACCGACGGCACCGCCCTCTGGCTCGCGCTGATGACGCCGGGCTCGTCCGACGTGCGGGGCAGGCAGTTGGCCTGGCTGGTGACGGTGGGACCGGTGGCGGTGCTGGTGGCGGTGGCGTTCACGCTGGTCACCGGCGGGCCGTGGGCGCTGGTCCTGGCGGCCGTGGCCGCGCTGCTGGGCGGCGCGGCGGGGCTGGTGCCGCTCGTCTCGGTGTACGCACTGGTGCCGGGCACCGATCCGCAGCGGCGCACCGGCAACCCGCTGCGCACCAGCGAGGACGACGGCGCGCTGACCGGGCTGGCGTATCTGACGTTGGCGCTCGTGGCGCTGACGGGGGCGCCGGCCGTCGCGGTCGCGGCCCTGTCCGGCTGGTGGGGCGTGCCGGTCGGCCTGGTGACCGGCGCGCTGTGCTACTGGGGGTTCGGCCTGCTCGCGCAGCGGCGGCTGGCGGCCCAGGGCCCCGAGCTGCTCCACCTGATGCGTACGGGCCGCCGTCCCGACGGGCGGGCCGCCGCGGGCGCGTCGTTCAAGCTGCCCGACATGCCGAAGGCGCAGCGGGCCATCGTGATCACGGGGGTGTCGTTCGGCGCCATCCCACTGATCCCGCAGGGAGTGCTCGCGGCCGTCTTCGTCTCGGACGGGCGGCTGCGGCACTCGTGGTTCCTGGCCACGTACATGCCGCCGGGGCTGCGCTGGCCGGTGGCGATCGGGTTCATGGTGCTCGGCCTGGCCATGTACGGCGTGAGCCTGTGGCTGGTACAACGGGCTAAGAAGAAGACCTGACTCCTTGTCAACGATGGTCCCGACACGTGTGACCGCACTCCGGGCACGTCCCGCCGGTCCGCAGGACGATGCCCCCGGCGGGCCCGGCGCGGCACCCGCCAACGCACTAAAACCCCCAAACGATTGGAAAACACTCAGGTAACAACCTAGGGTTGCGAAATACCATTGCAATGTCAGGTCTTGTATACAGTCTCCCAAATACGCACCAACGGAGGCCCCATGAGACCGTCCCCCAGGCTCGTCGTGGCACTGGCCGCCTTCCCCCTCGCTCTGATGGCTTGCGGCGGAGGCGGCTCCGGCTCCACGCCCTCGGCCCCTCCCTCGGTATCCGCCCACTCGGCCGACAACCGGCCGGTCAGAAGCGGCGGCACGCTGAACATCGCGCTCAACGCCGACCCCGACGCCCTCGACCCGAGCATCTCGACCACGCTGGTGGGCCGCGAGGTGTTCGCGAACATGTGCGAGAAGCTCTACGACATCGACGCCTCCGCGAGCCTCGTCCCGCAGCTCGCCACCGCCCTGCCCGAGGTCTCCGACGACGGCGAGGAGGTGACGATCAAGCTGCGCCAGGGCGTGAAGTTCAACGACGGCACGGCCTTCGACGCCGAGGCGGTCAAGAAGTCCCTGGACCGGCATCGCACCTGGGAGAAGTCCGCGCGCCAGGCCGACCTGGCGGCGGTGTCCGAGGTCACGGTGGTCGACCCGGCGACCGTGCGGCTCACGCTGTCGCAGGCGTTCACGCCGCTGACCGCGCAGCTCGCCGACCGCGCGGGCATGATCATGTCACCGAAGGCGCTCGACTCCGCCGCCGACAACTTCGGCGCGAGCCCGGTGTGCGTCGGGCCGTTCAAATTCGCGAGCAGGACCTCCGGCAGCCAGATCGTGCTGGACAGGGCGCCGGACTACTACGACGCGGCCAAGGTCAAGCTGGACCGGCTGGTCTACAAGATCATCGTCGACCCCAACGTACGGGCCGCGAACCTCAAGTCCGGCGACGTGCAGGTGGCCGACCAGCTCGCCACGACCACGGTCAAGAGCGTGCAGACCGACCCCAACCTGACCGTCGTGTCCGGCGGCGGCCTCGGCTACTACGGCATCACGATCAACACCGGGAACGCCAACGGCTCCACCGAGCAGCCGGGCACCGTGAACACGGCGCTGGCCAAGAGCCCGGAGCTGCGTGAGGCGTTCGAGCTGGCGCTCGACCGCGACGTGATCAACAAGACCGTGTACAACGGCCTGCACGAGGTGGACTGCTACCCGGTGGCGCTGGACAGCCCGTACCGGTCGAAGGACCTGCAGTGCCCCGGGCGCGACCTCGCCAAGGCCAAGCAGCTCGTACAGGCGTCCGGCGTGCCGACGCCGGTGCCGGTCACGCTCACCAGCCCGAACGACGCCGTCAACCAGCGCCTGGCGCAGGTGATCCAGCAGATGGCCAAGGAGGCCGGCTTCGACGTGAGCGTGCAGACGGCCGAGTTCGTCAGCGCCCTTGAGCAGGGCAAGTCGGGCAAGTTCGACGTGTTGCTGAACGGCTGGTCGGGCCGCGTCGACCCGGACGGCAACCTCACGAACCTGGTCACCACCAAGGGCAGCAACAACTACAGCGGCATGTCGGACCCGGGCATCGACGACCCGATCAAGCAGGCCGCCGCCGAGTCCGACCCGGCCAAGCGGGCCGAGCTCTACGGCAACTCCATGCGCAGGGCCGCCGAGCTTCGGGGCGTCCTGTACCTGTACCACAACAAGTACTACCTGGGCATGAGCAAGAACGTCGCCGGCGTCCAGTACTTCAAGGACGGCCTGCCGCGCTTCGTCACCGCCGGGTTCGCCGCGTAATGCTCTGGTTCATCCTCCGGCGCTGCGGATCAGCGGTGATCGTGCTGTTCCTGGGCAGCGTCCTGATCTTCCTGGGGATCAGGGCGCTGCCGGGCGACCCGGCCACGGTCATGGCGGGCGAGGAAGCCTCGCCCGCCGTGGTGGCGGCCATCCGGCACGAGTTCGGCCTGGACAAGCCGCTGCCCGCGCAGTACCTCGACTACGTCGGCCAGACGCTCTCCGGCAACCTCGGCCGCTCGACGCAGGACCAGCTCCCCGTGATCGACATCATCGCCGAACGGCTGCCGGTGACGCTGGAGCTGTCGGCGCTGGCCATGCTGGTCGCGATCGTGGTCGGCGTGGGGGCGGGCATCGTGGCGGCCGTCCGGCGCGGCAAGGCCGCGGACTACCTGGCCACCGGGTTCGGCCTGGCCGGGCTGTCGGTGCCGCACTTCTGGCTGGGCCTGCTCGGCATCCTGCTGTTCGCGGTCACCTGGCGGGTGCTGCCCGCCTCCGGGTACGTCCCCTTCACCGAGGACCCCGTCCAGAACCTCCAGCGCATGATCCTGCCCGCGCTCGTGCTCGGCACCGGCTTCGCCGCGATCCTCATGCGGCAGACCCGCTCGGCCATGCTGGGCGCGCTGTCGGCCGACTACGTCCGCACCGCCAGGTCGAAGGGCCTGTCTGAGGCCAAGGTCGTGGGCGCGCACGCGCTGCGCAACAGCCTGACGACCGTGGTGACCGTGCTCGGCCTGCAGCTCGGGGCGCTGATCAGCGGGGCCGTGGTGACCGAGCAGATCTTCGTGATCCCCGGCTTCGGCAAGCTGACCGTGGACGCGGTCCTGACCAGGAACTACCCGGTCATCCAGGCCGTCGTGCTGATCACGGTCATCGGATACGTGCTGGTCAACCTGCTCGTCGACATCGCCTACGCCTTGCTCAACCCGCGCATCAGGCTGTCGGGAGGCGCCCATGACTAGGCTGTGGCGGCGCTTCAGCAGACGTCCGATGCCGATGGCCGGGCTGGTGCTGGTGGTGGCGTTCGTGCTGCTGGCGCTGGTCGGCCCGCTGGTGACCGGCGATCCGGCGGCGCAGGACTACCTGGCCACGCTCGCGCCGCCGTCGGGCGCGCACCCGATGGGCACCGACGACCTGGGGCGCGACGCGTTCGCCAGGATCGCGCACGGCGCCCAGGTCTCGTTGCAGGCCGGGGTGCTGTCCACGCTGCTGGCGATGGCCGTGGGCATCCCGATCGGGCTGGTCGCCGGGTTCTACCGGCGCTGGCTGGACCCGATCGTGATGCGGCTGGTGGACGTGACGCTGGCGTTCCCGTTCCTGGTGTTCGCGGTCGGCCTGGCGGCGATCATCGGGCCCTCGCTGAAGGGCGTGGTGCTGGCGCTGGGCTTCTCCCAGCTCCCCGCCGTCATCCGGATCACCAGGGGCGAGGTGCTGGCGGTCAGGGAGATGGACTACGTGGCCGCGGCCGTCGCCGACGGCTCGGGAGACGGGCACCTCATCTTCCGCTACGTCCTGCCGAACTGCGCCAGCCCC
Organism: Nonomuraea sp. NPDC051298; assembly: GCF_055586305.1. Taxonomy (NCBI): domain Bacteria; kingdom Bacillati; phylum Actinomycetota; class Actinomycetes; order Streptosporangiales; family Streptosporangiaceae; genus Nonomuraea; species Nonomuraea sp. NPDC051298. The sequence continues at coordinate 16,949 of NZ_JBVJIM010000053.1, forward strand.
CTCATCGTGCAGGCCACGGTGGCGATCCCGGCGGCGATCATCGGGGAGTCCACGCTGTCGTTCCTGGGCCTGGGCGTTCAGCCGCCGACCCCGTCGTGGGGCGTGATGCTGACGACGGCCCAGCAGTACCTGAGCGACGCGCCGTGGCTGGCGGTCTGGCCCGGTCTCATGATCGCGCTGGCCACGCTCGGCTTCAACCTGCTCGGTGACGGGCTGCGTGACGTACTGGATCCGAGGAGCGTCCGATGAGCCTGCTGGAGATCACCGACCTGAGCGTGGCCTTCGACACCGAGGACGGCCTCGTCCAGGCGGTCAGGGACATCTCGCTCACCCTGGACGAGGGCGAGATCCTCGCGCTGTGCGGGGAGTCCGGCTGCGGCAAGTCGGTCACCGCCATGTCGGTGCCCAGGCTGCTGCCGCCGGACACGACCCGGCTGTCGGGCTCGGTCAGGCTCGACGGCCGCGAGCTGACCACGCTCCCGGAGGCCGAGCTGCGGCGGGTACGCGGCAAGGAGGTCTCGGTCGTCTTCCAGGAGCCGATGACCTCGCTGAACCCGTCGTTCTCCGTCGGATACCAGATCACCGAGGTGCTGCGCCGGCACGAGCGCCTGTCGCGGCAGGCCGCCGGCCGGCGGGCCGTGGAGCTGCTGGAGCTGGTCGGCATCCCGGCGGCGCGGCGCAGGATGAAGGAGTACCCGCACCAGCTCTCCGGCGGCATGCGGCAGCGCGTGATGATCGCGATCGCGGTGGCCTGCTCGCCGCGGGTGCTGATCGCCGACGAGCCCACCACGGCGCTCGACGTGACGATCCAGGCCGGGGTGCTGGACGTGTTCCGCGACCTGCGCGACCGCCTGGGCACCGCGATCATCCTGATCACGCACGACCTGGGCGTGGTGGCCGACCTCGCCGACCGGGCCGTGGTCATGTACGCGGGCCGCGCCGTCGAGCAGGCCCCGGTGACCGAGCTGTTCGCGAGCCCGCGGCACCCGTACACGCTGGGGCTGATGAAGGCCCTGCCCTCCGCAGCGGTGAACGGCCGCCTGGCCGAGATCCCCGGCCTGGTGCCCTCGCCGCTCTCCGACCCCGACGAGTGCGCCTTCCACGACCGCTGCCCGCGCGTCCAGCCGGACTGCCGGCTGTCCAGGCCCCCGCTCACCCGCCAGGCCGACGACCATCTCGCCGCCTGCTACCACCCTGGAGGTGGGACGTGATCCTGCGCATCGACGACCTGGTCAAGCACTACGGCCCGGTACGCGCCGTGGACGGCCTGTCGCTGGAGATCGGCCAGGGCGAGGTGCTCGGACTGGTCGGCGAGTCGGGCAGCGGCAAGTCGACCGTCGGCAAGTGCGTGCTGCGCCTGACCGAGCCGACCGCGGGCACGATCGAGCTGGACGGGCGCGACATCACGCACCTGTCGCGCCGGGCCATGCGCCCGCTGCGCAGGAACGTCCACATGGTCTTCCAGGACCCCTTCTCCTCGCTCAACCCGCGTTTCACGATCGAGCGGATCGTGGCCGAGCCGCTGCTGCGGCACCGGCTGGCCGATCGGCGAGAGACGGCGCGGCGCGTGGCCGCCATGCTGGAGAGGGTCGGGCTGCGCCAGGAGATGCGGGCGCGCCACCCGCACGAGCTGTCCGGCGGGCAGCGGCAGCGGGTGGGGCTGGCCAGGGCGCTGATCCTGGAGCCCAGGCTGGTCGTGGCCGACGAGCCGGTGTCGGCGCTGGACGTGTCGGTGCAGGCGTCGGTGCTCAACCTGATCACCGACCTGCAGCGCGACATGGGCTTCTCGTGCCTGTTCATCACCCATGACCTGTCGGTGGTGGAGTTCCTGGCCGACCGGATCGCGGTCATGTACCTCGGCAAGATCGTGGAGTCCGGGCCGACGGCCGAGATCTTCGCCGGGCCGCGGCATCCGTACACGCAGGCCCTGTTGTCGGCCGCGCCGGTGGCCGACCCGGTCAGGCAGCGGGAGCGGCGCAGGATCGTGCTGGGCGGCGACGTGCCCAGCCCGGTCGATCCGCCCTCGGGCTGCCGGTTCCACACCCGGTGCCCGCTCGCGTACGACGAGTGCCGTACCATCGAGCCCCCTTTGACCGATTCACGCGGCAACGGCCATCCGGCCGCCTGCCATCTGGTCACGGCGGACCGCGTCCCCGACGCGGCCGCGGTGCGATAGCGCCGTCCCACAGAAGGAGAGATCTTGTTCACCACCAGGCCCGAGCTGACGGGCGACTTCGGGATGGTCGCCGGCACGCACTGGCTGGCCTCCGCCACCGGCATGGGCGTGCTGGAGCGCGGCGGCAACGCGTTCGACGCGGCGGTGGCCGCCGGATTCGTGCTGCAGGTCGCCGAGCCGCACCTGAACGGCCCCGGCGGCGAGGTGCCGATCCTGTTGTGGAGCGAGGCCGAGCAGAAGGTGTCGGTCGTGTGCGGGCAGGGCACCGCCCCCGCCGCGGCCACCATCGAGCGCTTCGCCGAGCTGGGCCTGGACGTCGTGCCCGGCACCGGGCTGCTGGCGGCGACCGTGCCCGGGGCGTTCGGCGGCTGGATGCTGCTGCTCGAACGCTGGGGCACCTGGTCGCTGGCCGACGTGCTGGCTCCCGCGATCCACTACGCCGAGCAGGGAGTGCCGGTGCTGGAGCGGATCTCGGCCACGATCGAGTCCGTCGAGGGGCTGTTCAACGACGACTGGCCCACCTCAGCGGCCCGGTGGCTGCCCGGCGGGAACGTCCCGGCCCCCGGCTCGAAGCTGGCCAACCCCGTGCTGGCCGCCACCTACCGGCGGGTGGTCGCCGAGGCCGAGTCCGCGTCGAGCACCCGCGAGGGTCAGCTCGCCGCCGCCAGGAAAGCCTGGTACGAGGGCTTCGTGGCCGAGGCCGTCGCCGCGTTCTGCGCCAAGACGGCCTGGCGCGACAGCTCGGGCGAGGTGCACGGCGGGCTGCTGACCGGCGACGACCTGGCGGGCTGGACGGCCACCGTCGAAGAGCCGCTGACCTTCGACTACCACGGCCACACCGTGTGCAAGACGGGCCCGTGGGGACAGGGGCCGGTGTTCCTGCAGCAGCTCGCCCTGCTGAAGGACCTCGGCCTGGACGCGGCGGACTTCCTCGGCGCCGACTACGTGCACACGGTCACCGAGGCCGCCAAGCTGGCCTTCGCCGACCGCGAGGCGTGGTACGGCGACACCGACGTGCCCATGTCCGACCTGCTGAGCCCGGCCTACAACGCCGAGCGACGCCGGCTGATCGGCCCCCACGCCAGCCTGGAGCTGCGGCCCGGCGCTCCCGGCGGGCGCGCGCCGCTCCTGCCCGACTTCCCCGGCCCGGGCACCGCCGGCGACGCTCCCGGCCTGTCCGGCGCCCGCTCGCCCCAGGGCGTGGGCGAGCCCACGGTGGCCCGCGACGGCACGGTCAAGGGCGACACCTGCCACGTCGACGTCGTGGACCGGTTCGGCAACATGGTCTCCGCCACCCCCAGCGGCGGCTGGCTGCAGAGCTCCCCCACCATCCCCGAGCTGGGGTTCTGCCTGGGCACACGGGCTCAGATGTTCTGGCTGCAGGACGGCGTGGCCGCGGCCCTGCGCCCGGGGACGCGCCCGCGCACCACGCTGTCGCCGTCGTTCGCGCTCAGGGACGGCAGGCCGTGGCTGGCCTTCGGCACGCCGGGCGGCGACCAGCAGGACCAGTGGAGCCTGGCCTTCTTCCTCGCGGTCGTCCACGGCGGGCTGAACCTGCAGGAGGCCATCGACGCCCCCATGTTCCACTCCGAGCACTTCCCCAGCTCGTTCTACCCGCGCGGGTCCCGCCCCGGTGTCCTGCACGTCGAGGACCGCGTCGACCCGGGCGTCGTGGCGGAGCTGCGGCGGCGCGGCCACGAGGTCGAGGTGCAGGACCCGTGGTCGCTCGGCCGGCTCAGCGCGGTCGCCCGCGACGGTGCCTTCCTCAAGGCCGCCGCCAACCCGCGCGGCGCCCAGGGCTACGCCGCCGGACGGTGACGGCCTGGCGGGGCGCGCGACGGCTAGATGATTGATGCCAAGGCATAGCTGCGGAGATAGGGCGAGGGTGCCCATGCTCGATGTGTGACGAAAGAGTTAGACACCCTCGCAACTGCA
>NZ_JBVJIM010000054.1:0-20695 GCF_055586305.1 Nonomuraea sp. NPDC051298
AGCGCAGCCGCTGCCCAGGCGTATCGGCGACGTCTCGGCCCCGGCCATGGCCGTGTTCGGGAGCAGACGCCACGTGTCCACACGCCATTGCAGGCTGGGCAGGCGGAGCGACGGATCCGTGAGCGCCAAGAGGAGGCACCGGTTGGCCGCTTCGGGATGCCCGGTCGGGAGGAGGAGTTCGCCGCTGCGCGTCCACGCCTGTCCGTGGTCGGCCGACCAGTACACGCGGGCCTGGGTGCGGCCGACCAGGCGGAAGCCGCCGTAGCCGGGCGCGGTGTCATTCAACACCGCGGCGGCGGCGGAAGGCATCGCGTATGGCGCAGCGGCCAGCCCCACCCGATCACCGTCGATCGGCCCAATGCGGCGCTGCACGTCGCGTTGCACCTCGCCGGGCAGGTCATGCCACCGCTTCATCGAAAGCCTTCCTTGAAGTGATCCTCAGGACCAGTCCGCAGCACATTGCATCGCGCGGACGGATGGGGAGGGGGCATACGTTGGCTCCATGTTTCGGATCCGTCATGAAGCGTCGCCGGGCGCACGCCTGCATGAACTGCTGCGCGGATACGCGAGTAGATGTCGTCCACGGCTGCGTTTTCGGCGACGGTCAGCGGCGGTCCGATGCAGGTGAAGAGCTCCTCCATATGCTCGGCGTCAGCCAGGCCGACGACCACTGTGCAATGGTCGGCGCGTTTGAGGCACCAGCGCAGAGCGAGCCTTGTCAATGTGCCTGGGGCGTCGCCGAAGTGCTCACGCAGCGTCTGAAGAGCTGCGGTGATCGCAGCCTGTGTCTGGGTAGTGAGACCTGACCATGAGTCGGTGGGAGACCACGAGGATTGCTGCACCCGCAGGAGCGTGCCGACTCCGCCTGTGAGCAGGGCGTAGGGCGACGGCGCGGACAAGATCAATCCCACCCCATGACGCCGGGTGAAGGCGAAGATATCCTCGCCGTCCATATGTACTGGACAGATCAGCCCGTTGCAGCGCATCAACACGACATCCGGCTTGATCAGGTGGAACAGGTGGAGGAAACGCTCGGCCTGTGCCTGCCCCATTGCGGATGACGTGCCAGGGTCGAGGTGAGGTCCGCGCATTCCGATCGCTTTGACGTAGCCCCGCTCCTTCAGGGTGCGCATCTGGTCGATGGCTGGTCCAAGGTGCCGGTCACCCTCGCCGAAGTTCAAGGACTCCAGGAAGTACAGGTCGAGGCACTCGACGTAGAGGTTTTCCAGCGTTTGCTCGAGTTGGTGCTGAATATGCCGGCCGCTGTATGGGTGAGGTGCGGAACCCTGTAGCCGACCGACCTTGCTGCTCAGTACCAGGGGAGGTTTTGGGCGCTCGCGCAGGAAACGGCCGATCAGGCGCTCCGCGTGCCCGCGGCCGTACCAATCTGCCGTGTCCAGCAACGTTGCGCCGAAATCCGCCGCGCGGCGGAGTCCCTCGAGGAAGACACCGTCGTTTGCTGGCGCTGTGCAGCGCACGCCCACCGGGTAGGTGCTCACCTCACGGCACAGGTTGCGTGGCGATAGGTCTGGTGCCGGTGTCACTGGGCGCGGTGTCAGCGGGAGCTGTGTCACTGGGTACCACCGGTGAGGTCGGACGCAACTGCCGCCCCAACGCGTGTTCTACTTGGCCGAGGTGTTCGGGCAGTCCAGCGCTGCTGCCCCACGTGTAGGCGGCGGCTGCATGTGACGTAGATGTCGCGCACCTGGTCCGCTGGTGGAACCGTGCAGATGGCGGTGACGCCCGATCCGCGATTCAGGCTGCTTGCGCGGCTGTGTGAGAAGGCGGTGCCTACGAGGCTTCGAGTTACGAGCGCCGCGGGGGCTGGCTGCTTGGTGCTGGTGTGAGGGAACAGCGCCACGTGTGTCTGCCGTCGGGTAAGTGGCCGAGACGTTCCGAAGTCTATGAAGCCGAGGCCACCGTGGTCGGTCGGTTCTCCCAGACCGTGCTCGCGGCTCAACCGTGTGGGTGCTGGAGCCACTCTCGCCTCCTCGCTCAAGGCGCCCTACGGCGCGCCGGTGGCGGGTCCGGTTCCACCATGGCCGGAGCTTCGTGGCGTCTCAACGCCACACCGCCGCCATTACTTCGCCATTTCACGACGAGTAGCTCAATGGGTCCGACCTTATAATCCATCTAAACAAGGACAATTCGCCAAGAATAGTGGGTGGCGGGCTGGTAGCTTCGGCCATGAAATGATCGCGAAAGACGAGAAGTGGCGGAGAAATGGCGACCGTGTGGCGTTACATCGGCCCCCGATAGTGGCCATCATGGAGTGGGTCGGCATCACCTAGCCCGGCTCCGAGCGCGGATGGCGTTCACGAAGATGCTCGATGGAGCGTTCACGCTTCGCGCCTGGAACCCCCACATTGACCCGGGAATGGCTGGTGTGAACTGAGCGCGCCGGCATACCCGTGCTCTGGCAAGGTGAATGTTTCTGGGAGGTTGGCGTGCTTGCGCCCAATGTGCTTCGTGATCTTCGCAGGGGTCTTCGAGCCCAGGTCAAACCCCTCATACCCCATCGGGCCGCGAGCCAAGCACGTTCGTCGCTCGCCGGGGTGCTGACGGAGGCGGGGGTGGGAGAAGACGTTGTGCATGACGCGGTTTTGGCGGTGTCAGAGGTGGCGGGCAACGCGATGAAACACGGTCGGCCACCGTACGAACTGTGGATTCTCTCCGTGCATGGTTGCCCTGTCTGGTGTGCCATCTTCGATGGTGGAGACTGTGGGCACCTTCCTGAGGCCTTCGCAAACCTCGGCCGAGGCTTCTCCCAGCATGTTGATGAGTCTGGGCGTGGCCTTGAACTCGTGTACACACTGACGGCCGGGCGGTGCGACTTTTACCCCGCGCTCGCCTATCTTGCCCCGCGTCCGGGGAAGGCGGTCACCTTCGCGCTGCCAACGCGCCGTAGCTCATCTCTGGTTGTTCCACGCCCCGCCGAACCGGTCGTCATCCCAGCCGAGCAGCCCGCTACCGAGATCGCGCGTAACGTCGCCTGATCCCATCACACGAATAGCGCTCAGCCGCGTGGAAGGAGAACCTTGTGGCCAGCGAAGATCGAGTTCTTGGGCAGCTTCACGGCCCGGGCGCCAAACACCTGTTCCTGCCGGCCCAGCAGACGTTCAGCTTCGTCAGGCTTGGGCCGATGAAATGGCCATGCAGCAACGCCTGGCAGTTGATTTTCGGAAGAGCAGTGCGCAGCAGTGGCAACCGTGGTTTCACGCACCTCGCACATCTGGACGTAGCGACGCTTCTCATCAGCATCGGGGGAGAGGTTCCAGCTCGAAAGATCGCAGGTTCCTCGGCACCCTTTGTCGTGAATATCGTGACGGGGCGTCATAGACGTCTCGTCCGCACCAGTGAGATAGCCGCGGAGATACTACGCGTCTGCTCTGTCGGCCCTGTCAGCTCAAAACGAGCCGACTGGCAGAGCAGTTCCTCCGCAGGGGTACGTGCACTCGCTGGCCCATCAAGCCCCCAGCCCGTCGCTGAAAGGCATTCAGTGTGCGGGCTGGGTCTCCAAGGCCAGGCAACTTCACCTGGCATTCCTCTCAATCGCAAAGGAACTGAACCACGTGACCATCACACAGAGCGCGACGCGTGCCCTGGACAAGTACGAGATCCTCGATGAAGACTTCGTGCTCGTCCAAGGCACGACACTCGAAATCGCCTTCTTCAATGACAACGGCGTGGCCGTGCGGCACCAGTCTCGCCCTGAGGCCGAGCCGTTCCGCGCCGACCGCAGCGAATTGCGGACGCTCCTGCAGAATCTCTAGAAGCACGACTGCCAGGCCACGAAGGTGAGGATGCGTTGCCCCGGTGCAGTCGAAAGACATCCGCTGCTGCCTCCCACGAGCCGCGTCGGCACTACGGATGGCTTTCCGGCAACCGGCTGTAGCGTTTCGCCCTCGAAGCCTGGTCCAGGCGTGAGCCGTGAACCAGACCTTCTGGCTCACGGCCGTCCCCGTTGGCCGCAGGCGGGCCTTGCCAGGTCAGCCAGCCTGCCCGTGCAGGACCGCAGACGGCCGGCACCTCATGCAGCATGACTCGTGACGTTTTGCAGCGTGTGACCCGCCTCCCGGGTCCTGGAGGTGGGGCACACGCGAGAAACCGACGTGATCGTCGTCGGCCTGTTCGGTCCGCCTTCCAGGGGTGAAGGCCCGAGCCTCGGTGGACGAGCGGCCTTCCCGCGCCGTTCTCGTGCAACCTGACCTGCCACGTCTTCTTGGCCCTCAGCGCGGTTCATTGAAGGTGAGAAGCGGAACATCGAACAGGCTCGGCTGCCGGGGCCGGGTCAAGCTGGGCTCCGTGATCTCGACAACGACGAGTTCGACGATGAACTGTACGTGAGCAGCGAGCAGGTGGCTGGTCCGCCCGTCGGCAGAGTCGCCCTTCAGTCCTGCGGAGACGTGGATATGCGGTGCCAAGCGATTCTCGGTGGAATCCCATGCCAGCGTTCCGCAACCGAGCGCTTCGAGCGTCGTTACTTCGATGTGGTCCCACAGCGGGGCCTCAGGACGCTTCAGCGGACCGCAGGCACCTACCAGCTTTGCCGAGCTGAACCCGCCGACGAAGGTGGGAATGTAACCGGCACGGATCGCATGCTCCGCGCAGAGCTTCTCCAGCGCGGGAAAGAAGTCTTCCTCATGATCGATGGCGAAGATGAATTCCCGGCCCCGGGTGAACTGCGTGGCACGCATATCGATCTCCTGCTCGTGATGTGATCAACGGCGTTCGGTGAAGGCGGACTCGGCTCTGGCCCTGTCCGCCCCCGCGCGCAACTCGGCCAAGAGCAGCAGCCGCGCCTTGTACGGATCCAGCAGGCCAGCACTGATCAGACCACGGGCAAGGAGGTCACTTTCAGAGCCGGGGAAGGCGTAGGTGTCGGTCAGGACGCTGCCGGCCCCAGTTCTGGAGGCCAGCACCACCGGGATCCGCTCCGCCAGCGTCTGCAAGGGACCGGCCCACGTCGCCGGCACATGGCCGGCACCGAAGGCCGCGATAACCAGCCCGTCCAGGCGGCGGTCGAGGTCAGACAGCGCTGAAGGATCACCCCCCAGGGTCGTGTGCACGATCTCGACAGCGGCTGGTCGCCGCGGCAGCGGAACCGCGCGGTAGCGCTGAAGCGCGAAGTACAGCCGTGCAACCCCTTCGATCACGTGACCGATGGGGCCGGCGCCTGGCGAGGCGAAGGCGGCGACGCTGGTGGAGTGAACCTTACGGACGTGGCGTGCCGCGTGGATCTCATCGGCAAACACCACGAGCGCTCCCAGGCCCCGGGCATCGCCGCTGACGGCGGTGCGCACCGCAGCCAGCAGGTTAGCCGGGCCGTCGGCGCCGGGCATCTCCGGGTTGCGCATCGCCCCGGTCAGCACCAGGGGCGCGTCTGCCGTGTAGAACAGGTCCAGGAGGTAGGCCGTCTCCTCGAGCGTGTCAGTCCCTTGCGTGACGACGAAGCCGTCCATACCTGCTGCCTCGGCTTCATTGAGCAGTTCGGCGAGCTCAGCAACGTCGTCGACCGTGAGTGACGCGCCTGGGACCTGGCGGAAGTCCTTGACGATGATCGCGGTACCTTCATCCAGGCCGGGCACCGCAGCGACGAGGTCGGCTCCGGTCAGGCGCGGTGTCACCCCAGCCTTGCCAGAGGTTCTGGTCATTGCGATCGTGCCGCCCAGGGTGACCACGAGGATCCTCCGGGTCTGGTCTGCGGAGACGGCAGGCACAGCGATGGCCTTTCTCGGGGAACTGTTGACGCGTGGAGAGAACCCTCACGCCTATCGATCAGAGTCAAGTCTGCCCACAAATCGCAGTACCTCATTGAGGGCATCGACCTTGATCAGCCTGCTGCGTGAGCGCACCAGGTTGGCCACCCCGTAGTCGCCCAGGTCACGGCACCGGCCTGTGAGCCACTTCCAATCGAGGTCGAGGTAGTCGGCCAGGGCACGCAGTCGCGTCTCCGGGTCGGTGCCCTCCATGAGGCTCTGATCGGCGGCATCCTTGATGGCCTCGTGATAACGGCGAAGGTCACCCCGGGCTGTGGTGGTGTCCGCCTGCCAGAGCGCTTCGGTGCGCACCCAGTTCGCCACGATCGCACGCTGGCCCGGCACCAGAGCGAACCCGTCGACGATCGAGTACTCCGGGCGCGCCGTTACCTGAACGCGGATGCCGTACATCTCCATGAGCGCAATGGCCAGGAACAGCAGAACACGCTCGTAGCGGCCGCTATGGCCTACCTGTGCCTCAGGGATGCAAAACGTCCGCGACAACGGGCTGGCAACGCCGCCGAACTGGCGTTGGAGGCCCTGAAGGTAGGCGACCTTGTGCCGGAAGAATAACCAGGCTGCAGCCTCCTCACCGGTCTGCTCCCGGGTCCAGAACATGGGTGTCTCCGACACGTCCTCCAGTCGACGCCGGATGTGTTGTGCGCAAAACACAGATCCCAGCCAGTTTGCCCCGACAGACGTCAGAATGGGGAATGCCATCCGGCTGGGCGCCGAACGCGGAAGTTGCAGGTGAGTCTCAAGCACCTGCTGCTCCTCATCCAGACTGTGGTCATCGGCCAAGAGCCCGTCGTCAAGCTGTATCAGGGACCACAGGATGCCGTACGTCAGGTCGTCCAGTTCATGGGCGGCCGAGACCGCGAGTCCTTCATCGCGGGGTATGAAGGCGGCCAGGTTCTTGCGGGCATTCACTGAGTCGATGACGTACAGGCGCAGGTCGTCGTCTTGCTCCTCTACTCCGACGAGAAGGCCGCGGCGAGCTTGCCGAAGGAATCTCTTCAAAGCCGCAGGGCCGGCGGGGCGCAGGATCACCGCATCGTGGCGCCTGACCGTCGGCAGGAAATGAACGGCCGAGGTGGTGCCGTCCAGGACATTGCGACCCGCCAGCTCCCAGGAGTCGGCAACGTCATCGGCCGCAGACAGAAACAGTCGCGAGGTGGGCCATCGCTCACCGATGACAATAGAAGCCCGCAAGCCGCCGCGGTCGTGCACGCTCTTGCGGGCGTTGAGGACATCCGGCGCCGCAGCAAATAGATCGCTCCAGTGAAAGCCCAGAAGGTGCTCCAACACCTGCGCCGCGTCCTTCTGCGGACGCGTGCAATCGCCGGCGAACCAGCGGTCGAACGTGCGCCGCGCCACCGTGACGCTCGCGAGCCGGGGAACATTTGCCTCCTTGGCAAGCACCCGTGCGTCTTCCTCGAAGTGGCCGCTAAATACCTCCCAGTTGCCCCAGCGGCGCTCCTCTACCAGGAGACGGAACAACGTAGGGCGGGGCATCTCGTCAGCCCTCCTGGGGGTTGAAAGGTCGAGCAGGCAGCGACATGTGCCGCGCGAGGCGACGGGCACCGTGCGCGTCGCGCCCCTGGCTAGAATGCTCCCTCACCACGGCGATAGCAACATGCCTGAGCAAATTGCTCGACAGATTAGTTGTAAGTGACAGCGGCAACCCGTCACACTGGCCACCATGCCGGAAGCGAAGCAGCCACCGTGGTCGCTGGTCCTGAGTGAGCTCGGGCTACGCTTCGAAGAGTTGCGCGAGCGTCGCAACCTGACGCAGAGCGAGGTCGCCGACCACCCGGTGCTACGCGAGAGCGGCATCAAGATCGACAAGAGCGGACTGAGCAGGCTCGAGCGCGGCCAACGTCGCCGAGTCTCACGCGAACTGGCGGAAGCGCTGCTTCAGTGCTACCAAGCCGACGCTGGCGAACGCTCCGAGATTCTGCAACTCCTCAGCGCAGAAACTTCGCCAGTCGGCCGACCGCGTCCAGCGCTGTGGCGGCGCAATGCGGCGCTGCTCGGTCCCCTGCAGTTTGAAGGCTTCCTCAAAATGGAGCGGCGAGCTGCCGCACTTTTCAACTACGAGACAGTTCTCATCCCCGGGCTCGTGCAGACTGCGGACTATGCCCGGCTCGTGATCGCCGGCATGCGCCCCGATCTGGGACATTCCGGGGTTAAAGCGCTTGTCGACGTCCGCATGGACCGGCAACAGCAGATGCTGGACGGAGCTCTTCAGGATTTCCGTGCTCTGATAGACCAAGGTGCGCTGCACCGCGTCGTCGGCGATCGTGCCGTGATTCGGGCGCAGTTGCAACGACTGCTGGACGAAGCCGAGCAGCCTCGGAACGCCATCAAAGTTCTGCCGAACTCGATCGGATGCCACCCGGGGATGGCGGGTCCCTTCGTGCTCATGCACTTCCCAGAAGCCGCCCGTGCTGTCGTGTGGGCCGAAACCATGGTCAGCTCGGTGTATTTCGACACCGAGGCGGACGTCCAGCGCTACGCCGAGGCTTTCGCCGATCTATGGGAGCGGGCGTGGAGCCCAAGCGATACAGAAGCTTATCTTAAGAAAATGATGAAGGAGCTGTAGTAGTGACAACGCGCAAGCCGCATCCGTCTTTGTTCGACTTGACCACGGTCGACTGGAAGATCTCCAAGCGCAGCGGCACTGGAAACTGCGTTCGCGTCGGCGTCTCGCATGGCTATGTACTGGTTGGCGACTCTCAAAATCCTGACCGATTGCCCCATGTATACACCCCAGCCGAAGCCAAGGCATGGGTGCTTGGGGCGAAGGACGGCGACTTCGACTTCCTGCTCGACTTGTAGGGGACAGGCGCGTGGCATGCCCCGAAGCTGGGTGAGCCCGCCTCCGCAGATCGTCTCGGCAGCCAGATGCGCCAATCGGGGCCGTTGTAACCATTCTCCTTCATTACCGGCCGAGCCCGTCCGGGGCTCTTCTCGTGTGGGGGCGTGAATGGGAGGGAGCCCGCTATTGTCGTGTTCTAGCCGTTCCCTGAGGCGTGGCCAGCGAGGTTGCGCCGCGAGCAGGAGGCCACTGGTGACTGACGATGGGCACCCAGCAACGGGCATGCGTACAGAGGGAGGTGCTACCACTGAGCGTGCGGGTCACGGCAGGGACGACACCGACCTGAGCTCTGTATGGCCGCAGTTCGGGCTTCGCTTGGCCACCAAACGTCTTACGCTGGCCGTGCCCACGGCGCGTGACCTCTTGGAGCTCTGCCAGGCCTCCGCGCAGATCCAGCCTCCCGGCGAGGTCCATTTCCAGCAATCCTTCCTGTACGCGGAGTCTCCTCAACGGGAGCGGCAACTCCTGCAACGGCACTGGCGGGCGCTGGCCCACTGGCGCCCCGACAGATGGGACCTTCAGCTGGCCATCCGACTAGACGGTGTTGCCATCGGACTGCAGAACATGTGGGCAACGGACTTCGCCATCACCAGGACCGTGGAAACCGGATCCTGGATCAGCTTGGCGCACCAACGGAGCGGCTACGGCACCGAAGCTCGCGCCGCAGTCCTCGATCTGGCGTTCACCCATCTGGGGGCGACCGAAGCCCAGACGGAATTTGTCGATGGGAACACCGCTTCCGCAGCCGTCTCCCAAAAGCTGGGCTACCGGGACAACGGGCATCGATCTTCCGCCCGGGATGGCGAGCGACTGGTGCAGCACATCATGGTCATCGACGCTGCCGAATGGAAGCGACACTCCCACGGTCAGGTAGAGGTCACTGGCCTCGAAGACTGCCACGACCTCTTCGGCGCAGGCCGTCCTGGGCCAGCTCGGTGAGCTGCCTACCCGCTTTTCGGAAGGCAGTCGCCCAATTCCGCCTCGCCTCCAATGGACTATGTCGGCCGGTGGCGTGGGTAGTGATCGTCTGTTCCACGGCGGCGGTCTCGGGGTCGGGGACATGGTAGGGGAAGGGCAAGGGGGAGATTTGAGAGCCAGATCGTAGGCCTGGAGTTCGCTGATGAGGCACACGAAACCGGCGATGGTATCAGGGACAGCCATGGGCAACCAGGGGCAAAAGGCCCCTCGGCCTTCGCTCGGCGCCCATCTGGGAAGCTACTGCGAAGCCGCAGCCCTACGGCGTGGATGTCGAGCAGGTCGCGGCACAGCCGGAACAGTTCCAACACCGTCAGGACGTCCCCGGGGTGCGCGGCCGCCCAGTTCTTCATGCGGTGGTTCACCTACCGCGTTACGGCGAGGGTGTCCTCGGCGACCATGGCCAGGGTCTGCGGGAACAGACGGCCGAACGGACCGTTCCAGCCGTAGACGCTGGCGCCGAGGCCGAACTGGACACCGCGTCTGGACAGGTCGATGAGAGTGTCATTGGCTTCGGACTGTCTGGCATAACTGGATATGTCCAGATATGATGAGTGCGTGTTCGAGGTAGACAAAGATTCCCCTTTGCCGCTGTATCAGCAGATCAAAGAGCACATACGGGAGCTGGTCGACGGAGGGGTCTGGCCCCAAGGGACACGGCTGCCGTCGGAACGGGAGCTGATCGCCCGGCTCGGCGTCAGCCGCATCACCGTCCGGCAGGCGCTGCGCGACCTGGTCGCCGAGGGCTACCTGGCCAGCGCCGCGGGCAAGGGATTCTTCGTCGCGGCCAGGCCGGGCCCGCAGGAGCTGCACGCGCTGGTCAGCCATACGACGGCGATGACGGCAGACGACGTCGTACCGAGCAGCCGGGTGCTCGACTGCTCGGTCATGGCCGCCTCGGCCGCGGTGGCCAGGAAACTGCGGCTGCCGGTCGGCGCCGAGGTCGTGCATCTGGCCAGGGTGCGGCTGGGGGACGGGGTGCCGCTCACGGTGCAGCGGGTGTGGCTGCCTCACCACCTGGTGCCGGGGCTGGCAGAGACCGACTTCTCCAGGGCCTCGCTCTTCGAGCAGCTCAGGGGCCGTTTCGGGCTGCGGCTCGTCAAGGCCGACACGACGGTGAGCGCCCGGCTGGCCGATCCGGAGGAGGCCGGCGAACTGGACCTGGGCGATCCGCCGATCGGCCTGAGCGTCGATCAGCTGACCTTCGACGAGGAAGGGCGCGTGGTCGAGCTGTCCCGGTCGCTGCACCATCCATGGCGGCTGCCCATCCGCATCCTGCAGGACCTGCCTCCGCAGGAGAGCGCGGTCACCGTGGTCGCACGCCCGGCGCCGGCTGATTCCGCGGACGCGCCCCGCACCGACTGATCGCGAACGCGCGCTCGATGCCGTCCCGCCAGGGATGGCCGTTCAACCAGGAAGAAAGGAACGTTCCCTTGGGTGACAGGAAACTCACACTCGTAGGCGGCGGTGGTGTCCGCGGCCCCGTGTTCGTCGAGTCGGCGGCGATGCGCGCCGCGGAGCTGGGGCTGGACGAGATCGTGCTCCTCGACGTCGATGAGCACAAGTTGCGGCTGCTCGGCGGCGTTGCGGCCCACCTGGCGCGGCGCCACGGCGACGTGCGGGTGGTGGCCACCACCGACGCGCGGAGGGCGCTCGACGGCGCGGACTTCGTGGTGACCACCGTACGGGTGGGCGGGGACGCCGCACGTGTCGCCGACGAGCAGATCGCGGTCCGGCACTGCGTGCTCGGGCAGGAGACGACAGGCGCGGGCGGGTTCGCGATGGCGATGCGCTCGATCCCCGTCATCCTCCACTACGCCGAACTGCTCGCCGAGCTGAGCCCCAACGCCTGGCTGTTCAACTTCACCAACCCGGCGGGACTGGTCACGCAGGCCCTGCGCGACGCCGGGCACGAGCGGACCGTCGGCATCTGCGACAGCGCCAACCTGGCCCAGCACGCCGTGGCCGCCGTACACGGTCTCGACGCCAACGACCTGCGGCCCGAGGTGTTCGGCCTCAACCACCTGTCATGGGTACGGGCGGTCCGCGATCAGCAGGGCCGTGACCTGCTGGCGCCGCTGCTGGCCGAGCCCCGCTTCCGCGCCGGCACGCTGCAGCGCTTCTTTCCTGCCGCCCTGAGCGAGCTGTCCGGCATGTGGATCAACGAGTACCTGTATTACTACTATTTCGCCGAGGAGGCCGTGGCGCACACCAGCTCCGAAGAGTCGAGCCGGGGCCAGGAGGTCGCGGGCCGCAACGCCGACCTGCTGGGCGAACTCGCGCGCATCGGCCCCGACCAGCCCGAGGAGGCGGTGGCCGCTTACCGGGCCTACGAGGCGGGGCGCCGCTCGACGTACATGAGCTACGCCGAGCCGGGCACGGCACCGGCCGGGGAGCGTACCCTGGGCGAGGGCAGCGAGGGGTACGCCGCCGTCGCGCTCGACCTCATGGCGGCCATGACCGGAGGCCCGGCCCGCTACTGCGCCGCGAACGTGCCTGCCGCCGGCCACATCGACGCCCTGTCGTCGGAGGACGTGGCCGAGATGAGTGTGGTCGCCGACGCCACCGGCATCCGGCCGCTGCCGATCGGCGCCGTGCCGGAGCCCCAGGCGGGCCTCATGCGCCAAGTGAAGCTCTTCGAACGGCTCACCGTGCGGGCGGTCGCCGCCCGTTCCCGTTCGCTCGCGGTCCAGGCGCTGATGGCGCACCC
Organism: Nonomuraea sp. NPDC051298; assembly: GCF_055586305.1. NCBI lineage: Bacteria > Bacillati > Actinomycetota > Actinomycetes > Streptosporangiales > Streptosporangiaceae > Nonomuraea > Nonomuraea sp. NPDC051298. The sequence goes on from NZ_JBVJIM010000054.1 coordinate 12,326, forward strand.
GCTCGTCCTGTCCTACTCGCGGGCCGCCGCCCTGGCCGACGACTACCTCGCCGCCCACCACGACCACGCGGGCCAGTGGCGGTGAGCGCGTTCCCTGCCGGCCGCTCGGTACTGATCGTCGGCGACTACTACCTCGACCTGGTCTTCGCCGGCCTGCCCCGCTGGCCGCAACCCGGTACGGAGGTCTTCGGCACGGGGACGGCTTCCCTGCCCGGCGGGGCCTTCACCCCTCAGCGGGCGCTGCACCGCCTCGGCGTGCCCGCCGTGTGGGCCGCCCGGCTGGGCGATGACCCGCACAGCCGCCTCATCCTGGACGAGGCCCACGCCGAGGGCATCGACACCTCCGCCTACCTGCTGCATCCCGGCCCTGTCCGGAACATCTCGGTGGCTATGTCCTACGGCGGCGAACGCGGGTTCGTCTCGTTCAAGGAGCCGCTGCCCCCGCTCGACGTGATCGGCGTCATCCTGGACCGGCGTCCGGCGTGCGTGCTGCTCACCGAGCTCACCGTCGGCCCGCGGCTCGACGCGCTGGTCGAGGCCGCGCACCGGGTCGGAGCTGTCGTCTTCATGGACTGCCAGCACACCGACGCCACACTGGACGACCCCGCGATCACCGCCGCGCTGAAGGCCGTCGACATCTTCGCGCCCAACGCCGGCGAGGCGCGCGTACTCACCGGTCATGGGGAGCTCAACGACGCCCTCGACCGTCTGTGCGAGCTGACGCCCACGGTCGTGATCAAGAACGGGGCGTACGGGGCGCTTGCCGCGACCTCCACCGAACGCGTGAGCACCGCCGCCGAGGCGGTAACCGTGATCGACACCATCGGCGCGGGGGACTGCTTCGACGCCGGGTTCGTCGCGGGGCACGTTTTCGGGCTCGGCCTGGCCGGCAGCACCGCGCTCGGCACGTTGTGCGGCACATTCTCGGTCACCGGCCACGGTGGCGCCGCCGCGCCGTCCCTCGCCCAGATCGCCGAGCGCGCGCCCGAACTCGTACCCTGGGCCGCCTGACCGGCCCATCTTGTGTGCCCGTTAAGAACCGAGCCGCACGGCCCGAAGTGACGGTGCGTAACCGGGAGCCCTCAGTCGGCGGTGCACCACCTCAGCCGTCGTCCATCGCGGACTTCCCTCGCCCACGGTGTCGATCACGATCCCCGAGGAGGACTCGCTCGAGATCTCGTGGGTCGGGCGGCCCGGCTCGAGCCGGCGGCGCCGGGCTGTTGTGACCGGGCTCCATCTGGACGCGGCCGAGCTGAGGCAGGCGGGATGCACGCGCGGGGTGTGGTTGACGCTCAGCCCGCTGGGCGCCGGCGCATTGCTGGGGCTCCCGGCGTCGGCGCTGGCCGGGCACATCGTGGAGCTCGCCGACATCGTCCCGTCGATGGCGGACCTGCCGGAGCGGCTCGCGGCCTGCCGGACATGGCCGCAGCGTCGCGCCCTTGTCGCACAGTCCCCTGCTCACCGGCCTCGGTCGGCACGGCGAAAGCGCCAACCACCACGAACTGCGATCCGCGATCGCAGCCTTGTCCGGGACCACCCGGGGGCCGTCGGTCGGCGACCGGTAGCCGAGCGAAGAGCGCGGTCAGGTGGCACCCCATCCGGGTACGGTTCGTTCCCAGATGTTCAAGACTCCGTCGGCATAAGGCCCTCGGTCCCCGTGTATTCGGCTCTGTCCCGTAATCGGTGGTGGCGTTGGGTGACCTTCATTGCAGCAGGATGCGGTGGCGAAGGTCGAACTCGGCGCGGCCGTGCATCTGCCTCATGATCCGCTTGGGTGCTGACGCCTTCGGTCCGGCCGTCTGCTGTGCGGGAGGGTGAGAGCGGCGTTCACGGCGTGGCGGTCGAGTTCGAGGCCGTTGGCGAAGTTGTGCAGGTGGGGCAGGTCGGTGGCGCGGATGGCGATGATCCAGGCGGTGAGCTTGGCGTCGTTGTCCTCGGCTGCTGCCCAGCTACCGGCGCGGCGACCATCTTCAACACCGCCGCCGCACGGCCCGGACAATCAGCCCTTGTCATCGGCTGCGGAGGCGTCGGCCTCGGCGCCGTCCAAGCCGCCAAGGCCACCGGCGCCACCCGCATCATCGCCGCCGACCTCGAAGCCCACCGCCGCCAAGCCGCCCTGTCCCTCGGCGCGACCGACATCATCGACCCCGCCCGCGACGACATGCCTGCCGCGGTCGCCGCGATCACCTCGCAGTCGGGCGTCGACGTCGCCGTCGAGGCAGTCGGCGACCGATGCCTCGCCGAAGCTGCGTTCGCGGCTCTTGCCCCCGGCGGCCGCGTCGTCATCGTCGGGATGATGCCCTCAGCCAGCGAGATCAGGGTCCCCGCGGGGCTGCTCCGCCACGGCAGAAGCCTGGCCGGGTCGGTCATGGGCGAAGTCCGCACCCTCCACGACATCCCCGTCTACGTGCGCATGGTCGTCGGCGGTCAGTTGACCGCCGACGAGCTGGCAACCCACCGATGGCCTCTCAGCGAGACCAACGACGCCTTCGCCCACGCGTCCGCACGAGGCGGTATCCGCACGATGATCCAGTTCTGAGTCACGGCTACCGACCGAGGCCGGCCGTGAGTCAGGAACCGGCAGCGAACGCCTGCTGGACGTCCTCGCGCCGGTCGGTCCACCACGCCAGCAGCCGTTCGCTGGGCTCCATCAGTGAGTCCGGGCCGTGATCGTCTCGATCGTAGTGGAACTCGAAGATCCAGTAGTCGGACATGCGCTTCCACCACAATCGGTCCACCGCGTCCGCCAGATCCTCCCGCGACAACGGCATCACCGTGCGATAGCCGGCGACAAACGCGGCGACCCGCTCCAGGTCCAGCAGCCCGTGCTCCCCGCCGAACTGAACCTGAGCAGTACGCGCCACCTCCTCGCCGAAGGGCTTGATCGCGATCCTGTCCCAATCGAGAATGGCTTCGATTCTCCCGTTGCGGTAGAGAACGTTCCGGAACTGGAGATCGCCATGCGTCCAGCCGAACGGCCCCGGCGCCTCGCCCGCTTCCGGGACGGCGGCATGGTGCTTGGCGAGCAGAACCTCACGTTCCTCGAGCAGCCTCTGCGCGAGGCGATCGAAGCCGCCTGGTTCGGCGATCTCGGTGATAGCGGCCAAGAGCCGGTCGGCCTTCTCGATGGCCGTTCCCGGGCTGGTCACCTTCGCTCGCGGGCGAGCATCCGGCTCCGGCAACGGAACCCTTGCCGTCTCGTTGAGAGCCCGATGGATCGTGGCGACCGCCGAGCCGAAGGCCGCGACCTCGTCCACGGGAAGGGCGACTCCTTCGACATGAGCGCCCTCTGCCCACGGGAACACCAGGTAACTACGCGGCCCGATCTGCAGCACAGGCTCAGCTTCATCGCGGGTGGTCACGGGCGCACTCACTGGCAGGCCCGCTGCAGCCAGGGCCTCCAGCACCAAAGCGCTACGACGCGCTGCCTCCACCGGGACGTCCTGAAGAAGCTTCAGCGCGTACGTCCCGGTCTCAGTGTCGACACGCCAATTCCGGTTCATCAGACCGGCTGCGAGGAACGACACCGCCTGGACCTCGCCCAGCCCGAACATCTCCTGCACGCGCCTCAAGTCAGCGAGATCTGGCCCGCTCTGCGACGCCTCACCGGTCGTCGCCACCCCATCCGTCATCACACCCATGACCGTAGTGAGCGAAAGCGACTTGCGCACCCGGTGAACGCGCCCACGAACATCCGTTCTGCCGCCGTGGGGCACACGGTGGACGCGCGGGGAGGCGATCGGGATGCGGGCCTGTGAACCGCGAACCTCAACCCGGACTCCTCCTCGTGGGGTAGTCGGGTGAGAATCAGCCGCCTTCAGGGCCCGGGGGGTAAGTCAAGGATGGTGCACGGTCATCTGACGTACGGGTTCCTCTGCAGCAAGATTCTCGCAGATCCGCAGCATGTCCAGACTCCCCGTGTTCCGCAGCCGCACATAACCCTGCGGCGGCTGGAAGGAGCCGAGTGCGGCGCGTAGCTCGCCAGCCGACAGGCCCGGATACTCCGCACCGCCCGGATCGGGATCGCATACGCCCGCTCCAGGTCCTGGACGTACTCCAGCACGGTGGCGCCGTTGCCAGCCCGGGTCTGCTCGGCGATCGCAGCGATCTCTTCCGGAGCGTCCCACCACGGCTGGGCCCAGATCGATGACCGCACACAGCCGAGAGACCGGTGCGTTGAGATAGACGAACCACGTGCTCGCCCGCCCCTCCAGGAACCGGCGGCGGAACTCATGCCGCTTCTGGCTCTGCCAGATCAGCTCGTAGTACTCGGCGTGGAGCGACATGAGGATCGGCTCCGCATCCACCGCCCCGTCCCCGCCGAAGATGACCTCTTGCATGCGTTTCTCCCCCCACCGAATGCGCTTGGCGAGCAAGAGGCCGCGCAAATAGGCCAGTGCCTACTCCCTCAGCTCCGACCGGTTGAACCGGTGCACGAACCGCTCATGCAGAGCGGTCAGTTCGCCCGGCCACAGCCTGACATCTCAGCAGGGCCCCTACCTGCAACCACCCCAACGACCAACCTGGCCAGCTGTCAAACACCTTTGCAGTATTAGCATGAGCGGTGATCTTGGCCTCCGGCGGCCGTGTCCCACCGCGGTCAGCCCGACCCGTAGGAGAGGCGTGGGCGTCACAGCGACACTGCGAAGCGTCACCGAGGAAGAACTGAAGCGCGCCAGGCGGGACCCCTCGTACGCGGCGCGCCTCATCCGCGAGACCCCCGAGGGCGATAAGACTCCGCTCGACTCGAATCTCAGCGTCCAGCGCCGCACCTTCTCCATAGAGCGGTTCTCGCTCAACCTGTGGGAGGCGCTGGTCGGGGACGCACCCCTGAACGTCTTCATGGACGGGGACTACGTCGACCTGAACTGGGACTACGAAGAAGACGGCGAGGACCAGGACGGGGACGACACGAATCACGACGAGGACGAGGACAGCATGGCCATGGAACTCGATCCCGCAGATATGGCTGAACTGGCCGGCTGGCTGCGCGGCATACGGTTCGCCGACGCGTGCGAGGGCAGCGGCGAGGCGTTCACCGTCGACGGCGACGGCTTCGCCCACGACGACTACGGCTTCGTCGACGAGGACGAGTTCAACGATTTCCGCACCTTCGTCCTCGCGGTGGCCGAACGCGGCGAGGGCGTGCTGTTCCACTTCGCCTGAAGGCCGTCCGGCATCTGCCCGCGGCCGTGCCGGCGGGAGTCCGGCAACCAGCAGTAGGCGTTGGAAGCCGTCTCGGGCAGCCGCATCCCGGTGCTGGTCATGAGGTCATACGCGGCAAGGCCAATCCTCATGCCAGAAAACCCCGACCGTGTGGAGTCCCGACGATGGCCGGCTTACAAGTGGGGTGGATGGGCCGTGATCACGGTCGACGGTTCGGGCGTTCGTCCCAGCGCGCCGCCTGGGACGGTGTCGAACAGATCTCCAGGCGCGAGCTTCCGCGGGCTCATGTGGGAGCCTGTCTGATTGATGGGTGGGAAGGCTTGGTGCTTGGGTGGGGGGCATGACGGCGTCGGGCGAGGGTTGCGGCTTGTGCGTGGTGGCGGGTCCTGCGGGCCGCTGCGAGGCTGCGCTGGGATGCCGCAGCCTGGCAGCGTGTTTCGCTCCTGCTGGGCTCACCCAGTTCGGCCGGAGCGGGATGCCGCGCGGTGCAGGTCTGGTTCCCCAGTGCGCGGTGTGGGGCGGATCCGCTGATCACAGATGGGCGATCATCAGCGACTGGCTGGACGTCGACAGGTCCTTGGTTTTGCGAACCTGAAGGCCGGCTTCCTGCACGAGCCGGTACATGGTGTCGCGGTCCTGTACGCCGTCGCCGGGGAACAGGGACATCATCCGTATGTCGGTGCTGTACCAGTTGCTGGGCCGGCCTGCGATAAGCGGCAGCATGCCCTGGACGATCCACACTTCGGAGGGGTGGTCGCCAGCCTTTTCCATGGCGTGACGCACCGTGGTGAGAAGTTCCACGCATTGGGCGGTGCTGTAGTTGTGGAGAAGCGACGACAGGATGTACACCTGCGCGCCCTCGGGGACGGTCTCGAACAGGTCGCCCGGGGCGAGCTGGACGCGGTCGGCCAGCCCCTCGAGGATCTGGTGGTCGCGGGCGCGGTCGAGAACGTCCTTACGGTCGGCGAGGATGCCGCGCAGGTGCTTGTGCTGGTGCAAGATAGCGGCCAGTACGCCGCCCAGGCCTCCCCCGAGGTCGGCGACGGTGCCGACGTTCGTGAAGTCGAACGTTGCCAGGTCCTGGCCGACTGCGGCGCTGCGGGAGTTCATGAACAGGTCGAATTCACGGCCGATCGCCGGGTGTCGCACCAGGTAGTCGTACAGGGACTGGCCGGTGGACCCTGGGGGATGACCGCGGCGGACGGTCTCCGGCAGGTTGCTGGCCGCTTTCCACCAGGGCAGCGATCCCGTGACGAGGACGGCGTGCCGCTGGGACCGTGTGGCGCGCGCGGTGAGGACTTCGCCGTACGGGGTCAGCTGGTAGCGGTCGCCGTCGGTGGTGACGAAACGGCAGGCGTGCAGCCAGCGCATCAGCCGGCGCGTCGTTGAGGGGTTGCACTGGGAAAGGGCCGCCAGTTCGTCGCTGGTGCGCGGCTCGCTGGCGAGATGTTCGAAGATGCCGACGACGACTGCGGTGTGCAGGGCGGCGAAGTCAGGTACGGCGTCGATCACGGCTTGGACCCGGTCGAAGGGTGTGCCGTCGAGATCGTCCTTGCGGCTGGCGGCGGTGGTGTGATGGGTGCGCTGAGGCTGCGCCGACGCCGGGGCCACGCCGTTGTCATGCTCCCCGGCCGAGTCGCTGGGTGGGTCGCTGGGCTGGTCGTCGGGCTGCTGGGTGGACTGGTCGGCGGTCACGAGGGCACCTGCTGGCTGGAGGTCGGCGGCGGAAGGATCGATGCGGCGGGTGTGGTGGGGATCGGGGGTTCCGGCAGCAGCAGGTCGCCGACCTGGACGGTGTCCGGCTTGATGTAGCCGTACTCCACCATGAGGTCGACGACTCGCTGGATCCTGGAGGGGGCCAAGCCGATGGGGAAGGTGCCGAGCACGATGGTGCTGGCCACCCGCTTGTCGATCTTGGTGTAGGTGGGCAGGGTGTCGGTGACCAGTTGCAGGTTGTTGGCCACGTCGTTCTGAGCGCGCAGCAGGGCGCGCTGGAAGGCGCGGACCGTGCCTGGATTGCGTTCGGCGAATTCGCTGGACGTGGCCCATCCGGCGATGGGCAGGTCTGCGGTCTGGCCTTCCATCATGTCCGCGATCTTTCGTCCGCCCTTCATGGTGTAGGCGGTGATGAAGGGTTCGGTCATCCACGCCGCGTCGATCTGGTTTCCCTCCAAGGCGTTGCCCATGCCGGTCACGTTCATCTCGGAGACGCGCACGTCGTCCTTCGTGAGTCCGTGGACCTTCAGCGCGGCTTCGAGGGTCAGCGTGCCGACGGAGTTGAGGGTCAGCACCGAGACGCGTTTGCCTCTCAGATCGCCGACGGAGCGGATGGGGCTGTCGCCCGGGGCCATGAGCACGAACGCGCCGTTGTCCGCCTGGTAGGCGTCCGTGACGAGCTTGATCGTGCCGGGCTCGCGGGCTTCGTCCTGGATGGCGGCCACGTGATTCATGATCGAAAAGTGCAGGGCGCCTGACTTGAGCAGGGGAAGGGCGACGGCGCCGCCTTGGACGGTGACGGGTTCGACGCGCAGGCCCTCGTCCTTGAAGTACCCCTTCAGTTGCGCTACGGGGACCGTGACGCAGTCGGGGATCGGCATGATCCCGACTTTGACGGTCGTCGGAGTTACGAGGGCGCCGGCGTTGTGCTGGGTGAGGGTGCCCGGGGCGCTGCACGCCCCCAAAACCCCGATCAGCAACAGGACGGTAACAGTATGTAAGGGTCGCATGGATGGCTGATCTTTCTGCGTGATGGGTTCGACTCAGACGCCGTCGGCGGCGGACACGCTTGTGATGGCTTGCCTGCCGGCTGCCGGAATCGCGGCCGGCAGGCAGGGGCCGAGGACGATGAGCGCGCCGCGCCAGATCGGGCCGCCTCCCCTTCGCCGGCTCGACGTGAAGAAGAGGCAGATGTGGCGGGCACGTGCTGGGGCGTGGGCCGCGAGGCAGGACACAAATTGTGCGGCTACCCGCCTCGCGGCCCAGCCGGGGCCGGGCTCGGGCGGCGCCCGGCCCTTCAGGGGTGCGGCAACCACCTGTGGCAGGGGCGGGTGCCGCGAAGGGTCCTGGTCACGTCGCAGCAGTCGCAGCCGGGACGGGCTGGCGCGGCGGCGGGATGGCGATGCCGCCGACGAACTTCTCCGCCGTCAGGTCATTGGCCGCCTCGTCGGGGCTCGTTCGCCATGCGGCGACGGGGACGAGCCCGGG
>NZ_JBVJIM010000055.1:0-15653 GCF_055586305.1 Nonomuraea sp. NPDC051298
AACGCCCGTGCCCAACCGAAGACCAGCTTCGCCGCCACTTCACCCATCCGAAGCTGGACCAGTTACCCGGCCAAGGTTGCGTGACGGGCCACTAGCGCCAGCAGCCCGATCCCGACGAGCGGCACGATCACGGGGGTCACTTTGACGCCGAAGTAGGACTCGTTCACGGCCATCGTGTCCAGCAGCGCCATCATCGCGAAGTGCTCGACCTGCGGGGCCAGCAGGCTACCGGCGAGCAGCCACCAGCCCAAGTTACGCACCTGGGCCGCGACCTGCGGCAGGTAGGCGCCGTCGCGAGCTCGCCACAGCAGCCGCCACAGCAGGAAGAACGCGCCGACCGTCACGGCGAAGCTCGGGAAGGTGGTCAGGGCCTGCAGGATGTACTGGCCGGTGTCAGGTGACCTGTCGATGAATCGCAGGTCGCCTGCCAGGACCACGGCGCCCGGTCGGGTCATTTCCGTGAACGCAGGCTCGTCGAGAGGGATGCCGTAGCCGTTGGGCGACTGGGCCACCACGTACTGATAGGACAGGCCGAAGAATCCGGCCCTGGAATAGCGCACCAGGCCGATGATCACCCCGGTCACCAGGACGAGAACCGCGAAAACCGCAGGTCGACGCGCCACTCGTCCGATAGTGCTGTGCAGCGTAGCCAGTAGCCCACTCCGATCCATATCGTTTTTCGATAATATCGAAGAACGATAGCATCGAAAAGCGATACGGCAGCCGCTTCGATCGACAGGGCTTCTCAGCGGAACCTGTCCCGTTTCGGCGCTGCCTGGCACACGTTCACTCGTACCTGGGTGCAACTCCTCCTCAGGGGGGCGAACCAGTCGCGTCTGACTGGGGTGAGTGATCTAATCTCGATGTGTTCATGACGGTTTTCCTGCTCGAGTTTCAATCGTGGTACTGGACTGGCCGCTTCGATGACCCGGAGCTCCAGAGTGCTTACGACGCGATGAACGAGCCGACGGCCGCCTGATCCTGCTCGGTGCCGACCTTGGCATCGGCGTCGCCCGTGCCGGGGGTGGGCACCTGGATGTCGGTGGGGTGGGCGCTGGTGGTGTCGCACCGGCCGTTGTCGCGGGTGAAGCCGGCCGCGCACATGATCCGCCACGAGCCGAGGGTGACGATGAAGTCCTTGCTGTTGTCCCGGTTGGGCTCGCAGCACTGGCCCGAGGTGCCCGGATCGCCGAGGAGGTCGTGGGCGAAGATCCCGTAGTGGGCGTCGCGGGCCAGCTCGACGGGGGAGTCAGTGTTTCGTGCGTTCCGGTAGTCGTTGCTGTTCAGGCCTGTCTGCGGCTGTTCGGTGAGTTGTGCTCCTTGAAGGTAGATGAGGTCGATGCCGTTGCGATGTGTTCCCGCTCACCGTCTGCGGTAGAAACTTGCGGGAATTCTGCATTCTCGCAAGTTGGATGGGATCTGGAGCCGCGCAACGAATCGGATTTTCTGATTTTGATTTTCTGGAAAATAGAAAATGGTAGGCTGCTGGCGTGACGGCAGAGACCAGTGTGGTGACGCCCTGTAAGCACTGCGGGGCGCCGATTGAGCAACGGCGGGGGCGGGGGCGGCCCAAGGCGTACTGTCCTGAGAAGGACTGTCAGGCGGCTGCCAAGCGGGAGCGGGAGATGCGGCGGGCCACCCCCGGGCTGGAAGGGGCGCTGGCCAGGGCCGAGCAGTTGTACGACCGGATGGAGAGCGGGCTGGCGGCGGCCATCGAGCCGCTGGCGCGGGCGCTGGCCGAGGAGCTCAGTCCCGCCGGTGTCGAGGCCAAGCTGAGTGCCATCCAAGCCGAGGCGCACACCCGGGTCGCGATCGCGCGTACCGAGCGGGAGCAGGCGTTCGAGCAGGTACGGCTGGCGCGCGAGGCCGCCGAACACGCCCGCAGGCAGACGGACGAGATGCGGCAGCGACTCGATGAGGCCGAGCACGAACGCGAGACCGCTCTGGGCGACGCCGAACGCGCCAGGGAGCAGGCGCTGGCCGCCCTGCGGGAGGCGTCGAGCACGGAGCGGCAGGCGTTGCTGACGGCCGAAGAGGCCAAGCGACGTGCTGAGCTGGCCGAACACCAGGCAGAGGAGGCCACTCGGCAGGCCGAGCTGACCGAGCAGGCCCGTGATCAGGCCGTCCAGGAGCTGGCGGAGCGGGTCGAACTGGCCGACAGACGGGCGGAGGAGGCGCGCTCCCAGGCCGCGCAGGCACAGGACGACGCCCGGACCCAGGTCTCGAGGGCTGAGGAGGAGGCGCGGGTCCGGGTGCTGGCGGCACAGGAGGAGTCCCAGGCTCAGGTGCTGCAGGTACGCCAGGAGGCCGAGGCGCGGGTCCTGCACGCGCAGGAGGAGGCGCGGGCCGAGGGCGTACGGGCTCGGGAGCAGACCGAACTGGCCCGAGAGGAGCGGGATCGCGCTCGCCAGGAGGCGGCGGCCTCGGTCGAGGCGAGGGCGCAGGCCGAGAGAGACGTGGTCGCGTCCAAGGCGCGGGAGGAGGCGGCGGCGCAGGAGCGCGAACGCGCCGTGGAACGGGCGGTCAGAGCGGAGCGCGCCGCCGCCGACGCCGAACGCGACCGGGCGATCGCGCTCAAAGACGCCGGGCTGGCGGCGGCAGAGACGGAACGGCTGGCAGGAAAGGTGACGGCGATCGAGGGGGAGAGCGCGGCGGCGCTGTCGCGCGAGCGCAAGCTCGCCTCCCGGGAACGTTCGCGGGCCGAGGCGGCGGGCAAGGAGCGTGATCAGGCTCGGGCGAGGCTGCTGGTGGAGCGCGCACGACTGGACGACCTCCGCGCCGAACTGGAAACCGCACGCACGGAGGCCGCGCAGTTGCGGGAACGAGCGGTGACGGCGGAGCTTCAGGAACGGGCAGTGGTGGCGCAGTTGCGGGAACGGGGCACCGGCTGAGCTTCGGGAACGGGTGGCGACCGGGGAGTCGCGAGGACGGGCGGCGGCAGGGGAGCCGCGGTAGCGGGGGAGTCGCGTGCAACGGAGATCACGTGGATGGAGGCGGGGGGCGAGTCCCGGTGAAGGGAGACGTGGCGTGACCGACGCCATGCGCCCTCTGCCAACAGCGGGGGCGGTCGTCGGCGACGACTGCGCTTCCGCCATGGAGCACCAGGCGGGGTACGCGCTGCAATGAGGTGAGCCGGCGGTGGGGGTCGGTTCCGCTGATCGACAGCCGTATGTTTATGGCCCATGAAAGTCTATGAGCTCTTCGAGCGCGGTGACGTTGCCGCACTCGCGGCTCACCTGGAACAACAGCCGGACAGGGTCGGCGCGGTGCTGCAGTTGGCGGCGCAGGGAGAGCGCCTTGACCTGCTGGACTGCGTGTTGTCTCACCGTCCGCCGCAGTGGGATCTCGACGTCGGGCTTGAGTACGCCTCACGACGCCGCGGCTCCGACGCCTTCGTCCGCCTGCTGCTCGCCTCCGGCGCCTCGCCGGCCACGACCGGCAGCCGCTCCCCGCTATGGACCGCGGCCAGGGCCGGTGCCGTGGAGAACGTGCAACTCCTGCTCGCCGCCGGCGCCAACCCGAACGCACGCGCGGACGGCGACCATGACGATCCCGACGGCTGCAAAATCCCGCTGCTCGCGGCGATCCGCAGCGGCGTCGTCGCCGCGGTGACCGAACTGCTCGCCGCCGGCGCTGACATCAACGTGGTGACGCCAGCACTACACCGGCCACTGGACGTCGCGGAAGACCTCGGCGATGCGACCATCATTCGTCACCTGCGGGAGCGGGGCGCCAAAGTTCTCGGGCCTGAAGAACTCGACCTTGATCAGGCGGTGCGCCGGGGCTTCCTGGCGCGCGTGCAGGAGTTGCTGCCGGCAGCAGATTCTCAGGACCGCGGTGACGCCCTGGTCAGCGCGGTGCAGGAGAAGAACGGCTCGGTTGCCGGGGCGATTGTTGAGTACGGCGGGATCGAGGATCACAAGCTCGTGCTCGCGCTGGGGCAGTGCATCGCCTTCGACGTTCCGGAGGTTGTGCCGCTGCTGATCGCCGCCGGTGTCGACCGTGACTCGCCGGAGAACTTCTACAAGGCGCCACCGATCGTGCTCGCCGCGGCCCGGGGCCGTACCTCGATCGTGGGTGACCTGCTCCACGCCGGAGTCGATCTGCAGGCCCGCGACCAGTGGGGCCAGAACGCGCTCGCTGCAGCGCGCCAGGGCGGCCGAACCGAAATCGTGCGGATGTTGCGGGCCGCCGGCGCGGCGGCGCGGACGCCCGCGGCGATCGCGAAGGCGACCCGGCAAAAGCTTGCCGCCAGCACCCGCAGCGCTTGGCTTCCACAGCTCGATGGTCCGGCCGCGACCGGCGACCCGTCGCAGTTCGGCGGGCTGCCGTGGCTGCGTTCGACCGAGGTCTGGCCAGTCTGCGGGGGCTGCCGAGCGCCGCTCACGTTCTTCGTCCAGCTCGACCTTTCCCGAACGCCGAAGGCCGCACGCGAAGCCTTCGGCCTGGGCCTGCTGCAGTTGTTCCACTGCACCACGTGCAACCCTTACCGCCCGTTCTCCGGCGGTGATCTGGTGCGGATCGTCGACCCGGCCGACGCGGTCACCCCGGCGAAGGAACCGGAAGGAGTGCGTGTGCTCCCGGTACGGCCGATCACCGGCTGGGGCCGCGCGGTCAAGGACTATCCCTGTCGCGAGGCCGACGAGTCGGCGCTGCTCCCCGAAGAACGCGAGGTCGTGTTCACTCTCAACCGCCAGGGCGACAAGCTCGGCGGCTGGCCGAACTGGGTACAAGATCCCGACTACCCGCGTTGCCCCCATGACGACCACCGCATGACACAGCCGATCCTGCAGATCGACTCCAACCATGGCGTCGCACACACATGGGGCGACAACGGCGTCGGCTTCATCGTGCAGTGCCCCCAGCACCGTGAGGAAGTCACGTTTCTGTGGCAGTGCGCGTAAGCGTCACGACTGCGCATTGCCGCCCCACTCGGTCCGCGCGACCAACCGCGCAGTAGCTGTGCGCCGATGCAGCACTCCTCATTCTCAGAAATGAGGAGTGCTGACAGAGCCCGCCGCACCATGAGCGGTGTCCGATTTGTCCGTCGGTGTCGTTCTCACAACCTCTCGCAATGCCGCTCGTATGCCTCTGAGGAGGATCGGAACGGCCGGTGGCGACAACGGGCCGATCTTGGTTCCGGTTCGGTGACTCCGCCCATCTGCGCTGGTCAGCGTCCCTACGTTCCGGGACATGCCAGTTGATTTCCTGTCCGACGATCAGGTCTCCCGCTACGGCCGGGTTGCGGCCGAGCCCACTCCGGGCGAGCTGGAGCAGTGCCATGCCCGTAGGTCTGGGGCATGGCTCTCGTGACGCTGTGTGAGGGGTGGGCCGGAACATGCCAGAAACCTGCCGCGAGGGTCAGTCTCCAGCATCGTGGCCAGGGCAGATGATCCGATAACGCTGCCGCGAGAACGGGGTTTGCGGCGGACCTTGTGAGCCATCGCCGCATTTCAGAGGCACACCCGCGCTGTTCTGCCAGCGGTGAACTCTGCCAGCGGTGAACACCGGCCCGACCGGGCTCGACGATCACTACAGTCCAGTCTCATGACGACAGTGACAACCCGCACGGTCGAGTACCCGGCCGACGGCCTGACGATGATCGGGCACCTTGCGCTGCCCTCCGGCACTGGGCGCCGCCCCGCAGTGCTGCTCGGACCAGAGGGCCCAGGGCTCAGCGACGTCGAGCGCCGCCGGGCCGATGCGCTCGCCGAGCTGGGATACGTGGCGCTGGCCTTCGACCTCCACGGCGGGCGCTTGCTCACCGACCCCGAGGAGATGCTGGCCCGTTGCATGCCGCTGCTCGCCGACCCCGACCGGATGCGGGGCATCGGCCACGCGGCGCTCGACGTGCTGCGCGCCGAACCGCGAACCGACCCCGACCGGATCGCCGCCGTCGGCTACGGCACCGGGGGCGCCATCGGGCTGGAACTCGGGCGCGACGGCGTCGATCTCCGCGCCATCGGGACAGTCAACGCACTGACCACGGGCCGACCGGGCGAGGCGGCGCGCATTCGCTGCCCGGTGTGGGCCGGGGTCGGGTCGGAAGACCCGATCATGCCGCCCGCGCAACGGGACGCGTTCACCGCCGAGATGCAGGCCGCGGGCGTCGACTGGCGCCTCGTGGTCTACGGCGGCGCCTTGCACGCCTTCCACCACCCGCCGGTCGACCACGCCGTGGTCCCCGGCGTCGGCTACCACCCACGGCACGCGCAGCGAGCCTGGCGCGACGTCGTCGACCTGCTCGCCGAGTGCCTGCCCGTGACGGAGTGATCTGGTCAGTCCAAGCTCGGCCACCCGCTGACCAGCGCTTACCGGTCACCCCGGCAGGTTTCTGCCAGTGATGGCACTCGAGGCCCACCCGCCGTCGGGCAGACGAACCCGCGAGACCGGCTCTTCTTCGCGGATCTCTTCGTACGCCGGCGGCGGCGCGAACGGGCACGTACGGGCCATGGGGAAGTCGTGCTTCTCGGCGGTAGTCATGACTTTTCCTTCCACGAGGTCACGGACAGGCGATAGAGGCTGGACAGCGAAAAGCCGTGCGTGAATGGCAGTTGCGCGACCGGGTTTGGCTCTGGGATGCGGCGGACCAAGGAGCCGCGATGGACCACCGGGACCGACAACATCGGTGAATTCAGACTCGACGCGTCCCCTCGCGGGCGAAGTTCGGTTCCGCCGCTTCCAGTCGCGGTACCGAGATGCCCAACCGTCGTGCTTCGGCGAGGGTGTCGCGGCAGACCTCGCGCGGCTCCTCTGCGTCGGGGTCGGAGTGCGCCGTGAGGCTCACGCGCGCGGGCGCGACATGAGCGGTCAGCCAGGCGAGCACGGGTGCCGTCAGCCAGGTGGGCGCCCGGAACGGCAGCACACCGCCCCGGTGTCGTCGCAGGTCGAGGCCGCGCGCCTTGAGGAGCGGCAGCAGTTCGCGGCCGGCCAGCAGCGCCTCTCGCAGGTCGCCCGTTGCCCCGGCCAGTTGGGACAGGGATCCCAGCCGCAGGCCCTGCGAGAACATGCCGGCATCCGACGCGAAATGGACCCACAGCCAGCCGCGGAAGTCAGGCCGCTCCTTGATCCGGAGGCCGGCTTGGCGAAATGCCTGGCGCACGGCCCGTTCCCGGTCGGTCGGGGGCTGGCCGAGGGTGCCGAAGATGACCGACGGCAGCAGTGCCCCGTGGAGTACGCCGTCCGCGCCGAAACCGCCACCGGCCTGGGGAAAGCCCCAGGCGATCTGGTCGGCGGGGAGTGCGCCGATGGCGGCGAGCGGCTCGGTCCAGAGGTTGCCGAAGATCAGCACCGTGGCGTGGCCGACACGCGGGGCCAGGAAGGCCGTCGCGCCCGCGAGGCGGTGGTGCGGCACGCTGAGCACGATCAGGTCGAAGTCGTGGTCCGGCTCCAGCGCCTCGCGGTAGCGCACCGGCCACTTCTCGACGACGCGCTGCCCCCACACCCGGCGCCGCGTATCGAACAGGTCGAGGTCCACCGCGTCTCCGTACGTCGCCGCGCGGCCCGGCCGGACGTAGAACTCGACGTCATGTCCCGCCTGTTGCAGGACCCAGCCGTAGACGGTGGCGATCACGCCTCGGCCGAACATCAGGATCTTCAAGCTGCACCTCGTGGGATACAATCGAATTGGAGGTCATCTCCACTTTTCAAAATATGGAGGTCATCTCCATTTGTCAACGCGAGGTAGCGCATGACCGCCGACAAGCCGCTGCGGGCCGACGCCCAACGCAACCGCGATGTCCTGATCGCCAAGGCACGAGAGGTCTTCGACGCCGGCGACTTCTTCGACCTGCGCTTCGATGACTTCGCCCGCCTGGCCGGGGTGGGCACCGGCACGCTGTACCGCCACTTCCCCACCCGGGAGGCGCTGGCCGAGGCGGTCTACCACGGGGAAGTCGCCACGCTGTGCGACCGCGCCAGCCAGCTACAGGCCACGCTGCCCGCGGCGGAGGCCTTGGCGACCTTCCTCCGCGGCATGGTCGACCACATAGACGCCCACGAGGGCCTGGCCCGGACGCTGGCCACGCTCATGGCCACCGGCTCGGGTGCGCTCGCCGAAGGCAGCCGGGCGCTGGAGCAGGCTGTCACCGACCTGGTGGCCGCCGCCGTGCGGGACGGCGCCGTTCGCGACGACGTGGATGCCGGTGCCGTGATGATGGCGCTGCACGGCATCGGCGCGGCCCACGACCGCCCCGGTTGGCGGGCCGAGGCCGACGGTGTCATCACCCTCGTGCTGGACGGGCTGCGCAGCTCGCACTCAGCCCAGGCGGCCATCCGTACGCCTTCCGGAAGGAAAGGTGCACGAGGTGCAATCAGCGGCACGGCATCGAGTTGAGGAACCCAGGAACAGCCGTTGGCGATGAGAATGATGTTGAGCCAAGAGTGACGCCCAACGCCGGTGTGATCGCTCGGGGGGCGATGATCGTGCGTTCTACGTGGGGGTTTCTGGCCCGTGGATGATGCAGTGGATGGTGGAGCGTCCGGCGCTGTATTCGGCACTCGGCGACCATGGCGAGGGTTTGCAGGGACAGCCGCCCGAATGGGTCGTTCCAGTCGTAGACGGGCGCGCCCAAGCCGAACAGGACGCCGTGTCCTGACAGGCCGGTGAGGATCTCGTTGGCCTCGGCCATGTTGCGGGCGAACCGGTCGAACTTGGTCACGGTGAAGACGCCCGCCACGCGGCCCTGCACGATCACCTCGCTGCCGTCGGCACCTCTAGTGAAGCGTCATGATCACGGTGGAATGGTCCCCCACCCAGGACACTCGCGGTTGGCCAGAGTTCGTGACCATGGTTGTGGCGTGGGCGGCAGTACGTGGCATGGTCGGGCTGGTGCTCGGGCGGTGATGGCGGCGGTGTGGGTGTTGTCACTCCGGCAGCAGGTGTGACACGAGGGTGCGCGCCCATTCGGGAGTAGGAGTCTGGTCGGTGAAGACCGCCCGGTAGTAGAGGGGGGCGAGCAGGGCGTCTATGGCGCGTTCGAGGGTCGGGGTCTGACTGCCCCGGGACTGTTCCCGTTCGAGTATGGCTTCAAGCTGTCGCTGGCGTTCCCCGCGACATACGCCGGCGCCTTCTCCGCCCGTGCCGACGATGGCGCGCACCAGGGCGAGGGTGTCCGGGTCGCTGAGGTCCTTGGCGAGGTCGGCTGCGTAGCGTTCGAGGTCCCCGTGCAGACTTCCGGTGTCCGGCACCACGATGTCGCCGGAGAAACGGCTGGTCGCGACGTCGGCGAGTAGGTCTCCGACGGAGCCCCAGCGGCGGTAGACGGTGGTGGCGTGTACTCCTGCGCGGGCGGCTATGACGCTGGCGATCTTCGGTTACGGCACCAACACGGGATCCGAGCGGTCGCCTCCGGTGGCCACGCCCACAGCGAGGACGACATCCGCTACGTCCGGCGCCGCTACCTGACCCCGCAGATCGCGACCGGCATCGCGATCGCCACCTTCACCGCCCGGGACGTGGAGTTATGGGGCGAGGGGACGACCACCGTCGCCTCCGACTCCACGCACGTGCGCGCCTACGTTCAGAATATTTTCACCGAGTGGCACTCGCGCTACGGAGACCGCGGAATCCTCATCTACTGGCACATCGAGCGGGGGCCCATGGTGGTTGCACTCCCAGACCCTGCGCGCCTCGGCCTCGGAGGTGCACGCGATGATCGAGGGCATGGCACGGCATCACCATGAGGGTCGAGGGCAACTATGTCGACCCCCACGGCCAGACGGAAATCGGGTTCGGCGTGACCCGGCTCTTGGGCTTTGGACCTGCTGCCGCATATCAAGCGCATCAACAAGGTCAAGTTGCATCGGGTGGAGAGCGGCGAAGGCGACCTGTACCCGCGGCTGGCGCCGGCGATGACCCGGCCGATCCGCTGGGATCTGATCGAGCCGAACTACGACCAGATAATCAAGTACGCCACCGCGATCAAGCAGGGCACCGCCTCCACCGAGGCGATCCTGCGCCGGTCTACCGCCACCTCCCACCCGACCTACCAGGCCATGCTGGAGGTGGGGCGCAGAAGACCATCTTTGTCGCCCGTTACCTCCGTCTGTGTGAACTCCAGCGGGAGATTCAGGAAGGGCTCAACGTGGTGGAGTCCTCCAACGGCGCCAACAGCGTCATCTCCTGCAAGGGCGGCGACATCGCCACCAACCGGCGCGAGGAACTGGAGATGAGCGTTGTTCTGCCTGCGCATCCAGCAAGCCGCGGTCATGTACATGAACACCTGATGCTGCAGGACGTCCTCGCCAATCCGGAGTGGGCCACGCTGCTCGAGCCCGCCGACCGCCGCGGACTGACCCCGCTGTTCTGGCAGCACGTCCAGCCCTACGGTGGGGTACGGTTTGACGTCGCCAAACACCTGCCGCTGGGCGATGGCGCGGGTGCTGCGCAGCCGGGTGAACCGGAATAGTTCAGTTCGAAAGCGCCCCAGGCGCCGTGGTTAAGGACTGGTCAGCACGGCGATCACTCGTTTGCCTCGTGCGTGTCCGGTCCCGGTCAGCTTGTGGGCCTGGCCGATGTCTTCCAGCGGATAGATCTCCTCGATGATCGGCTGGACGGCTCCTCGGTCGACGTATCCGGCCAGTGCGGTGAGGTCGGCTCGCCGCGAGCGTGCCATCATCACCCGTACTCGCGGCCCCGGCGTGGCGATTGAGCGCATGGCGTATCCCATGCCGCTGCTGGCGGTGGTCATCATCCGGCCGCCCCGGCGTAGCAGGCGTCGGTAGCGGCCGAGGGCGCTGCCGTGGCAGTCGAGGACGACGTCGAAGGATCCGTCGATCGCGGTCGGATCGCGGTAATCGAGCGTGCGGCTGGCCCCGAGGTCGCGGCAGAAGTCGTGGTTGGCCGCGCCGGCGACGGCAGTGACGCGGGCGCCCATGGCGAGGCCGATCTGGATTGCCGTGCTGCCCACGCCGCCGCTCGCGCCGACCACCAGAAGTTCCTCGCCGGAGGCGAGCCGGAGCACGTCACGCAGCGCGCGCAACGCGGTCACCCCGACGCTGGGCAGCGCGGCGGCCGGCGTGAGATCCACCCGGGCCGGCGCGGGCCCGAGAGCGGAGGTCTTGACCGCGACGTACTCGGCGGCGGCGCCGGTGCGGCCGGAGACGTCGCCGAGGAAACCCCACACGCGCTGCCCGATTCTCACGTCGGTGACCCCTGGCCCGAGAGCGGTCACCTCCCCGGCGTAGTCCAGGCCGGTCCGCTTGGGGAAGCGGCGGCCCGCCATCAGCTTCATCCCGCCGGAGCGGATCGTGACGTCGACGGGGTTGACGCTGGTGCCGTGGACACGGACGAGCACCTGTCCGGCACGCGGCCGCGGACGGGTGACGGTCCGCACGCTCAGTTCCTCCGGCCCGCCGTATCTGTCGTATTCCACCGCGCGCATGCTCATCGGGCGGCCTCCGGGTCCACGATGACGACGAGCTTGCCGCGGGTGTGCTCTTGTGCCAGGTCCTGGTAGGCGTGCGCCGCGTCACTCAGGACATAGGTCCTGGTCGCGGGTTCGGGCAGGGTGCCGTCGAGTACGTGGGCGGCCAGGGTGTCCATGGTGCCGGGCCGCAGTTCGGTGGTGCCCATCACCGTGGTGACCGCCGGATGGACGGGCGTGCCCGGGGTGGTGCTGAGCAGCCGTCCGCCGGGACGCAGCATCCGGGTCGCCGCGATGACCGCCTCGCCCGTCAGCGCGAGGTTCACCACCGCGTCCACGCCTTCGGGGTGGCGCCGCCGTACCTCCTCGATCAGGTCGTTCTCGCGGTAGTCGATCACGTCGGCGGCGCCCAGGCCCCGCACGTAGTCCCGGTCGGGCTCTGTGCCGCTGGCGATGACGGTGCACTGCCTGGCCAGCAGCGGCACGACGACGCCGCCGATGCCCCCGGGCGCGCCGATCACCACGACCGTCTCGCGCGGCTGGAACCGTCCGCGATCGAGTACCGCGAGCCCGGTCATCCCGGTGCTGGGCAGCGCGGCCGCGGTGACCGCGCTCAGCTTCGGCGGCCGTTTGGCCAGGTACGGCCCGGCCTGGAAGGTCGCGTATTCGGCCAGCGCGCCGGAGGTGACGGCGGGGATGCCGACGCCGACGGCGAACGACGGCGGCGCGCCGAATCCGAACACCTCCTCGCCCACCTCGAACCCGTGCGTGCCGGGGCCGAGCTTGGTCACCGTGCCGGCGACGTCGGTGCCGGGGACGAACGGGAAGTCCAGCGGGACCATCTCGCGTACTGTGCCCGCGGTCATCAGCAGGTCGGCGGGGTTGAGCGAGGCGGCGGCCACCCGGACCTGCAACTGCCCTGGACCGGGCTCGGGGATCGGGAGGTCCTCGACGGCGAACGAGCCGGGCGGGCCGTAGCCGGGGACGACGAGAGCTTTCATGAGCGTCCTTCCAACGAGACAGGTTGTCTCTCAGCAGGCATACTGTCCGTACTGCGCCATATCGACCAGTCTCATTACCGGCGTTCCGTCTCAACCTGGACAGGAGGCCCGAAGTGTCTCGAGAGAACGTCCGGATCCGGCGTACCCGCACGCTGCTCAGGCAGGCCCTGGTCGAGCTCATCGAGGAGCACGGCTTCGAGCGGCTCACGGTCGGGCAGATCACCGAGCGGGCCATGGTGAGCAGGGCCGCCTTCTACCGCAACTACCGCGACAAGTACCAGCTCGTGGAGCAGATCTTCGACGAGGCCATGGGCGAACTGCTCGGCACCATGACCGACCACCCCGGCACGCCGGTACTGGAGCGGTGGACCGGCTTCTTCGAGCACATCGACCATTACCACCGCCTCTACGGCGCACTGCTGGGCAGCAACGGCAGCACCTGGTTCGCCCGCAGGATGCAGGCCACCCTCGCCGACATGACCGCCCAGCACCTGCCCAAGGCACCCGGGGACCTGGTCCCCACCCTCCTGGGAGGGATGTTCCTCCAAGCCATCGCCTGGTGGCTGGACACCGGCAGGCAGATCCCCGCGCGAGAGATCGCCACCCAGACAGCCAGGCTGGCCTCAGCACTCATCTCCGAGGCCGGCAACAACGGACCATGAAACCGCCGTTCCGCCGCTTCGCGACTCCCAGCACACCAAGTGTGACGCCGCATGGGCAGTTCCGTCGGCGAGCTGAGGGATGATCAGCGGCCTGCTTCACGTTCGGCTGATCGTTGCGGAGCCTCTGACCTGGGCGGCCTCGTTGGACGGTGTCCGCAACGAGGCCGCAGGCGGTCTGAGAAGCGCCGGTCGACAGGGGCCGATCGTTACCCGAAGAGCGGCTCGCGGGAGCCGGCACCGATCACCTCTGCCTGGCGTACCGCCATGTCCCACGCCTCATCTGGGGCGGTCAGCACACCCCGCTCAACGATCTGCGCTTGTCCACGTCCAGGCCAGAGGTGGGGCGAGCGAAGACGCTGGCTTCGTACCCGGGATCGGTGGTCACCTCGTACCCGGGCACCGGGAAGCACCGCCTGTCTGCTCGGCTGCGTTCAGGGTCTTGCGGGTGTCGGCGGCTTCGCCACAGAAGCGATCAATCGCGGCCGTCAGGCCATACGCCAATGTCACCTGTGACCGAGGGGGCACAATAGCTCTTATGTCTACTATGCCCGAAGCCGCGCCCTCGTCCGGATTCAACGACTACGACAAGATGGCTGAGGGATACGCGACCGAGAACGGGGCCAGTCTCCTCAACGCGTACTACGAGCGGCCCGCGATGCTGGAGCTTGCCGGGGATGTGGCCGGAAGGCGCATCCTCGACGCCGGCTGCGGCTCAGGTCCGCTGTTCTCCGCGCTGCGCGATCGAGGCGCCATCGTGACCGGCGTCGACGCGAGCGCCGGGATGTTGGAGCAGGCCCGGCGCCGGCTGGGCGCCGATGCGGATCTGCAGGTCGTCGACCTGGCCGACCCACTGCCCTTCTCTGACGAGACGTTCGACGACGTCATCGCGTCCTTGGTGCTGCACTACCTGAAAGATTGGGGACCGACACTGGCCGAGTTGCGACGTGTGCTGAAGCCCGGTGGCAGGCTACTCGTCTCGGTCGACCATCCTTTCTCCGTTGCTCTCTTTCAGCACATGGCCGGGGAAAAGCCCAAGTACTTCGAGACCCGCAGCCGGACCGACGAATGGACCATGAGCGGGCAGACCGTCCAGATGAGGTTCTGGGACCGGCCGCTGCACGCCATGACCGAAGCCTTCACCGCCGCGGGCTTTCGCATCAGCGTCGTCAGTGAACCGCCGTTTGCGCCGGAAGCCCGCGAACTGTTCCCCGAGGAGTTCCGCGAGTTCGAGCCCACCCGCACGAGGTTCCTGTGCTTCTTGTTCTTCGTTCTCGAGGCCAGCTAGACGCCCCGTAAACGATCAATTGCCAATCACATCCAGGTTGCCACGCTACGCAACGCCGAGCCGGAAGAAGAGAACCGACTCCTTCGCAAACGGCTGGAACACGCCGACGACGACGTCACACCGCTGAACGTCCGCTGAGTCGGGGCCTGGGGCGGCTCGCTCCCACATGCGCGCTTGCAGACGGACGCGGGGAGGTGGGATTGCCAAACGATGCGATTACATAATGTAATGATCACATTACTATCTGCGACATGGTCATGGATATGACCAGTCAGGCATCGGAGATCCCATGCGACAGCTCCGCCCGACCCGCGCCGTCCTCACCGGCGCCATCCTCACCCTGACCCTCACCGGACTCTCACCAGTGAACCCCGCCCACGCCGCCGAGATCATCATCATCGACGGCTACACCCAGACGGTGGAGGAATCGGCCGGCACCCCCGTCGTCTGCCCGACCAACCAGGTCCTGCTCGGCCGCGCCCACTCCGGCGACGAGAACGGCAACACCACCTACTACTGCGGCCTCATTCTCATGGACGGGCAGCAAGTCAGGGTCGGCGCGCCGTCCTGGAGCGACTCCCAGCGGGAGAGCAACTCGTTCTTCGCCGCTCCGCCCAACGAGGTCCTGGTCGGCCGTATGCATTCCGGCGATGAGAACGGCCCCACCCGCTACGCCACCGCCTCCATGAGCGCGTGGGGGCGCACCGTCGAACTGACCTCCTACCGCTGGACCCCAGACCAGAGGGAAAGCAGCAGCTACTCCAAGACCGGTGAGTACGAGGTCATGGTCGGCCGCCAGCACAGCGGCGACGAGAACGGCCCGACCCGCTACCAATACGCCAGGATCGCCGACTAGACCTTCAGCGACTGCCGGGTCGCCTCAACCGCACTGAGGCGGCCCGCGGCTCATCTTCAGCACGCTGGCACTGAGACAAGCACGGGGAATGCGTCACCCGAGCAGAGGCAACCTCTGAGACACCACATCAGTGGACACGTTGACAGATCACGTACGCCATCGTCACCCCGCAGGCCGTGCTCGATGGACAGACCGGACGCATCATCCTCACCCGAGCCGAGTTGCTCGACGCGGAGATCCGCGTGCTGCCCGACACCGGCGACCGTCTGGCCCTCGGCTGCGCCCCCGGTTGGACGACGTGCTCGACGGCGACGCACCTGGGCAGGGGATGACGATCTCAGGCAAGCAAGGAGCTGCCGGCGAGCCCGTACAGGGGACTGTACGGTCTTCGGCTCTGGCCCACTTTCGGTGGTGACGGACCGCGGTTAGCCGAGCAGGATGCGATGGCGGAGGAGTGCGAAGCCGGCTCGCCCGTACATCTGC
>NZ_JBVJIM010000056.1:0-11547 GCF_055586305.1 Nonomuraea sp. NPDC051298
CCACGACTACCTCCCAGCTTCCAGAGACAGCCAGCCTGACGGGTCCACCAGCCGAGATCAATTACCCGGCCAACGTTCCGGGACGGCCCACTAGCTAGGGGCCACTAGGTGGTAGCTGAAGGCGAACTAATCCGGCATACTCCGCAGTGAGCAAGATCCATTGTCAGGACCTGCGCCTCGGGCTCAAGGAGATCAATCGTTGGACAGCGGCGTGAGTAACAGCAGCCCAGGGGTGGTGGTGGCCAAGGGCGTCATCCGGTACAGCGGCCACGCCCTCCGGGAACAGATCACCCGGAAACGAGCGATGCGCTTGGCTGATGTGCCTGTGCGGACAAGGGAGGTCACCAGGGAATGGCTGACCGCCGCCTTGTGTGGCGGGCACCCCGGCGCGGCCGTCGAGTCGTATGTCGTGGAAGACGTGAGCAGCGGCACGTCGAGCCGCTGGCGGGCGACCGTCGCCTACAACAGTGTGGGCCGCGACGCCGGCCTGCCCACGGCGCTCTTCGCGAAGACGAGCCGGAGTTGGACCCAGCGCCTCCTGCTGGGCATGGCCGACGTGCTCACCGGCGAGCCGGGTTTCTACACCCACATCCGGCCCGGGCTCGACATCGAGGCGCCCCACGGCTACCACGGTGCGGTCGACGCGGGGTCGGGGCGCTCGATCGCGTTGATGGAGGACATCGTCGCGACCAAGAACGTGACCTTCTGTACGCCCCAGACGCCGATCTCCCGTTCGGAGATGGAAGACCTGCTCGGCGGCATGGCGACCTGGCACGGCAGGTACTGGAACAACGCCGAACTGGACCGCCACGCGTTCCTGCGGAAGATGCCGGGGACGTTCATCGGCAACCTGGCCAAGTTCGCCGGGCTGAAGAAGCGCAGCGTGGTCGGCGTCCAGCGGGCCAGGGCGGTGATGCCGGAGGCCATCGTGCCCCTCCACGAGGACCTCTACCAGGCACTGTGGCGGTCGTTGGAGCTGGCCGGACGGGGCCCGCTGACCCTGCTGCACGGCGACTCGCACATCGGCAACGTCTACAAGACGGAGTCGGGCCGGCTGGGCTTCGGCGACTGGCAGGTCGTCATGCGCGGAAACTGGGCCTACGACGTGTCGTACACCATCGCGACCGGGTTGGCCGTGGCCGACCGCCGCGAGTGGGAACGCGACCTGCTCGCCTTCTACCTGGACCGTCTCGCGGCGGCCGGAGGCGTGGCGCCCGACTTCGAGGCCGCGTGGCTCGCCTACCGCCAGCAGATGCTCTGGGCGTACTTCGGCTGGCTGCTGTCCATCGGGCGCAGCTCGATCCAGCCGAAGTTCCAGCCCGACTCGATCAGCCTCGGCATGCTCGAGCGCGCCTCGAACGCCCTTCTCGACCTGGACACGCTGGGTGCGGTCGGCAACTCCGCAGTCCGACAGCGCCGAACCGGCTGATGCATCAGTGCACTTCTGTGGCAATCTGCAGCTATTGGTGACTACGTGCCCACAAAGAGCGAAGATTCCCATACGATTTGATCGGAGTCTTCGCTGAACGATCCGATCCCCGCCGAAGCCGGGGCGGCTTGCCCTCCCGTCACCAATCGCCGACGAGGAACTGCTCGATGTCAGTACAGATACCTGTTCGCCGTCAGGCACGGCGCCTGCCGACGGGGCAAGCCCTGCTCGTACCGTCGGTCACCGCAGCCGTCTTCGGAGGCGTTGCCCTGCTGGTAGTGGCCGTGGCGCCGCCTGAGGGGCGCACGCTTCTCGCCTGGAGCCTCGGGATCGCCGCCGTCCTGCTGTGCGCCGCGGTCACGATCACGATGTACGGCAGGCAGCAGGCCGACGAGCTCCGCGACCGCCTCGCGGCGATGGACGCGGACATCGTCCGGCTTGCCGATCAGACCCTGCCCGCCCTGGTCCATCGATTGCGCGCCGGAGCGTCCGCGGACACCGCGCTCGCCGAGATCAACCGCCCCGCCGACCTGGCCCACCAGCGCATCCTTTGGACGCTGGCGCAGGAGATCGGCAAAGGAGACCGCATGCGCGCGGCGGCGATGTCGGCCTGCGCGAACGCCGCGAGCCGGGTCCAGGCGCTGGCCACTAGCATGCTGGCCGATCTCCGCGAGATGGAGGAGCGCCACGACGAGAAGGTGCTCGGCGACCTGCTGAAGCTCGACCACAGCACCGCGCAGGCGGGCCGGCTGGCCGACAGCATCGCGGTGCTCACCGGCGCCCGGTCTGGCCGGCGCTGGACCAAGCCGATCGTGATGGAGAGCATCATGCGCGGCGCGGTCGGCCGCATCAACGCCTACCAGCGGGTCCAGGTGCACTCGTCCAGCACCGTCGAGATCGCCGGGTACGCCGCGGAGGGCGTCATGCACGCCCTCGCCGAGTTGATGGACAACGCCACCAGCTTCTCGCCTCCCTCCGAGGAGGTGCACGTGTACGTGGAAGAGGTGAGCACGGGCGTCGTGGTCACCATCGAGGACTGCGGTCTCGTCATGAGCGCCGCCGCGCTGCGCCGGGCCCGGCAGGCCGTCTCGTCCGAGCCCTTGGACCTGACGACACTGTCAGGCACCCGACTGGGTCTGGCGGTCGTGGGCTGCCTCGCCCGCAAGCACGGTCTGGTGGTCTCCTTCAGACCCTCCTCACGCGGCGGCACGGGAGTGGTTGTCATGATCCCGCAGCAACTGATCGCCCAGGTCGCACGGAACTCCCCGGCGTACGAGCCGCGCGGCGAGGCCGTCCCCGGCCGTCGGTCGTCCACCGCACCGGCCCAGCCCACCGGCCCATCCGCGCCCACCGGCCCGATATCCGTGCCCGCCCCGGCTGTTCCGGACGGTGAGCCGTATGGGCTGCCCAAACGGCGGCGCGGCCAGACGCTCGCGGCGGCCTCCCCGACGGCTCAGCCGGCCGCACCGGCGGACAAGACCACCCGCCCCCGCTCCGACCCCGCCAAGTTCAGCGCTTTCCGTCAGGCCAGCCGGGGGACCGGCATCGGCAGCGGCACCCCTCCCCACGAGGAACGGGACACCCAATGACCGCCGTCCCGATGCCACAGCCGGATCAAATACGACAAACTTACCGATTGGAGGGAGGGGCCGTCCTCCCGATGGGGTGACCGTCCCGCGTATCCGATGAGAACCTCAGACCGCGACCTCGCCTGGCTGCTGGAGAACCTCCTGGAAAGGACGCCGCAGACCCGGTACGCCCTGGTGCTGTCGAAGGACGGCCTCAAGCTCTCCCACACGCGCGCGCTGTCCGTCGACCGCGCCGACCAGTTGGCCGCCATCGCCTCGGGCATTCAGAGCCTGTCCCATGGCGCGTCCATCGAGTTCGGCGACGGCAGCGGCGGGCTGCGGCAGTCGATGACGGAGTTCCACGGCGGGCTGCTGTTCATCGTGGAGGCGGGCGAAGGAGCCCATCTCGCCGTGGTGGCGGCCGATGACGCCGACCCCGGCGTCATCGGCCACAACATGAACGAGTTGGTGGAGCAGATCGGGGATTATCTGACCGCGCCGCCGCGTCAGCCTCAGCAGAGCCGGGCGCTATGATCTGGCGGCGTGTCCACGGCGAGGACCCGGACCGCCTATACACCGTCACCGGCGGCCGCAGCCGTGTGGACGAGAGCGCCATAGACATGGTGAGCCTCATCGTCAGCGAGTGCGATCCGGCGCCGGGTATGCAGTCCGAGCACGCCAGGATCCTGCTGATGTGCCGCCGGCCGACGGCGGTCGTGGAGATCTCGGCCGAACTGGGGCTGCCCATCGGGGTCGTCCGGATCCTGCTGTGCGACCTGCTCGATACCGGCCGCATCACCGCGCGTCACCCACCCGCGGCTCCCGCCAGGGCGCAACTGCCCGACCTCGCAATCTTGGAGCAGGTGCTAGTTGGACTTCAGAAGCTCTGATCGACCCGACCGTACGCCGCTCATGAGCACGGCGACCACCGGGCTCAAGATCGTGATCGTCGGCGGCTTCGGCGTGGGCAAGACCACCATGGTCCGCTCGGTCAGCGAGATCCGTCCGTTGAGCACCGAAGAGACCATGACACGGGCGGGTGTCGGGGTCGACGACGCGAGTGGGGTGGAGGCCAAGACCACGACCACGGTGGCCTTCGACTTCGGCCGGATCACCCTGAACGAGCAGATGGTGCTCTACCTGTTCGGGGCTCCTGGCCAGGAGCGGTTCTGGTTCCTGTGGGATCGGCTGTTCTCGGGTACCCTCGGCGCGGTCGTTCTGGTGGACGTCCGCCGCCTGGCCGACTCGTGGTACGCCATCGACCGCCTCGAACACCACGGCATGCCGTTCATCGTCGCCCGGAACAACTTCGGTGAGCCCACGCACCCCCTCGAACAGGTGCGTGACGCGCTGTCCCTGTCCGACGAGGTTCCACTGATCGACTGCGATGCCCGCCGGCGTGATTCCAGCAAGGCCGTGCTGCTCGCTCTCGTCAACCACCTCTACACCATGTCCTCCGCCCGTGGGGTATCCCGATGACGAACGCCTTCCACACACCCGACCCGACCTCGTGGTTCCCCGGCACGCCCGCGCCCACCGGCTTTCACGGTCATCCGGGCGCCATGCCTCTGTACGGCCCGCAGTACCAGCAGAACCCGGCCCAGCTCTACCGGGAGATGCGGCAGCGGCATGGTCCGGTCGTCCCGGTTCTGCTCGAAGGCGACATCCCGGCCTGGCTGGTGATCGGGTACCGCGAACTCCGCTACGTCCTGAGCAGCCCTCAGCTCTTCGCCCGCGATTCACGCCGGTGGAATGCCTGGGACCGCATCCCGCCCGACTGGCCGCTGATGGCGTACATCGCCTACCAGCCGTCGATGCTGTTCACCGAAGGCGCCGAGCACCAGCGGCGAGCCGGGGCCGTCAGCGAGGCGCTCGCGGCCATCGACCAGTTCGAGCTGAGATCGCAGTGCGAGCGGATCGCCGACAAACTGATCGACGCGTTCACCGGGCACGGCCGGGCCGACCTGATGTCCCAGTACGCGCACCCGATGCCGCTGCTCGTGGTCGCCGGGACGTTCGGCCTGTCAGAACCCGAGACGCTGCGCCTGGTGGGTGACGTGAGCGCGACGCTGAACGGCGGTGAGGGCGCCATGGAGGCGTACCAGCGGGTCCAAGTCACGATGCAGCGGTTGCTCGAAACCAAGCGCGAGATGCCCGGCCCCGACCTGGCCTCGCGTCTCCTCGCGCACCCCGCCAGGCTCGGCGACGACGAGATCATCCAGGACCTCATCCTGACCATGACCGCGGGCCAGGACACCACCGCGAACTGGATCGGGAACACGCTGCGGCTGATGCTGACCGACGAGCGGTTCGCCGTCACCCTGTCGGGCGGCCGTCGCAGTGCGGGCCAGGCGCTGAACGAGGTCCTATGGGAGGACTCGCCCAGCCAGAACAGCCTGGGCCGCTGGGCCGTACAGGACACCCACCTGGGCGGCCAGCGCATCAGGGCCGGGGACGCGCTCATCCTCGGACTGGCCGCGGCCAACGCCGACCCGCAGGTACGACCCGACTCCCACGACGGCCCTGCCGGCAACCATGCGCACATGTCCTTCGGCCACGGCGAGCACGGATGCCCGCATCCGGCGCCCGAACTGGCCGAGGTCATCGCCTACACGGCCGTCGAGGTACTGCTGGACCGGCTCCCGGACATGATGCTGACCGTGGCCCCCGAGGCGCTCGTCTGGCGCACGTCCATCCAGATGCGCGGCCTGTCGGCGCTGCCGGTCGAGTTCACTCCCGGCTACGCGAGGTCGATTGGCTGAGCCTCAGCAGTCACGATGACACGCCCGGCCGTCGCGGCCCTTGTCGCGGCGGACTCGGCAGGCCCTACTCGAATCACCACCAGCGTTGCCGGCCTCGAAGGTGGTGGCGCGGTGCATGTCCTTCACCGACGTCGTCGCCGCTCGCGCGGCCGACATCGCGGCGCGGGCACTGAACTCGTCGCCGTGGCCGGAGCGCATGTAGCGGGTGGCCGTTGGGAAGACCGACGCCGGCGGCGTCGACGAACTTGCGCCGGACTGTAGACATGTATTGATCGCTGGGAAGGGTGCAGGCGATGCTGATGGTTGACGATCAGCACGGGGTCCCGGCAGTAATGGCGCAGGATCCAACGGATATGCCTCTCACCTGTGCTTGTGCAGAGGTCTCAGGCTGGTGGGCCAGACCTGAGCCCTGCCTGTCAATGCAGGCCAGAGGCATATCTGTTGGGTTTCTGCCGAAGCTACGGTGACCCCATGATTTCCCAGAGTTCAGGCGAACTGAAGGGGTTTCAGGATGAACCCATGGGCCTTCAGCTTTCATAGGGCGTTTGGACCCTTGGGTTCGTCTCGACTGGCGGGGTCTTGTTCCTCGATCATGACCGCGAGGAGGGCTCGGGCGTTTTCGGCGTAGCGGATGGCGGTCTTGGGATCCAGGCCGAAGACGGCGGCAAGGTGGAGAGGATCGGGGCCGTGGGTGAGGGCTTCTTCGAGCTGCCGGTCGACGCGCAGGCGTTCGAGGGTCGCGGCCTGGCCACGCAGCCGGGTCTTGGCGAAGTGGATGGTGCTGACCGGGCCAGTTCCGTGGGCGCTCATCTGGTTGATGAGCAGGTGCGGGTTGGCGGTGCTGGGCCAGCGGGTGCGGCGGTGGTCCAGCCATTCGAGCAGGATCTGGTGGGTGAAGTCGTCGATCGGCCGGGTGCGTCCGGCGATGGTGAGCCGACGGTTGCCCAGGTCGACGTCCTCCAGCAGGAGGGCGCGGATCGCGCCGGGGCGTGCGGCGTGGACGGCGGCGAGCATGAGGGCGAGCCGGGCTGCCGGGGTGGTGGCCGACTGAACGGCCTGGCCGACGTCGTCCGGGGCGAGTGGTTGCGCGAGGCGGTAAGGCTGTTGGCCGACTTTGATGCCGCGGGTGGGGTTGCGGAAGATCTTCCCGGTCTTCCTGGAGAAGGTGAACAGCGAGCGTAGCGAGATCAGCAGTTGGATCCGGCGGGAGCCGGTCAGGTCGTCGAGGGCGGCCAGGACGTCATCGCGGGTGATCTCGCGCAGGTGGTCATAGCGCTGTGACCAGGCCGCAAGGGTGGGCTGGACGTTGTTCATGTGCGACCGGACGGTGTTCAAGTCGCGCGCCTTGGTGCGAGGTCCTCCCCGAGCCAGGGTTCGTAGCCAGTGCTCGGTCTCGGCGCGGATGCCGCCGGCCAGGCCGTCGAGCTTGCGCTCCAGCCAGGCTTCGAAGGAGGGATGCCGATCATCGAGGAGCACGCCCATCTCGGCCAGGACCTCCGCCACCCGCTCGACACTGATGTCCAGGGCCCGGACGGCGGGGAACAACTCGGAGTAGCGGATGACGTCGCCGGCGGTGTGCCGGGACAGCACGACGGTCAAGGCTCTCCGGACGTTGTCGTGCATGCCTCGGCGCCAGCCGTGGGTCTCGCCGAGCTGGTGGGCGACATAGATCGCCCACCTCAGCCAGGGGTTGCCGGGGTCGGCGTCGGTGGCGGCGTCGAAGCGGGTGAAGTCGCGGCGCGCCTCGAGCAGTCGGAACTGGATCCAGCGGATCGGCGGGCGCCGCGCGGGTTCAGGTGGTGGCTTGCGGGGCGCGCCTCGCCGATCGTGGATACGGGGCGGCGTCGTCGAGGCGCCTCGGTTGTTGAACATGCCGGCGAAGAACAGCTGGTGGAAGGTGCCGATCTGGTCCAGGAAGCGGGAGGCGATGGCTCTTCCGCTCGCGGGGCCGCTCGCGTGAGCTTCGGCCCGGGCCTGGTTCCAGCACAAGCGGCAGTGGCGGTTGCGCAGCAGGGCCGGTCGGCCGCACCCGGCGCAGGGCTGCTCGTCACCGCGGTGCTTGTTGCGCCATAAGGTGCAGGCGGCGCAGCGTCGCCCGTTCAAGATGCCCCAGGCCATGCAGTCGATGCAGCTGGCTGGACTGCGTTCGGCGGAGTACGGCATCTCACTCAGGCGGCAGCGAGCGGCCGTCACGCTGGCGTGGTGTCACCATCGGCGCGTTCGAGGCTGCGGTCGCCGCCGGGGCCATTTGCTGGTCGTCGGCCTTGCGCACCTTGTCCGGTTCGGGAATCAGGAGCTCCTCGACACCGCAGTTCAGCACCGCGCAGATGACGTTGAGGTCGTCGAGTTTGATGCTGGCCGGCTCGCCCGACCACAGACCGGACATCTTCCCAGCGCTGATCTTCAGACCGTGCTCGGCGAGCATCCGCTGCAGCTCAGATGCTTTCCAGATGCCGCGGTTGGCGGCGGCCAGCCGCAGGTTCCATCTCATTTGTTCTCGATCTCTTTCCAGGGCGCGGCCGATCCGGCCGGATGTCCGGCGGCGGCTCCTATCGCGGTCGCGGCCAGGGAGAGGTTGACACCGTCCAGGCTTGTGAGCACGTCACGCACGTCGACCGGGATGCCGCCGCTCATGCTCGCGGCGATGCGCAGAACGGCGCGTTCGCCGCCGCTGCAGGGCAGGCGGCCCTCCTGCAAGGCCGCGATTGCCCCGTCCCAGTCGACGAACGCCAGCGCCGTGGCGACGCCGGCGTCGACGGTGATGTACTCGGCGACGAAGTCGGGCCGATGCAGCCAGACGTCGGTGTCGATGAGCAACTCGATTCCTGCCTGGACGCAGGGCAGTCCGGTGGCACCGAGCGTGAGTGCGCACGCCAGTTGGTGGCGGGCCCAGTAGTCGCCGACTGGTCCGGCGGGATGTGCGGTCATGGCGTCAGTCCCTTCCCGAGTCCCGTCAGGCGGGCGGCGGCACGCTGCTGACCTGCGGTCCAAGCGTCTTCGATGTGGGTGCCGGTGACGTGCTCTGGCGACGTCAGATATTGCAACTGTCTGAATGCTTCTGCAGTGGTGGTGGGGATCAGAGCCTTCCCGGTTCTCCGGTCTTGATGAACTCGATAACGGCGTGGCGCAGTTGCTGGAGGAAGTCGGTGAGGTCCTTGGCGACGGGTTCGAACTCGCTGTCTCGGGAGGCCGCGTGAGATCGGTAGATTGTGCCGATGCCCGCCATGGCGTAGAGGATTCCTCCGCCGTCGCTGGCGAACACGACGCCCTCGACGGTGTCGGTGAGCTGGGCGGAGCCTTGCTGATCGAGCTCATCGCGGACGTGGTCAGCGGCGTGGATGAAGTAGCCGTTTCCGATGTCTGGAAGCGAGACTTCGTGAATCACGTGGTAGAAGACCGCGAGGGCGCGTGGCAGTGACTGTTGATGATGGGGCTGCCCGGCCGGGAAGCCTTCGCCGGCTTCAATGATCAGGTTGTCGCCGGGTGGATAGCCGTAGGTGGTCTCAAAGTCGGTCATGAATGGCCTCAAGGCGTGGTCAATCTTGCCGCGCCAGGAGGTCAGCCATGCATTGTCGAGGACATCTGCGCTCACGTGGCCGGTCTCTCCTTTGGGTGTTCGACGCGGAGTGGTAACGGGGCCGGCAACGCGTCGGCTGATATCGGCGGCATAGGCGGTCCAATCGCCGGCGGATGCGCGTTGCCAGGCGACGGCCACCGTGATGTGGATGCCGAGCATGCGGGCCAGGACAGCGGCGGGCAGGTCGGTCGCGAGTTGGAACAGGGCGGTGGAGCGAGCGTGGCCCGAGTGGATGCCGAGTTCGCGCAGGCGTTCGGCGAGCCGGAAGGAGCTGATCGGGCGTCCGGGTTGCCCACCAGGAAACAGCCAGGGCGAGCTGCCTTGGTCGCCGATGGCGGCGTGGCCGCGGCGGGTGGCCAGAAGGTGCCGGATGAGGTCGTCGAGGGGTTCGGGCATGATGACCGGTTCATGTCCGAGACTCAACCGTACTTGCTCATCGTCGACGTGAACGTGGTTGGCGGTGAGGCGGCTGATGGTCGACGGCCACTGGGCGTAGAGGAGCACGAGCAGCCCGGCGACGCGGTCTTCGGCATCGAGGGCGTCGTCGTGGAGCAGGCGGCGGGCTTGATCCCAGCGGGCTTCGGTGTCGAGGACGCGGGAGGGACCGCCCCAGCGGGTGGCAGGGAAATCCAGGCTGGTCAGCTTCTGTTTCTTGGTCCAGCGGACGAAGTGCCCGGTCTCGCGGCGGTGCGTGGTCTGGTCGCTGGCGATCCAGGTGTCCAGGTTGTTCTGCCGACAAGTCTTCAGGGTGAGGTCGTGGGCGGTGAGCCAGTCCAGAAAGCCGATCGCAGCCTTGACGTGTTGGCGGACCGCGACCAGCTGCTCGTAAGTGGTGTCGCTCCCCTGGGTGCGGCGGCGAAGTCGGCGCAACAGGTGCCAGACGGCGTAGCGGAGCAGCAGATGCTGCTGGTCGGGGTCGGCGCGGTCGGCGATGGTGGCGGTGATCCACCGTTCCAGCCGGGCCATCTGCTCGTCGCGGTGGGGCAGCGTGCCGATGGAGACCAAGACGCTGCGCAGGTGCTCGATGGACTTGCTGGGCGGCAGTGCGTCGAGGGTGGCGTGGGTGAGTTCGGTCGCGACGTCCAGACCCTGCAAGATCGCAGGGACAGCGCTCTTGTCGATCCAGGCTGCGACCGTGCCGGGCTGCTCGGCGCTGGTCAATGCCTGGTAGAGAGCGGCAAGGTGCGGGCGGATCTGACCGCTCTGGTCTCCTAGCAGCTCGCGTAGCCGCTGGTCGAGGGCGCATCGGGCGCACCGGCCTGCGTGGAGACGCCCGGCCTCGCCGCAGGTATGGCAGCTGGTCCAGAACCCCGGGTCGGAGCGGGTGCAGGCGGCGCAGAGCGGCTCGGTCTTGGTGCCGCCGCGGACGCGGCCGAACTGGCCGCAGCGCGAGCATCGTGCGCGGCGTTGCTTGCAGGCCCGGCACCAGGGTTCACCGGTGGCTTGAGAGATCACGCAGGGGCCTTGGCGGCCGCAGATGCCGCAGGTCGCAGTCTTCCAGGGACGGCAGCTGGGACAAAGCGGCCCATCAGGTGTGCGGACACTGACCAGCCGCCGACGACCGCATCCGGTGCAGACCTCCTGGTTGGCCGGGTCGGTGATCAGGCAGCGAGGGCAGAGCGGCCTCCCGTCCGCGTCGCGAGTGGCTGCCTCGCGAACGGTCCCGCAGCGCGAGCAGGGTTCGGCTCGGGACTTGGCCACGCAGTTGCGGCAGAGCCGAACCCCGTCGCGGGGTTTGATCAGTGGGATCACCCGTCCGCAGTGCGGGCAGGGCGGCCGGACGACGCCTTCAGCGCCCGCGTCGCAGAGCCGGTCGATCAACCTGAGCACTGCGGGAATGGGTGCGTGCGCTCCGTCTCCGGTAAGCAGGTCGGGCCGGTCCTGAAGCGCCCAGGCCAGCTGATGGCGCTGCCCTGGCCGCGGCACCACCGCCGCGACCACGGCCGATATCACCGACGCTGGCAGGTTCGGATCGATGGACGTGACCACCTCCACCACGATGTCGGTGGGGTCCCGGTCATCGTCGGGTGGGCATCTGACGCAGCGAGGCTGTCCATGCCGGTCACGGGAATGGACCGTGCGGACTTTGCCGCAGGACGCGCAGGGCTCCCGGCGGGGGCCCTCGCCCCGATGTGTGGACACCTTGAGTGCCGGATGATGGAGATCCGGAGACAAGGAGTTCCTCGTGGCGATGAAGTCGTATCCGCCGGA
>NZ_JBVJIM010000057.1:0-9840 GCF_055586305.1 Nonomuraea sp. NPDC051298
CCGGACGAACACATCCGGTGGACGAGCCACGACTACCTCCCAGCTTCCAGAGACAGCCAGCCTGACGGGTCCACCAGCCGAGATCAATTACCCGGTCAACGTTCCGGGACGGCCCACTAGCCCGTCGCGAGCCGCCTGCACCGGCCCGTCCGCCGGGGCGGGCGGGCGGAGGTGGCGTAGGCTCGGCGGTATGGCGCTGCAAAGTCTGCAGATCACCGCGGTCGTCGCCCTGCGCGCCCGCGACGTTTCGAGACCGTCGAAGGAACAGCAGGAGGCCGCCGACCGGCGGCCCCTGCGTGACGAGATGCCCAAGCGCGACCCCAAACGACCGGCCACGGGCAAGGGCTGAGGGCTAGGGCAGCGAGGGCAACTGGCCGATCGTCTCGTAGGTGGCCAGTTGCGCGATGCGCCTGCTGTGGCGCTCGCCGCCGGAGAACGCGGTGGTCAGGAAGACCTCCACGAACCTGGTGGCCTCGTCGACGGAGTGCATGCGGGCGCCCAGGCTCACGATGTTCGCGTTGTTGTGCTCGCGGGCCAGGGCGGCCGTCTCCTCGCTCCAGGCCAGGGCCGCGCGGATGCCGCGTACTTTGTTGGCGGCCATCTGCTCGCCGTTGCCGGACCCGCCGATGACCACCCCCAGGCTGGCGGGGTCGCCGGCGACGCCCTCGGCCGCCCGCAGGACGAACGCCGGGTAGTCGTCCTCGGCGTCGTAGACGAAGGGACCGCAGTCGGTCACCTCGTGCCCGTGGTCCTTCAGCCAGGACACGAGGTGGTTCTTGAGCTCATAGCCGGCATGGTCGGCACCGATGTAGACACGCACGCGACCAGTCTTCCACAGCCCGGCGATCGGGCTCGCTCGCTAAAGTAAGGACCTCATACCGCGTCCACCCCTTACAGAAGCGAGAACAGAGAGCCATGCGAGAGATCCGCTTCATCGGCGATCCGGTCCTGCGTACGCCCGCCGAGCCGGTGACCGACTTCGACCGCGAGCTGCGCCGGCTGATCGACGAGATGTTCCTGGCCATGTACGCGGTCAACGGCGTGGGTCTGGCCGCCCCGCAGATCGGCGTGTCGCGGCGGTTGTTCGTCTACGACATCGCCGGACGCAAGGGGCACGTGGTCAACCCCCTGCTGACCGTGGACGACCCGGAGGAGGTGCTCGACGAGGAGGGCTGCCTGTCGGTGCCCGACCGCCGGACCGGCCGGCCGATCTACGCCCCGGTCGCCCGTGCCGCGGGCGTGACCGTCGAGGGCGTCGACCGGCTCCAGCGGCAGGTACGCGTCAAGGCCCGCGGCTCGCTGGCCCGCTGCTTCCAGCACGAGACCGGGCACCTCGACGGAGAGCTGTACGTGGACCGCCTGCCGCGCGACGAGGCGCGCAAGATCATGCTGAGGGCGTAGTTTGGCGGCATGAGCGTACTTTCCGGAAAGGGCGCACTGGTCACCGGCGGCTCCAGGGGCATCGGCAGGGCCATCGTGGAGCGGCTGACCGCCGACGGCGCGGACGTCGTCTTCTGTTACGAGCACTCCGCGGAGGCGGCCGAGCAGGTCGCCAAGGAGACGGGCGCGCACGCCGTACGCGCCGACCTGGCGGGCAAAGAGGACCTGGCGCGGCTGTTCGCCGAGGCGGAGGAGCGGCTGCCCGGGGTGGACATCCTGGTCAACAACGCCGCCACCGCCGGGCCGCAGAAACCCATGACCGAGATCACCGACGAGGACTACGAGCGGGCGTTCGCGGTGAACACCCGCTCGGTCTTCCTGACCATCCAGTGGGCGGGGCGGGTGATGCGCGACGGCGGGCGGATCGTCAGCATCTCCTCGCTCAACACGCTCATGCCCGCGCCCACGCTGTCGCTCTACTGCGGCAGCAAGGGGGCGATGGAGCAGTTCACCAAGGTGGCCGCGCGGGAGCTGGGCGGGCGCGGGATCACGGTGAACACGGTCTCGTCCGGAGCCACCGACACCGACATGCTGCGCGGCGCCAACCCGCCTGAGGCGCTGGAGCAGACACCCGCCTTCACGGCGCTGCGGCGGCTGGGCAGGCCCGACGACATCGCCGCGGTGGTGGCGTTCCTGGCCGGGCCCGACGGGCGCTGGGTCACCGGCCAGAACGTGCTGGCGACCGGCGGCCTCTTCCTCTGACGCCCTCCTGACCGACCCCGGGCGTGACGGACGGCCCGCCCGCCACGCCCCCGGGCTCGCTAGAACTGCAGCGACTTGACCTCGAGGTACTCCTCCATGCCGTGCTCGCCCAGCTCGCGGCCCACGCCCGACTGCTTGTAGCCGCCGAAGGGGGCCAGCGGGTTGAACCGGCCGCCGTTGACGGCCACCTGGCCCGTACGCAGGCGGCGGGCGACGGCCACCGCGCGGTCCTCGGTGCCCGCCCAGACGGCGCCGGCCAGTCCGTACCTGGTGCCGTTGGCGATGTCGACGGCCTGGTCCTCGTTCGTGTACGGGATCAGCGACAGGACCGGGCCGAAGATCTCCTCCTGCTCGATCGTCATGCCCGGCTCGACGGCCGCGAACACGGTCGGCTCGACGTAGTAGCCGCGCTCGTGCAGGTAGTCGGTGCCGCCCGTGACCAGTCGGGCACCCTCCTCCTGGCCCCGGTTGATGTAGCGGATCACACGGTCGCGCTGGGCCGCCGACACCAGCGGCCCGATCTTGGTGGACTCGTCGAAGGGGTCGCCGACGCGGTAGCCGCGCGCGATCTCGACGGCCAGGCGGACGGCCTCGTCGTACTGGTCGCGCTGGACGATCATCCGGGTCCACGCCGAACACGTCTGGCCGGCGTTGACGAAGCAGTTGGCCACGCCGACCTTGACGGCCAGGGCCAGGTCGGCGTCCGGCAGGATGATGTTGGCGGACTTGCCGCCCAGTTCGAGCGCCACCCGCTTGACCGACTTGGCGGCCAGCGCGGCCACCCGGCGCCCGGCGACGGTGGAGCCGGTGAAGGAGACCATGTCGACGTCGGGGTGGGCGGCCATGGCCTCGCCGACGACCGGCCCCCGCCCGCTGACCAGGTTGAACACACCCGGCGGCAGGCCCACCTCGGCGAAGATCTCCGCCAGCGCGTACGCGGCCAGCGGCGCCACCTCGCTCGGCTTGAGCACCACGGTGCACCCGGCGGCCAGCGCGGGGGCGACCTTGCACACGATCTGGTGCAGCGGGTAGTTCCACGGGGTGATCGCGGCGACGACGCCGATGGGCTCTTTGACGACCAGTGAGTTGCCGACCTTGGCCTCGCGCGGATGGGTCTCGGCGAGTTGGGCGTAGGTGGACAGCACGGTGGCCGGCATGAGCGTCTGCACCTTGAGCGCGAAGCCCAGTGGCGCGCCCATGTCGGTGGCGATGGTCTTGGCCATGTCGTCGGCGCGCTGTCTGAGCAGGTCGGCCGCGCCGGCGAGCAATCTGCCCCGCTCGGCGGCGGCCGTCCGCGACCACGCGGGGAAGGCTTTTCGAGCCGCGCCCACGGCCGCCTCGACGTCGTCGGGGGCGCCCGCGGGCACCCGGTCGATGACGTTTTCCGTGGCGGGGTTGACGACCTCGATGGATTCGTCGGATGCCGAAGCGGTCCAAGAGCCGCCTATGTACAGCTCACGCATGGACCCATCCTGACAGCGTTCGCGACGAGAATGCGAGGGCTCATCCTCGCCCCGGGGATAAGCCCTTTACACCGCGGCCGACCTTCTTCCCCTCCGTGTGTCAGTCGAGCTGTGTCAGCCGAGCTGTGTCAGTCGAATTGTGTCAGTCGAATTGGGGCCGCTTGGTGCGCGTGCGCTTCAGCTCGAAGAAGTCGTCGTACTGGGTGACCATGAGCACGCCGTCCCACAGCCTGCCCGCCTCCTCGCCGCGCAGGATCCTGGTGATCACGGGCCCGAAGAAGGCGTTCTCGCCGACGCGGATGATCGGGGTGCCGACCTCCTGGCCGACCAGGCCGATGCCCTCGTCGTGCGAGACGCGGATGGCGGGGTCGTACTCCTCGGAGTGCATGGCGTCCGCCAGGCTCCGGTCGAGACCGGCGTCGTCGAGCGCGCCCTCGATGACCTCGCGCAGGCGCTCGCTCTCCTTGCCGAGGCCCTGATTGTGCAGGCGGGTGCCGATGCCGGTGTAGAGCTGCCCGATGACGTGCTCCCCGTGCTTGGCCGCCGCCGCGGCGATCACCCTGACCGACCCCATGGCCCGGGCGGCGCGCTCGAGGTAGTCGGCCGGGACATCTTTCTCTTCATTGAGGAAGTAGAGCGACATCTGCCGCCACCGAGGGGCGATAGGCCGAACTTTCTCTACTTCGAGCAGCCATCGTGACGTAACCCAGGCGAACGGGCAGGCAGGATCGAACCACAGGTCCACCGGAATCTTCTCTGTCATGTCTCCCCGTAACCTGAGGTGGAGCGGGTCCTATTCCCGGCATGACAGGATACGGACATCCCCGACGAAGTGGTAAAAAGGAGCGCAACTTGGCAGGCAACCTGACCCGGGACGAGGCTCGCGAGCGCGCCCGGCTGTTGAAGGTCGAGTCGTACGAGGTCGCACTCGACCTGACGGAGGGAGACGAGCGCTTCGAGAGCGTCACGACGGTCCGCTTCACCAGCGAGACGCCGGGCGTGTCCACCTTCATCGACCTGCACGGCGCCGACCTCCGCAAGGTCACGCTCAACGGCGAGGACCTCGACGTGTCCGCCTACGACGCCGAGAAGGGCCGCTTCCCGCTGCCCTCCCTGGCCGCCGCCAACGAGCTGGTCGTGGACGCCGACTGCGCCTACATGCGCACAGGCGAGGGGCTGCACCGCTTCGTCGACCCGGTCGACCAGCGCGTCTACCTGCACAGCCAGTTCGAGACCGCCGACGCGCACCGCATGTACGCCTGCTTCGACCAGCCCGACCTCAAGGCCGCCTTCCAGCTCACCGTGCTGGCCCCTGGCGACTGGGAGGTCGTCTCCAACGCCGCCGCCGCCAAGGTCGAGGAGCTGCCCGAGCAGGCGGGCCGGCACGGCACCGTGCGGGCCGCCAAGCGGTGGGAGTTCCCGCCCACCCCGGTCATCTCCACCTACATCACCGCGCTGGTGGCGGGGCCGTACCACAAGGTGACCTCCGAGCACGACGGCATCCCGCTGGGCGTCTACTGCCGTGCCTCGCTCGCCGAGCACCTCGACGCCGACAACATCCTCGAGGTCACCCGGCAGGGCTTCGACTTCTTCCACAAGGTGTTCGGGCAGCGCTACCCGTTCGGCAAGTACGACCAGCTCTTCGTCCCCGAGTTCAACGCCGGCGCGATGGAGAACGCGGGCTGCGTGACCTTCCTGGAGGACTACGTCTTCCGCTCCCGCGTCACCGACGCGGTCGTCGAGCGGCGCGCGGAGACGATCCTGCACGAGATGGCGCACATGTGGTTCGGCGACCTCGTCACCATGCGCTGGTGGGACGACCTGTGGCTGAACGAGTCGTTCGCCACCTACATGTCCGTGCTGTCCCAGGCCGAGGCCACGCGGTGGGGCAAGGGCGCGTGGACCACGTTCGCGAACGTGGAGAAGGCGTGGGCCTACCGCCAGGACCAGCTCCCCTCCACCCACCCCATCGCCGCCGACATCCCCGACATGCAGGCGGTCGAGGTCAACTTCGACGGCATCACGTACGCCAAGGGCGCCTCGGTGCTCAAGCAGCTCGTCGCCTACGTCGGCCTGGACAACTTCCTGGCCGGCGTACGCGACTACTTCGCCGAGCACGCCTGGGGCAACACCGAGCTGAAGGACCTGCTCGACGCCCTCGAACGCACCTCCGGCCGCGACCTGTCGGCCTGGTCGAAGGAGTGGCTGGAGACCTCCTGGGTCAACACGCTGCGCCCCGAGTTCGAGGTGTCGGGGGGCCGCTTCACCAAGTTCGAGGTCGTGCAGGAGGCCCCCGCCGACTACCCGACGCTGCGCTCGCACCGCATCGCGATCGGGCTCTACACGCTGGCCGACGGCAAGCTGACCCGGACCAGGCGGGTCGAGCTGGACGTCGTCGGCGCGCGTACGAACGTGGCCCAGCTCGTCGGCGACGAGCAGCCCGACCTGGTGCTGCTCAACGACGACGACCTCACCTACGCCAAGGTCCGCCTCGACGAGCGGTCGCTGCGCACCCTGGTGGAGGGCGGCATCGCGGCGTTCACCGAGTCGCTGCCGCGCGCCCTGTGCTGGTCGTCGGCCTGGGACATGACCCGCGACGGCGAGATGCCCGCGCGCGACTACGTCAAGCTGGTCGTCTCCGGCGCCGCGACGGTCACCGACATCACGGTCCTGCAGGCGATCCTGCGCCAGGCGCGCCAGACCGCGCAGCAGTACGCGGCCCCGTCCTGGCGGGCCGAGGGCCTGGCGCTGCTGGCCGCCGAGCTGCGCACGCTGCTCGCCTCGGCCGCGCCCGGCTCCGACCACCAGCTCGCCTTCCTGCAGGCGTTCGCCCCGACGGCCACCTCGGCCGGCGACCTCGACCTGCTCCAGGGCATCCTCGACGGCTCGGCCGTGCCCGAGGGGCTGGCCGTCGACGCCGACCTGCGCTGGACGCTCCTGCACGCGCTGGTCACCGGCGGCCGGCTGGACGAGTCCGCCATCGACGCCGAGCTGGCGCTCGACCCTACGGCGACCGGTGAGCGCTCGGCCGCGCTGTGCCGGGCCGCGATCCCGACGGCCGAGGCGAAGGCGGCGGCCTGGGAGCGCATCGTGGGCGGCGAGCTGGCCAACCACATCGCCCGCGCCACGGTCAACGGCTTCCAGGACCCGCACCACGTCGAGCTGCTGGCGCCGTACCGGGAGAAGTACTTCGCCGAGGCCGGGCGCATCTACCGGGAGTGGACGTTCGACCAGGCCTCGACGTTCGCCGTCGGATGCTTCCCCGGGCTGGTCATCGAGCAGGCGACGGTCCAGGCGGCGGACGACTTCCTCACGGCGGAGCAGCCGCCGCAGGCGCTGCGCCGCCTCGTCCTGGAGGGCGCCGACGGCGTCAGCCGCGCGCTGCGCAACCGGGACAAGGACGCCGACTCCGTCTGATCCACCCGCCTGATCCACCCGCCTGATCCGGGCGCCCAGGCCCCGCGCGGGCGTGGGCCCGGCGCCCGGATCGGGCCCACGGCAGCCTTCTGACCTGCGTAGCCGGTAGGCCATTGAGTCCTGCCGGCTACGCCGACTTGACGATGGCACCCTGGCCACGGTGTTAGCCTCAAAGCGTGCTAGGCGCGGGGACCACCCTCAACGACCGCTACCTGCTCGGCGGCCGACTCGGCGGCGGGGGCATGGGCGAGGTGTGGCGTGCCGACGACACGGTTCTCGGGCGCACGGTCGCGGTCAAGGTGCTCATGCCCGCGCTCAGCGAAGACCCCACCTTCACCCAGCGCTTCCAGAACGAGGCCAGGGCCATGGCCACGCTGCGCCACCCCGGCGTGGTCGACGTCTACGACTACGGCATCTGCGATGTCGAGGGCCGCCAGGTCAGCTTCCTGGTCATGGAATACGTGCAGGGCGAGTCGCTCGACCGCGTCCTGCGGCGCGGGGCGCTCGACCCCGAGACCACGATGCGCCTGGTCGCCGAGGTCGCCGACGCGCTGGCCGCCGCGCACGCGCAGGGCATCGTGCACCGCGACGTCAAGCCGGCCAACCTCATGGTCAGGCCCGACGGCGGCGTGGTGCTCACCGACTTCGGCATCGCCCACTCCGCCTCCCTCGGCCACCTGACGGCCACGGGCACGATGCTCTGCTCGGCCGGCTACTGCGCGCCCGAGATGGCCACCTCCAGCGAGGTGAGCCCCGCGGTCGACGTCTACGCGCTGGGCGTGGTGGCGTACGAGTGCCTGAGCGGGCGGCTGCCGTTCCAGGGCGACACTCCCGTACAGATCATCTTCAAGCACCTCAACTCCCCCGTCCCGCGCCTGCCCGAGAGCATCCCGCCTGGGCCGCGGCAGGTGGTGGCCAAGGCGCTGGAGAAGACGCCGGACGCGCGCTGGCAGACGGCCCCGATGATGGCCGAGGCCGCGCGCAAGGCGCTGAGCGACCCCGGCAGGCTGCCTGAGCCGCGTCGGCCGCGTACCGTGCGGGCGATGCTCACCATGGTGGCGGCCGTGGTCGTGACGGGGGTCGTGGCCGGGTCCGTGTGGCTGCGGCCGGCCGAGCCGACGACCGGCGAGGTCGTCGACGAGCCGGTGCCCACGGTCGAGGGCACCGCGACCTACCTCGTCCCGCAGACGTCGCCGACCTCGACCAGGAGGCAGTCGGCGCCGCCGACCAAGCGCCAGCCCACGCCGCGGCCCACCCGGGGCGTCACCCAGGTGCCCAGCTTCAGCCCCACGGTCACCGTCACGCCGCCGCCCCAGACGCCGACGGCCACGCCGACCGCCTCCGAGCCCAAGCCGACGGAAGAGCCGCCCACCTCGCCGGGCCCCGAGGAGCCGACGTCCGAGCCCACGGTCAGCGGGCCGCCCGGCGACATCCAGTGCATCCGGGCGCCGTGCCCCTGATCCCCGGGTGCCGCCTCTTCCCGTGATCCCAGGATCCCGCCGGTCGCCGGCCGTGCGCTCCTGGGAGTCCGCCGTTCCTGACCGCGTGCCCAGGGTCCGGCGTGCCCGGGGATCCCGGTGTGTCAGCCGTCTCCGGCAGGGCCGGCCGCCCCCGAGTGTCCTGGCTCGTACCGGTCGTCCTCGCCCACATCCGGCTGTTCCTGATCATGTCGGCCTGCCGACACCCATCGGCCTCATGTCCGTCATCACCTGCTGATCGTGAGAAAGTCAACGCGTGGACTCGACTCGTGACCTGCTCATCGCCCTCGCCCGCCGCTACGCCTTCGCCGACCTCGGCGCGCTCGCGCCCGCCGCGGAGATCACGGAGGTGTGCGAGTTCGGGCACCGGCTGCTCTCGCTCGACGCCGAGGACTTCGCGACCGAGGCCCGGGTGGTGCCCGCCGACCTGCGGCGGCGCGCCCGCGCCTGCCACATGCCGCAGACGCCGCGCGAACAGCCGCGCGGGGCGCTGGAGTCCCTGCGTCCCGCGTACGGGCTGCTGCTGGAGGTGATCGCCGCCCGTTGGCACCGGCGCGAGCTGAGCACCATGATCGCCACGGTGCACATCGCCAGCGAATACCTGCCGCTGCTGGCCTTCGAGCCGCAGCTCGGCCACGCCGGCGACCCGGCCAGGTGGCCGGAGGGGCTGAGCGCGACCGGGAGCAGGTTCGGCGTGATCGGCGACCGGGAGTGCGACCACACCAAGTCCGAGCAGT
This sequence comes from Nonomuraea sp. NPDC051298, assembly GCF_055586305.1. NCBI lineage: Bacteria > Bacillati > Actinomycetota > Actinomycetes > Streptosporangiales > Streptosporangiaceae > Nonomuraea > Nonomuraea sp. NPDC051298. Next base: position 9,238 of record NZ_JBVJIM010000057.1, read on the forward strand.
CGGCCACGAACCGGACGCTGCGGGTCTCCACCGAGCCGTCCGAGGGGTGGCGGGCCTACTTCGACCGGCAGCACAGCCAGGTGGCCGGCGCGCTGGCGGTGTGCGTGGCCACCTGCCGCAAGCCGTGCACGGCCATGGACTGGATCGCCCCGGAGCCGCGGGCCGACCTGCAGGCGCGCTCGCGCACGGCGCTGGCCTTCGCCGAGACGCCGCTCGTCCGGCTGCGGCACGCGGCGCCGGTCGGGCACGGGTTCGGGGTGCCCTCGCCGGAGGAGGTGCTCGACGCGTGGGACCGCAGCCGGGCGGCGCTCGACAAGAATGCGGTCGGCTCGGCGGCGCTGAAGGACGACGGGTTCCCGCTGCCGGGGCTGGCCTCGCTGTTCTCGGCGATCGCCGACGCGCCCATCGAGCCCTCGACCCTGCTGGCCGGGGTCAGCGAGCACATCGTCACCCTGCTGGAGCGGGGCTGACGGCGGGCAGGGCTGACGGCGGGGCTGACGGCGAGCGGGGCTAGATGATTGATGCCAAGGCATAGCTGCGGAGATAGGGCGAGGGTGCCCATGCTCGATGTGTGACGAAAGAGTTAGACACCCTCGCAACTGC
>NZ_JBVJIM010000058.1:0-5188 GCF_055586305.1 Nonomuraea sp. NPDC051298
CTAGACCCGATGGCCATCAGCCAGGAATCCGTGATGACCGCCACACTCGACTCTCATGACCGCTCACCTGGAGTTTTCCACGGCCGCTCTCAGTCGGCCCTCCGCCCGGGCCGGTGTCATAGGCCGCAAGGTAGAGGCGTATCCGAGGCTATGGCGTCGCACCGGTGCCTGTCGGAAGGCGTCCCAGCCGTGTGCTCTGTCTTCACGTTCAGGTTTCAGGGGCTGTCACCAGCTTCCGGATGCCCACGTTTCGGGCTCGGCGACCCAACCGGCAGTGAGGATCAGGTGGCTCCGGCGGTCGACGGTGAGGAACCCGAAGGGATGGACGAAGTCGACGTCAATGTGCTGGCGCAATAAGGAGGCCGCGGTGTCACCCCGCCGGCGACCGCCGCAGTGGCAGTGATTGCGGCAGTTTGGAAGCCGTTGGCCTGGAAGGTGGCGAAGGCGTTCTGCTGGGCGTGGGTGATGGCGAGCGGCATCGTGCTGATGACGGGGAAGTGCCCGCACGTGGTGTCGGTCACTGTGGCGAGGCCGACTACCTGGGGCAGGTCCAGCAGGTCCTGGGCGGAGGTGACGGTGAATCGCGGCACTGTGACGTTCAGATGGTCATGCGGCTCGTGGTCACGGACGAAGTGAACGCTGATCCCAGGGCCTGGGTGTCCCACAGGGAGAGCGCCCGCCTTTCGGGAGTGGTGGTGTCCGGCGAGTACGTCGATGCCTGTGGTGAGAACCTCGCCAGGTTTCTGAGAGTCGTTGCCGAGGACGAGGTGGACGTCGATTCACAATGATCACCACTGATGAGGGGCCGCTGTACCTGGCCTCAGTCGAGGATCTGTTCTGCCGTCGGCTGCTCGGCTACGCCATGTCAGAGCATCACGACGCGGCGCTGACGGTCGCCTCGCTGCAGATGGCTGTCGCCACCAGGGGCGGCGGCGTGGACGGGGTGATCTTCCATTCGGGCCGCAGCTCGGAGTACACCGCTGCCCGCTACCGGGCCGAATGCCGCAAGCGTGGGGTGGTGCAGTCCATGGGCCGGGTCGGGCGCGCTCGACAACGGAGCCGCCGAGTCGCTCAACCGCACCCTGAAGTCGAGTTTGGGCGCCGTCACACCACTTCGTACCAGTGCGGAGGCCTGGCTGAAGATCGCGACCTGGATTGCGGACTTCTACAACGTCAAGCGGAGGCACAGCGCCAACGACGGGCTGCCGCCTGCCGCATTCGAGCGTCGGGTGATCGAGAAGAGGCAAGCATCATCGGCCCTGGTGAGGGGCGCTGTGGCATAGGACCGTCTCCACGGTTTGAGGGGAATGACGGCTGGTCACCGGTTCAGCTCGGCGACGGTCAGCACCGCGCTGGCCTGGCTGTCGTAGCTGCCACGCTCTGCCGGGCTGGAGAAGGTGGTGCCGGGCAGTTCGTGCACTATTTGCATCATCGTGCCGATCAGTCGCTTGAACGTCGCCCGAAGTGCGGAATCCTCTTGGGCCGGTACGCCAGCGTGATCCCGTGCTGGTGACAGCCTGGGGTTTGGCGGCCGACCGGCCGATCACTTCCGCCTGGCGTACCGCCACGTCACACGCCTCATGCGGGCGGCGCAGATCATTGAGCGGGGCATGTTACCGCCTGTCCATGCCGGGACCTCACCGTCGCGCACAGATCCCGAAAGCCCAGGATATCTGTGCACACAACTTCGGAAAAGGACACGCGGTCTAGCCTCCAACTTCGCCGGGGCGGTCCAAGGTGACCGACCTGGTGATCGGCGGCAACGCGCCACCCGCGCCGCCCGAGCCACGCCACGTGCCACCCCAGGTCACCGAGACGCTCACCTGGCGTGCGTTCGCCGGTTCCTGGTACCGGTGCGAGCAGGTGGACCTTTGCTGCATGGCGGGACGGCCGGGGTCGTAGGCGGCCCCGGACCGTCACCGTTGCTGGCGGGACCACCTCGCCGCGCCGCGTCCGTCCACCCACCATGCCGCGGTGCCGCACCGTGAGGTGGGGCACCCAGCGGGTGGTCAGGTCAGTCGAGCTTGACGGAGCCGCCCGTGGCCGGTGTGTTCAACTGCGTGCTCGTCCGTCCGGTGAGCTCCTCGAGGGAGACGCTGTGCCGCGACCCGTCCTGGAGGATTGTCGTGACGCCCTTGACGCCGCCCCGACGTGAGGCGTTCTCGCGCTCCTCCGTCATCGGCGCGTCCGGCCACCAGGCCGCGAAGTAGCCGCCGGTGACGGTCGCGGTGACGTTGCCTTTCGCCTCCGTGGCGAGCTCCAGGCCGACCACACCGGTGCCGACCCTGCCGGTCACCGTTCGCACGCTCTCCTCACTCGAGCTCGTGCCCGCGCCGAGGGACGCCCGCGCCGACCCCGCGGGAACCGGCGGACGCGGCTGCGCGCCGGGTCCCGGCGTGCTGCCGTGCATGCCGACGAGGTCGCCATCGCGGAGCAGGCAGGTGATCTCGGCCAGGTGGCTGCTGTCGTCGTTGACGTAGACGAGCGTCCACGGCCCTCGCCCCTCGGTCACCACGGGCCGGAAGCCGAGTTCGCGCCCGGTCGTGCGCCCGGCGGTGTCCTGGGCTTTGTCGAGGCACTTCTTCTGGGCCTCGGCGGCCCGGTCACCGCTCACCGTGTGCGGCGTCGCGGTCCACGCCGCCATCGCCGTGCCGCCGCCGAACACTCCGGGCAGCAGCAACGCCGCCGCGATGCCTGCGGCCACACCTCCGCCAACCATGGTGAGCCGCCGGGCGGTGAGCACGCGAGGGCTGCTGGTCGTCGGTGCGGGCGCGTCCATCGGGTCGGTGGCCACCACCCGGGCCAGCAGGGAACGAGCCTTGGGGTCGGTGCTGGTGTCCAGGTCGGCCGGGGTGACAGCGGGGTCGAGGTCGCGCAGGGTGTGGTCGAGGATGTCGTTCATCGCGTGCTCCGAGAGTCGAGGGTGGCGGTGGCCACGGGCTGGGTTTTCGCAGGGGGAGCCGCGTCGGCGTGGCGGCGCAGGGCACGCCGAGCCCGGGTGAGCCGAAGCCGGAACGCGACGGGGGAAATACCGAGCACCCGCGCGGCATGCGGGGCTGTGAGGCCGTCCCACACGGCCAGGGCGAGCGTCTCCTGGTGGAGCGGACTGAGCTGCCGCCACGCCTGGACGAGGTCGAGCCGGTGTGCCACCAGTTCAGGGTCCAGCCCGGCCGCTGCGGCGCCGGTCAACTGGTCGTCGGCGATGCGGACGGTGAGCGCCTGCCGCCGCTGATCAGCCCGCCACCCGTTGCGGAGAGTGCGGTGCGCGACGCCGAACAGCCAGGCCCGCGCCTCGTCCACCGCCGTCGGCACGTCGTCCAGGCGACGCCAGGCGACGAGGAACACATCGGCGACTACGTCCTCGGCGTGGGAGGGGTGGACGCGACGCTCGACGAACCGCAGCAACGCGGCATACGTCTGCTCGTAGAGATGGCCGAAGCGCTGGGTGCGCTCCGGCGGCTCGGTGTCGGTGACGTTCATGTCTGGGTCATGTCCGGCTGGCCCGCAGGTGTGTCGCGAATCGTCACGACGAGGCGTCGGCCGCTGCCTGCCCCGTGCTGTCGCGCGCCGCCCCGCCCGCGAGCGCCCACCCGTGGCCACACCCCGGCACCGTCCCCTATGAGTAAGAGCCTGCTGACAAAGACTTAAGTGCTGGTGGGCATCGGGCCGTAGAGGGCGGGCCCGATCTTGTTGATGTAGCCCTGGTGGGACCATTGCAACAGTTGGACGCGGAAGCTGTTGACGTTCTCGATGCCGAGGATGGCGGCCAGTTCGGCTCCTTTCCAGGCTCGCCATGGCTGAGCGGTCAGGAGTTGCAGGACCTTGCCGCGCCGGTCGGGGCGGAACAGATCCGGCAGCGGCGGCGGGTTGTTCCAGCGACTGCTGGGCGGCCGGCCTGCCAGTTCGCGCGTCAGGCGGCGGGCCATCTGATGGGCGGTGGCCCACCAGATCAGGGCTTCGTGGTGGTCGGGCCTGCGCTCATAGACGCGCACCAGGCGGCGGTAGCGGACGAGCCAGGCAAACGTTCGCTCCACCACTCACCTGCGGGGCAGCACAACGGGGGCTTCCCCCAAGGCCAGGTAGTTGAGGTTGCCCGTGGCGCTGTCAAGCCCACGAGTTCTCAGGACATGGGAACGGAGATCCAGTAGAACGGTGATCTTCCACAACCAGCCGTCGAAGAACTGGATCTCCGTTGCTTGCCGAGTATGCCAGCTCTGCTGTTTCCCGCGCTGTCGAGACGGGCTCTTCGCCCCGCTCGACGGCCGGAAGACTGTTCGCTCCCGGGCATTTGGGGGAGTTGACCGCGCTCGTGCCGTTCGAGCTCGTCGATGCGGTCCTTGATGAGACCCGCGGCGTTCAGCGTCGTCTGCGCGCTCTGCCCTCGCGTGTCGGGGTCTACTTCCTGCTGGCGATGTGTCTGTTTCCCGAGGTCGGCTACCTGCTGGTCTGGCAGAAGCTGACGGCTTCGCTGGCTGCCTTGCCGGTCGTGACGCCCACTGCCAAAGCGCTGCGTGATCTGCGCCGCAGGGTCGGCGGCGCGCCGATGCAGCGCCTGTTCGAGGTCCTGAGCGGACCGCTGGCCCAGCCCACGACGCCCGGAGTACAGTTCGTGGTCTACCGCACGGTCTCCTTCGACGGCTGCAGTTCTCTCAAGGCCCCCGACACCGTCCGTAACCAGGCCTGGCTGGGCAGCCCTGGCCACGGCGGCTATCCCCTGCCGGAGCTGATGACGCTCGTCGAGACCGGAACGCGGGCCCTGATCGGCGCGGTCTTCGGCCCCACCGGCAAGGGCGAGAGCGGCTATGCCCGCCGCCTGCTGCACCTGCTGAAGCCGGACATGCTCGTGTTATGGGACAAGGGCTTCGACGGCAACGCCTTCCTCGCTCAGGTCAGCGCCACCGGCGCCCAGGTGCTCGGCCGGCTGCGCAGCAACCGGCGCACCCCCATCCTGGCCATGCTCGCCGACGGCTCCTACCTGTCGGTGATCGGCGCCTTGCAGATCCGCGTCATCGAGGCCCGCGTAACAGTGACCTGCGCCGACGGCACCACCTTCACCGGCACCTACCGCTTGGCCACCACATTGACCGATGCCCGCCGTTACCCGGCCGACGCCCTGGTCAGGCTCTACCATCAGCGATGGGAACACGAGTCCGCCTACTACGCGCTCCGCCACACGATCATGCAAGGG
>NZ_JBVJIM010000059.1:0-5057 GCF_055586305.1 Nonomuraea sp. NPDC051298
TGTCCCGTCTCAATTGAGCTGGCGCAGTCTCAGTTGACCTGACGCATTCGACAGTTTTCTCAGTTGACCTGACACAAGATCGCTATAGTGCTCCCACTAGCGATCTTTGTGTGAGGTCGGATGGGCAACCCACTTCTGGCGCCTGAGCCCCTGGCGGCGCGGTTTGGCCTGCGCTTTTTGGATGAGGTGGATGGGCGGTTGCGCCAGCGGCAGGCACCGTTGGCGATCGCATGGAACACCCGTTTTGAGAGGGTTCAGCCCGTACGGCACTTCCCCTCCTACCGGGGCCAGCGCAACTTCTCGGGGTATTGGTGGTCATCCACGATGCGGGATCTGGTTGGGTTTGAGTCCTGGCTGGAGCGCGATCAAGTGATGATGCTCGACTTTGCGCCGGAGGTGAGCGCGTTCTCCTCCCAGCCGTTCTGGTTGACCTGGCCGGAGGGAGGCAAAACCCGCCGGCATGCTCCGGACTATTTCGCCAGGCTCACGGATGGGACCGGCGTCGTTATCGACGTTCGGGCAGATGACCAGATCGAGCCGAAGGACGCTGCGGCGTTTGCGGCCACTGAGGCGGCGTGCGAGACGGTGGGCTGGGCCTATCGACGTGTGGGAGCCGTTGATCCGGTACTGGCGGCGAACGTTCGGTGGTTGTCGGATTACAAGCAGTCCTATTGCCTCAACCCGGACCACGATGGTCCGCTGCGGAAGGCATTTGCCCAGGCCGCGCCGCTGCTGGAGACGGTTCGATCGGTGGGTGATCCGATGGCGGTGCTGCCGTCGGCGTTCCACCTGATGTGGTTGCAGGTTCTGCAGGCTGATCTGGCTAGGGCACCGTTAAGCGGCTCGATGTTCCTGGCTGTCGGGGACGGAGCGTGATGACGGTTTCGAGGCCGCCTGAGCTGAAGGCGGACGATGACGTGCTCGTCGGTGGTCGGCGGGCGACAGTTGTCGCGGTGACCGGGTCTGGGATCGAGTTAGAGGACATGGCGGGGGCTCGGTTCACGGTTACGCAGGGTGCGCTGTTCACCGATCTTGGATTTCGGATCATGGAGACTCCCAGTGCGCCACTCCCCCCGTCTGGGTTGCTGGATGGCGTGCCGGAAGAGGTGGCGGACAAGGCTCGCTGGTGGGAGCGGCACATCGTCGAGGTGCTGACCGGGTTGCCTCCGGGGGGCGAGGCAGGTTCGGGCATCAGGGCGGAATACGACCCTCGGACCAGCAGCCTGCGGCAGCGAGAGTTGGCCAAGCTCGAGGAACTGCATTCGGCGGGGCACGAAGTCGTGTTGCGCACGTTGCAGCGGTTTCGGCGCAGATACGAGACCGAAGGGCTCTGGGGGCTTGTTGATGCCCGATTCGCCCGGCAGTCCTCCCCCACGGGAAGGGCCGACCCGAGGGTTGTCGACGCTGTTGGCCAGGCCGTGCTGGAACAAACCGATGCGTCGACTGGCACCGTCGATCGGTTGCGACGGCGGGTTGAACAGATTCTGGTGGAAGCTGGGGTCAATCCCGCGGAGGTGATGCCGTCGCGGGCGGGGTTCTATCGGGTCGTGAGCGCGGTCTCGGCCGGCAAGCACACGTTCGGGTCGGCTCGCACGCGCCGGTCACTGGCCAAGCAGCCCGATCGCCCGTTCGGGACGGTGACGGCGATCCGGCCTGGTCAGTGGATGCAGATCGACTCTTCTCCGTTGAACATCGCAGTGCGGTTGGACAACGGCCTCATCGATCGCGTGGACCTGACCTGGATGATCGATCTGGCGACCAGGACGATTCCGGTGGCGGTGCTGCGGCCCTCGACCAAGGCTGTTGATGCTGCGTTGCTGCTGGCCCGTTCGCTGGCGCCGGAGCCGATGCGACCCGGCTGGGTGGATGCGTTGCGGATGTCGCGGTCGGTGCTGCCCCACCGCCGGTTGACCTCGATCGATCAGCGGCTGGCGGACGCGGCGGCGCGGCCGGTGATCGTGCCGGGCACGATCGTCTGCGACCACGGCATGGTCTATATGTCGCAGACCTTCCGCAACGCCTGCAGGGCGATGGGCATCAATGTTCAGCCCACGCACAAGGGGTCTCCGTGGGAGAAGGGCAACGTCGAGACCAGTTTCGCCGCCGTCGACACCTTGTTCGCCCAGTACGTGGCGGGATACGTGGGCAACAGCGTGGAGCATCGCGGCAAGGACGCCGACCAGGCCGCGGTTTGGTCGATGATCGAGTTGCAGGAGATGCTGGACGAGTGGTTGGTGGCCACGTGGCAGAACCGTCCGCATGACGGGTTGCGTGAGCCGCTCTCCCCAGGCAAGGCGCTCACTCCGAACGAGAAGTACGCCTCGTTGATCGAGGTCGCTGGCTATGTCCCGGTTCCTCTGTCGCAGAATGACTACATCGAGTTGCTTCCGGTGGAATGGCGGGCCATCAATTCCTACGGGATCAGGATCAAGCACAGGAAGTATGACAGCCGGGCGCTACGTCGTTACCGGAGGCAACACTCGGGGGTCGCTGCCAAGAAGGGGTTGTGGGAAGTGCACCGCGATCCCTATGACGTCTCGCGCATCTGGGTGCGCAATCACCGAGACGGCGGGTGGATCGAGGCCACGTGGACCTATTTGAACACCGGTCCCGTCCCCTTCGGGGATTTGGCCTGGGAGCACGCTCAGCGGATGCTGGCCCGCAGAGGCATCGACAAGCCGACCGAAGAGGAGATCGCCCGAGCTGCCAGCGATTTGCTCGATCGAGCCGAGCGCGGCCCTGACCGCGAAACGACGCGTCAAGACTTGCGGGTTGCCGCACGCACCCGGGCGACCACGAGCCAAGAGATCGCTGAAGCCTGGCCTCGCGCGCAGGCGGAGACGCCGGTTGCCGAGCCCTCGCCGCCTGAAGAGGACGCTGATGACGAATTTGACGATGAGGAGGAAGAGTTGGCCAAGGTGATCCCGCTGGGTGTCTTCGATGCTGCGGAGGAGGCCAAGAAGCGATGGTGAGCACTCCGGCCGGTGAGCCTGACGACGGATCTGACTTCGATCTCGACCGGCGGGAACCCACCATGACGCTGGCCCGCTGGCGACGGTTCGTTGACACGCAGCCGGCCGCGTTCACCTTGTTGCCCGACCAGCAGTGGATGGATCTGGACGACGAGCAGCACGACGCCTACGACGAGAACCGGATCAGCTATCACTCAGAAATGATCGTCGTCGCGACTTCCCTGGTCCGTCAGGTCGCCCGCCAGGGCAGGCTGCTGACCATGCTGAACCGGCGGGAGATCAGCGCCCGGCGCATGATGATCCTTAGCGGTCTGCAGACCACCGGCAAGACCACCGCGCTCAAGCAGCTTGGCCGCATGCACGAGCTTCGGCTCCGGGAACGGCAGCCGGGCCGGATGAGCGATCGGATCCCGGTCGTCTACGTCAGCACGCCGCCCAAGGGATCGCCTCGCAAACTGGCGGCAGAGTTCGCCCGTTTCCTCGGTCTTCCTCCAGTGAAGCGCATCTATAACACCACCGACATCACCGATGCCGTCTGCGAGATTCTGATCAAGGCCAAGGTCGAGCTGGTCCTGGTGGACGAGATTCACAATCTGAACCTCGCCACGGCAGCCGGCGAGGACATGTCCGACCACTTGAAATACTTCACCGAGCACCTCCCCGCCACCTTCGTCTATGCCGGGATCGACGTCCCGCGCAGATTGTCGGGTGTCCGCGGCGCTCAGATTCTGGGCCGCAGCGTGGTCATCAACACCGGTCCGATCCCCTACGGCGACGAATGGAAGGCGATGATCACCACCTTGGAGGACGCGTTACGGCTGCACCGGCACAAGGACGGCACGTTGCTCCGCAACGCCAAATACCTGCACCAGCGGACAGGCGGCATGATCGGCAGCCTTTCCCATCTCGTTCGAGCCTCAGCCCAGACGGCGATCCTGGAAGGCCAGGAGGCCATCACTCGCAAACTGATGGACACCATCCCCGTCGATTACATCGCCGAGTCGGACGGCGACACGGCGGCATGATGCCCTCCGATCCGGGCGCCCTCGGCGACTGGCTGGCCGTCAGCCGACTGCAACCGCTGCCCCAGAGCATTACACCCGTTCATGATGAAACCGTCACGTCCTACCTGATGCGACTGGCCCAGGCCAACAGCATGAACGGCTACCACCTGATCGACTACTTGAGGGGCAGCACGAGCCCCAGGATCCCCGTCCCGCCTGAAGTCGTCATCACCACCAGTGGCCAGCCGGCCCAGAGCATGCGTTACGCCATCCTCGAACTCTGCAGCGCCCAAGAACTCGCGTCGATGAGCGTCACGGGACGGCCGCGACCGCACTCGAGTATCACGTTCGTCAAATGCACCCGATGCACACGCGCTCGCGGCATTGATCACCCCGTCACTTGCTGGAGACGAGCGGAGGATGTCATCTGCCGCCGACACCGCCGTTGGATCGCAGGGCCCACACAGATCGACCTGGCCGGATTCGACGGCATCCTCCAGGCCAATCGCCAACATCGACGACTCATTCGACGGCACGGGCGATTCACCGTTCATCGCGCGTTCGAGCAGGCCCACAGCATCGTCGACGAATGGGCCACGCGCGGTTACCACCGCGCCCAGGTCGATAGGCTCATGCACCGCTTTCATGGCCCCTCCTGGCGCGTCCCACCAGATGATTCGACTCTTCAGGCAGCCAAGTATCCGCCGGCCGTCGCTCTGACACGGCTTCTGGCCTCACCCTTCTGGAAAGCACTCGCCCTCGACGTCACTGGCAACGCCATGTTCGTCCAGGAAGTGCGTCGCACCGTCGAACCCGACTACATCTGGGAATCGTCCTCCTACTCGCGCTACATCGACCCCTTGAGGCGCATGTTCCGGGAGGAACCAGAAGAGCGAGCACACGCGGCCAGACAGGCTGAGCACCGACGCGCCTACAACCTCCCAGAGCCGCTCACCGACACCATCGGATCCGATCGGTTGTGACAGTTCTACTGAGACGCCGTGCTCCTCGGGCGTCTCAGTAGAACTGTCACAACCGAGGTGGATGAGCCTCTCTGTGTCGCATCAATTGAGACGGGACA
>NZ_JBVJIM010000060.1:0-4889 GCF_055586305.1 Nonomuraea sp. NPDC051298
GCAGGTACGAACGGCTCATCCCGAGCGGTTCGAACAGCCGGCGGGCGAACTCGGCGGCCAGCGATCTGCCCGCCACCTTCTCGATGATCAAACCGTTATCTTGGGTGGCTCTCAGCGGTCAGGCACGTAAGGCATGTTGGCGTGTCCGAACGTGCCTGACCAATATCTATGGGTTGTCAGGCACGTTGGTCACGTACGGAATCCCTCCATGGGGCACGTTCTCTCGTGCGGAACGGTAGCGCCTCGTCGCAGGCCCCCTTTCGGATCCGCGTGTGTTCGTTTGCTGCTGTGTCTGCGGCGGCAGGGCGAGGCAACTCGACCCATATGGAGCCCGCCTTGTGCATCGAACTGTCCTGAACCACGCACCGCAGGTGCTTCACACGGGCGGGCCCGCCTTAACGCGCCGCACCAGCCATTCCATCGACCCCCGGTAGCTGTGGAGGTGCTCCAGCCACCACGTGGCGCCCGCGTCGGCGTAGGCCCGGACCGACGAACCTGGCTCGCTCACCCCGATGACCACCACCTCGAAGTCGCCCGCGGTTGCCCGGGACCGGCGCAGCTCACTGGCCTGGGCGGCCAGAGAGTCGGGTGAAAGCGTCATGCGGCCCTCCCGGTCGTCGCCGGCGACGATCCAGCCGTCCCAGCGTGCGGCACGCCGAAGCGCACCCGGAGCCGTCCCGCCGACCCACACCGGCACCCCGGGCCGCTGGAGCGGCAGCGGCGCGAGCCGTACCCCGTCGACGGTGTAATGAGTGCCCCGGTGGTGCACTTCCTCGCCGGACCAGAGCGCGACCATCACGTCGAGCGCCTCGTCGAGCACAACCCCGCCGGGACGTGTTGAGCCGAAGGCGGTGAACTCCTGCCGCACGCCGCCCAGCCCGGCGCCCAGGATCGCGCGACCGCTGCTCAGCCTGTCGAGCGTCGCCACCGTCTGGGCCAGCATTTCCGGGCGGTGCCGGGCCACGGCCGTCACTGCCGTGCCCAGCTTGATGCGCGAGGTCGCCTGCGCCGCCGCGGCCAGCGTCACCCACGGGTCGGCCGATGGCATGCCCCAGGTGAAGGCCAGGTTGTCCCACACCAGCACGCGTCCCACCCGGCGGCCTCGGCCTCCTGGGCGAGGGTGACCAGGTGTGCCGGCTCCGCGAGGTCACCGAGGATCGCGACGTCGATGCCATAACGCATGCTCCCACCCAAGCACCCGGCACCGACAGTTCTGGGGTGCCGGGATCGCGCAGCGCGGCGCCGACGAGCGGGTGAGCGCCGCCCGAGAGGAAGCCGTAGAGCAGCTCCGGCAGACCCGCGAGCAGGCCGATGCTGCTGTCGCCGAGGCCAACCTCGCCGCGCAGGAGGCATGGAGTCAGGCAGCCGCCGGACAACAGCAAGGCCGAGCGAGAATTCAACAGAAGGTGGGGGCCGCTTTCGCGCTTGGAATCAGGGGCCCGGCCACGGCTGATATCGAGCAGAGAATTTTGTACTGGCAGGTCCGGCCAGTCTTGAACGTGGACCCCTTCCGCGTCAGAGTCAATGAACCAGTTCCGGTCCGAAACACCTATCAGCCGCGGGTAGTTTGATCACTCCGTGGAAGAGGTTGAAGCAGGTGGCAGGACCACAGCAGGATCCCAAGTCGTCCCAGGCCCGTACGGGTAGGCCGGGCAAGCGGACGTTGCTCGCCCCGTCGGTGAAGTACCAGGTGTTCGTCGAGGTACTCACTGGCCAGTCCACCCAGGGCGAGGCGGCCGAGAAGTACGGTGTGAACCGGATGACGGTCAACGTCATCTGCAAGACCGCCAAGCAGGGCGCGCTGGACGCTCTGGCCGGTGCTTCGACGTCGGGTCGTCCGGGCAAGAGCCCCGAGGCCGTCGAGTTGGAGGCGGCTCACAGGGAGATCGAGCGGTTGCGTGCGACGGTGACCGAGCAGGCCGTCGCGCTCCATCTGCACCAGGGAAAATCGCTTTGGGGCTGAAGGCCGGCCTGGTCCCGCCGCGAGTCGACGCGTCCGTCAAGGCCGGTCTGCTGGAGCTTGTCGCGCACGCGGCGCGTGAGGGCGGTTGGTCGACCCGCCGCTCGTCCGCGCTGCTGGGGCTGGATCACGTGCGGGTGCTGCGCTGGCAGGCCCGCGCCGTGGTGGGCTGCTTGGACGATGCGAAGCCGGGCCCGGAGATCGCGCTGCACGCGCTGCTGCCGTGGGAACGCGAGGCAATCGTGAAGATCGCCGAGGAGTGGCTGGGCATCGACCGTTCCCATCGCAAGCTCGCCCATCGTGGGTCGCGGCTGGAGGCGTTCTACGCCTCGGAATCGACGGTGCTGCGGGTGCTGCAGGCCGCCGGGATCAGCGTTGCCGAGCGGCCCGCGCGTGAGCGACGGCCACGCCGGGCGTGGCCCGAGTGGGCCGAGCTGGTGCCAGGCGTGATCACGATCTATGACTTCACGCACTTTCGCGGGCTGCCGTCCTGGTGCGCGATCGCGGTCCTGGACGTGGTGTCACGGTACTGGCTGGCCACTGTGGTCTCTCCGGAGGAGACCTCTACGCAGGTCGAGGTCGCCTACACGCGCGCTCTGGAGATGCTGGGCAAGGCTCATCTTCTCGATGACGAGGGGTTCTTGGCCGAACTGCGTGGCGGGCAGGTGCCCGGCCACGACGCTTTCCCGGTGCTGCTGGCCGTCTCGGACAACGGGCCGCAGATGACCTCCTCAGCGACCAGGACGTTCATGGCCGGGGCGCGCATCGCCCAGCACTTCGGGCGTCCCGGCACGCCGAATGAGTCGAGTCGGCCTGGAGCGCGGTGCCGGGGTTGCTCCCGGTCCGTTTTCCCAGGCCGCTCGCCGCACCCGCCGTGCCGATCTCTCGGCAACGGGCGCTCCACGGTGTCTGCCGTCAGACGGGCCAGGGTCGGGGGATCGTGCTGCCGCGATACCGGTACCGGGTGACCGGGACCTTCTCGGGGTTGAACAGCTCGATACCGTCCACGCTGATCGGTTTCCACCGGCCGCTGGGGCCGGTGAAAGCCTTGCGAACGTCGGTCCACCTCCAGCGGTGCAACTGCATAAGCCACCGGGTCACCCGCCACCAGACGAATCTGGCCAGGTCGGAGAGGGTGTGTTTGCAGACTGCGTGCTTGAAGTAGTTCGTCCATCCACGCAGGGTCTGATTGATCCTGGTCAGCGCGAACCTGGGGTTCAGCTGTGACGTCCTGTTCGTCAGAGCACGGATCTTGTCCTTCACCGACCGGAAGGGCCGGTCTGCGATGAAGGTATAGACGTGCCACTGGTCCGTTCCGTACTTGCGGCGCCACTGGATGCGGAAGCCCAAGAACTCGAACGCCTCGCTCATGTGACGATCCGGGTCTTGGCCGGTGACAGCCGAAGACCCAGCGGGACGAGAACCCGCGTGATCTCCTCACGCAGTGCCTCGACATCTTCTCGGCCACCACGCACGAGCACCACGAAATCATCGCATTATGCCGAGGCCCGGGTTATGCCGACCCGGCTGTCGGATTCCCTGGTCAGCGGGCGGTTCGCCGTTCCTGGATCGGCATAACCTGGTTGTTCCTGGCGGTGGTTAGAGGGTGTCGAGGAACGCGAGCAGGGTGTCGGGCGGGCGGTAGCGTCCGGGGCTGGTGCCCGGTAGCTGGACACGGGCGAGGGCCTGTTCCTTGATGCTCATGTCGGCGTGGAGATAGATCTGGGTGGTCTCGGCGTCCTGGTGGCCGAGCCAGAGGGCGATGACCGAGGTATCGACTCCGGCCCGCAGGAGTGACATGGCGGCGGTGTGCCTGAGCGTGTGCGGGGTGATGTTCTTCTCCTTGATCGACGGGCAGCTGTCCGCGGCTGCGGTTGCGTGCTTGGTGACGAGCCGCTCGACGGCGTCACGGGAGAGCCGTCCGCCGGGCCGGGTCGGGAAGAGCGGCAGGCCGGGTCCGGGGCTGGGGCCGAGTTCGGCGAGCCAGGTTTTCAGCGCCCTGGCGACCTGGCTGGTCAGCGGGGTTGCCCTGTCTTTGCGTCCCTTGCCGTGGCAGCGGACGTGCGGGCCGGTGCCCAGGTGCGCGTCCTGGCAGGTGAGTGCGGTGAGCTCCGATACCCGCAGGCCGGTCTGAACGGCGAGCAGGAGCAGGGCGTGGTCGCGGCGGCCGTGCCAGGTCTTGCGGTCGGGGGCAGCGAGCAGGGCGTCGGTTTCCCCGGGGGTGAGGTAGTTGACGATGGCGCGCTCGCGCCGGCGGGGCGGGATGGCCAGGACCTGGCTGATCACGGCGGCGTGCTCGGGCGCCCGCGGGGCCGCATAGCGGAACAGTGAGTGGATCGCGGCCAGCCGGGCGTTGCGGGTGGCACTGCCGTTGCCTCGGTCATCTTCCAGGTGCTGCAGGAACGCGCCGATCATCGTGGCGTCCAGGTCCGCGAGGCTGAGTCTGCTGGCTGCCTTCCCGGTCTTGGCCTGTGCGAAGGACAGCAGGAGTCGGCACGTGTCGCGGTAGGCCGCGACCGTGTTCGGACTGGCCTTCTTCTGCCGGGCCAGCCGGTCGGTGAAGAATCCCTGCAGGATGGGGGCAAGGTCGGTCATCGGGCCGCCTGCCCGTCGGCCTGCTCGAGCCTGCCTGCTGCAAGGGCGAGGAGTTCGGGGACGGCCTGGAGGTACCAGTAGGTCGATTTCGGGTCGACATGGCCGAGCCAGGTGGACAGTAGCGGGAGCCGGGCCTGCACGTTCCCGCCGTCGCGATACCAGTCCAGCATCGTCGCGACGGTGAACGTATGCCTCAGATCATGCAGCCGGGGAGCGCGCCGACCGGGCGGCGCCTGGATTGGGCTTCCCCTCGTAACGTGGAGACCGAACCAAGAGAGGTTTGGTCGTGGCAGGAACCACGAGACGCCGTTTTGATCCGGAGTTCCGGGCCGGA
>NZ_JBVJIM010000061.1:0-4383 GCF_055586305.1 Nonomuraea sp. NPDC051298
GGCGGCGCCTTGTAGAAGTTGATCGAGTCCCTGACGTCCACGTTCAGCTTCGCGGCGGTCACCTGCTCGGTGGGGGTCCAGGTGCGCGGGTTGGGGACGGTCGCCATCACCCCTCCTCAGAAGATCATCGGGATGCCGTTGCCGAGCACACCGAGCACGGGGTCGTCGAGGGTGAAGAAGTTGCCGAACTGGCGGGCGGACTGGAGCTGGAACGTGGTGATCCACTTTTCGGTGGAGACGTCGTGGGCGATGCCGCGGACGAACGCCTCCCGGATGATCGGGCTGCCGCCGCCGGGCGGCCTGCGGACGATCTGGATCCGGTCGCCGATTTCGCGGGGCAGGACGAGCGGGAACAGCACGGTCGGCGCGGCGTGGCAGTGGATTTTGATCTCGTCGAAGCGGGTCTCCGGTTCGGCGGACAGGTAGATGATCCACTGCCCCCAGTTCAGGGTCTCGCCGTCGGTCTGGAGTTTCAGGGTGGGGCTGTCGAAGGTGCGGGTGAGGAACTCGTCCTGGCTGGCGGTGTCCTCGGCGATCTGCACGGTGCCGCCCTCACGGGTGGCCAGGACCTCGTTGTAGAGCGTCGCGTCGTCGGAGGAGAGCTTGGTCTCGAACGGGGCGATGGCGGAGGCCGGGTTGCCGAAGGTGGCCTGTACCGTCGTCGACCGGGTCTCGGTGTGGATGGCGTGCCGGTTGCGGAACACGACGCGGCCTTGGCCGTCGATGTAGAGTTCGCCGATCTCGGAGTCGGCGACGTTCTGCAGTTCCGACAGGGCGTCGCCGGTCAGCGCGGTCGCCTGCATCGGGCTGTTGCCTGCCGCGATGACCCGGTCGGTCGCGGGCCAGTTCGCCGAGTCCAGGACGCGGGCGATGCGGGCGCCGGACAACTCGCCGGCGCCGTACGTCTGCGTGACCGGCTGCCCGCCGATGACGATGATCGTGGGCGGGCGCTTCTTGTTCTGCAGGTACTTGAAGCCGTCCGTGCAGGGCACCGTCGTGGTCGAATAGCCCTGGCTGCCGCCGCCCGGGTTGGCGAGCCAGGACACGTCCCACTGGTCGGCGAACCCGCGGAACAGGTTGTAGGTGACGGCGTTCCAGGTGCAGCGGACGCGGACGGGCCGCATCGGCTGCACCTGTGTCCGGCCGCCGGACACGTACGGCCCGGCCAGGTGCGCCGGGTCGAAACGCCGGTCGGTGTTGTTCAGCCGGACGGTGGCCTTGCCCGGGTTGTAGCGGATGATCGGCGACTGCACCCGGGAGGAGCCCCGGCCGGTGGACAGCGGCAGTTTCAGCCAGGGCGTGACGTCCGTCCACACGCCCAGCGTGAACTGGGCCTCGACGAGCAAAGTGGGCAATGTCATGGCTTCGGCAGCGCTCCTCCCCGTCGCTGGAACTCGAACAGGCCCTCGGCGAACTCGCGGCCCTTCTCGTACATGTCGCGGTCGTCGGCGAACGACAGATTCAGGTTCTGGATCACCACTCCGCCGCCGCCCGCGGGCATCGCTCCTCCCGCGTACGCGGGCACGCCCGCGCCGGCCACGCCGACGGTCGCGGTCGTGGCCAGCCCGGCGATGGCGGACTTGACCAGACCGGACGCCTGGGTGATGCCGAGCGCCATGCCGGCGGGCAGTTCCCGGCCGAGCTTGGCGAACACCTTCGACGGGCTCGCGATGCCGAGGGCGTCCTTGACCCACTGGGGCATGATCGAGCTGAAGAAGCCCCAGATGGCGTCCTTGAACCAGCCCCACATCGACTGCAGGCCGTTCCACAGCCCGGAGATCAGGTCCCGGCCGGCGTTCCACAGCGTGTCGCCCAGGCTGCCCAGCGCGGAGGTGATCCGGCCGGGAAGCTCGCGGAAGAACGTCAGCACGTCGTCGATGCGCTGTGAGACGGCGGTCTTGATCTCGTTGAACTTGTCGGAGACGAAGTTCTTGACGCCGTCCCAGAACTCGGTCCAGCGTCGGCCGATGGCGGCGATCACCTCGGCGATCTTCTCCCGGAGGGCGGTGATGCGCTCCGCCACGGCGTCGCGGATGCTGGTCCAGATCTCCTTTGCCTTGTCGAGGACTCCGCCGAGCCATTCGCCGATCTTGCCGGGCAGTTCGCGAAACCATTCGATGATCGACTTGATCCAGTCGACGCCCTTTTGGAACCAGTCCCGGATCTCCTGGATGAGGTCGGGGATGATGCTGTTGCCGACCAGCAGGTTGTAGATCCACTCGAAGACCTCGGCGACCTTGTCGATCGCGCCCTTGATGACCCCGGCCACCCACTCGAAGATCGGCCCGAGCTTTTCGGCGATCCACGCGATGACGGTCGCGATGATGCTGATCAGCGGGGTGAGCACCGACACGATCAGGTTGAGCAGCACCTGGATCAGCGGCGTCACAGCCGTCACGAGCTGGGCGAAAATCCCGATCAGCGGGGTCAGCAGCCCGGCCAGGGACGAGATGATCGGCAGCAGCGGGATGAGGATCGTCGACAGGAGCTGGATCAGCGGGGGCAGGAGCGGGGCGAGCGCCTGCAGGATCTGCCCGAACGCGGTCGCGACCAGGCCGAGGATCGGCGCGACCGCCTGGATGAGCTGCACGAGCGGCGGCAGGATGGCCGAGATCAGCGGCAGGAACGCCTGCACCAACTGCAGCACGATCGGGACCAGCGGCATGATGATCTGCATCGCGAGCTGCAGCAGGATCGGCACCAGCGGCATCAGCGCGGCCAGGAGCTGCCCGACCACCCCGACGAGCTGGACGACGACCGGTGCCAGCATGGTGATGAGCTGGGCGAAGAGCGGCAGGAACTGCAGCGCCAGCGGCACGATCGACGCCAGGAGCTGCACGAACATCGGGATCAGCGGGGTTACGGCGGGCAGCAGGCCCACGACCGCTGTGACGATCGACAGGATCGCCGGGGCCGCGGCCTGCAGCGCGGTGAGCAGCGCTGCGCCGATCTGCTTGGCCAGGTCCATGAGGATCGGCAGCACCGGGGTGATGGCCTGCGCCAACTGCGTGATGCCCTGGACGAGGATCCCGCCGAGCTGCGCCGCGACCTGCGCGACCAGCTCGATCAGCGGCGCGAAGGACGGCAGGAGCTGCGCGAGCGCCCCGGCGAGGGCCATGACCAGCGGGGCGAGGGCCTGCATCGCCTGCAGCAGGACCTGCCCGAGGGTCTGGGCGAGCTGGCCGATCACCGGGACGAGCGGGATGAAGGCTTGCGCGATCATGGCCCACGCCTGCACGAACGTCCCGGCCAGCAGCGCGGCCATCTCCGCGAGGATCGGCAGCAGCGGCGTGATCGCGTTGACAAGCTCGCCCCAGTACGGGACGAGCACATCCACGATGATCGGCAGCAGGGGCGCGACCGCCGTGATCAGTTGGCTGAACGCCTCCACGAGCGCCCCGCCGAGCACCGGCACGATCTGCGCGAGCGCCCCGATCAGCGGGGTGATCGCGGGCAGCAGCGCGCCCAGCAGTTGACCGGCGAGTTGCCCGATCTGCAGGAGGACCGGCGCGACCGCCTGGACGAGCTGGCCGAACACGCCGATCAGCGGCGTGATGGCCGGGATGAGCCCGGTCACGAGCTGCGTGATCAGGGTGGCGATCTGCGGCAGCAGCGGCGCCAGCGCCGGGACCAGCGTGTTCAGCACACTGGCGGCCAGCCCGGTCAGCAGGGGCACCAGCGGAGACAGCGCCTGGAGCGCCTGGCCGAAGGAGGCGACGAGTAGTTGCAGGCTGGGCAGCACCGCCTGGATGCCGGCCGCCAGCGACGTGGCGATGAGCGCGACCATCTGGCCGAGCACGGGCAGCAGCGGCGCCAGCGCGGCGCCGATCGCGCCGATGGCGGCGCCGACCGGGGCCAGCGCGGGCGCGAGCGCGGCCAGCCCTTGAGCCAGCGCTCCGGCGAGCGCCTGGACGCCGGGCAGGATCGCGGCGACCGCCGGCCCGAGGGCGGCGATCAGCGGCTGCAGCGTGGCGAACGCCGACCCGATGGCCTGCCCGAGCGGCAGCAGCGCCGGGGCGAGCGCGGCGACGGCCTGGCCGAGGCCCTGGAACAGGGCGATCAGGCCCGGCCCGACGGCGGCGACCGCGGGCCCGAGGGCGGAGATCGCCCCAGCGAGGATGGGGCCGATGGTGGTGGCCAGATCGGCCACGGTCGGGGCGATGGCGGCGATCGCGCCGGCCAGCGCCTGGATGACCGGCAGCAGGGCTTGGCCCATGGCGAGCAGGGCCTGCCAGATGGTGGCGATGACCTGCTGGCCCTGAGCGGAGTCGACGAAGGCGTGCAGCCCGTCGAGGAGGCTGCCGAAGAGGCCCAGGACGTTGGGGCCGCTGCCTTCGATGGCGCGGAAGATCCCGGCCACGATCCCGCCCAGGTCGGCGAGGA
>NZ_JBVJIM010000062.1:0-1636 GCF_055586305.1 Nonomuraea sp. NPDC051298
GCTAAGCGGTCCCCTTAACGTTCCGGCACCGGGCAGGCGTCAGTCCGTATACATCGTCTTACGACTTCGCACGGACCTGTGTTTTTAGTAAACAGTCGCTTCCCCCTGGCCACTGCGACCCCCACCAGCTCCGGCAGCACGTGCCATCACCAGCAGAGGCCCCCCTTCTCCCGAAGTTACGGGGGCAATTTGCCGAGTTCCTTAACCACAGTTCACCCGATCGCCTTAGTATTCTCTACCTGACCACCTGAGTCGGTTTAGGGTACGGGCCGCCACAACACTCACTAGAGGCTTTTCTCGGCAGCATAGGATCATCCACTTCACCACAATCGGCTCGGCATCACATCTCAGGATTAACATGAGGCGGATTTGCCTACCCCACTCCCTACATGCTTACCCCAGGACAACCATCGCCTGGGCTGGACTACCTTCCTGCGTCACCCCATCGCTTACCTACTACCCCATCGGATCCGGCGTTCAGCCTCACCCCCAGCCCGAAGGCCAGAAGGACTTAAGGACCGTTAGCATCAGAGGATTCGATATGGGCGCATTGAAGCGGGTACGGGAATATCAACCCGTTATCCATCGACTACGCCTGTCGGCCTCGCCTTAGGCCCCGACTTACCCTGGGCGGATTAACCTGCCCCAGGAACCCTTGGTCATCCGGCGCGAGGGTTTCCCACCCTCGATTCGCTACTCATGCCTGCATTCTCACTCGCACACCCTCCACCATACGATCACTCGACGGCTTCACCGGATGCACGACGCTCCCCTACCCACCAACAACCAAAAGGCTGCCAGTGCCACGACTTCGGCGGTGTACTTGAGCCCCGCTACATTGTCGGCGCAGAATCACTTGACCAGTGAGCTATTACGCACTCTTTCAAGGGTGGCTGCTTCTAAGCCAACCTCCTGGTTGTCACTGCGACTCCACATCCTTTCCCACTTAGCACACGCTTAGGGGCCTTAGTCGGTGATCTGGGCTGTTTCCCTCTCGACTACGAACCTTATCGCCCGCAGTCTCACTGCCACGCTCTCACTTACCGGCATTCGGAGTTTGGCTGACGTCAGTAACCTTGTCGGGCCCATCAGCCATCCAGTGCTCTACCTCCGGCAAGAAACACGCAACGCTGCACCTAAATGCATTTCGGGGAGAACCAGCTATCACGGAGTTTGATTGGCCTTTCACCCCTACACACAGATCATCCCCCAGGTTTTCAACCCTGGTGGGTTCGGTCCTCCACCCAGTCTTACCTGAGCTTCAACCTGCCCATGCGTAGATCACCCCGCTTCGGGTCTACAGCATGCGACTCAAACGCCCTATTCAGACTCGCTTTCGCTACGGCTCCCCCACACAGGTTAACCTCGCCACACACCATAACTCGCAGGCTCATTCTTCAAAAGGCACGCAGTCACATCACACAAGGACCAAAGTCCTCGTAAGCTCCTACGGCTTGTAGGCACACGGTTTCAGGTACTCTTTCACGACCCCTCACCGGGGCACTTTTCACCTTTCCCTCACGGTACTCGTGCACTATCGGTCACCAGGGAGTATTTAGGCTTACCAGGTGGTCCTGGCAGATTCACACAGGATTCCTCGAGCCCCGTGCTACTTGGGATCCCCTCAAACAGTCGA
>NZ_JBVJIM010000063.1:0-2720 GCF_055586305.1 Nonomuraea sp. NPDC051298
TGAGAGCGGCCGTGGAAAACTCCAGGTGAGCGGTCATGAGAGTCGAGTGTGGCGGTCATCACGGATTCCTGGCTGATGGCCATCGGGTCTAGGCATACGGCCATCAGGGTCCGGCTGTGCGGTCAGGAAGATTGACGGCCGGTGGACGGAAGATCTCCAGCCATGAACAGAGTGGGCGCCCTCCGCGAGGGGGTGAGGTGTCGGGTGTGCAGTCCGGACCTCGTCTCGCGGAGGGAACCCTTGGCCAAGTCTGGCAGGGAGATCATGGAGATTCTGGAAGCTTTCGATTTGACCCGGTGTGCGCATTCGGCGGCGCAGCTGGCCGGGGTGGACATCAAGACGGTGCAGCGCTATGTCGCGGTGCGCCAGGCGGGCGGTAACCCGCACCAGGCCGGGCCGCGGCCGAAGAAGATCGATGCGTTCCTGGAGAAGGTGGAGGAGAAGGTCGAGCAGTCCCAGGGCAAAATCCGCGCCGATGTGCTGCACGCCGATCTGGTGCGGATGGGCTATACCGGCTCTGAGCGCTCGACCCGTCGGGCGGTCGCGGCGGCCAAGACGGCCTGGCGGACGGGGCGGCGGCGGACGTATCGGCCGTGGATCCCCGAACCGGGGATGTGGCTGCAGTTCGACTGGGGAGCGGGGCCACGGGTGGCCGGGCGGCGCACCTGGCTGTTTTGCGCCTGGCTGGCCTGGTGCCGCTTCCGCATGGTGCTGCCGGTCTGGGACCTGAGCATGGGCGGGCTGGTGGCCTGCCTGGATCAGACGCTGCGGGCGATCGGCGGGGTGCCGCGGTATCTGCTGTCGGACAACGCCAAGACGATCACGATCGAGCACATCGCCGGAGTGGCGGTGCGCAACCCGGACATGGTCGCGCTGGGCCAGCACTACGGGTGCGTGGTGTGCTCGTGCGTGCCCTACGATCCCGAGACCAAGGGCGGCGCGGAGGCGACCGTGAAGATCGCCAAGGCGGATCTGGTGCCGACCGAGGCCAACCTGACCGGCCAGTACGCCACCTTCGCCGAGCTGGAGGCCGCCTGCCGGGTGTGGTGTGAGCGGATCAACGCGCGGCCGCACCGCGAGACCCGCCGCCCGCCGATCGAGCTGCTGCAGGTCGAGCGTGAACGGCTGCATGTGCTGCCCGTCGAGCCGTTCGTGCTCGCGCTGGGCGAAGAGCGGCTGGTCAACGACGACCAGACGGTGCGTTTCGGCGGTGTGCGCTACTCCACCCCGCCCGGGCATGTCGGCCGGCGGGTGTGGTGCCGCGTCCACGGCGGCGAGCTGGTCGTGGTGGCCCGCACCCCGGCCGGGCTGGCCGAGCTCTGCCGGCACGAGTTGTCCACGCCGGGCAGAGCGCGCATCACCGACGCCCACTACCCCGGCCATCCGGGCGGCAACGAGCCCCGCCGGCCGGTCCCCGCCCCACGCAGCGCAGCCGAGCAGGCGTTCCTGGACATCGGCGACGGCGCCCGCACCTGGCTGATCGAGGCTGCCGCGGCCGGCGCCGCCCGGATCCGCACCAAGATGACCGCCGCGGTCGAACTGGCCGCCGTGCTCGGCCCGCCCCTGGTCGACGCCGCCCTGGCACTGGCCGCAGCCAACGCCCGCTTCGCCGACGGCGACCTGGCCTCCATTTGCGACCATCTGGCCCGCCAAGAACGCACCGGCGCCGGCCAGAGCGTGCTGCGTGCCGACGAACACTACTCCGTCCAGCCCGGCACCACCGGCTGGGCCGCCTTCGGCCAGACCATCAGCGGCAGGCAGGGAGCACCGCGATGACCATCACCCCAACCCCAGCCTTGGTATCTGCGACGGTATCTGCGGCGGCCCCGGCCGCGCCGCCGATCCCAGCCGAACTGGAGACGCTGCTGCGCCGCATGCGGCTGCCCTATCTGCGCAAAGCCGCACCCGAGGTGCTCGCCACCGCGCGTGCCCAACGCTGGGACCCGGCCGAGGTCGTGCGGGTGCTGCTGGCCGAGGAGGTCACCGGACGAGACGCGGCCACCCGCGCCGCCCGCCGCAAAAGCGCCGCCCTGCCCACCGGCAAAACCCTGGCCACCTGGGACCCGGCCACTTCCTCCATCCCCGCGCCCACCCAGCAGGCGCTCGCCACGCTGGAATGGATCGGCCGCGCCGAGAACCTCATCGCCTGCGGCCCGTCCGGCACCGGCAAGAGCCACTGGGTCGAAGCCCTCGCCCACGCCGCCATCGACCACGACCACACGGTGGCCTGGTTCACCCTGGAAACTCTGACCACCACCATCGGCAAAGCCAAGATCGACGGCTCCATCGCCCGCACTGTCGCCAGGATCTGCCGCGCGGATTTGATCGTGGTCGACGACATCGGCATGCTGCCGGTCAGCGGCGAGGCCGCCGAAGCCTTCTACCGCATCGTCGATGCCGCCTACGAACGCCGCAGCGTCGCCGTCACCAGCAACCTGCACCCCTCCGGTTTCGACACCATCATGCCCAAGACCATCGCCACCGCGACCGTCGACCGGCTGCTGCACCACGCCCACCTCATCCAGACCAGCGGCGACAGTCACCGGCTCGCCCAGGCCCTGGCCGGCAAGGGGGTGGTCCCGTTGACCTGATCCACATCACGGAGATCGACCATCCACTGGCCACCCACCTGGAAAACCATGGCCACGCCTGGAGAACCGATGTCCGCGCACCTGGCAAACCAATGCCCGCCTACATGGAAGTCAGCGTGTCCGTTGACA
>NZ_JBVJIM010000064.1:0-1655 GCF_055586305.1 Nonomuraea sp. NPDC051298
GACTCTGGCCCACTTTCGGTGGTGACGGACCGTGATAGTTCGTGTCGGTACATGGCTATCTCGGGGTGCTGTGTCAGCGTGACGCCGGTGTGACGTAAAGGATCTTGCGGGGCTGGTGTTCCCGCAACTGGCCGGCCTGGTCATCGGCAGCGTTCAGCCCGGGGCCGGGGCGATCGTGGTGCATGTCGCCTCCACGGGCGCGCCGGTGGCGTGTCCCAGCTGCGGGGCAGCCGGGCGGGTGCACGGCTATGTGCATCGGCAGCTGGCTGACCTGCCGTTGGGCGGGCAGCGGGTGATGGTGCGGCTGCGGTTTCGGCGGCTGAGGTGCGCGAGGGTGGGGTGCGAGCGGCAGACGTTCCGGGAGCCGCTGCCCGGGCTGGCCGAGCCGTATCAACGCCGCACGGTCGCCTTGACCACGCAGGTGGGGGCGGTGGTGCGGGAGCTGGCCGGACGGGCGGGGTCTCGGCTGCTGGCCGTGCTGGGAGTCGGGCTATCGCGGCAGAGCGCGGTCCGGTCGTTGCTGCGCCTGCCTCTGCCGGTTCGTCCGGTGCCGGCAGTGATCGGGGTGGACGACTTCGCTCTCCGCAAACGACACCGCTACGCCACGGTGATCATCGACGCGATAACGCGGGAGCGGATCGACGTACTCGCCGACCGTCAGGCCGACACTTTGGAGGCGTGGCTGCGTGCCCATCCCGGTGCGCGGGTGGTGTGCCGGGACAGCAGCGGCGCCTACGCCGAGGCGATCCGTCGCGCCCTGCCTGAAGCGGTACAGGTCGGTGATCGCTGGCATATCTGGCACAACCTGGCCGAAGCCGTGGTGAAGGAGGTCGCCGCGCACTCCTCCTGTTGGGGCAAGACTGGCCCGCCGCCGAAAGAAGGGGTAGGGGCCGCCACCACGCGCGAGCGCTGGCAGCAGGTTCATGCCCTGCTCAACCAGGGTGTCGGGCTGCTGGAATGCGCCCGCCGCCTGGGCTTGGCGCTCAACACCGTGAAGCGCTACGCCCGGGTCAGCGAACCCGAACGACTGGTGCGCGTGCCGAAGTACCGGCCCACGCTTGTCGACCCGTTCCGCGACCATCTGCGCCAACGCCGAGCCGAAGATCCCGCCGTCCCGGTCCAGCAGCTCCTTGTCGAGATCAAGAAACTCGGCTACACCGGCAGCCAGAACCTGCTCTACCGGTACATCAACCAAGGCCGCGTCGAATGCGACCGGCCCGCGATCTCACCCAAGCGCTTGGCCAGCCTTCTCCTCACCGAACCGAGCAAGCTCAAGGACCACCACGCCGAGCGACTGGATGCCGCCATCGCCGCCTGCCACGAGATGACCATGCTCGCCGGACTCGTCCGGGACTTCGCCGCTCTCCTCGACCCCAAGCCGGGCAACGACCAGCTACTGACCGCCTGGACCGAACAAGCGCGTCAGGTCGACCTACCTCACATGCACGCCTTCACCCGCGGGCTGGACTACGACCGAGCCGCCGTCAACGCCGCCCTCACGCTCCCGTTCCACAACGGCGGCACCGAAGGCGTCAACACCAAAACAAAAATGATCAAGAGGCAGATGTACGGGCGAGCCGGCTTCGCACTCCTCCGCCATCGCATCCTGCTCGGCTAACCGCGGTCCGTCACCACCGAAAGTGGGCCAGAGCCGA
>NZ_JBVJIM010000065.1:0-1579 GCF_055586305.1 Nonomuraea sp. NPDC051298
GTGGCCGTCCCGCTGGTCGCGGGCCTGGCCGCGTGCGCCGTCCTGGGCATCACCCTCGGACCGCTGCACCCCTTGCTGCAAGCCGCCGCCACCATCGCCGGAGCAACGCCATGACCATCCGCGCCGCCGTCGACACCAGCCCCGCCGAGCTGCCCGAGCACGCCGCCCGGCTGCTGGCCGACGGCCACCGGCTGGCGCTGGTATCCGCACGCCAGGATGCCGACGAGTTCGCCCTGGCGTACCTGTTCGTCGCCGGTCGCCCGGATCGCCGTACCGAGCTGCGGCTGCGCGTCCCCCTCGATCAGCCGGCGGTGCCCAGCCTCGCCCACCTGTCCTTCCCGGCAGGCCGGTTCGAGCGGGAGATCCGCGACCTGTACGGGATCACGCCACTCGATCATCCGTTCCCCCGGCGGCTGGTGCGCCACCACCACTGGCCGCGCGGCTGGTACCCGATGCGCGCCGACGCCGGGCCGCCGCCCTCCTTCGGCGACCCCGAAGGGCCGTATCCGTTCGTCACCGTGCAGGGCCAGGGCGTCTACGAGATCCCCGTCGGACCCGTCCACGCCGGCCTCATCGAGCCAGGACACTTCCGCTTCTCCGTGGTCGGCGAGACCATCATCAAGCTCAAAGCCAGGCTCTGGTTCGTGCACAAGGGCATCGAAAAGCTCTTCGAAGGCCGCCGGCCCGCCGACGGGCTGGAACTGGCCGAGCGCGTCAGCGGCGACACCTCCGTCGGCCACGCGCTCGCCTACTGCCTGGCCGTGGAAGAAGCCACCCGAACCCCGGTCAGCGCGCGAGCCCGGCGCGCCCGCGCCGTACTGCTGGAGCTGGAACGCCTCTACAACCACGTCACCGACCTGGGCGCGCTCTGCAACGACGTGGCCTACGGCATCCTGCACGCGCACACCGGGCGTGTCCGCGAACAACTCCTGCGCCTCAACGCCGAGGTCACCGGGCACCGGCTGCTGCGCGGCGGTGTCCGCCTCGGCGGCGCCCACCTGAAGACCCCGCCCGACCCCGATCGGCTGCACGCCATCGGCGCCGACGTGGCCGAACTCGTCGAACTCGCCCTGCGGCACACCGTGGTCGCCGACCGCTTCACCGGCACCGCCGTCCTGTCCGCCGACGCCGCCCGCGACCTCGGCACGCTCGGCTACGTGGCCCGCGCCAGCGGACTGGAACTCGACGCCCGCCGCGACCACCCGTTCACCGACCTGGGCGACTTCACTCCCGCCCGCCGCACCGGCGGGGACGTCCTGGCCCGCTTCCAGATCCGGGCCGAGGAGATCGCCGCCTCCATCGCCCTGATCACTCACCTGGTCGAAGCCTCCACCGACCCGGCGGACCCGCCCACGCCCGAGGAATCTTCCTCGGGCGTGGGACTCGTCGAGGGCTGGCGCGGCACGATCACGCACCGCATCGAACTCGCCCCCGACGGGACCCTCACCCGAGTGAAAATCGTCGATCCGTCCTACTTCAACTGGCCCGCTCTCCCAGTAGCACTCGACAGCGCGATCGTCCCCGACTTCCCCCTGGCCAACAAGAGCTTCAACCTGTCCTACGCGGGCAACGACCTGTA
>NZ_JBVJIM010000066.1:0-1523 GCF_055586305.1 Nonomuraea sp. NPDC051298
CCTCGGGCTTTCGCGGCGAATTTCCCGCGAGTAGACCAGTTACATGAGAAAAGTGCTTCTGAGCTGGGAGGATGGGGCTTGTCTAAGGTCCTGTCCGCGCCAGATCGAGAAGCACTTTTCACGTGAAGACTATCGCCTCCCACCGCACGATCACCGTCTCCGCCGACGGCACCGGGCTGCTCTCCCATGCCGGAAGCCTGCTGCTGCTCAAGACCCTGCACGTCACCGGCTTGGACCGGGCACTGTCGGCCCAGTTGGAGCGCTGGCGACCAGGGCGCGCGGTGCACGACCCCGGCAAAATCGTCGCCGACCTGGCCGTCAGCCTCGCGCTGGGCGGGGACTGCCTGGCCGACATTGCCCTGCTGCGTGCCCAGCCCGAGCTGTTCGGCCCGGTGGCCTCCGACCCGACCGTCTCCCGCCTGATCGACAGGCTCGCCCGCGACGAGGCCAAAGCGCTCAAGGCGCTGCGCGCGGCCCGGGCCATCGCCCGCGAACGCGCCTGGGACCTGGCCGGACCCGCGGCGCCGGGCAGCGACGGCGAACTGATCCCGCTCGACCTCGACGCCACCATCGTCATCGCCCATTCCGACAAGCAGCACGCGGCACCGACCTGGAAACACACCTTCGGCTTCCACCCGATGACGGTCTTCGCCGACCACGGCCCCGGCGGTGCCGGTGAACCCCTGGCCATCGTGCTACGACCGGGCAACGCCGGCTCCAACACCGCCGCCGACCACATCGAGGCCACCCGCCACGCGCTGGCCCAGCTGCCCCGGCACCGCCGGCGGCAGGTGCTGATCCGCACCGACTCCGGCGGCGGCACGCACGAGTTCCTGGCCTGGCTCACCAAGCCCGGCCGGCGGCTGTCGTACTCGATCGGGTTCCCCCTCACCGAGGAGGTGCAGCAGGCCGTGCTACGCCTGCCGAAGAGTGCATGGACGCCCGCCTACGACGCCGACCGGCAGGTCCGGCCCGGCGCCTGGGTGGCCGAGCTGACCGGCCTGCTGGACCTGTCGGGCTGGCCGAAGGGGATGCGGGTCATCGCCCGCAAGGAACGTCCACATCCTGGCGCCCAGCTGCGCTTCACCGATGTCGACGGATGTCGCGTCACCTGCTTCGTCACCGACGCCAAGCAAGGTCAGCTCGCCGACCTGGAACTCCGCCACCGCCGCCGGGCCCGCGCCGAAGACCGCATCCGCTGCGCCAAGGACACCGGCCTGGCCAACCTGCCGCTGCACCACTTCGCCCACAACCAGATCTGGTGCGAACTCGTCGCCCTGGCCTGCGAACTCCTGGCCTGGATGCAGATGCTCGCCCTGCCCGGCACCGCCGCCCGCAGCTACGAGCCCAAACGCCTGCGACTGCGACTGCTGGCGGTGGCCGGACGGCTGGTGCGCGGCGGCCGCCGGCTGCGCCTGCGCCTGGCCGCCCGATGGCCCTGGGCCCACGACATCCTTACCGCCCTTGCCCGCCTGCAAGCCCTGCCCGCACCGACCTGACCAGCCACAAGCCGCCCCTGCGAC
>NZ_JBVJIM010000067.1:0-1451 GCF_055586305.1 Nonomuraea sp. NPDC051298
CTTAGGCTCAAGGAGTCGTCGCAACACTGCTGGTCAGCGACAAGTTTAGATGATCGCTAAAGACCTCTGCCGGTGTTCTCCATCCAAGGGCCTTCCGGGGTCTGGTGTTGAGTGCGAATGCTACGGCCGCCAGCTCTTCGGCCTTCCACCGCGACAGGTCGGTGCCCTTGGGGAAGTACTGCCGCAGCAGGCCATTGGTGTTTTCGTTGGTGCCACGCTGCCAGGGGCTATGAGGGTCGGCGAAGTAGACCCGCACGCCGGTGTCGATGCGCAGTTGCGCATGCTGGGCCAGTTCCGTCCCTCGGTCCCAGGTCAGCGAGCGGCGTAGCTGCTCGGGCAACCCGATGATCTCCTTGGTGATCGAGTCTCGCACGGCTTCGGCACCGCGGCCGGCCAGCGCCGGGCCATTCTTCACCCGTTCCTGAGTGCCGTAGCCCTCCATCCGAGGCAGGTGCAGCAGAAGGGTGAATCGGGTAGTGCGCTCCACCAGAGTCCCGATCGCGGAGCGGTCGGTGCCGATGATGAGGTCCCCCTCCCAATGGCCTGGGACGGCGCGGTCCTCCACCTCGGCGGGCCGCTGACTGATCACCACGTCCGGGGTGACATGGCCGCGGGCCTGACGCCGGCTGCGGGCGCGTGGCACGCGCAGTGCACGACCGGTGCGCAGGCAAGCGACCAGCTCCCGGTTGAGCGCTCCGCGGCCTTGGATGAACAGGGCCTGGTAGATCGCCTCGTGCGAGATGCGCATGGACTCATCATCGGGGAAGTCCACCTGGAGCCGGTTGGAGATTTGCTCAGGACTCCACGACAGCGCCCACCGGCGGTCTTGACGCCGGGGCTTGTTCCGGCCCTTCCAGGCAGAAGGCCGCGGACCGGTTACCGGTTTGCCGTCCGGCCCCTGCAGCTGACCGGACAGCCGGGCCTGCACGTACTCCCGTAGCCTGGCATTGGCCACTAGTTTCGGTGTCTTGGGGCGCCGCGCCATCAGCTCGGCCTTCCACTGCGCGATCGATGCCCGGTAGTCCAAGCGGCCACCTCGCGTGGCGGCATTGCGCCGCAGTTCCCGCGAGATAGTCGAGGGCGACCGGCCCAGGCAGCGCGCGATCTCGCGAACCCCCTTGTGTTGGGCCTTGAGCAGGGCGATCTCCTCCCGCTCGGTGAACGACAGATACCTGCCTGATGGTGCGCTGAGTTCGATCAACGGCATGCCGCCACCCTCGCGGAACCACCGAGACCCGACCGGCCCCGACACGCCGCAGGCATGGGCGGCATCCTCGCTGGTCAGCCCCTCGGCGATCTTCCTCCAGAATGCTCGCTCCACGTCTCGACGGATCGGAGGCCGTCCCGGTGACCGCATCGCCGGCCGCCCGGTGCGCGTCGTCATCCACCCCGCTGGTCTGCCCATGCAACACCTCCGGATCAAGGTGTTGCGACGACCGGTTGAATCCGCC
>NZ_JBVJIM010000068.1:0-1450 GCF_055586305.1 Nonomuraea sp. NPDC051298
CACGTCATCGCCCTGGAGAAGGCCGTCCTGGCCGCGTCGGCCGACACCGCGGCGCCGTGCCGGCGCAAGCGGCGGATCCCGCCCTCGCCCGAAGCCCTCGCCGAGGCCGAGCAGCTCCAGGCCCGACTGTCCGGAACTGGGGCTCAAGGGGGGCAGAGAAGCGAGCAGAGCGCTCCGGTAGTTGATTTCGCCGCCTATGCCGCTGCGAGCCAGACCCTCAGCCCTGCTGACCAGGCCGACCTGGCCTGCGGGGACTGACACCCGGCGGCGGGCCGATCGTCACCGGGCCCGCCGCCGATCACCACCATCCAATAATCGGGGGATTGTTCATGGCCATGACCATCACCGGCGTCCTGGACGCCCCGCCCGGCAGCTCGGCGGAGATCTATCAGCGATTGCGAGCACATCTGGCGTTCCTGAAGATGCCTTCGGCCGCCGAAGCGCTGCCCGCCGTGCTGGACGCTGCCCGCGACCGCGGCACCGCCCCGCTGGAGGTGATCGAGCAGCTGCTGTCCATCGAGGTCAACGCCAGCGAGGACCGCAGGCTCGCCTCCCGCCTGCATTTTGCGAACCTGCCCGCTCCCTGGGGGATCGGCGACTACGACTTCTCGGCCCAGCCGGGTGTCGACGAAAAGCTGATCCGTGAACTCGGCACGCTCCGGTTCCTCGACGACGCCGCCAACGTGATCTTCGTCGGGCCGCCTGGGGTCGGTAAGACCATGCTCAGCATCTGCCTGGCCCGCCTGGCCGCCGAGCAAGGCCACAAGGCCTACTTCACCACCTGCGAAGATCTCGTGCGCCGGCTGAAGAAGGCCGTCGCCGAGCAGCGCCTGCACACCGGCCTGCGGTTCTTCTCCCAGCCACGCGTTTTGGTGATCGATGAGTTCGGCTACCGCCGCCTGGATGAGGACGGCCGGGCTCTGCTGTTCGAGGTGGTCAACGCCCGCTATCTGAAAGGGTCGATCATCACCACCAGCCACGTCGGTATCAACGGGTGGGCCGACCGGCTCGGCGACCTGGACCGCCCCGGCGAAGTTGGAGGCTAGACCGCTTGGCTCTCAGTCGCCGGGCCGGTGCCGGCGGTCGATCGGTGGAACATCTCCTCATACTCGGCCGGAGGAACGTTTCTACAGTAAGAATGTAGCCGCTCAGAATTGTACCAGGCAACCCATTCCATCGTGGCTATCGTCACATCCATGACGCCTTTCCAGCCGCCATGGAAGTCTATGAGTTCTTTCTTGTAGAGACTGTTCAAAGACTCGGCAGCTGCATTGTCATACGAGTCGCCCTTGTTGCCGACAGAACGAGCAGCGCCGACCTGGTCGAGTCGTTCGGCGTAGCGGATAGAAGTGTATTGGGCGGATTCAACCGGTCGTCGCAACACCTTGATCCGGAGGTGTTGCATGGGCAGACCAGCGGGGTGGATGACGACGCGCACCGGGCGGCCGGC
>NZ_JBVJIM010000069.1:0-1131 GCF_055586305.1 Nonomuraea sp. NPDC051298
TGATGGCGCTCGCTGAAACTGCTCAGTTCTGCTCGTTGAAGGTGCTCACCTGGGAGGACTCGCTGGTGGCGGTGTTACCGCTGCGGGTGGGCTCCCCTGGACGCTTCGGGTGTTCGAGGTCCGTTGCGGTTCGGGGGAGCCCACCAGGAGATGTTCACACAGGGGGAAGACGTGGAAGCGCAGGCGTTGCGCGGGCGGGGCTGGTCGATCTCGGCGATCGCCCGGCATTTGGGCCGGAACCGGAGGACGGTTCGGGCGTATCTGAGCGGGGAGCGGGTGCCGGGCCGGCGAAAGAAGGCGGGCCCGGATGGGTTCGCGCCGGTGGAGGAGTACTGCCGGATCCGGCTGCGGCAGGATCCGCATCTGCAGGCCACCACGCTGTTTGAGGAGGTGCAGGGGCTGGGTTATGCGGGTGGGTATTCCTCGTTCACCCGGGCGATCAGGGTGCGGGAGCTGCGTCCGCATTGCGAGCCGTGCCATCAGGTGAAGGGCCGTGACGTGGCGATCATCGCGCACGAGCCGGGCGAAGAAACCCAGTGGGACTGGATCCACCTGCCCGATCCGCCCGCGCATTGGGGGTGGCGGCGGGAGGCGTATCTGCTGGTCGGGTCGTTGCCGTACTCGGGCCGGTGGCGGGGCTGGCTGTCAGCGGCGATGGATCAGCCGCATCTGGTCCAAGGGCTGCACGAGATCTGCGTTCGGTTGGGCGGCCTCACGCTGACGTGGCGCTTCGACCGGATGGCGACGGTGTTCGACCAGCACGCCCAGGACATCACCGCCTCCTTCGCGCAGGTGGCCAGGCACTACGGGGTGAACGCGGTGGTGTGCCCGCCGCGTCGCGGGCAGCGCAAGGGATCGGTGGAGAAGTCCAACGACATGGCCGCGCAACGCTGGTGGCGGACCTTGGGCGATGACCTCACACCCGAGCAGGCTCAAGTGTCGCTGGATGGCTGGTGCGCCAAGACCGGCGACATCCGGGTCCGCTGGAAGGACGGGACCAAGCAGAGCGTGGCCACGTTCGCCGCCGCCGAACCGCTGATGGAACTGCCGGCCCCGTTCCCCGCCGTCTTGACCGTGGAAAGGACGGTGTCGGCGCAGGCGCTGGTGGCCTTCGACGGGAACTTCTACTCC